>CAZPFB010000106.1:0-18379 GCA_964585735.1 uncultured Leptospiraceae bacterium
CGCTTGGGGATGCTTTCGTAGCCGAGCGCGTGCGCCACCGTCAGCACCGCCGCCGGTGTTCATACTGTGACAGTAACGCCAGGTCTTGCCTCCCAAATGCGAAAGGCGCATGTGGGATTCGTGCAGGCCAACCTCACTGCTCCCGAAGTCTCGTTTGTGGCGGACAATCGACTGTGGGGGCTGTGGAATGTCACCGATGCGCTGCCCAACCCGCTGGATTGGTTCGCTTCCTGGCGCGATGCCTTGAAAACGGCGCTTCTCGAAAACGATTCATCGACGTGCCCTTCCGGTTCCAACAGCCCACAATGCCTTGGTTACGCGCCGGGGTATCTGCCGGTGAACTGGATCGGCGCTGACAACTATGGCATTCCGGCTTGGAATTCGTGGGCCGACGGCGGTGATTTTCTGGGACTGCTCAACGCAGGGTTACCGGGTCTGCCATCGGAGACGGGACTTACGGCATTCTTGGGACAGGCGGATCTTACCCTGAACCCCGTTCGCACCGGCAACCAGTTCGGGAACGCAGGGAGCATGGAAAACGAGAACAAGGGGCCCCAGGCCGCTTCAGCTGCGGCTGGCACCATCGTTGTCTGGATCAGCCAGGAACCAGGTGGCCGCCGAATCCTCGGCCAGGTGTTACCGCTTGGAAGTCCGCCGAGTGGCGTTCCCACGGAGATTGACATTGGTGATGGATTCGTGCCGGGCGCGGAGCACGTTAGCGTCGCGGGTCTGGGGTCACAGGCCTTCGTTGTCTGGAGGACCAGCGTGAATGGGTTCAGAACCGGAGTGCGCGGGCGCATGATCGGCCTTTCCTCTGGCACCCCCATTGGCGGAACCTTCGATTTGTCCAGCGCCGACGAATGGGACGCGACCACCCTTTCCCTGCACGAGTATCACCCGACCGTTGTTGCGGGCACGGACCGTTTTGTGGTAGCGTGGGTCCGAGAGCGGGTGTTCTTCCTGTTCCCCTTTGGCAACATCACCGATTCCACAGCGCGCATCCGAACTTTCGACGGCCTCGGCGCTCCGGTATCGGCCGATCTTGTAGCCCACAGCGCTTCAGGAGCGCCTTCTTCCCAATACCTGTTCCTCGCTGCACAGGGCGAGCGCGCTTTGGTCCGCTCCTCCGTGGGCGGGGGGCCGCGCACCTCTTTTGTCGACCTGAGCGGTAGTGGAACCGTATCCGCTCCACCACTCATTGATGGTATACCGGTCGAGCGCCCCATGATCGTGGAAGGGAACAGAGGGTTGGTCGCCTGGCACTCCGGCGGCACGGTCTTTGCCCAAGCGTACGACCTGGCAGGACAGGCTCTTCTTGGCAGCTCCCTTCAGCTCAGCAACGCTCCTGGAGTCTCTCAACACCCCCGCGTTTTGGGCTTCGGGGGGAATCGCGCACTTGTGCACTGGACCATGAACCGCGCCGACGCGAGTGCCTCCGAAATCCGGGGGCGCGTCATCAATCTCACAACGGGCACGTTCGAGGGACCGGATACCCTTCTCGTGGGAAACCTGCCGCACGGTCTGGCCAACAACAACCAGCATCGGACCCATTCGGCCCTGATTCCAGGCGCCGGGGAAGCCCTGTTGGTATTCGGGCGTGGCACGCAACAGTTTGCACGGGTCTATGCAAGGCGAGTCGCACTCACCCCGCTTGCTCCAGTTGGTAACTTGGAGCTTATCAGTAAGAGCACTCCGTACCACGCCCGCTGGCCGGTCGTGACGGGCAACGCGGACGGAATGGTCCTCTTCTGGGAGGGCCTCGACAACGAGGGCGCGGACTTCCTCACTGGCGACTCTGACATCTACGCCCGCTGGTGGAAGAACGGCAGCACTGCCGGCACACTCACGCATGGTTTGAACAACTTCTTCGTCGCGCCGCTCATTGAGCGTGAGTTCGACGTGACCGCTACCATCAAGTAGCGGCGCGTCGAGTGACGGCCAGGGGTGCACACGATGGGCATGACTCTGCGCAATCGCGTACGGGCCGTGCTCCTCGTGTGCGCGGCCGCTTCGTTGGGGCAGGGCTGTCTCATCTGGGCGCAGATAGCCGACGCGCTGCGTCCCGGAACCGGGCCTGGTTTTCCGCCAATCGTTGGGAATCCCGGCTTTCCGTCGTCCGGCGGGCCGGGCGGTCCGGGACCGGAAGGCTCTGACCCGGTTTCCAGTTCCACGAACCACAGCAGTAAACTTGCCGACCCGGAGAGTCGCGCGAATCCCTTTGCGGGTGCGGCGTACATCAGGCCGCCGCAGCCCAACAACTACGGTGCGGTTTCGCTCTCGTATCCCATCGAGATTCCGCCCGGGCGCGCGGGCGTGCAGCCGCAGCTCGGGCTTTCGTACTCCTCCAACGGAGGCGACGGCTGGGTCGGTATCGGTTGGAGTCTGGGGCTAGGCAGCATCTCGCGCACCACGGACTACGGGCAGCTCTACTACGATCACCGCGACGTATTCACCTTCAACGGGAAGCGTCTGGTAAGAGTGGCCGGACCCCCCAACTCACAAGACGGGACTTATCGTGCCGAGATCGAGTCGGACTTCGCAAGGCTCGAACTGTCCGATTCGGCTTCGGGAGGTGTGTGGCGCGTTTTCGACACGAATGGGACCGTTACAACCTACGGTGAATCCAGCACGAGCCGCATCTTTCGCCCTGACAACTCCAGCGCGACGTATTCCTGGTACCTGGCACGCGTGGAGGACCGCAACGGAAACTACCTGAGCGTCGAGTACGATACTTCGTTCTACGCAGAGAACAACGTTCTCTACCTCAAGGAGATTCGCTACACAGGAAACAGCACGGCCGGGTTTGCCGCGCGGCAGTACGTGCGCTTCTTCACCCGCTCGCGCGACGACGCCTACGTTTCCAAGGCGCCCGGATTTCTGATGAAGATGGATCGCCTGCTCGAACGCATCGAGGTGGGCTGGGACAACGGTACGCTCTGGGACTACCGGCTGACCTACACCATGTCACTCGACTCTTTGCGTCCGCTTCTGATCGCCGTCAGTTCCAGCCACGAAACCACGCGCCCGCGTTTTCACTATCAGGAGGCGGAGCATCTCTTCGTCTGGGAGCGGGTCACGAACCTGTTTGCATCGGAGCCGGAAACCAATCCGCTCCACACCGAATACTTCGAAGGTGACTTCAACGGCGACGGTATTTCGGACATGGTCTTCTTCAATCCGGAGACGGGTTCGTGGAAGGCGGCGGAAGGTCGGCGCGAGGGCGGCTACGCTTTCAAGACCTACGGCAATCGTTTTCAGGGACACGCCGGGCCTGCGAAGATCCAGTTTTTTAAAGGCAACGTCACGGGAGACTATAACGGCGACGGGCGCGCCGACATCGCGCTGTACCTGCCGGAAACGCGAGAGTTCTGGGTGGCGCTGCATGATGGGCGCGTGTTCCAGTGGCGCAGCTACGGCGTGCTCACTGCCGGCATGGTCGACATCTTCCGGACGGAGTGGTTCCCCGGCGACTTCGACGGCAACGGACTTTCGGACTCACTCCTCTTCGACGAAGCGACCGGTGAGTGGATCCTCATACGCAACCTGGGGGACCGCTTCGAGTTCACGAAGTTCGCGCGAGTCTTCCAGAATCTTTTCCGCAAGGACTACAACCCGGATGCCAACCGCAACAGCGTCTCCACCGCGGATACCTCTCAGTTCGGCGAAGAGCGCGCCAGTATCGCCTTTCTCTCGGGCGACTACAACGGCGACGGGCGCAGCGATCTTTCCTTCTACGACAACCGCCGCGGCGAATGGTGGGTCGGCGAGAACCACCGCGACGACACTCTGGGCTTCCACATCCAGTGGAAGCTCTACAAGAAGTTCACGGCACCCGAGCAAACGCTCTTTGGATATGACCGCTTTTCGGGTGACTTCAACGGCGACGGCCTTTCGGACTTCCTGCTTTTCGACAAAGCGCAGGGCCAGTGGATTCTCGGTGAAACCGGCAACGGCACCATCAACTTCCGGGTGTACTCCGCCGTCCCGCAGCACCGCGACATCACCCGCTGGCTCCAGGGCGACTTCAACGGCGACGGCCGCACGGACATCGGCTTTTATTCGGACACGGACCGGAACTTCTGGATCGGCGAAGCCACACCGGACGGGTTTCGTTACCGCATCTACAACAACATGGCGGGCGGACCGGACCCGTCCGTGCTCGCGCGTGCGCCGCTGCCCAAAGACGACGTCGTCCCGACCAACACGCGCCTCTATCTGCCCGGCACATCGAGCACGGCGGACGTGGACGTGGCCTTCGACGGCAACGCGCACAAAGACCGCGGGGAGCGTGTGTTCGTGGGCTGCTTCACGACGGCCGACTGTGCCGCGTCGCCTGAGGTGCTGATCTTCGACCGGACGCAGCAGAAGCTCTTTCTCAAACGCGGTTTGTCCGCGCCTGACTTCGTGATGGACCTTTCGGCGGGCGTGACCTTCGTCGCGGGCGGCCGTCCGGTGCGCGGGGCCGGGGGCAACCACGAGCTATACTACTACCGCAAGACCGCTTCGGCGCACGAGTTTTTTGTGATACGCCACACGACCGGCACGTCGGTGGCCGCGGAACTGTTTGCCAGCTTCGGCGACGAGCCCTCCAAGGTGGCCAACTTCTCCATCAAGGACAGCGTCTACGACATCGGCAGCTACGACGGCTCGGGCAACCGGCAGGTGCTGGTGCTCAACGATCAGGGCGACGGGAACTGGGCCCTGGTCGGGGGCGGTGCCCTCGACCCCGGTCACTTCGAGCGGCTCAACGTTTCGGGAAGTTCGTCCGAGTTCGACACGAACCAGGATTTCCAGAACCTGCTGCGCGCGGGCACGTCAGGCGCCAATCGCCAGGTGCGACCGAGCTTCAGCGCCTTTTCGGGTGAGTTCACCGCCTCAGGCGCCAAGCAGCTTGTACTTACAGACCGGAGAACGTCTACGCACACATACTATCTGGCCACCCGCCCGCTTTCCGGTACGGTGCACTTCCAGAAGCTTTCGGGAAATCCGACACTTTCGGTGGGCACCTTCTCCGGCGAAAGCCCGGCGGGTATGCGCTACCACCTGCGCCGCTCCCTGGGCCTGGACCAGGTCGTCTACGCCTCCCAGAACGGAGCCACCCTGAACCTGTTTCGGCTGAGCGTGAATGCGGGGGCTGTCGCGCAGCAGCTGGGCACGCTTTCGGACACGACCTTCGCTGGCGAACTGGACCACAACGGCGACGCGCTGGTGCGCCAGACCGGTTCTCCGCGACGCTACCTGTTCGGTGGCGGTGGCGTGCAGCCGCTCGCGCCGCCCGAAAATTATCCGTCGCGCAAAATCGAACGACCGGACCTGTACACGAAGGTCTATCCGTACCGCTGGATTCAGGGCGACTACAACGGCGACGGCAAAACCGACATCGGCATCATCCACCTCAAAGACTCCGTCTGGTACTTTGCCAACACGCGCGGCACCGTGCCCGACCTCATGCACCGCGTGGAGAACGGCATCGGCGGGACCTACACACTGGAGTACGAAAACTCCACGAAGTTCGACAACACCTCCGGTGACGATATCCCCGACCTGCCGATGAACTACAAGGTCTGCACGCGCATCCATCAGGACGACGGGCTGGGCAATCGCATTACTCTGAATTATGAATACAAAAACGGTTATGCTTTTTCGGCATTCCTGAACGGACGCAAAGAAACCGACTACTTCGGCTTCGGCGAATTCACGGTGCGCGACGCGTTCGGCGGCAAAACGATCAGCACGTACAACAACATTCCGTTTGCCGACTTCCGCCACAACCGCGCGCTCGCAGGCGCCATCAAAGAGACGCGTTTTCTGGGCTACGACAACCAGGACTACTCGCGCACGACGCACGAATACCAGATCCACACCATCCAGACCGCACCTCAGGCCAGCTACCTGGTGACGCCCGCGGCGGTGCGCAAGTACGTGCGCGGAGTCCAGACCGAAACGCGCACCCGGAACGTGACCCTTGCGGGTTACCAGCTGCTCTCCAGCGTGGAGACCACCACCGACCACCACAGCGCCGCCGCGCACACGCAGCTCACGGTGAGCGAGCGCACGCAGTTCGAAACGGTGTCGGCCACCAACCAGCAGCGGCCCACGACCATCGTGCGCTTCGAGGGCCTGGCGCAGCAGCAGACGAGCGCGCACGTCTACGACGGCCGCGGCAACCTCATCCGCAAGACGACCACCGGCAGCGGCTCGGGCCTGGCCTCCGTGCCCCCGGCGGTGATGGAGTACGTCTACGACACGTACGGCAATCGCACGGAGGAAAGCAACACCAGCGGCTCCCCCGCGCGCACCGCCCGCTACAGTTTTGATGGGGAGCTGCACCAGTTCCGCACGGAAGAACGCCGCGTCGGTCCGAGCGGCGATCTCGTGACCGGCTACACCATCGATTACGGCAGCGCGTTCGGTGAAGTCGCCTCCATGACGGACCCGAACGGCAACCGCAGCTTCACGGACTACGATGGGTTCGGTCGCCTGATCCGCGTGCGCGCCGACACCGAAAGCGGCATCCAGACCTTACAGGACTACACCTACTCCACGAGCTTCCCGCTTTCGGCCAAAAGCGAATTCCACACCGGCACCCCGGACCCGCACGTCGTGATGCGCACGTACCACGACGGCCTGGGCCGCGCGGTGCATACCGTGCGCACGGCAGCAAACGGCCGCTACGCGCGCACCGGCCGCATCGTCTATGATGCCGTCGGCCGGGTCACACAGAAAGGCCAGAGCGACTGGGCCGACGCTTCCGAAATCGACACCTTCCGCGTGAACCTCGCGGTGCGCAACCCCACCATCACCGAGTACGATTCGAGCGGCCGCGTGCGCAAGGTGACGCTCCCGAAGGCGCAGGGCGAATCCGGCGAAACCAGCATCAGCACCTTGTACAACGATCCATGGGAAGTCACAACGATTCATTCCGGCGGCACGCGCAAGCGCACGGTGAAGAACGCGCGCGGCCACACGCTCCTGGTGGAAGACTCCGGCACCGGCACCGGCGGCTCGGTCACCGCCACGGTGGGCTTCTGCTTCGATGCCACGGGCAATCGCCTGAAGAAACAGGACCTCAACGGCAGCAGCCTCTCGTGCGATCCGTTTCACGCCGATGTGCCCGGCAAAGACACTTCGCAAAACAATACCACCTACTGGGCCTACGATGCTCTGGGACGGCTCATCGCAAGAAGCGACCCCGACCTGGGAGTGGACCGCTACCAGCACAACGCCTTCGGCGACGTCACCCAGGAAACGGACGCAAGAGGCCTCGTGACCACGATGGCCTACGACCAGCTCGGCCGCCTCACGCAGAAGAACCTGCCCGGCAGCGAAGGCACGGTGCATTACGCGTACGACGTACAGTCCGGCACCGAAAACGGCCGCGGCCGACTGGTGGCCCTGAACGACAGCTCGCAGACCAAGGTGCTCTCGTACGACCGCCTCGGTCGCCTCAAACGCGAAGACCGCAGCATCAAAGACGGCGGCACCCCCTTCACCAACACAGCGGTGGTGGGCGCGGTATATACCACGGACTATACGTACGACCTGCTGGGCCGCAGCTACGAGATCCTGTATCCATCCACGGTCGTCGTGAACACCCGGCTGCGCACCTGCTACCGGTACAACAGCTTCGGCTACACGCAGAGCGTACATGTGCGCCCGGACGCAAGCCAGGGTGCAGGCTGCGGCAACGGCCAACCGATCATCCTGGACACCACGTACACCGAATTCGGCGAAGTGGCCCGGGTGGAGTACGGAAACCATGTAATCGCCAACTATACCTACGACGTGAAGGGAAGGCTCTCCAAGATCCTCACGACCCAGAACGGCCAGACCACGACGAAGACGATCCAGAACGCGGACTACACCTTCGACGTCCAGAACAACATCACCGGCGTGGCCAACAACGCCGAAGCGTACGCCACCGCGTCCAGCTACCAGTACGACGGCATGAACCGGCTGGTGGATGCGAGCGGCAGCTACGTGGAAGCCGACGACGGAACCGGCACCACACAGACGAACCCCAGCCGCTACCGCCGCCTCTACGAGTACACGCCGAACGGGAACCTCACCGCCAAAGAGATGCGGGACCCCACCACGGGCACGGTGACCGACCGCTGGCAGTATACGTACGCCAACCATATGGCCACGCGTATCGATACAATCGCCAACGGTGCTGCGCGCTTCACGATGGGCTACGACGCTGCGGGCAACATGACCTTTCAGCGGGACACCAAATCCGGGCTGGAGAAGGAGATCAGCTACGACTCATACAACCGCATTCGCCTGGTGACCAACCCCGCAACCTCCGACACGGCCGGGCGCTACTGGTATGATGACACCGGGTTCCGCGTGCGCAAGATTGCGCGGATCCTCAAGGGGACCGAGTACCAGAACGTCGAGACGTTGTATCCGTGCAAGCTCTACGGTCTGGAGCTTGCCGATCAGATCTATCCCATCAACAACATCTACCTGAACGGCCTGCGTGTGGCGGCGGTTGCTTCCAACGGATCGGCAGCGTGGTTTCTGACCGACCAGGTGGATTCGGTGAAGCTGGTGCTCGACCCTCAGGGCGAGATGATGAGCCGGACGGAGTACCTGCCGTACGGGGAGGTGTTCGTTCAAAAGGGAAACAAGGATTTTGCGCCGAAGTACAATTCGCAGGAATTGGACAAGGAGACGAACTACTACTTCTACAATGCTAGGTACTATGACCCGGAGACCTCGCGGTTCGTAACGGCGGACAGCATCGTTCCTGAAGAGTTCGAGACGCAGAGCTGGAATCGGTTCGCGTATGTGGAGGGGAACCCGATCCGGGCGAAGGACCCGACGGGGCATCGCCCAACGATTGCCCCGTCGACACCGTTCTACAATAAGGAATTTGTCCACAGTCCCGACTTCGGTGGGGGGGCGTACCCGACGCAGTGGCAATACTCCGCGAAGGCCTCGATGGACAGCGCCAAGCACGGTCCGGGCTTGGGAACGCGCGCGGTTGGCCTGCTCAAGGACGGCTACAACTGGGTCAGGAAAATCGGCACCCGGAGCAAGAGTCGAGGCAGTTCGTCCCCGGTGCAGACCGGTGCTCGAAGCGGCGACGCAGCCCTTGCACCAAGGCAGATAAGTTGGGTCCGCGAGCCCAGCATCGATCTCAGGACTCGGGCGGGAAAGTATCAGGCGGGAGCCGAGGGCTATCGCCATGGCCAAGCACCCGCCTTGACGTACAAGAATCCGAACCCCAAGGGAAAGAGCATTGTCAAGTTCGATGGCGTGGCGAAGGATGGCACTCTCGTTGAGCGCAAACTTAGCATCGGTGGGAAAGCCAGAGACCAGGCGTATCGCCAAGGGCGGGCTCTGCGCGAAAACAATCGAGCGGGACGCTGGGAAGTGCCCAATGCGACGGAGAAGAGGAGAGCTGAGGCCGCCATTGAGCGTGCAGGTATGTCCAAGTTCATCAAAGTCCGTGTGGTTCCTTTGCGTTAATGGGGAAAGGAGCCTTAAGATATTCGATTCGCCTGCGCGCGCGTCCTTCAGAACCGATGTCCGATAGGCACGAACGGTTCCTTGAAGCCGTGACGCGAATCGAGCCGCCCTGGGGATGGGGACCAACCGCAAAAGGGCCTGCATTAGAGGACCGGAAAGGGAGTCCGTTTGTCGTCGTGTCGTTGTCCAAATTTCTCGGAAAAGGGATACGCGGAAGCGTAGACTACATCAGGCGCTTCTCGTTTTCAGATGATCATGGGAGTGAGGATGATACACTTGTCCTGCGGTTCGCGGCAAATCCGACGGCGTATCAGGACCTAGTAAGGAATGCGTTGCCGGAGTACATCCGGAGCCTCGCGGCGTACAGATGCTTGGTCGGACCGGAAGACCTCCTCCACATTGACTTTGAGGAGGATACGGGGGATTCGCGAGACACTCTTTATCGATTCTACCCTGTTACGTATGTTGATGCGGAACTCTGCAAACGCGCCCTGGGAATAACTCCAAAGCACTTGTTGCGCGCGCTCAAAGGAGTGGCTTCGCGAACCCTCGAGCTTGCGGGCGGGGCCTATATAGTGGGTGATGATCTGCCCATGGACCTTGCGGCCTCCCGGAAGTTCGATGCATCGGCGCGCGCGGCCCTAGGCATTCCGCGCGCAGACTGACGCAGAACGCCTCTGCCAGCAGAATGCAAGAAATCCCACAAGTGCGCAACTGGCGGACAAAGCCTGATGCAGCCTGCGCATTGGCGCATACCCCGCGCACGTGAGGCCGTTGGTTTTGCGCATCGGTGCAGAGCCCAGGTCCTTTTCGCTTTGAGAGCCCCTTCGGGCGGAAGGCTGCCACTCAGCGAACAGGCGGATCGTTCTTGTTTCAGCCTCAGTCGGGGCCAAGCCTCTCTTCGTGGTCGACCTGCCCGGAAGAGGCGTCGCATCAACACGACTTGGCCGTTCCGCGTCCGTTTTCCCCGGTATTCGCGTCTGATTCCTTCGGCGTCGCTGTGAATCTCCAGACGCGGAAAATCCCCGTCCGCCCAGGAGCGTCAGCGATGCGCAGGGCCGCGCAGCGGTCCCGAACGCAGTGAGGGACGAGCGCGAATGCGCGAGCCCGGAGCAGCGCGGCCCGAGCGAAGCGAGGGAGACGCCCACCTCCTTCTGATTCCGCAAGCTCACCAATCCCACGAGCGGCGACGTGGCCGGCACCTACTGGTACGACGACACCGGCTTTCGCGTACGCAAGATCGCGCGGACCCTCAAGGGGACCGAGTACCAGAACGTCGAGACGCTCTATCCCTGCAAACTGTACGGCCTGGAGCTTGCGGACCAGATCTATCCCATCAACAACATCTGCCTCGGCCTGCGTGTGGCGGCCGTTGCTTGGAAAGGGCTCGCGCTTGGGTCGGCGCGGGTTTTGCTGCGCGGGCATACGCTGCAGTGGCCCAACGCAGACTTCGGGGATGACCACGTGGCAAGGATCCTGGGACCAACTCAGAAAGAGTAGCGCCCCAAGTGGCGCGAGGAACCATGTGCGTCCACCTCCTGGACGCTTCCACGGCGATTGTATGGCCCGGCTGCGCAATGCTTCTGATCCGTCCACCTGACTCCCAGAAGAATCCCTGCTCGCCTCACGGGCCCACGTACGCGTCGTTTTCCCAGCGTCCCTTGCGGAGTTCCTTGCCATCCGCGCCGTACTGAATCCCGTTCCCGTGGAACTTGCCTTCCTTGAACTCGCCGACGTATTTGGCTCCTGACTTGAAGGAGAACGTTCCCTTGCCGTCCATCCGGTCGTTCTTGAACTCGCCCTCATACACGTTTCCACTCTTGAAGCGGAACACACCGCGGCCACTGGCCACGTCCTCCACGAATTCTCCTTCGTATTCGCCAACTTCGGCGTAGACATACTTCCCCTTCCCATGCATCTTGCCCGCGCGCCATTCGCCCACGTACGAGTCCCCCTCCTTGTACGTGTACGTTCCCTGGCCGTGACGCAATCCGGCTTTGAACTCACCGCTGTAGCTGTTACCGGTCTGCTTGTGCTGATAGGCGCCTTTTCCCTCCGGAACTCCGCCCACGAAGGACCCGGTGTAGACATCGCCATTGCTGTAGGTGTAGGTTCCTTCCCGTGGAAGTCCTTTCTCCCAAGTCCCCTTGAATGAGCCTCCGCTCTTGTAGCGGATCTCCCCCTGGCCGTGCATGAGCCCGTCCTGCCAATCGCCTTCGTAGACATCACCCTCTGCGGACCGGAAAACGCCCTTGCCGGCATAGCGGTTCTTCTGGAACTCACCTTCGTACGCAGCGCCGGTCTGAAAGGTCAGCTTGCCCTTGCCCTCGTACCTTCCCCCCTGCCACTGACCGCTGTAGCGGTCTCCGTTCTTGTAGGCGTAGGTGCCGGTCCCGGTCACGCACGTTCCCTCGACGCACTCAGCGCTCGCGGCTGCGGGTAGCAGGCAAAGCAAGCCTATCGACACCAGAGCCATGTTCCACGTTCGCATATGGGTCCTCTCCCGCGGGTCCGCCACAATCAGCCGGCTTCGACCGATCCGTCAGTTCACGTCCCTGCCTTCAATTTCGCTATGGCCTCATCTACGAGGCGATTCACTTCTTCGGGTGGCGCCTGCCCCTTGGAGGCCTTCATGACCTGTCCAACGAGGAAGCCGCGCACACGGTCGTTGCCCGCAACGATCTTGGCGACGGGATCCGGATTCTCGCGAATCACCTGGTCCACCATTGCCGGCAGTTCAGCGCTGTCGGTGGCGCGGTAGTCGTACTTCTCAATCACCTGTTCCGGCGAAAGCCGATCGGCAATCATGTGTTCGAAGATGTCCTTGGCCATCCGGCCCGTAATGGCCCCTTCCCGGATCAAGGCGATCATCCGACCGAGGTTGGGCGCGGGTACAGGGAAGGCCTCGATCTCCCAGTCGTTCTTGTTGAGGATCCCCAACACCTCGTCCTTCACCCAGTTCGACGATCGCTTGGCGTCTCCGGACGAGCGAACGACCTCCTCATAGTATTCGGCGACGGGCCGGTCCCGCGTGAGGACCTCCGCATCATAGTCCGGGAGTTGGTACTGGCTCATGAAGCGCTCTTTCTTGGCCGCCGGCAATTCCGGCATGAGGGCTCGAATCTCGGAAACCAAGTCCTCCTCGATGTGAAAGACCGTCAGGTCCGGCTCGGGAAAGTAGCGGTAGTCCTCGGCATCCTCTTTCAGGCGCATGACGCGCGTCTGCCGGCGGTCCGCGTCCCAGAGCACCGTACACTGTTGGACTGTGCCCCCGCGATCCAGCAGGTCCCCCTGACGCTCGATCTCGTACTCGATGGCCGCTTTCACCCCTTTGAAAGAGTTCAGGTTCTTGATTTCGACCCGCGTCCCGAAGGCTTTCTGGCCCCGCGGACGCAGCGACACGTTCGCGTCGCAGCGCAGGCTGCCCTGTTCCATGTTGCAATCCGAGACATCGATGTATCGCAGCACGTTCTTCAGCGTCACCAGGTACCAGTAGGCGTCGTCCGAGCTGCGGAGGTCGGGCTCGGAAACGATTTCCAGCAGGGGGACGCCGGCCCGGTTGAGGTCCACGTACGAGATGTTCACGCCGGGCTGCTGGGAGTGAAGCAACTTACCCGCGTCCTCCTCCATGTGGATGCGGGTGATACCGACCCGAACGGGCGCCGGATCCTCTCTCCTATGGAACTCGAGATGACCGTGCTCGCAGTAGGGCATGTCGTACTGGCTGATCTGGTAACCCTTCGGCAGGTCAGGATAGAAGTAGTGCTTGCGGTCGAACTTGGTGACCGGAGCGATTCGGCAGTTGAGGGCCAGACCGGCCATAATGGCTTTTTTCAGAACGTCCTGGTTGAGCACCGGAAGCACGCCGGGCAGACCCAGCGTGACCGGCCCCACGCGCGAGTTGGCCGGCGCGCCGAATTCGTACGAGTCACCCGAGAAGATCTTCGACCGCGTTTTTAGCTGACAGTGTACTTCGAGCCCGATTACCGGTTCATAGTCGCCCACAGAACCACTCAAAACGTGCGTTGCGACTTCCAGCAAGCAAAAACGAGCAAGCGGGCGCCGTTCCCAACTCCCCATGTCCGACCGAACCGCAGTCCTGTGCATAGCGAATCAAAAGGGCGGCGTGGGCAAGACCACGACCGCTATCCAGTTGGCGCACTGCCTGGCGCGGGAAGGGGGACGGGTGCTGCTGGTGGACTTGGACGCGCAGGGCAACGCGGGTTCCATCTTCCTCGAAGAGGAGCCGGTCCCGGAGCGTTCTGTGTACGCCGTCTTCAAGGACCGAAGCGCGGCCCCGTCCCTGGTTCAGCAGACGCGCGTCCCCGGGCTCGACCTGCTCCCCTCAGTGTTTCATCTAGCGGAAGTCGAAACCCTTCTGGCCGGGGCGGTAGACGGGTTCTTTCGATTGTCCGAGTCGATTGGGGAGGCGAGCGGATACGACTTCATCGTCATCGACTGTCCGCCGAACTTGGGCGTTTTGACTGTGAATGCGTTCGTTTCCGGAACCCACGTCATCATTCCCCTCCAAACGGCGAAGTTTTCCTTGGACGGGATTCAGGGCATTCTCGACACCTTTGAGACCATCCACAAGAGGTTCAACCCCCGGCTGCGCGTCCTGGGCGCGTTGTTGACCATGTTCAACGAGCGGACGACCATTTCGCAGGCGCTCCTGGGCAGCATCGAGGAGCACATCCCGCTCTTTCGGACGAGAATCGACCGGGCGGTTGCCGTGGAAGAGGCACATATGTTGAGGCAGACGGTCCTGGAGTATCAGCCGCGAAGCAAGGTGTCGAGGCAGTATCAGGAATTTGCGCGGGAGGTTCGAGATGGGCTCCAAGAAGGATAGGCTGCGAGCGGCCGCCGACGACCAATTGCGCAAAGCGACGAAGGACAGCGCCGGGATGCGGCGCCTGGTCCATGACATAGAGGAAGATCGCCACGCGGACTCCGAGCCGGAGGGCACCCGTGCGGCACCCGAGCCACCCCCCGCGCAGGACCGGAAAGTGATTCCCGAGGTGTACGGGGAGCAGAATGATGGTACGGTACCAAGCCGGAGCGTTCGGGACGAGGGTTTCCGCGCGGCTCCTTATCGAGAGAGCATCCGAATGGCACGCACGCGAGACTCAGTCTACAATGTCAGCAGTGATATTCGCCTGGAAGACTATACAGATTCCCAAGGCGGAGGGGGCGGCGGTCGGGTGGCGCGCATTGTCGCCATGGTCGTGCTGGCGCTTCTGGTGGGCTGGGGCGTGGTGAAGGTGTGGGGCTGGATCTTTTCACCGGGCTATCAGCTCGCCATAGCCGGCCAAGAAATCACCGAGGAGAATATGTCGTCTTTCCTCAAGAACGAAACCGTCTCTTCCACTGCCGGGCGGCCCATGGTCCACATTCGCTTCCAGTGGCGGGAAGGGGACCTCAAGACCGATCTCGTTCGGATCCGGGCCGATCACGAGCAGGGCGGCAACTTTTCCGAGATTGCTTCGCTCAGCCGCCGCGTACCTGTGACCGTAACCTATGTCTACTTCGCCAGCGTGCTGGAGCCGGGCAAATACCGCATCCAGGTCATGGACAAAGAGGGCAAGGTGCTCCGGGAGCGTACGGTGCGTGTGCAATAGCAGTCACGTTCGCACGGCCCTGTTCCGTGCCCCCTTGTTAGCAATCTTCACTTCGTCGCTCTTGCTGTGGAGCCTGTCGGTTCCCGCATCCTGTCGTCGCCTCAGGGAAACCCCAAGACCAAGCGGAGTGCCGGCGGGCGCCCAACTGGATCGCAAGACGGGGCTGTGGACTCATCAGACCCAAACCGCTTTCCAGCAGTACTTTGCCGAAGGCGGCCTATCGGCGGAAGGTGCTCTCCGACAGGGGAGGCGTGAAGGGCCGTGGCGCGCCTGGAGCATGGATGGGCGGACCGTGATTACGACGGGTCGCTACCTCGCCGGACGAAGGGATGGGACCTGGCGTCACTTCGACGACGAGGGGCGGTTGTACCTTCTGATCCACTATGCCCGCGCTCCTGTGCGTGACTTCGGATTTTTCTCCCATCCTGACTACGGAAACGAGAACGGGCCGTACGAACGCTACTTCCCGGACGGCAGTCTGGAGGAGCGCGGTACGTTTCGAGGCGGCTACTACGAAGGAGAGATGGTCCGCTACCATCGCAATGGGCGAGTGGCTGTCCGCGGTACATTCCGGAAGGATCTCATGGAAGGTACCTGGTCATACTACTACCCTGAGGGGTCCCTCGAACGGACGGAAACCTACGTGGAAGGTCGGCTGGGCGGGCTTCTGTCAAACTATCATCCCGATGGTTCGGTCTATCAGAAGGCACTCTACGAAAGGGGCGGACGCAAGGCTCTTCTGGAGCTTCATCCGCGATCTGCAAAGCCGTGAAGATTTTGGCCCACGGTGTGGCATTCCTCGGGTTTGCTGGCTATGCTGCGATTGGCGCCGTGCTGCTGTTTCCGGACGGAGCTCACTACGCGAGCCTCCTGGTTCTGCCGATACCACTGGTGTGTGTTCTGGCCTGGCTTGCCCGGTGGGTGACCGTGGCCCCTTACGTCTGGCTGGGAGCCGTCGCCTCCGTGTTGCTGGTTCTGGGGCGATGGAGCGTTGATTCATGGCTGCGGGTCGGGTAATCGTCGGGACACGCGCTCCCAGGGAATTGGTGTTCGCCCTCCATTCCTCAGCCGACCACCGAATCCGAACGTTGACACTGTCCTATCGCCGTTTGGCCCAACTGGGCCTGGGGGCGGTAGTCGCTCTGCTTTTCGGATTCTACCTGCTCGTGGTTCAGGCCACCGAAGCGGTCGGCTACGAGGAGCCGTCCTCCGCGCCCGCGCTGGATCCAACCTATCACGAACTGGCCGCCGAACTGCGATTGCTGCTCGAGCAAACCGAGGTTCTGAGTCACCGGCAGGCGCAAATCGCGCGGCTGATCGCCAACGAGCCCGGTCACAGCGACTACCTGGACGATCGGGAGACACCCGCTTCGAGCCTGCTCACGCTGCGGGATCGCTCGCGAGAGGGGGACTTCCTCGTGTTCCGCTATGTGGAGCGTCGCCTCCTCGTGCACCTGCCGGAATTGGAAGACGGCGCGCGGTACGGAGATTTCTACCGTCGCCACTTCCACGGACTCCCGCATCGCGTTCCGCTGCCGGAGAAAATAGCCCAGCGCCTATCGGTGAGTTCGGGGTACGGCCTCCGGCGACGGCCGTACATAGGCTACTCCGGGGGGCATTTGGAATTCCACCGTGGCATGGACCTCCCGGCGCCGAGCGGTACACCGATCTACGCGGCCGCCCGTGGCCTGGTCACCATGGCGCGGCACGGACCGGACGGCTACGGGAATGTCGTGATGCTCGAACACCCGCGCGGCTACCGAACTCTGTACGCGCACATGAAGCGGATCGCGGTCAGGCGCGGGCAGTACGTGCGCGCGGGTGAAATCATCGGCGAGGTGGGGAGCACCGGCAACTCCACAGGGCCGCACCTTCACTATGAGGTGATCCGCAACGGAGAGCCCGTCAACCCGGAACACCTCTTGGGAAGGTGATCGAAGGTCCTTCGTTCGAGTCCTTGGGCACTCTGCCCGGGCGGTCAGCTCCCCGCCACGAGACGGACGGATTCCAGCACACTCTCGGCGCTCAGGTCACGCATGCAGCGAAAGTGACCCAGAGGGCATCTGCGTCCGCCGTGCGTGCCGCAGGGCCGGCACGGCAGGTCGGACAATTCGGCGACCGTCGTGCGGGGTGCGATAGGCGCGTATCCAAGCGAGCTGACAGTCGGGCCGAAGACGGCCACAACAGGGATGCGCGCCGCGCAGGCCAGGTGCACAGGGGCGCTGTCGTTGGAGACGAGCAGGCGCGAGCGGAGCATCAGCGAATAGAGGCCGAGGAGGCTGGTTCGGCCTGACACGTTGGCGATTCGTTCGTGCACGTGACCGGGGTTCATTTCCCTGGAGTATTGCATCACCTTCTCGGCCACGACCTGATCCTCCGGCGCGCCTACCAAGAGCACCTGGCCACCGTACTGCCGTATGAGGAGTCCGGCCAATCGCGCAAAACCGTACGGCGTCCAGCGCTTCGTGGGCCACACGGAGGAGGGTGCCAACAGAATAGGCTGTCGCGGTTCCCTGAGATCCGAAAGCAGGCGGCGGGCCGACTCCCGCGACTCCTCCGTCTCAAACAGCAGGGGCGCTTCC
Source organism: uncultured Leptospiraceae bacterium (assembly GCA_964585735.1). Taxonomy (GTDB): domain Bacteria; phylum Spirochaetota; class Leptospiria; order Leptospirales; family Leptonemataceae; genus CAZPFB01. Next base: position 17,678 of record CAZPFB010000106.1, read on the forward strand.
TCTGGAGAGCGCTCCCGCGGTGACCCGGGTGTTGGACCGAGTGCGTCGGTCAGGAATCGAAGCAGGCGCCGGATCTCCGGCTGCTCTGCGTCGCGGTCCAACAGGTTTGTATAGGCAAACCGCGCCCATCCCGCGGTTCGGTAACCGAATCGTCGTGGAATGCCCGAGAGGCGTGCCAAGAGCGACGTGCGATGGGATTGGTGCGGTGAGAGCAGCAGGTCGAAGCGACCATCCCGGAGCTTCTTTGCGAAGCTCCACATCCCCCTCCAGGATCGGTGCCGGCCTTTTTTGTCGATGACGAGAACCTCGTTCACGTCAGGGTTGGGCATGAGGACGGGAGCTCCCGCGGGATTGACGACCACCGCTATGTGCGCTTCCGGAATGCGTCTGCGCAACTCGCGGATCATGGGCGTGGTCAGGACCACGTCTCCGAGAAATGCGGTCTGAACCAGAAGGATCCTTGGCCCCATGAATGTGCACATGCAGTCCCGCCGGGATTCCTCTGTCCATTCCGATCGGAGTGTGTGGCGGCGCCTGGAGTGGGTTCACCGAGGACGCCGGTTCGGGCCTACGGTTCTCGATCGCTACATCTTCCTGGAAATCCTGGTTCCCTTCGCCATGTGGCTCACGTTCCTGACGACCCTCATGATGAGCATGGTGCTCATCGACGTGTTGGGGGAATTGCTCGGGAAAGGCATCTCG
>CAZPFB010000107.1:0-17999 GCA_964585735.1 uncultured Leptospiraceae bacterium
CGAGGAAGAGATCACGATCGACAATGTTACGATGACGCGCCGCCGCGAAGTGCGCAACCAAGACGCGCTGGCGGCAGCGTTGCGTCACATCCGTGGCCTTTCCTGAACGCGGTCGGGCGCAGCAACCGTACGAGGGCACGAAGTCGCTCGTGACTGCACCGTCAGGCCCTCAGTTCTTCGGCCCTCTTTCGCGCCACTTCCATGTTCTCCAGCAGGCACCGCTCCACGAGCGCCACGGTTTCTTCGAACTCTTCCGCTGACAGTTGCGCGGGGATGTGAATGGGTTCGCCGTAAGAAACCACGAATGTTGTGAAGGGCTTAGGAATGCGGTGTTGATCCCAGGCACGTTCGGCCACCCACTGACGCGTGCATTCGTAGTGGAAGGGCACGATGGGCACGCCCGATATCTGCGCCGCCGTGACAATTCCCGCCTGCAGCTGAAAAGCGGGCCCCCGCGGACCGTCCGGCGTGATGGCCGCCGGTTGGCCGGTCTGGAGATGGGCTACGAGCGCTTTGAGCGCGGCAATCCCCCCGCGAGAAGTGCTCCCGCGGATCGTCGTGTTTCCCAATCGTTCTACCGCGCGCGCAATCAGCTCACCGTCACGGGAGGCGGAAACCATGACGGCCACGCCCTGGCCGCGGTTGAGGTACGGCGAGTACAGGACATTCGTGTGCCAGATGGCGTAGATCCACGGCCGGCCTTGGGCGCGCAGGCTGTCCAGGTGTTCGCGCCCGATATCCACTCTGCGTGAGGTGGCGCCCAGCACGCGCTGCAGCGCGACGATCAGCAGCGGCACGAACCAAAGCAGAAATCGCTCGCGGAGAGTGAGCGGTCGGTCCGTGATATTCTGCGAGCTCAAGGCCGCGCCGCCTGAAAGGATCAGCCGACGTCGGCTGATTCCTTCTTACGCTTTCCGGCGGGTTCGCTCAGGCTTTTGAGGTACGCGTTGATGAACGGGTCCAACTTCCCGTCCATCACTCCGTCCACGTCGGATGTTTCATGATCTGTGCGGAGGTCTTTGACCATCTTGTACGGGTGAAAAACGTAGCTGCGAATCTGCGAACCCCACGCCACGTCCTTCTTCTCTCCGGAACGGCTCTCCAGGTCTTCTTCCCGTTTCTCTTTCTCCAATTGGTAGAGGCGCGCGTGCAGCATCTTCATAGCCGTGGACTTGTTCTTGTGCTGAGACCGTTCGTTCTGACAGGCCACGACAATCCCTGTCGGCAGGTGCGTCAGCCGTACGGCTGAGTCGGTCTTGTTCACGTGCTGTCCACCGGCCCCGCTGGATCGGTACGTATCGATGCGCAGGTCTCCCTCGTCGATTTCGATTTCGACGTCGTCGTCCAGCTCGGGCATGATGTGAACGGAGGCGAAGGAGGTATGCCGACGCTTGTTGCTGTCGAACGGCGAGATACGAACCAGTCTGTGAACGCCGTTTTCCGACTTCAACAGCCCGAAGGCGTTCTCTCCCTTCACGAGCAGCGTGGCGCTCTTGATGCCGGCCTCCTCCCCGTCCTGGTAGTCCAGCGTTTCGGCCCGGAAGTGCCTGTCGTCCACCCAGCGCCGATACATCCGCAAAAGCATCTCGGCCCAGTCCTGGCTTTCGGTGCCACCTGCTCCGGAGCTGATGGTCACGATGGCGTTGCGATGGTCGTCTTCCCCGCTGAGCGCCACCTGCATCTGCAGCTCCTCGAACCGTTGTTCGAGCGCGGCGAAATCGCCTTCGAGCGTGGCCAGAGCCTGCTTGGGGTCACTCACCTCTTCGAAGGTCAACTCCACCAGGTCGGGGAACTCGTCCAGGTCCGAACGCAGCTTCACCCAGGGCTCTGCTTTCTTCTCCAGTTCGGCCTTGCGCATGGATGTGGTCCGCGCCGCCTCCGGGTTGTCCCAGAAGTCCGGGCGCGCTACCGCGGCATTGAGGTCCTCGATTTCAGCCAGCATGCCATCCAGGGCGCGCTCGGCCCACCGCGACCGAAAGGCAGTGGTCAGTTCCGCGAGCGTTCGCTCCAGTTCCTGGCGGTTCTTGTATTCGCCCATCGCTTCTTTCCGGGTAGGGCCCTCTGGCCGAATTCCCGGCCACGGTGCTCCCGTACCGCCCGCGGAAAAGCAAAATCCAAGTCTAGCGGGGTCGCGTTTCGTCCGCTGCCCGCCACGGTTTTTGGAAGCGCAGGTTGGACAACAGGGGCGCAAGCTTTGCTTCGGACTCGCGACGATAGGTGACGCTGAAGACGTGAAGCAGGGGCCCCTCCCGCGCTATGGTGATTCGTTTGCGCAACGGATTTCCGGCCAGCACCAGATCGCAGACGCCTTCGACCCGAAACGTTTCCCCGGGCGGCAGCTGACCGATGCCACACCCGCTGCGGTCGAGACCGGCGGCCTCCGGAAGGCCGCGGCTCCGTCGCAGGGCCAGGGTCGTGGTCAGTATGACGAAATCATCCCCGTAGCGCGGCGTGAGCTCCAGTTCGGGGTAGGCGCCTCGACTGCGCAGTCGGGCCAGAGCATGGGCCGGAATGGTGAACGTGGCCGCCACGCGATAGTGGGAAAAGACGTGGCCCGCGGGAAGCTCGAGCGTTCCTCCGCGTGAGAATCGAAGCAGCGGGTCGGCAGCGTACGATTCGGAGAGGCCGGAGGCCAGGGCCAGGGTGAAGACGATGACGCTGGCCCGCCGGAGTCGCACGAGTCTCCTTTCCGCTTTCACTGGAAGAGAATCTGCTCCATGCGCAGCGGAACGGCCGCGCCGAAATCGTACTCGAGGGTGGAGTCTTCGTTCTCCAGGAGGCTATTGTAGTTCGGGCTGCCTGGCGGCGAAACGACTTCTCCGAGTCGCGCGCCTCTGTAAGTCCCGCTGACCAGATACGCCTGCCCCTCGATCAGACCTTTCACCCTGCGGTCTCCCCGCCGGTCGAAGCGGTCTTCCCGATACCGGAAGTACAGCTGGCGACCGACCAGATCGTAGAACATGGCGTGATCGCCCCTCGTGCCGCCGTACCGCAGGCGAATTTCCCCCGGAGGGGTTTCGCCGCGCCGGAGCTTCTGCTTGATTTCGTCGAGCCGCGGGTCGCTTTCGCGGATGTCGCCTTCATAGGGCCGGCGCGGATCAGCAGGTCCCTGAACCGCGAGCGGCAGGCCACCCGGCGTGCGACCGAGAAAGCGCAGTTCGACACCGTACACGAGGGAGCGCACGAACCGACCCGCCGAGTTGGCACGCGGCAGCACGAGGTAGTGGCGACCGGCTCCATCGCGAAAACGCAGCACCGGCTCGAAGGCGCGCCCCGTGTCGGCCCGGAGTTCGCCTTGAAATACCAGTTCTTTGCAGATGATCCGGCCGCTTCCAATCAGCGCGCTGACCTCGATAGCAGAAGGAAAGGCTGCGTCGCGTTCGGAAGCATCAGGCGCACAGTCGGCCCACGCAGGCGACATCGTCAGAACCAAGAGCGCCAGGACCAGGAAAAGGGACCACCGCCCCCGAGAGAGCACAGCCGGGATGCGCGCCCAAACGCTGGTTCGCGGAGTCTCCATTTCAATCGCCTTTCCCATCGACGGCGAGAATTGCTTTTCGTGCCGCTCGTCGCACTCCGGGACTCGAATCGTGTCGGTACTTGTAGCACAGGAGCGGTCGGGCCCGCGCGAGTTTGAGTTCGCCGAGCTGCTTCACCGCGCGCGCACGCACGAGTGGATCGTCGTCGCGCGCGGCGGCCAGGAGTTCATCCTCCACGGCGCGGTCTCCCAAACGGATGAGCGCCGAAATGAGCTGGAACCTCAGGCCGCTCAGCTTGGCCTGCTCGGCCGAGTTGCGCATCGCGCGGATCTTGCCGAGCAGTTCGCGCAGGGCAGTGGCGTCGCTCTTGTTCCCGATGCGCCCGAGTGAGTTCACCGAGTAGGCCCGGCTCAGCACCGGTTGCTCGGGGTCCTGAGCGAGCTTGGTGAGGAAATCCCGGGAGGGCTCGTCGCGGATGTCTCCCAGGAAGAGCAGTATGCTCTGCTTCGTTTCGACGTGCGTGTCCGCCTTCTGCGCGCCCTTCCTCAAGAACTCCGCTGCCGGCTTGTGGGCAATCGCCCCCAGAGCCCGGATGATGGCGCTGTTGGTCTCGTCGCGTTCGCGGAGGTCGCGCTTTTCGATCAGTTGGAGCAAACGAGGTCCCGCCGCCCCTGCCTTCAAGCGCGAGAGGGAACCAATAGCGGCCTGCAGGATCTCCGCGCTCGGATCGTCCAGGGCTTTGATGAGCGCCGGCACCGCGCGGTCCTGTTTCAGGTTTCCCAGGAGCCGCAGGGCGGCCTCCCGCACCAGCGGGTCGGCGTCGTTTTCCGCCAGACCGAGGACGATGGGCAGGAGTTCCGATTGTTCGGAAGGCTCGAGTCCAGGAATCCGGGTCATGGCCTGCCTGCGTTCTTTGGAAGCGGCAAAGCGCATTTCGCGCGCAATGTGCGCCACCAACTGGCGCCGACGTTCCGCCTGCTTGCGCTCCTTCTCGGCCTGCTGCGCGGCGTCCGGTTGGCGCGGCCTCTTTCCCGTGGACCCTGACTTCTTGGTGGAATCGGCCTTCGCGCTTTCCTTGGTCGATCGGCCGGACTTGGGTTTGTCTACTTCGCAGCGTTCTTCTGGGGAGGCCGCGACGCTCGTTGCGCACAGAAACGCGACCAAGAGGACCGAGAAGGTCCAGCGCCCCGCGGAGGCCAATCCCTCCGCATGCGCCAGCATCCCTGCGGAGGCCAAGCCACGCGCGTTCGCCCGCGAAGTAGAGGGGACGGCGCGGTCGGTCGATCCGAAAAGCCGGGCCTCAGGATTCCAACTGGGACTGAAGCTCGCGATTCTGCGACTCCAGCCGAGCAATTTGCGCTTCCAAACTGTTGAGCAGCCTCTGGTTTTCGATGTTCTGACGGAATTTGGCGATGAGGCCCTGAATGTCCGTCTTGAGGTTGTCCATGTCCCAGGGCTTTTCCACATAGCGATTCAGCCCTCCCCGGTTGATGGCATGGATGGCGCTGTCCAGGCCCGCCTGACCGGTGAGGAGGATCTTGATGGTTTCGGGCAGCTTCTGATTGACTTCCTCCAGAAAACGGTCCCCTTTCATGCCGGGCATCACCTGATCGGTGATGATCACTTCCACGAGGCCGCCCGACTCCTGAATCTCATCGATCAGCCTCAGAGCCTCCTCTGCGCTGTTGGCGGTTTCGATCTCGTGACTGGACCCGAAGTGTTCTCTGAGTTGTTCACGCAGCGTCTGAGTGACCGACATCTCGTCGTCCACGCAGACAAAAAAGCCCTTCTCCATGACTCCCCCTGAGTGCATCGGCAGTTCTCGGGAAAACTTGACCGCGCGTCTGCCCTGCACGTCTCGATGTTGACGGCTGTTTGTACTACACAGGAACACGGAACAGGGCGATTGGCAACAGGAATTTTCGCCGCGTTCTGGTTGACCCGCTTGTATGAAGCCGCCGGTTACAGCCGCATGACGTCACGACGCTATCTGGAGACCGGCCAACCCGTGCCCGGCCAGGGAATGAGCTACACACTGTACGAGGTGGAGGGGGAAGACGCCATCGTGCGCATGTTGACCTACGTGCCCGAAACGGGTCGAGTCTCCTGCTACCCGAAGCCGCCGGTGAAGAAGCTATTTGCGCCTGAACGGTGCACGCCCACAACGGAGGAGCGATTTCTGGAGTTGTGGCGACTGGGCGGCGGCCCCTGACGTGACTACGTGCAGGTGATGGGGAAGGCCGCAACCTTCTTCTTTGGAAGAAACGTGCCCAGGGGCGGGATCGAACCACCGACACGCGGATTTTCAGTCCGCTGCTCTACCGACTGAGCTACCTGGGCTCCGGAAGGAGGCAGGGTTTCCTGGACGGCCCCTTTTGTCAAACAGAAGTGCTGTGACCGAAAGCCGCCCTCCTCGTCGCAAGAGATAGATGAACCTCAATCTCATAGAAGTACTGCGCGGGCAGCCGGTGGTTGCGCTCGTCGGGGCCACGAACGACAGCAGCAAGTTCGGCAACATCATCATGCGAGATCTGCGCGGCCGGGATTTCACGGTCATTCCGATCAATCCGCGCGCGCAGGCTGTCGAAGGGATCCCCGCGTTCCCCAATCTCAAAGATGCTCACGCCGAGCACGAAATCGGCTTGGTGGTCTACGTCGTTCCGCCCAAGTTCACGCTGCAGAGTCTGGAAGAAGCCCGCACTCTGGGCCTGAATCGCGTCTGGGTGCAACCCGGCGCGGGAGACGATGCCGTGCAGAGCTACCTCGAGGAGCACGGTTTCGAATACCTGATGAACGCGTGCGTGATGATCGAAGCGCGTTGACACCGGGCTCCGGGCCCGGTCTTGTTTCCAGATCTCCCATGAGTCGCGTCGTCATCCGCAATCTCGATCACATCGTCACGATGGACGACCGGCGATCCGTCCTGTCCGGCAGTCTCGTGCTCCAAGATGGGAGAATCGAGTCCATCGGGGAGGATCCGCCTGCGAGCGGCGGTACTCGTTTTGTGGATGGCAGCGGTCTGACGGCTTTGCCGGGCCTCATCCAGACTCATATCCATCTATGTCAGACCGCCTTTCGCAATACCGCCGATGACACGGAGTTGTTGGATTGGCTGGCGCAGTACATCTGGCCGGGAGAGGGCGCCCTGGACGCGCATCGCCTGAGACTGTCGGCTGAAATGGGCATCGCGGAATTGCTCCTGGGCGGCACCACGTGCATCCTGGACATGGCCACGATTCGCCACACCGACGCCGTCTTCCAGGCGCTGGCGGACTCGGGGATGAGGGCGGTCTCCGGAAAGTGCCTGATGGACGACGCCAGCATCTGTCCGCCCGAGTTGGTGGAGGACACGGACGATGCGCTACGCGAGACGCAGGAGCTCATCGAGAAGTGGCACGGGTTCGATGACGGTCGCCTGCGCTTTGCGGTGACGCCCCGATTCGCGGTTTCCTGCACGGATCGCCTGATGCGCGAGAGCGTGAAGCTCGCCGAGAGACACGGGTTGCTGCTGCACACCCACGCGTCCGAAAACCGCGGAGAGATCGAGCTTGTTCGCAAGAAGACCGGCAAGGGCAACCTGCGCTATCTGGGAGACGTGGGCTTTCTCAACGAACGCAGCTGCGTCGCGCATTGCGTGCATCTGGAAGATGGCGACCTCGAACTGTTGCGCAGGACGGGGACGCATGTCCTGCACTGTCCGTCCAGCAATCTGAAGCTGGCGTCCGGCATTGCGCCCATCCCCGAGATGCTGGAGGCGGGTGTGTCCGTTTCACTGGGCGCGGATGGCGCCCCCTGCAACAACAACCTGGACGGCTTCCACGAGATGCGCCTTGCGGCGCTGATCCAAAAGCCCCGGCGGGGCCCGAAGATCATGCCCGCCCTGACAGCTCTGGAATTGGCTACCCGCAACGGCGCCCGGGCTTTGGGCCTCGAGGGCCAGACCGGGCAACTGCGTCCCGGATTGCTCGCGGATCTGACGCTTGTGGACCTTCGTCAGCCCCATTGTCAGCCGGTTGCAGATGTGTACGCAACGCTCGTGTACGCGGCGCGGGCTTCAGACGTGCGCCATGTTTTCGTGGGTGGGGAGCACCTGGTCGCGGATGGGGAACTCGTCCGAGCAAACCCCCTGGCCGCCATGGACGAATTCGCCAAGGTCCACGCTTCGCGAGCTCGCTGATCAACGATAGACAGCGCATTTGCGCCTGCTGTCGATTTTCAGACAGCGGCGATGGTCACCGTACAGGGTTCTGGCCGACAATCCAACGTCGCTTTGCACTTCGTACCATGCGGTTGCGGTTTGGTTTCCGGGCGTCGGGGCCGGTCGGCGCTCGAAATCGCACCAGAATGATGCTGCGTGGCACTATCAGCGTGGGCGCCCCGCTGCAAACTGGGGTTCATTTGGGTCAGGAGGCCCTGTGGCGCGATTGCCTGTCTGGGTGGCCTGGGTTTCGCCGGCCGGCACGGATGTTGCTTTAGGGAGGCATCACCCAAGTGGAGCGCATCATGCGAAACATAAAGCTTCTCACGATTCTATTTCTCGCGGTCGCGGCACTGTCGACCGCGTCTCTCTCAGCGACTGACTATAAGATCTACATTCACGGCTTCGCCAACGACGACATGCCGTCGTGCTATAACGCCACGAGCTGTCCCGACCGGTGGAACGTTCAGCAGTCCGGCAATGTTCGTCACGTCACCTACAACGGCTGGATGGACCCGATCGTTTGGTCATCCGACCGGGGGGCCTACCGCCTGTTCGGGACTCTCAACAACTACTGCCGCGGCAGCAACCGCTGCATCATCATCTGCCATTCCATGGGATGCCTGACGACCGGCTACGTGTTGGACAAATACGGCTCGAACTTCAACGTCATTCGCGTCGCTTCGCTGGCGGCCGCCCAGGGCGGTAGCGAGCTTGCGAACGCCGGTACGGGCCTGACTATCCTCTCGGGAATCTTGGGAATTGCAGCTGTTCAAACTTGGATGTCCGCGGTTCCGCGCCTGACCACGTCCGGTGCCCGCGGCGCATATGACCACAATGATACCGGTGGCGCACTGTTCTACAACACGGCCGGGTACAAGACGGGCGTTGGAAGCATCATCCTGACCGGTGAGGACGACAACGTCGTGGGTTACCACTCGGCCTGCGGCATGCGGGACATCAAGGGCTACGAAAAGGGCCAGTGCGGGACATTTACCGGTCGCACGTGTCTGCTGTGCAGCAAGAAGACCTACTATGCTTGGAGCGGTCACTATCGCTATCGGGAGATCAACGAGTACCACATCCCGATCAAACGATCGCTGACCAACCAGAATCCCTCCAGCTTCTGAGGGGACCGGCAAGAATCGAAAAACGAGCGCACGCTCGGTTGAGAGAAATGGTGGAAGGCCCCCGTCGCAGCGGGGGCCTTTCCTTTTTGGGGCTTCTGACCCCGGGGGACAGTTCTGATGTTCAAGTCAAAATGGCATTGGGTAGCAGTGGGAGTTGTGGTGCTGATCTTGGGCGCGCTTGCGGTCTGGCTGCTCTCGGACGATGGAGCGGGCAGGCTGCGGGACGATAGGGGAGCCGGAAAGGCGGAGGATCCCTTTCAGTTCTACGGCGACGCCAAGAACGAGAAGCCGCGGGATGTGCCGGTTCGACCGGCCGACGTCCTGCGCGACTATCGGGAGTGGTCGCGCTATCCCCCGGACTCGCGCCCGCTGCTTCGTGGACACACCGATGAACTGCGGCCCGAGGTCATCCGCAGCGGCCTGCAGCGTCTGGTCGTTCCCGATCCGGTCACCAAGCAACCCAAGCTTTCGGAACACTATTGCGTCCTGGAACCCGAAACACACACGGCCCTCGGTGCCGAACCTCACAACATCACGCTGCGCTGCGTGAAGCCGCCCTCCCGGACTCCTTCGGTGGTCCAATTCGTCGAGGTTCGCCTCGCGAAGCGCGTTCAGGACAGGCTCGTGGGTTTGCCCTCGCCCACCTACGGCGACAACGGGCGCGACGGGGACCGGACCGCGGGCGATCGCGTCTACACCTTTCAGTGGCGTCCGCGCGGCGTGGATTGGGGAAATATCGAACTCTTGGTCCGCTTTCAGATTCCGTCCGAGGACGTGAACCCGCCGCGGGAGTACCAGTTGATGACGTCGTTCTTTTCCAGCCCCCACGCGCCGGCCCGATTCACAGGCAAAGCCACGGAGAAGATCGTGGATGGTTCTTTGGTGATCTCGGTGCAGCTTTCCGTGACGAAACCGGGGGACTACGAGATCAAAGGGAACCTCTTCGCCGGGGATGAGCCCATCGCAGTTTCGCGGGGCCGGGGCAGTCTCCGGCCGGGCCTGCAGACCATAGACCTGCTCTTCTTTGGAAAGATCTTCCACGACCGTGGGAAGCCCGGCCCGTACACTCTTCGCCACCTGAGGGGCATCCGCGAGAACCTGGCGATCTCACCGTCAGAGATTGCAGGCAAGTCTGTCGAGGAGGTGAACCGGATCCTGGAGGCGTCGACGCGTCGCCAGGCTGCATCCGAGCCGGACCGGGAGGTCATTCCCTTCTCGAAAGAAGAGCACCGCACGCAGAGTTACACGCTCAAGGAATTCTCGAGCGCGGAGTACGAGTCGCCGCAAAAAACACAGCGGTTGAAGATGCTCGAGGAGGACGTGCGGCGCCAGGAGTGATGGGCGTCGGCCGCCAAAGGGGTCCTGGCCCGAACTCAGGCCCCGCTGGTCTTGTGGTTCTCCTGAATGGCAATGAGGACGTCCCGCCTGCTGATCTGTCCGACCAACCGCCCGTCCTTGACCACGGGCACGCGGCGGAACGGAAAATCGGGGGCGGCCATCTTTTCGGCCAGATCGACCAGGGGCATGTCCGGGGACACGGTATGCACCTTCGTGGTCATGTACTCGGAAACCTTGCCGCTCGCGTGTTGATGGTAGGCCCGGCGCGATAGTATGGTCAGGCAATCTTTCTCGGACAGCATTCCGATGAGCTGGCCGTGGTCGTCCACCACGGGGCTCCCCGAAATCTGCTTCTTGATGAGCAACTGGATGGCGTTGTAGATGTCGTCATCGGGTTTCACGGTGACCAGCGCTTTGACCATGTAGTCGCCCACGGTGTATTTGAGAAGGGCGTCCTTCTTGTTGTCGTCGGGATTGACGAGCTTGGGTGTCAGGGAAACAGGCATGGGGGCACCTCCGGTTAGGGCTCACAATCCTACCAGTACAGCCGTAGGTCCCGCAAGTACTTTCCAGGCGATTCAGGCCGGGGTGTGCACCGCCCCAAGAAGCAGGGAGATTGGCCAGGACACCTTTTGGGTATTCGGCCAGGCGCGCCGCAGTTCTTCGCGAAAGGCCGGAATCGGATCGGCACCTTTCGCCGAGCGGAAACGGGCGACCGCCGACCAGGTGGAGACGTAGTCGACAAATTGGTCGGCGCTCCAGTCGCGCAGGATGGCGACGGGGCGGGCTTCGATTCGCGCAAAAGGGAAGCTGAGGTTCCGGTATCCCTCCTCCACGAGGCGTCGCCCGTCCGGCCAGAATGGACCGACCGTGCCTTCATAGAACTCTTCGACGATGGGGTCGATGGCCGGCGTGACCTGCGAACGGCCGTAGCACCACAGCGCGACACGGGCCTGCGGCCTGCCGATGCGGCGCACCTCCGCGTAGAACCGGTCGAGGTCGAACCAGTGCGCCGCCTGTCCGGCGGCTATCAGATCGGCACTCGCATCTTCCACGGGCAGCGACTCGGCCGCCGCCTGAATGTACTGCACGCGTTCGGCCGGTCGAGCCTGGGCGATCTGTTCGGCGCTGGGTTCTGCCGCAATCACGCGCTCGAAATGATCTGCGAGTGCCACAGCCGCCTGGCCGTTGCCTGCGCCCACGTCGACGGCGAGCCGATGTTCTACGCAGACCTCCGCAAGCAGGGCGAACAACTCGATCGGGTACGTGGGCCTGTGGAGCGCGTACTCGGAAGCCTGCTTGGAGAAATGATCCTGGAAGGCCATCACTGCTCGCCTGAGACGAAATCGTCAAGGGCTGTGGTCAGCGTCTCCATCTGCGCGCGCGTTCCAATTGTGATGCGAACGAAATCGCAGAGTCTGGGGCGGTCGAAGAAACGCACGATGATCCCGCGTTGGTCCAGGAAGGCGAAGAGCTGGCGAGCCGTTCCGGTATGCTGGGGCGGCCGCGTGAAGACGAAGTTCGCCCTGCTGTCCAGAGTCTCGAAACCCAAGCGAACCAGGTCCTTTCGGAAGGAGTCGCGGATGGCGATCACTTCGCGAGCGCGCCCTTTCATTTCGGACGAGTCGGCCAGGGCGGCCAACGCGGCCGCTTGCGCCAGACGCGAGAGGTTGTACGAGTCTCTTACTTTGTCAAACTCCTGAATCAGATCCGGGTGCGCGAGCAGCCAACCCAAACGCATTCCGGCCAGGGAATACGACTTGCTCATGGTGTTGGAGACGAGCAGTCGCGGGTATTCGGGAGTCCCCGCAAACGAGGCAACGGACTGCCCTCCGAACTCGATGTAGGCTTCGTCAACGAGCGTGAGGCCGGGATTGGCTCGGGCGAAAGCGAGCAGGTCCTCGGCGGACTGCGCGATTCCGGTGGGCGCGTTCGGGTTGGTGATGACGGTGAGTGGCGCTTTGTGCTCGAGCGCAGCCGCGCGCAGGCCGGACAGGTCCAGAGCCCAATCCTCCTGTACCGGAACCTGCACCATGGCAGCGCCGGTGATCTCGGCCAGCGTCGGGTACAGACCGTAAGACGGGTCGGGGAAGATCACCGTACGCGCCGGTTCGAGGAGCGCGCGAAATACGATGGCCAAGATCTCATCCGAACCGTTGCCCGCGAGGAACGAGTTCGCGTCCCTGCCGTAGGCGCGTGCCAGAGCCTCTCTCAGGGGGTCGGAACGTGGATTGGGGTACCGCTGCAGGAGGTCGCGGTCCAATTCCGCGCGGATGGCGGCGCGCACCGCCTCGGGACACGGGAACGGGTTTTCGTTCGTGTTCAGCTTGATGATGTCGGGTCGTTCGGGTTGCGCCCCGGGCACATACCCGTGCATGCGCCGCACGCGCGGCAGGATCCAGTCACTGGGGCGATTCACAGGTTATCAGTCCGGTTTTCGACCAGACGGAAATCGGGCCCGAGCGAAGGCAATTTTTTGTCGGTCCAGCGCCAGGGTCCGATGACATTCACGATGGGGTCGGTCGCCTGGCCCGCGAGCACGTCGCGCACCGCGGTCGTCAGGTCAGCAGCGGTAGTCTCGCGGTGAGGCTCTCCAAAACGCTGACCGAACGCGCGCCGTTCGCATTCGAAGGCGTACTCGAAGAAGAAGTCTCCAAACTTCTTTCCGGATTTCTCCCACGCCTGCACCAACTCCGCACCTGGTCCGCCCGAACCGGACCGCATTTGTCGTTGCATGAGAATCGTAATGCCGCGGGTGGCGCGGGAACGAAAGGTTCCGGCGCGCACTACGGCAAAGCGCCCTGGGCTTTCGACGGCCAGGCGCTCCTGTGCCAGCTTCGCGTAGGCCATGGAGCCGTACGCGGCCAGCGTGTGTTCCAACCAGTAGAACGCCGAGAAAGACAGTACCCGCGCGGTCGGGAGTTTTTCGGCGAGTGCCGTCATGGGATGGACGGAGAAACGCAGCGCTTCGGCGACCTGCTCGGGTGTCGTCTCGCGAACCGGGAACCCGAGCGGGCCGAATGCGGGTGTGAAAATGATCCAATCGAAATGCGCGTCGGCCTGGGCCAGGATACGGTCCGCCACGTCCGGCGCGTTCAGGTCTGCGCCCGTGATCGTCTCGTCGCAATCGGCGAGTCGCTCGTTTTGCGAAGTCGTTCCGCGAACGCGCGCGTCGGGGAAGGCGGCCCGCACTGCTTGCAGCGCGCTGCGGCCCGCGCTGCTGCCGCCACCGACGATCAGGATGTTCCGGCCCATGGTGGCGACGACTAGATCCCGTGTTCCTGCAACTTCTCGTCGGCAGACCGAGCCGGCGCGACCTCGGCGGCGCGGTTGAAGGCATCCATCAGGGCCAACGCGGCCGCCTCCAGGATATCCGTGCTCGTCCCGCGACCGGAGACGTTGCGCCCGCCGGCCTCCAGTATCACGGCCGCAACAGCCTGAGCGTCCCGACCTTCACTGATGGGTTGCAGGCGAAAACGGCGAAGCCGACCCACGATGCCGGTCGTACGCTCCAGGGCCGTGTGCAGGGTGTCGATGGGCCCGTCCCCGCACGCAGCTTCGCGCAGCAGTGTGCCGTCTTCGCGGCGCACCGCGACGGTGGCCGTCGGGATGCTTTTGAGACCGGTGCTGACGTGAAAGGCCTCCAGGGAAAAGTGCGTCCGCTCCTGCCGTCGGTTGGATTCATCCAGCAGGGCCAGCAGATCTTCGTCGTAGACTTCCTTCTTTTTGTCCGCGAGGCGAACGAAGGCGTCGTACAGGACTTCCAGCTCTTCCGGATCGAGCGTATGTCCGAGGCGCGTCATCCTATCCTTGAACCCGTGCCTCCCGCTGTGGCGACCCAGAACCATCCTGTTCGCCGAGAGGCCAACGGATTCGGGGGTCATGATCTCGTAAGTCAAGGGGTTCTTGAGAACACCGTCCTGGTGGATGCCGGACTCGTGGGCAAAGGCGTTGTCTCCGACGATGGCCTTGTTGGGCTGAACCTGCATCCCCGTGACGGTGCGGACCAGCAGGCTGGCCGCGGTGATCTGTTCGCTCTTGATGTTTGTATGCAGTTGGTAGAACTCGGCGCGGGTCCGCATTGCCATGACGACCTCTTCGAGCGCGGTGTTGCCGGCCCTTTCACCGATGCCGTTGATGGTGCACTCGATCTGGCGCGCGCCACTCCGAACCGCCGCGAGTGAGTTGGCCGTGGCCATGCCGAGGTCGTTGTGGCAGTGTGCGCTGAAGGTGACGCCGTTCGAGGGCGTGTGCTTGATCAGATGCGCGAACAGGGCTCCGTATTCTTCGGGTGTGGTGTAGCCGACCGTGTCGGGGACGTTGATAGTCGTGGCGCCTGCCTCTATGGCCCGCGACACGAGCTCGACCAGGAAATCCCACTCGCTGCGCGTTGCATCTTCGGGAGAGAACTCCACGTCACCACAAAGGTCCCGGGCAATGGTCACCGCCTCCACGGCCATGCGAACGACTTCCGGCGGCGTCTTCCCCAGTTTGTGCTTCATGTGTATGGCGCTCGAAGCGATAAAGGTGTGGATGCGCGCCCGGGGCGCAGGTCGCAGGGCGCGCGCTGCCGCTTCGATGTCCGGACGTACAGCACGCGCCAGGCCGCAAATCACAGGCCCTTCGATTTCTTGGGCCACGCGCTCGACCGCGCGAAACTGGACCGGACTGGAAATCGGAAAGCCCGCCTCGATGATGTCGACGCCCAGGGCCGCCAGCCGCCCGGCCACATCGAGCTTTTGATCCTCCGTCATGGCGGCACCGGGGCACTGCTCCCCGTCGCGCAGCGTCGTATCGAAAATGCGAACCTGATTGTGGTTTGTTTCCATCAACTATTTCCCTGTTGGCCCGGAAGGGCGCGCCTGAGAACCCCGTAGGCCTCGATGAGGTTGCGTGTGCGTTCGATACCCTGGGCGTTCAAGTCCGGATGGTGCTTGCGCAGCAGACTCCGGTAGCGCTTGCGCAACTGCTCGGGCGCGGGCATCCGCTCCCCCGTGAATTCCAGCTCACGGAGGGCGGCCAGTACCGCCTGCGGGAGGTCGGAGTATCTGCGGCGCGTTCCGACCGCAAAGCCCCAGGCGCAGGCCCTCTCGTAGAGGGCATCGTAGAGGGCCTGCTCCAGGTCTTCCCACCGCAGCACGCGCAGGCGAAACTGCTCCTCCAAGAAACGCAGCAGGATCCCCCGTGAAAGCGCATGGTCGGGAAGGTGGCGACGAACCAGAAATCCAGTTACCGCGAGTGTCTTGAGCTCCGCCGGATCGAAGAGGGCCCGGCAGTAGAACTCGGCGGCATCCGCGAACTCGCGGCAGCCCGCCACCGCCGTATCCAACATTTCGCGGTCCACGTCCCTGGACAGCAGGCGGCTAATAGTCACCGACTGGAAGAATTCCAGCCAATCGAGCAGGACCTTCGAAGACAGAAAGACGCCCGCGCGTTCGAACTCGAGCCCCACATTGGAAAATCCGCGGGAGGCGAGGAACTCCACCAGCAATTCCACGTTGTTTTCGTTGAATGTGTCCTCCGGCACGTCTCCTTCTCGGCGACCGTACAGGAAGCGGGCGTACTCTTCGAAGCGAGCACCCACGACGCTGAGTACGTGCTCGGTGGCTAATGACCAGGAAGGGCCCAACGTAACAGATTCAATCTCGTCGAGCAGTTCGCTCACGAGCGCCAGGTCTGCATGAACCGACGTACTCACGGCACGCTCACCTCCACGGACGCCACGCCACGTTCACCCACGGCGCCTTCCTCGGTCGGCGTTCCACGGAAGACTCGCTGTTCGATGGCAGTTGCCAGATCCTCCAACCCCTGGCCCGTCGTGGCGGCCACGAGCACGTGGGCTTCTTCGCGAAGGGTCTCCTGTTCCTCAGGCGGGACGCGATCGCACTTTGTAAACACGGTGAGCACGGGAACATGGCCGAGGTCCATGGCTGCGAGGATCTTCTCCACAGCGGACGCCTTCTGCAAACGGCGGGGGTCCCCGCCATCCACACAGTGCAGCAGCAGGT
Organism: uncultured Leptospiraceae bacterium; assembly: GCA_964585735.1. Classification (GTDB taxonomy): domain Bacteria; phylum Spirochaetota; class Leptospiria; order Leptospirales; family Leptonemataceae; genus CAZPFB01. Next base: position 16,154 of record CAZPFB010000107.1, read on the forward strand.
CGGAATCCCCCAGTTCTTCGAGGGTTGCCTGAAACGCGCGGCTGAGCTCGGGGGGCAGGTCGTGAATGAATCCCACCGTGTCGGAAAGGATGATCTCGCGCTCCTCGGGGAAACGAAGGCGACGGGTCGTCGGGTCCAGAGTGGCGAACAGCCGGCTCTCGGCGAGTACGTCCGCGTTCGTCAGAGCGTTGAGCAGCGTCGATTTGCCCGCGTTGGTGTAACCGACGATTGAGACGACGGGGATACGGTTGCGATCCCGCCGGGCGCGATTGAGTTGACGGCGATGGGTCAGGGACTCGAGTTCCTTTTCGAGCCGGGCAATCCTGTCGTTCACGCGCCGTCGGCCAATCTCGAGCTTCGTCTCACCGGGTCCGCGCCCGCCGATCCCCCCGGTCAGCCGGGACATGTTGTCGTCTTTCTCACTCAGGCGGCCTTTCAGGTAGCGGAGTTGCGCCAGTTCCACCTGCAATTTCCCGTCCCGGCTGCGCGCGTTGCGGGCAAAGATGTCCAGAATCAGTTGTGTGCGGTCTATGATTTTGAGATCACAAATACCGGACAGACGCGTGGCCTGCGCCGGAGACAACTCCAGATCGAAGATGAGGAGTTCGGCGCCTTCCTGGACCGCGCGGATCCCGATCTCGGTGGCCTTTCCTGAACCGATGACCGTAACCGGGTCAATCTTGGGGCGATTCTGCGTGAACTCCTGTACGGGAGTTACGCCCGCCGTCCGACAGAGTTCGCGGAGTTCGGCCATCGAGTCCGAGGGCGAGCGCGAAGCGCGCATGGCGGGCGTGTACACCCCCACCAGGATGGCGCGCTGGTTCGGTCCGGCTTCCTTCAGGCGCGGTTCTTCGCGGAATGCGCGCTCCAGGTCTTCGATGATTTCCCCGAAAGCAGTGCCGTTGTGACCGGGCCGGCGCGGTGGCTCTACCTCGTAACCCGGAGACCCAGGTTGGACGTGGGCGCTGTAGAACAGGGAGGGCAGGCCCGTAGCGTCCATGGTAATGGCCGTAATGTAGTCCAGGCGGAGGAGCGTCAGGTCCGCCAGGTCCTCTTGGGAAAGCGCTTCCCCATGGAGGTGGGTGTGAATCAGCCGCAGCCCGCGCAGCCGAACGCTGCCCTTGCGCTCCAGTTCCGGGATGTAGATCCGGTGCGCGTCCCCGACGATCAGGTAGCGCACGTGTCCCTGGCGATCCACCAGCGCGCCCAACTGCCGACCCAATTCATGTGACAGGGAGCAAAGCGAACGGGCAAACTCCTGGCTGACCAGAGCATCCCCGGGGATCCGCCGACCGGAGAGCTTCTTCAGTCGGCGGAGTTGATCCACGCGCAGAGATTGCGTATTGCCCGCAAGCTGACCGATGTGTTTAACCCTCCCGAGCCTCCGAGCGAGGCCCCGGAATGAAGTTCAGTATATTGAGGGGAAATGAACCGGCAAGCAAATTGTCAAATCAGACCAGGGTCCGCACTTTGGGGTTGGGGATGTGAGGCACGCTGTTGAACCCGACCAAATCCCACGCGCCCCGGTGCAGATAGAGGGTGCTCACCGAGCAGTTGTAGATCCAGCGCACCAACCGCAGCAGGTGTTCGGGTTCTTCGCGGCCGATGGCGTCGCCCACGAGGATGGCAATGGGCGTTCCCGACGTGAATAGAAAGGCGTGGTCGTCCTGGCGTAGCTTCGGGAGGGAGGGGATCACCTCGCGGATGCGGGCCCTAAAGGCTCCGAATGGTTCGACGGTGCCCGGTTGGAATCGACCGGCAAACCAATCGGCCATGATGCGGCCGGTCAGCTTGGCAAAGACCAGCCCCGCCTTCAGCGCGCTGATGTGGCCGTAATACTCGAAGC
>CAZPFB010000108.1:0-17736 GCA_964585735.1 uncultured Leptospiraceae bacterium
CTGCGGATGCTTCGTATAGCGCCGGATGCTTTCGAGGTCGGTGAGCGGAACGCCGTAGAAACGCTCCATGGTCAGGACCTTCTCGCCCGAGGCAACGGCATGTACGCGCGGTACGATGGCCTTGTCATTTCCGGTTCGATCCAGAAATTCTTGAAATAGACGAATGTTGTGCGCCTCTTTATGAAAGTCGCACTCCTCCATCATCGTCTTCTGGATTTCTTCGACGATGGCCGCCAGCGAAGCCCGGGAAAGCTCGGGCGCAAGAAACTCGAGCACTCTCGCGGCCACGAGCAGGAAGTTCAGGTCCGCCAGCAGGACATCCCGTACACCGGGTTTTTGCACTTTGATTACGACGGTCTCTCCGCTGCGGAGGGTAGCCGCATGGACCTGCGCTATCGAGGCGGAGGCCAGCGGTTCCGGTTCCACGTGCGTAAAGAGTTCCTCCAGAGGCCGCGGAAGTTCTCGTCTCAGGATGGACTCGATCTCGGCGAACGGGAGCGGGTCCGTTCGGTCCAGACATTTCTGGAACTCTTCCACGTACTCGGGAGGGAAAAGCGACGGAGAGCTGGCGATGAACTGGCCGAGTTTGATGTAAGTGGCGCCAAGTCGCTCGAAGGTGCGTCGCAAGAGGGCCGGGGCGGGAGGACGATCGCCGAAGAGCCAGCTCAGTCCGCCCGCGGCGAGTACTCCGGCGGTCTGTCCCATGCGAACAGCGCCGCGCACCCCGAATTCGAAGGCTTCGAGGAGTCCCATGTGAGAACTGAACTTTTTTGGAGGCCCGCCACGTCAAGCAGGATCAGGCGTTGACCGGTGCCAGAATGCTGCCCGTGCGCGCGCTTCCTGCTGCCCGATACTGCACCTGATCCCAGGCGAGGATCCGCAGCACCGCGTGCACATCGACGCGCGGGCAAAACCACCCGAAGCGAGTCGCCTGCACTTCGAGGCCGGTGATCTCCTGAATGAAAGCCTCGGGCGTCGGTCCTGGTATCGGGATCCGCTCGGCGACATATACGCGGTTGAGGATAAAATCGTTTTGGTTCTCGCGCATTACGAGGGCGGACAGATCCGGATCAAAGTGATACTGGAGGGAAGTATCGCTGAGGAGGGGTGGCAGCGCGTCCCCCGATCGGATGACGCGCGTGGCGCGCATCCGCGCTCGAAAGTGTGTCCTGCGATCCGCAGAACCCATGGAGAGCAGGATGCCGTCCGTACCGAAAGCGAAGGCGGCACGCGGGCCGTCCCAGGGAAGCCTCGGACGGTCCAGACGAACCACGTGAGCGCGGAAGGTGAGCAGACCCGTTCGCGGCGCGTGGTCCGCAACGAGCAGAGCTTCGCAGGCCAGTCGAATATGGAGCGCGGGCTCTTTTCCGGAAGCAAAGCGATCTGTCGAGGAGCCGCCATCGACATAGGCATACAGGTACAGCCTATCTTCAGGCGGCGCGGCGAACGGCGGCGGCAACAGCCGTTCCAGATCCTCGCGAGCACAGTTGAATGGAAGGATGAGGAGTCGCCTTTGCTCGAAGTCCAGCCGCGGATCCTGCCCGTGCGGCACCGGTGCGAGCGCGAAACGGTCGATGGCCGAACGGTGGAGGCCCGAATGCTGGTTGGTCGAATCGCCGCCGGACGCGTGTCTTTCCGGGTGAGCGTGACTGTGCGCCACAAGGAATGCTCCGATGGTGCGACGGCCCGCCTCTTCGCGTGCGCATTTCAGAGCGAGAGCTGTCGGCTCCGTCTTAGTGCGCCAGGGAACGCCCAGCAGCGGTCGCAGTTCGGCGCGAACTCGGATGGTCGCCTGACCGCCCACCCGGACGAGGCGACTGCGAAGCGTCAACAGCCTCAGGTCGAGCCGCAAGCGAACGGGAGGGTAGCGTATCGAGTGCGGCGGAAGGCCGGTCACATGGAGTGCTGATTCGTACTCCTGGACCGTCGTTGTCGGGGTCTTCAGGCGCTGGCGAAGTCGGCGCCGAACTCGCACGAGCGCAATCCGCAGCTTCCGGCGGCCGAGGCGGACACTGCTGCGAAACAGAGTCATGGGTCTGGGGGGTGGTTGCGCTGGCGCAGCCTGCTTCAGATATTGGTATCGGCCCATTCGGGTCCGGTCGATACAGGAATTACGATGGGTGACGGTAGTCTTTCCCAGGACGAAATTGATGCGCTCCTGAACATGGGAGACGACGCCGATGCCGGTCCGGCCGACATGGCGCCCTCCGGCGGCGGAGGCGACGCGGCCTCCGATTTGGACCTCGACTCCCTGATCGGGGGCGGTGGTGGCGGCGCGGGCGGTCTCGATGCCGCGGCCCTCGACGCGCTGGCGGGAGCCGTGGGTGGCTCGTCCGGATCCAGCGCCCCTGTAGCCCGCGCGGGCGGCGGCGGCGGCGGCCGGCAGGGCGGGGACAGTCACGATAACGTCGATCTGCTCTTGGACGTGACGCTGCGTTTCAGCGTCGAACTCGGCCGCACGCACATGTTCATCAAAGACGTGCTGCAACTTGCCGAGGGCAGCGTCGTAGAACTGGACAAAGGCATTGGCGATGAAGTGGACATCCTCGTCAACGACCGGATATTTGGACGTGGCAAACTGATTGTACTTGACGACTTCTTTGCCGTCCAGATCACGCACATCCTCGATCCGATGGAGCGATTCCGGCTGCTCAGCTGACGCCCCGAGGTTGACGCGGACCCGTCAACATGTCACCGGGCGGGTGGAGGCCGCACGTCGTCCTGCATGAAGTCGATTGTCAGCACTCCCAGCGCCAGGTCGAGAAGCTCAAAGAGGTCCACACCGACGCGGATCCCTCCGAAGAGCCCAACTGACAATTCGAGCTGCCCGAGAGAACGCAGTCCGGTTCGGTCGAGGAGGACCCGCGCGAAAAGAACGTTGGCGTGGGAGTAGGCCTTGGCGTCCCCGCGGCTGTCCCCGCGCAGGGGCCGATGGGCGCGGCTGTTGACTAAGAGCCAACTGTCTCCGGTGCGAGTGCGAAAGTAGGGCTCCACTGTTTCGGCGGCGCCTGTGCGATACGAACCCAAGCTGCCCCCGCGCAAGCCCACGCCCCGACCAGCCTGCGCTCGTTGCAGTCCGCCTCCCAAACAGCCCAGCCAAAGGCTGAATCCGTACACGTTACGCTCCACACCCAGAGTGAAAACATCACCGAAGTCCCGCAGACGCGACTCCACGTAGCGTGAGAATGCGCCCGACTCCTGGGAGCCGGCCGCCGTGCTTGCGCCCTGAGGACGGTCAGCTTCGCCGTGGCGCGGGTTCGAAACGCAGCCGGATGCGGCCATCACGAACACGGCCGCGGACAATGCCGTTGCTACCCTTGGCCGGAAGTGTCCACCTGTCTTGCCAGCGGTTTTCAACAGGAGTGGTCTCAATCCTACTTCCCCTCTTCGACGAAGGTCAGTTCCTTTTCGTTCACCAATTTTCTATAGAAGCAACTCAGGCGACTGCTCCCCGAGGAGGCTTTTGTATGGCATGCACCTTTGCCCAAGAGCCGCACCAGAAACAGTAGGGAATTCTGCTCGCAGTTGACCCGCGCTTCGATGAGCTCCAGCTCATCTCCGGACGAAGCCCCCTTCACCCAGAGTTCGTTGCGTGACGTGCTCCAAAAAGCGACGCGTCGACGTTCGAGTGTGTAGCGCAAGGACTCGGAGCTGGAATAGGCCACGATCAGCACCGTTCCCGTTTCCGCGTCCTGCGCCACCGTGGGAACCACCCTCATGTTCTCGAGCGCCGCGAGCTTGTCAAAATCCAGCGCCAGGTTCTTTCCTTCTTCCAACTCCGCGTCCATGTCCAAAGCACTGCTCTGGCGCTGAGGCTGACAAACAGAATTTGGCGAACCTCCGAAGTTCGCGGCGAGTCAAAGGACTCGAGGTAAGTGTCATGAATCATGCAACGAACTTGAAGCGCGCTGGCCGTACCCGTCTTTGTTTTGGGGTCACCGTGGCCGCGATTGTACTCTTCTCCTGTGGGAAGGCCGACCCGGCCCGTGACGCGCACACCGAGGCGGATCACGGACCTGAAGGGAAATCGATTGCGCGGGAAGAACTCTCGGCGGACCGTCGGGCCTCCGCCACGCGCGCGCCCGGCGCCCCCAAGCAGCAGAGCCCCGCTTCCGGGGGGCAGGCTTTCTTTGGTGGCCAACCTCAGGATGGCCTAATCCATAGGGAGAAGAACTTAGAGCAGGGCCGGGGGCTTCGGCCCGCCTTTGTTCCGCCAACCTCACCCGAGCAACGGCTGCGGGAGTATCAACTCCAGCTCTCCTACACGACGACCGAGTTCATGAAGTCGCGTGCTCTACTCTTGTCCATCGCTGGAAAGCGCGGCTTCCTCGATGAGGCCAGCACTTCCCTGGACGACAGGGCGCGCATGCACGCGCAATTCATTGTGCGCTCGGCGGAACTCACGGAAGTACTCAAGGAGCTCGACGGACTCGGCGTTCTGACATCGGAGCGAATTGTCTCCACCGATTTCACAGAGTCGTACGTCTTGCAAGAACGTACGGCGGCACGGGAGGAGATCCGAGCCCGTCGCAAAGCGCACATCTCCACCGGCGGTCTGCTTTCCAAAAACTGGTCGGAACGCAATGCCTCGCTGGAAGCCAGTGAAAACAATCTGGACCGCGCCCTGCACGAGCAGTGGAAGCTGCGCGACCGGGCCCGTTGGGCGCGCGTGACCGTGCAGCTCCTCGGTCCGGAAACGACCCCCGCAGTAGCGGTGCCGCCGTACCAGCGCGCCCTGATCGGCCTGGCCAACCTGGCTCTCAGTCTCAGTTACCTCTTGCTGTGGCTCTCGCCGGTGCTGGTCCTCGCAATCGTGCTCTGGCTTCTGCGCCGGAGAGTGGAACACTGGCTCGCACGGCTTCGGGGGCAGCAGACGCCCGCCTGAAAAGAGTTTGCCGCGCGCGGAAGGACGGGGAGCCTGAGGCAATGTCCCGCCCTTCCGCGTCGACCTCCGGGGCGCTTCGGCTGCCCCGCGCCCGCCGCTTTGTGGGAACGGTCGCCCCGCCGGGGAGCAAGTCCATCGCCAACCGCGCGCTCCTGCTGGCTTCCGTCGCCTCGGGGGAGACCCAGCTCACGAACGTTCCCGACGCCGATGACGTACAACTCCTGGTCCGCGCCCTTCCGCAGTTGGGCGTCTCAGTGCGACCGGCCGGCAGCGCTGCGGACGGCGTCTCCACCTCCGGCAGTGAACTGCGGGTTCGCGGCGCGGGCGGACCTTATCCGACCACTGTTGCCGACTTGTTCCTGGGCAACGCCGGGACTGCGCTGCGTCCGTTGTGCGCGCTAATGGCCGCCGGAAAGGGCACGTTCACGCTCGACGGCGACGAACACATGCGCAGACGCCCCATTGTCGATCTCGTGGACGCCCTGCGCAGGCGCGGCGTGGATATCGGCTGCTCGCAGGGCGGTACCCCGCCCGTTCGTCTAATGGCTGCCGGGCTGCCCGGTGGTGAGTACCAACTCTCGGGCCAGGTATCGAGCCAGTTTCTTTCCGCGCTCTTGTTGGCGGCGCCTCTCGCAGACTCTGCTGTCACGATCGATCTGCCGGAAACACCGGTGAGCCTGCCGTACATCGACCTGACCGTCGCCATGATGTCGGAATTCGGAGTCCACGTGACCTGCAGCCATGACTATCGCCGCTTCGAGATTCCTGCTCAGATTTACAGGAGCCCCGGTTCCTATGCGATCGAAGCCGACGCCAGTGCCGCCACGTACTTCCTCGCGGCGGGCGCCCTGCCGCATTGTGGTCCGGTTCGCGTCCGCGGCGTGGGCCTCTCGTCGCGGCAGGGAGACGCCCGGTTCCGTGAGGTGCTCGAGCAGATGGGCGCTCGCGTATCGGTCGGGTCGGACTGGACCGAAGTTGGTTGGGGTGGAGCATTGCGCGGCATCGACATCGACATGAATGCCATGCCGGACGCGGCCATGACGCTGGCCGTGCTCGCCCTCTTTGCGCAGGGTCGGACTCACATTCGCAACGTGGCCAATTTGAGGGTGAAGGAATCTGAGCGGATTCGCGGGCTGCGTTCTGAGCTCGAAAAGCTCGGCGCCACGGTTGAGGAAACAGTCGATTCCCTGGTAGTGCACCCGCCGGAGGTCGTGCGCAGCGCGGAGATCTCCACATTCGACGATCATCGCATGGCCATGGCCTTTGCGCTGGCCTCGTTCGGCGCTTCGATCGAGATTGAGAATCCCGATTGCACTTCCAAGACGTATCCGCGGTTCTTCGAGGACTTCAGGTCGATCACCGATGGAACGACATGAAGACTTCATACGCCGGATCGAGGACTCCAAGAGCGGGCACTTCCTCCTCCATCACCGCGACGGTCGGGCGCTGCTTCAGGTTTTTCCGGCAGGTCCGCACGGGGAAGCCGTGCGCGCCAAAGACGTGATGGCCCGGCTGGAGCTCTTTGCGCTCGACGGCGTCGATCCGAATCAGATCGCCGAAATTGTCGACATCGCCGATGGCCTCGAGCACGACATCTGCGCCTGGAACGCGCCGTCACCCGAGGACTCCCGTATCGAGGTTTTCGTTTCCTCGAATGCGCACGCGGCCGATATCGAGATCCATCCTCCGAAGCACGGGGGACACATGGCCACAGCGGATGGCGTGGAGCGCGCTCTGCTCGAAGCGGGGGTCATTCACGGCATTGACCACGACGCCATCGCGCGCTTGACTTCCGTTCAGGACCTGGTTCGTCCCGTGCAAACCGACCCGAGCTCTCCGCCCGCCAGGCATCACCCGCGACGCGTTCGCGGTGCCGTCGCCTTTGCCACGCCGCCCCAACCGGGTCGGGGCGGTCGGATTCACCACCACTTCCAGGCGCGCCCGCGTCCGCGCCCCCGCTTGCTCGGCGACTCCGACCTCGCGCGCGTGGACTTCAAGCAACTCAACGTGATCCAGACCTGCCAGGCGGAAACACTCCTGGCTGAGATTCAGGACCCGGAACCTGGCTCCGCGGGTCGTGACGTACTCGGTCGCGAAATCCCGCCGCCCTTGCAGGAGCGAGCCGGGCTGGAAGGGGGACGCAACACCCGTCTGGCAGAGGATGGCCGCAGCCTCTGGAGCACCATCGCCGGACAGGTACGCATCCACGAGGCGGGGCCGTACCGAGCGCGCATCGATGTCGAGGAGGTCCTGGAGCTCGAGTCGGTCGATTTTTCCACCGGACACGTGGACTTTCCCGGTACGGTCGTGCTGCGCGGCACCGTGCTCGACGGGTTCCGCGTACGCGCCGCGGGAGACATCATCATCGAGAAGAGCGTCGGCAGTGTGCACCTGCGTGCCGCCGGGGATATTGTGCTTTCGGGCGGCGTCGTGGGTCGCAACCAGGCCTCGATCCAATCGGGCGGAGACATCTACGCGCGCTTCGTTCAGAGCGCGATGCTCCACTGCAAGGGCACCATCTTCATCGAAGAGGCCGCCATGCACAGTAGGCTTGCGGCGGGCAACGACATCGTAGTGCGGGGCGGCCGCGGGGAGCTGATCGGCGGGACCGCTCTGTGCGGTCGCTTCCTGCACGCCGAGATATTGGGCGCGCGCAATGAGACCGAGACGACCGTCAATGTGGGCGTGGGCCCGGACGTGATGGAACGCCTGGCCGAGTTGGAAGACGAGTTTGTCGAGAAGCGCACGACGCTGGCCAAGGTGGAGCAGCATCTGCGGCAGATCGAAGAAGCCGAAAGGGCCGGGCGCCTGACCGCCGAAGACGACGCAACACGCGGCAAACTCACCGCGATTCGTGACAGCTACCGTGAGGCGCTCTCCAACCTCGAAGGTCAGCGCGAAGCCATCTACGACCGTATCAAGCCAAATCCCGACGCAGCTGTAGAGGTGGAGACGTGCATCCATCCAGGCGTGGAGATCCACTTCGGTACCGGTGTGAAACGCTATCGCATCGAAACGCGGCCGATATTGGCCTACTCGCGATTCGTGCTGGAGGAAGGGCGGATTCTAATGAAGCATTCGCGTGAGTGACCTCGGCCGCTGTAGCACCTATTCCAAAGGAGAACCGTTCCGGCAACGAATGCGATCTCGGACAGGAGCGCGTGCGAGACAAGAGTCTTTCGAAAGGGGCGAGTGTTTTCGTGCCGATTCGAGCGGGTGGGGCCGCGCCGAAACGGCCGAGCGTCCCGGCTGCGACTCTGCTCCCTTAACGCAGCTTGAGGGCGCGCCGAATGCCGCGGCCGAAAAGAAGAAGGCGGGCGATCAGGGAACCCCGGACTATCACCGCGCGCTCGCGAGACGCCGAGCGAGGAGCCGGCCGCTTCAGCCTTCTCGGCTTTTGTTGGTGTCTCGTCGGATCCCGATACACGATCGGATACCCCTTCAGATACGAAATCCGATTCCGCCCCACCCACCGAACGCGATGCCGGAAAGGCGAGCGCATCCGAGCCGATTTCAACGCTTGCGTTCTACAGCCGAGGGCTGCGCCGACTTGTCGGCGACGCGTTCCACGGATACCACGCCATCCACCGACTGGAGGCTTTCCACCAACTCGTTGAGATGGTCGATATGTTCGACTTCGAGGACAAAACGTGCGCGCATGAGTCCTCGGCCGGAGCGCGGCAGGTCGGCTTCGGCTTTGAGTATGTTCGTGTGCGTGCGCGAGATTTGTCCCACCAGATCGAGGTAGAGGCCCTGCCGGTCGTGGGCGCGGATGTCCAGGGCCACCGGGTAGGTCTCCGTCAGACCCTCCCAGGCCACGGGAATGATGCGATCCTGCTCGCTGCCCTGTTGGGGAAGGAAGGAGCAGTCGGCGCGATGCACCGTAACGCCACGACCGCGCGTGATGAAGCCGACGATGCGGTCACCCGGTACCGGCGAACAACAACCCGCGTAACGAACGGGAATGTCGCGGGCGCCCGCCACCTCGATGGCGGCCCGTTTGGGATCCGGCGTTTTGCTGCGACGGATGCGCAGTTCCTGAAGGGCGCGCAGTCGTTCGAGCGTCTGGCCGTCTCCCTTTTCCGCCGGCTTCTCTGCCGGCCGTTCGACGGGCGTTTCCTCTTCCCGCAACTTCCGGAGGTAAGCGCGCAGCTTCTGCTTGTTGCGGGGAGACTTGATGTAGCGAAGCCAGTTCGGCGAGGGGTTCGGTTTCTTCTCAGTGAGGATCTCCACGCGGTCCCCGCTGGTGAGCTCCGTGCGCAGCGGGACCAGGCGGTCGTTGACCAGGGCGCCACGGCAGCGCAGGCCGACCTCGGTGTGCACCCGAAAGGCAAAATCGAGAACTGTAGAGCCGAGGGGCAGGTCGATGATGTCGCCTTTGGGCGTGAACACGTACACCTCTTCCGGGGAAAGTTCCTGCTTGAGGTCCTCGATGAACTCGGAAGTATCCCCGGAACCTTCCGTCAGCGCCGAGAGCCGGTGCAGCCAGCGCGAGCGCTGCTGACCGCCGGCAGTGCCCTCCGACTTGTACAGCCAATGCGCGGCAATCCCGTGCTCCGCCATCGCATTCATCTCTGAAGTGCGGATCTGGATCTCGAGCGCACGCCCGTCCGGACCCACGACGGTCGTGTGCAGACTCTGGTAGCCGTTCACCTTGGGGGTGGCGATGTAGTCCTTAAAGCGACCCTGGATCGGAGCCCAGAGCGTGTGAACGATGCCCAGCGCTCCGTAGCAGTCGCGGATCTCGTCTACAATGATGCGAATCCCCCGAATGTCGTAGATCTCGTCGAGCTTCTTGCCCTGGGACGACATCTTGGAGTAGATGGAGTAGGCATGCTTGGCACGGCTTTCGATGCGGGCCTGGATGTTGATCTCGGCCAGACGTTCTTTGAGAACTCTCGTGATGCTCTTGAGAAACTTTTCCGTTTCCGCCCTGCCGGCAGCAAAATCCTCCTGGATGTGCCGGAAGGCCTCTGGATGGAGGCTTGCAAAGCTCAGATCTTCGAGCTCCCCCTTGGTGCGGTACATTCCCAGGCGCCCGGCGATGGGCGCGTAAATTCTCAGAGTCTCGTTGGCAATGCGTTCGATCTTCTCCGGCCGCTGATGGCCGAGTGTGCGCATGTTGTGGAGCTTGTCGGCGAGCTTGATGAGGATGACGCGCACGTCGCGCGCGGTGGCCAAGAGCATCATCCGGATGTTCTCCGCGGCCTCACGTTCCTTCTCGCCGCCCAAACCGGCCGAGCCGCTCTTCTTCACCGCCGAGATCTTCGTCACGGCCAGAACCAGGGTGAGCACCTCCTGCCCGAATTCCCTGGCGACCGCTTCTTCGCCAAATTGCGTGTCTTCGACCACGTCGTGCAGCAGGCCCGCGATGATCGTGGAAGTGTCCAGGCCCTGTTCGGCCAGAGTTTGCGCCACAGCCAGCGGATGAAGGATGTAGGGTTCGCCGGAGAGACGCTTCTGCCCGTCGTGTGCTTGGTACGAAAAGCGGAAGGCTTTCTTGATCAGTTCGATGTCCGCGTCCGGAACCCGCTGCCGGACGGTCTGCATCAGGCGACGATACTCGCGCAGCACACGCAGACCGTGGAGCCCCTTGCGGATCATGGCAGCGGCAGTATAGGCTTCTGAGCGGACTGCAGCAACACAATTCGCTGCCGCCCGCTTCGGTAGCGCGTGGGATCCGCAACCAGGAAGGGCACGAGGAAGGCGAGTGCGGTGAGTACGGCCAGGACCAGGAACGTGCGCGAAGGTCGGGCTCGGACGGCGTAGACCCGAAGAAGGCCGAGCACCCAGAAGTAGGCAAAGGCCACGAAGGCAGCACCCGCGGCCGCAGTGGTGAGCGGTTGCAGAGCCGGCGGGATCGCGCTTCCCGCGGCTACGGCCGCGGCCCAAACGACGACCAGGCACGCGGGAGGCGCCCAGAAATTCCTCAGATCCAGTCGCCGGGCGCGCCGGCCGGTGAAGGTCAGCACGCGCGCGCTCGGAGGAATGGCCGGAATGGTGCTGCGTCGTCCACGCGTTCCTGTCACCAAGCGTAGAAAGCCCACGAGGCTTACGGCCAACAGCCCGCCCACCATGGACGCGGCGCCGAGAACCTCGAGGGTCTGCGTGAAGAGCGCCGCTTCGGTAGAGCCGTCACGACCGGAGAGGATCCCCACGGCCAGAAACAGAAGCGGCACCACGAACAGCAGTACCAGGCCTCCCACGAGGAGCGGTTTGCGCGCATCCCCGGTCCGGTCGCCTTCCACGCGAGGGGAGGGAGGTCGGTCGCGCGGCGATTCGTAGGGGGATGGTCGGGTCATGGCTTCACTTTGCTAACAGGCGCAGCATTTGTTCGAGGGGAGGCCGAATCCGCTCGCCGCTCAGCTCCGCAAGAATACCGTCGAGTTCCTCTATGGAGGCAAATGAAATGTGCAGGGATAGAGCAGAGTCTTCGAGGTGCGCGGGGACTTCCAGACGTACGCCGTGTGGCGCGCGAAACGATCGCCTTGCTTCCTCCAGTTGGAGTCGACTCTGTTCGAAATGTGGATAGCGCAGTTGGCGAACGAGGTCGCGCAGTCGGTCCCCGGGGAAGGGCCGGTTGCGTGCCTTCCAGGCGGCCGATTGCTCCTGAGCGCGCAGCGTCGCCTCCTCCCGCAGCTCGGGTGTGAGATCGTAGAAATCCGCGACGATTTCGCGGATGAAGTTCTTGCGGATGTTTCGCTCGTGAAACAGTTCTGCCCAGCGCCCACGGTGGTCTGCGGAGAAGCGATTCCAGAGGCGCAGGACGGACGGCGGGAAGTCGTACTCCTTGCCAAAGGCGAGCACATCCTTCGAGAAGGCCGCCACTTCGCGCCAGTCCGACAGGTTGCGGTAGTCGGCGCGGAAACCCAAGAGGAGCATGAGCTCTTCCATCGGAACCCAGGGCCGGCTCTGGGCATACGCGGCGCAGTCGGTATAGTGAGCCGGGGCGAGCTGCAGCAGGAAGCGCCAGGTCTCGGCGCGTGCGCCATCGCCTGCATCCAGTACAAGGAGGGGACCACGGCCCGCCGCCGTATCGGCCGGGATGAGCGTGAACAGACCATGGTCGAGGCGCACCGCAACCGGTAGGGGTCCGCCTTCCGCCCAGGGGAAGATGTGATCGGCCTGCAGTTCCGGTTTGGCACTCGCGTAGTTCGTCCAATCCATCGAGTTTTTCGGTTGCGAAGTGTCGCGCGCGGGACGCCCGGTTCCGTGTGTCTCTTGGAAGGGCGGTGGCCTACTGGTTTTTTTTCGCGGCCGCCCCCGGTGTGCTCGTGCTGGCCAACTTTGCCCGGTGGGGGTCGTTCCAGCAAGCCCGAGCCCGATTTCTGCCTGCCGACAAGACCGTCGAAATTGCAGCGGCCGGCCTGCGATCCAAGCCGTCCCCCGAATACCACGACCTGCGCGGTCTGCCTCCGGACCTGCTGCGCGCTCTCATCTTTCAGGAAGACCAGTCGTTTTATCATCATCGCGGGTACAGCCTGCGTGAACTGGGCGCGGCGGTCGTCGAGGCGGCGTCCTCCCGTCGTCGGGTGCGCGGCGCTTCCACCATTACCCAGCAACTGGCGCGCACGTTGTTTCTCAGCCGGGAGCGTTCTTTCGAGCGCAAGCTTGTGGAGTGGCGTCTGGCGGCCCTGCTGGAGAGGGGCCTTGGGAAGCGCCGTATTCTGGAACTGTACCTGAACCACGTGTACTTTGGAAGGAATCGCTACGGAATCGGCCCGGCGGCTCGTTTCTACTATGGTACCACGCCAGATCGCCTCAGGACCCGTGAAGTGGCTTACCTCATCAGCCTCCTGCCGAATCCTGAAGGTTGTCCGGTTCGGGTGGCGTGCTCCTCGGGAGGTCAGTCCTTCCGCTACCGGCGGCTGCTGCGGGAGTTGGGAGACGCCTCTGCGGAAAAGGGTGTCAGGCGACCGAAGCAGTCGACCGAAAGGGAGTAATACCGGCATGAACTCCCGTGCGCGCACTCTTCTATTGCGGTTCCCTCGTGCATGGGGGCACTATGGTTTGGTGATGCTTCTTGGGCTGCTGGTCACGTCTCCAGGCGCGATCCCAGCCGAATCGGTCCGGATCCGTTGGGGCGGGCGACCCTTCACACTGCTCCGGTCCCACGTACTGGAGACATGGCCGCGACTGGAAGTCGGTGAGCAACGCCGCGCGGCGGGCTTCGTGGTCGAGTGGGCTTTCGAAGAGTCCGCCAGGCGACCGGCCCTCCTGCAGTTGCTCGAGGGTTCTGCCGATCCGGTAGTTCGCGCGTTCGGACGTTCTGCGGCTCGCGTCCTGGAGGGGCGCGCCACGGGCCGCGCCGAAGCGTTGACCGGTCATGAAGCGAACCTGACGACCTTCCTATCGGCCGTCGCCGAAATCCGCAAGAAGCGCGAGCCTCAGTCGGAAGCGCTCGTTTCCATATGCCGCGTCCCCGGGCAGGAGGCGCTCTGCGACCTGAGTCGCTTTGTTACCCAGGTACGCGCGGCCGCCGCATCGCCCAAGGTCGACCAGGCGGTGCTCCGGGACATATTGCGCTGGGGCATCCCCTTTCTTTCACGCGAGCCTCTGCGGCCGCCTTTTGCGCTGCCGTTGGCCGAGAGCACGCCACGCCGTCTCTTCTCACTCGGCCTGCCGCTGGAGGCGGCCATGCTGGCCGACCGCATGGCCGATGGGCCGGGGCATCCGCTGCGCAGTGAGGTGCCCTACTACCTGACGGGCGCCGGTGACTTCGACGCCGCGCGTCGGTACACAGACGCCTACCCGCACAAATCGCGCGCCATCCAACTCAACGCCGAACTCGACTGGCTGACGCTTTCCGGCGACTACCGCGGGGCCATCGAACGCATCGTTCGTCACGGACCGGAAGCCTTTGCCCCCTACGAGATGACCCGTTTTCCCGACTACTGGACCGACTTCAAGATGCGTCCCGAAGTCGTCCGCCTTCGCCTGGCGCTCCTGCTCTATCTGGCAGGAGACAAACGCAAGGCGGTGAGCGCGCTGGAAAGCCTGCGTGAATTCTCCGGAACGGTGTACCGCGGCGAGCCCGAGAAGTACCTGGCGCGGCTGCGCCTTGCTCAGTTCGTGCTTCGCGACAATCCGGCCCTGGCGCAGAAGATCGCCGAGGACATCTCGTATCTGGCGCAGGAGAAGGACTGGCGAATCCTCGAATACAACGCAACCCTGCTCGACGGCTGGGCGAACTACCACCTCAAGAATTACTATGCGGCTCTCATCTGTTTCACGAAAGCGGGGGGAATCCTCCGAGGCGAAGACCAACAGTACGCCAATCACTACTCGCACCTGATGGGCCGGCTGGCCGTGCGCATCGGCATGCATCCGAAGGGGAATCATTCGGATCTCATCGAAAAGATCAACGCCCTTCTCGTGCAAAGACCGTACAACGAAGCGGTCTTCACCATCCGCGAGTGGACTCCCATCGGTTTGGGTCCGGAGTTCTTCTTGAATCAGGCCATCGGAAACCTGGAAGCGCGCGGGGATCGTTGGGGCGCGCTCAATCTCCTGCTCGAGCATGCACGGGCGGGTGAGAATTTCTTTGCGCCCGGTCGCAATCCCGGAGGCTTGCGTGGTTTCGTCATGGGAGTACAGTGGTCCCGGGAAGCGGCGCGTATTCCGTACCTGGCCGCCTGGGCTGCCGAACGGCCGGTGCTCACCGCAGGGTCCGTCGCGCATGCCGCCGACGCCATGCCCAAGGTGGGCGCGCGGTCGCTCAAGTCCGCGGCCATGCAGTCCCGCAGCCCGCGCCTGTTCAGCTTCAGCGTGGGCTCGGACCGGCTCCTGTACCTGACGACGCCGAGCAGCTATGTGCAGACGTCCTACCGCACCGTTCGCAGGGGCCGCAAGAAACGGCGGGTGGCCGTGCGCAGGCGTGTTGAGACCGTGGCGCTCGACCTGGTTCGCCTGCCTGCGAGTTCTGCCGCCGAACTCGCCAGGTCGTGCTCGACGCAACGGCGGTCCTGCGAAGGCCCCACGGGAGTGTTTGCGCCCCTGGCCGAAAAGGTGTCCGGCGCCACCTCCGTTCACGTTCAGTTCGATCCGGAATTCGACATCGACTATCGTCACCTGCTCCAGCTCAAGGCGAAGTCCGCGCTGCTGTACTTCTACGGAGCGGACGGCGCGCGTGCCCGTGCCGAAAAGTCCAGGGCCGTGCAGTACGCTCGTGGCTGTCCGACCGACTTGGCCCGGGACCTGAGCGCCTCCCCCGGCGATTTTCCGGTCCTCTTCAGCACGAGCGCCGACAAGGCCGGGATTTGGCTGTGGCCAGTGGGACTCGACGAGCCGCAAACCCGAGCGGGCGCAAGTCGTCCGGTCTACCTGCGCAATTTCCTGTGCGGCGATTCAGCGTTGCGTTTCTGGGAAATGGACCGTTTCTCGGGCGGTCAACCCCCAAGCATCGTGATCTTCCGACGCCGCACGGGCGAAGTCGCGCTCAACCGCGCTTTTGCCCGCCATTTTGCGGAACGCGGGACCATTCTCGTCGAGGTGGACCCGACTGCTTCCAGCACCGTGCGACGAATGCTGGACGCCATGGGCAACAGCGTTTCGGCCGACGGTCTCCTTTCGGCCTACCGCAAGCAGGGGGCTCCGGAGTCCATACGTATCATCCTGCCCGGCGTCCTGGACGGCTGAAACCATTTGACCGACGATCGGGGTCCGTCGCGTCTGACTCAAGCGATGGCGTCCCCCGAAAGAGAGCCCGAAACACCGGAACCCGAAGAGAAAGAGACCCTACTTTCGGTCCTCGGTTCGCTCGGCTTCCTGGTCCTGTTGGTCTTTGCCTTCAAGTCCTCCGTTCTGGACGCCAACAACATCCCCAGCGGTTCGATGATCCCCACGTTGAAGATCGGGGACTACCTGTTCGTCAACAAGATGCGCTATTCCCTGCGCATCCCGTTCACGAACGCGGAGCTTTTCCGCTACGACAACCCCCAGCGCGGCGACATTGTCACCTTCATCCCGCCCGATCGCGAAAAGCACTACGTGAAACGTGTGATTGCCATGCCGGGGGACCGCTTCCGGATTCGCAGGGTTCGCGCCTGCGACCTGGGCAAGGTCATGGGAAAGGGCCCCGCCGTGATTCCCACCGACTACGGTATCGTTTGCGGTTCGGTGCACGAACCGGAGTTGGCCTACGTGGAGTATCGGGAAATGGATAGGGGACCCTGGCGCAACTACGGCCCCACCATGCTGCCCGGCGCGGTCGCGCGGGCCGAGCTGATGGATGCGGACAATTCCGGCGTCCTGCCCATAGACCTTCACCCTCCACAACGGAGCGAATCGCGCGTACCCGTGATCTTCGAGGAAACGATTGGCGGGCGCCGCCACCGGATTGTGGAGAGCGCTTCCTCCATGTTTGTGGAGAACGCCTTCAGCTGCGAAGATTCTCAAGAAGCCGGTTGTCTGGTTCCGCCGGATCAGTACATGGTGATGGGAGACAACCGGGACGACTCCAAGGATTCTCGGGCGCTGGGTTTCATTCGGCGTGACATGATTCAGGGCAAGGCCCTCATCATCTACTTCAGCATCAACTGGCAGGACGGCATCTGCAAGGACTATGTGCTCAGCGCTGACTCGGAATCCGTGCGGCGCGGGCATGGATTTCGGCTGCCGGACTTTCCGCCCGAGAAGCAGGCGCGCTATTGCTCTACTCTGGACAAGGACCAGGACCATGAGCCGGCCCGGGCCTACCTCGAACGGACGCTCCGCTATCGGATCCCGCGCATGAATGTGCGGTGGAGTCGCCTGCTGCGGCTCCTGAACTGAACGAATGATGCCCGGGGCGACCGAGCCGAAACAGGCGGTTCGTTTTCGCGTGACCGGCCTGCGGCGCAAGCAAGCCCAGAATGGCCCGAGCGCGCGTGGGTGCCGTACTGGAGAGGTTCTCGTCCGGAGCAAGCGCGGCCCACGTCCGGCCCGGCAATCGGTAGAGTTCGACGAGGCGCATGGCTAATAACAGGATCGGCACGGCGACTTCATGGAGAAAGAAAAAGCATTCCAGCGGGGTTTCGCCGGCCTGGGCCTCGTCATTGAATTCCTGGCGATTCTGGCCGTCACCCCCGGCCTCGGGTACCTCGTGGATCGGTACGTGTTCGGCTCCCCCGGGCCTGGCCTGGGCGCTCTGATCGGCTTGTTTGTCGGATTCATCTACGGGCTCCTGCACCTGGTTCGTCGGTCCAAGACCCTGGCCGCGCAGGTGGAAGTGCCGGAACGGGACCCCCGCAATCGGGAAGGATACCAGTCGGACCTCGGCGGTGAGATCCGCCGCATTCGCTCCGACCTCGACGAAGTGGGTCGCAGAATCGATCGGGCCCAGGAACGCGAAACACGCCACCGGGAATGAAACCCTCGGTCGCAGCTCAGTTGCTGATGCCCGCCTCGCTCCTTTGGTGTGGGCTCGTCGGCGTGGCGGGCCATTGGGCTTTCCCCTATGTTCTCGGCGCTGTGCCGCCCTTCATCTTCGTGGTGGCCTTCACGACAACTTTCGTCCCGTTCGCCATCTTTCTGTTGCTCCTGCGTCGCCCGCTTTTGGCAGTCGCCATTTACATCGGTTCTGTCTTAATGCGGTTGACAGCCCTTGCCTCGATCGCCATTTGGCTCCTGGCCAAACAGCCGAATTCGTTGCGCGAAGGACTGCTTGCTTTTCTGATCTTCGTGGGCGCATTTCTGCTGTTTGAGATCGTGGCCCTTCCTGCGTGCGGTCTGCATCGCGGTTGGGTCCGGCGGCCGACAGGTTCGGATGATACGCAGAAAAGCAATGAGACTCTTTGAGGTGGCGTGGCGTCAGGCAGTCCTCGTCGGCCTGCTTCTATGCTCGTCTGCATTGCTTGCGGACTCGAAAGGCA
>CAZPFB010000109.1:0-17688 GCA_964585735.1 uncultured Leptospiraceae bacterium
CGCTCAGCCGAAATCCGACGACCTCGGGGATGAGCATGTACAGCGGCTGCCCGAGCATGGCGGCCTCGGCTTCGATTCCGCCCACGCCCCAGCCGACGACGCCGATGCCGTTGATCATCGTCGTGTGCGAGTCCGTTCCTACGAGTGAATCGGGGTAGGCCACGCCGTCCTTGGTGAGGACCAGGCTTGCCAGGTACTCCAGGTTCACCTGGTGTACGATGCCCGCACCCGGGGGAACTATGCCCAGACCCTCGAACGCGTTTTGTCCCCACTTGAGGAACTCGTAGCGCTCGTGATTGCGTTCGAACTCGACCTTCGTGTTCTTTGCCAGAGCGTCCGCTGAGGCGAAGTAGTCGACCTGTACGCTGTGGTCGATCACGAGATCCACCCGTACGATCGGGTTGATGCGGGAAGGGTCGCCACCCATGCGCACCATCGCGCTGCGCAGCGCCGCCAAATCCACCACGCAGGGGACGCCCGTGAAGTCTTGCAGAACAACGCGACCCGGTTTGAACCCGATGTCCTTGTCGGAAACGACGCCGGGCTTCCACCCTGCGAGGTTGGTGATGTCGGACTCCATGACCTGGAAGTTGTCCAGATTGCGCAGAGCCGCTTCGAGAAGGATGCGAATCGAGTAGGGCAGGCGCGAGATACCGGAGAATCCCTGCTTCTCGAGTTCGGGCAGGCTGAAATAGTCGAAGTTGCCCATCTTGCTTTGAAACTTGCGCTTGGTGGCTTCTTTATTCATGACTGGCGGTCCTTTTGGCGTCCCATAGGTTCGGCGCGTCGGCGATGGGCGGGGGTCGCCCTTGGTCGGCGCGCTTTCGGAAGTTCGGGAACAGTGGAGCAGGGGGCGCCGCAGGAGATCAACCGAATTGCGTTTTCTTGTTTGACCGCCGGCGCCTTCCAAGCGTGAGATCGCTCTGCGACCGGCATGCCTTCCGCGCCGGGGACGCAGAAGGGGAAGTTCCATGTCCAAGCCACCCGTACAGCTGCCCCGCCGGGGTCTGCGCAAGTTCGATGTCCTGAGTCGCATGGAGGCGGCCCGAGACCAGGACGTTCGCTGGAAAGAGGGTCGCGTTTTCAGCCTGGTCTTCCATCCGGGGGATGAAGTCCTCGATGTCCTCAAGCAGGCCTATACGATGTTCTTTTCGGAGAACGGCCTCAATCCGAGCGCGTTTCCGAGTCTGCGTCGCTTCGAAACCGAGGTCGTCTCGATGACTTCGGCGCTCCTCGGCGGGGATGCGCACACCGCCGGGACGATGACCTCGGGTGGTACCGAAAGCATCCTCATGGCCGTGAAAACGGCGCGTGAGTGGGGCCTCCGGGAGCGGGGTATCACGGAGCCGGAATTCATCGTTCCCCTATCCGCGCACCCCGCGTTCGACAAGGCGGCGCATTATTTCGGTCTGAAGTTGATCAAAGTCCCGGTTCGACCGGATTTTCGCGCGGATGTGGCGGCCATGGAAGCGGCCATCACCAAGCGCACCGTGCTGCTCGTCGGTTCGGCGCCCGCGTACCCCCAGGGTGTCGTGGATCCCATTCGGGAGCTTGCGCGCCTTGCCTCCCGAAACAAGATCCTGATGCACGTCGACGCCTGCGTCGGCGGCTTCATGCTGCCCTTCGTTCGCCGTTTGGGTTTTCCGATACCCGACTTCGACCTCTCCGTGCCGGGAGTGACTTCGGTTTCGGTGGACCTGCACAAGTACGCGTACGCCGCCAAGGGGGCCTCGGTTGTGTTGTATCGGAATCGCGCCCTGCGTCGCCATCAGTTCTTTGCGGTGACCGACTGGCCCGGCGGCATGTACGCCTCTCCTTCGATTGCCGGCACCCGCCCCGGCGGAGCGATTGCCGCCGCGTGGGCCGTGATGAACTATCTCGGTGAGGAGGGCTATCTCCGGATTGCCGAAGACGTGATGGCCACCGTGCAGGCCATCCGCGCCACCGTGGCCGAAATCCCCGACATCGAGGTGCAGGGTTCGCCGGACATGAGCGTGCTCGCGCTGGGTTCGCGCACGCTCGACATCTATTCGATTGGGGACGAGATGAGCGTGCGCGGCTGGCACCTGGATCGGCAGCAGAATCCGCCGGGTCTGCACCTGACCGTTTCCTATTCCCATGCTTTGAATCTTCAGAAGTTCCTGAGCGATTTGGCGGAATCGGTGTCCATTGTTCGCCAGAGGGGCTCCGGCCTGCGGGTGGGCGCCGCCACGATCGTGGTGGGTCGCCTGGCCAAGGTTCTTCCCCAAGCCGTGTTCAGCGCACTCATGGGCGCCTACTCGAAGGTTTCCGGTTCCAACGTACCGAAGCGCAGTGCCGCCATGTACGGGATGATGGGTGCGCTGCCAAACCGTGGGGACCTGGACGAGCTCGTGCTGGATTTTCTCGACAAGCTGACGACGCCGCAGAAGCGGCGGTAGCAGCGGGCCTGCCCCGCTGCAAACCCTGCTGCAAAGGAACTACATCGTTAAATCGCCGCGGCTTTGATGCGTGTGCGATTCGACTTTTTGCCGCAGTTTTCGTGGGCGACCACCCACGCCGCGCATAGGCTCAGAAACACGTCGTTTAGATCAGAACTGCGGGGCGGGTTGGTTTGCCCCGTCTGGCGTGCTCGGCTGAACGCGGCCATCGAGCAGTAGGCCACGACGTTCTGCTCGGTACCCTGTTTCCACTCGTCTCCTTTGCGGCAGACCTCCTGAGCGGAATCGTCCGGATAGGGAACGCAAGTGCTGGCAGTCAATAGAACGAAGCCGATCAGGGACAAGATCGCGGGTCCAGATGTCATAGGTCGATGATGCCGTCATTGCAGCGCGCAGGAAGATGGATCCGGGGCGAAGCGTTCCCCGGCGGGGTGGATGGTCCGCGGGCGCCCCGGGGAAGGTCGGGGACTCTGCACGGAACAGCATCCGTATGGCCGCGAGTGGGCACCGCGCCCGCGGCCCGCCGGACGAGTGGCCCTTCAGTCCCTCCTGGCTTCGCTCCACGCTGGACGTTGGCGGCCTCAGCGGCCGCGGTGGGGCCGCTCGGCTCCGCCCTTTTCCGTCACACCCAGTCCCTCGAAGGCGGTCAGGAGCTCGCGTCTGATTCCGCGCATGACCGGCAGGGAAGCCAGGCGGATGAGTTTGGGCACAAGCGCGCCGGCAGTCCGAATCAGGAGTCGAGTGCGAGATTGCCCTTCCGAGGAATCGTGCAGCCAATAAAGGAAGACACCCATCTGCAACAACCAGAGGAGATGAGGCAGGTGCGCTCGGAGATCCTCGGGAACGGTGATGCTCGAGCCGGCCAGCAACTCAGCCTGCACCGCAATCGCCTGAGCACGCACCGCTTCGGTTTCCGCACTGAAGGGAGAGAGCGGATTTCCCGGTTCCATGGCCGCCCGCGCTATCTGGCTGAGCGTTTCGCGGTCGAGGCTCATGCGGGCCACGAAAGCCCCGAGCAGAAGCGTGAGCCGATCCTCGAGGCGACGGTGCTTCACGAACAGGTTCCGTGCCTCCAGGTGCATAGCGCCCTGAAGGCTGCGGTAGTAGTCGAAGACCAATTCGTCCTTGGCGGCGAAATGGTGATAGAGCGTGCCGGTGGAAACACCCGCGCGACGCGCAATTTCGCGCATGCCGGTGCGCTCGTATCCTTCTTCCCGAAACAAATCCAGAGCCGCGCGCGCGATCCTTCTGCGCGTGGCGTCCGGGTCGGCCTCCGGCGGCCGACCCGGACCTCTGCGTTTGGTCTTCTTTTTCACCTGCCTGCTCGCTTATCAGGTCGGCTGCCCGGTTGCTTCGGGATTTCCGGCTGCCAACTGGACGGGCGCGTGCTCGCGTGTTTTCTTGCGCAGCCTGCCGAACATGAAGATGTTGAAGAAGTGCATGGCTCCGAGAATGAGCAGCACTACTCCCACCTTGCGGCTCAGGATCTCGATCAGCTCCTGAACGTTGTCCGGAATCAGTTCCGTCTGCAGCGCGAAGGTCACGTATCCGATGTTGATCAGGTAGAAGCCTACCACCAGCAGGTGGTTCACCGAGTCGGCAAGAGACTCGTTCCCGCGAAACGCGTCGACCAGAAATATGCGACCGTTCTTGTGAAGGGTCCGCGCCACCCACACGGTGAGCGCGAGGCTGATGGTCAGATACAGCGCGTACAGGGCGAGGGTGAGCGTCGACCAATGCCGCGGCCCGAACCTGGCGCCCCGCGCGAGCAGTGTCGACACGACCGCGGTCTGCCCGGCTTCGCGCGCCAGCAGGGCCGCCGTTTCGCCGCGGTTGTTCTCCCGGTCTGTTTCTGCGCCTGCATCCAGAAGCATTCGGACCACCTCGGTCTGCCCCATTTCAGCGGCGCGCATGAGAGCCGTTCGCCCGCGCCGGTCCACCTCGTTGGGAGCAGCTCCCGCTGCAAGGAGGACTCGAACCAAATCGGTCCGACCCAATTCAACCGCGCGCATCAGGGGCGTGCGCCGAAAGGCGTCCCATTCCCGAACGGCCTCCTTCTTGCCCTTGAGATGCTCGGCCAACGCGTGCGCGTTGCCGGCTTCCACCAGCACGAAGATTGGCGGCTCGGCCCGCAGAACCTCCGGCAGACCCAAACCCAGAACCAAAACCAGCGCGAGGAGCGCCGTCGGATGGGATTTCATTCTTGTCTTCATTCTATCCTCCCCGTTCCGTTCGGGCGCGCCCCTCATGGAGTCCGGCGGCCATAATAGAACGTGTTCTATTTAAGAGACGAAAGGGCGGGTTGGGAGGGCCATTCTTTTTCTGGCCTTTCTGGAAAAAATAGAACACGTTCTATTAGCGGTTCGGGCTCGGTCGCAGTCCGCGGGGAGCTGCCAGTTTTGTGCGGTTCCTGCAAGCCGGCACTCCTGGTCGGTGGGCGCAGTCCCGGGGTTCCCCGGGTCTGCGAGGCGCTCTCACTCGAGGACGGTCTGGAATGCTGCCAGCCAGTTGTCTTCCAGGGTGAAGTAGCCAACAGCGCAGGCCAGGAGCAGAAGGCCGGTGCCCGCGAGAAGGGCCACGATCACCGGCCGAATTTGGTTGCGGCGGAAGGTGTATACGAAGGTAGCCACGACGCAGGCCAGCCCGAAGCAGGACAAGAAGACCAACAGCAGGCTCGAGGCGAAAAAGGGACGTACTCCTTCCATCCCGAGGAGGGCATGCGCCCGGGCCATGCGGCCGTACAGAACCCACTGGCCGAGTACCACGTACGCCCCGAACCCGGCGGCCAAGATCCAGAACAGCGGGGAAGCGGGTGTCCGCGGGGCGGCGCGACGGTGCACCTCACCCGGCGCGTACGGGTTGACCGGCGTCACCGAACCGCCGGCGCCGTTCGCCACCCGGATCAACGACTGCGCAGTTTCGCGAGCAGGCGCAGAATCTCGATGTAGAGCCATACCAGCGTCACCAGGAGTCCGAAGCCGGCGTACCACTCCATGTACTTCGGCGCGCCCGCGCCCGCGGCCTCCTCGATGAAGTCGAAGTCCAGAACGAGGTTGAGCGCGGCGATGACTACCACGAAGGCGGAAAAGCCGATGCCGATCCAACCGCTCCCGTGAATGAAGGGCATGTCTTTGCCGAAAAGCCGCAAGACGAGAGTGACGAGGTACACGAGGAAGATGCCACCCGTGGCTGCCGCGATTCCCAACTTGAAGTTCTCGCTGGGCTTGATGAGCCGCGAAGTATACGCGAAAAGCAGGGCAAAAGCGGTGCCGAACGTGAGCCCGACTGCCTGAATCACGATACCCGGAAAGCGGCTCTCCATGAAGGCCGAAAGACCGCCGAGAAATGCACCCTCCGCGAGTGCATACAGGGGCGCTGTGACCGGCGCCCACTTCTTCTTGAAGATGGTAACCAAGCCCAACACGAAGCCGCCCACCAAACCGCCGATCATGATTGCCGGGACCAGGTCCGCGCGCTGGCCGGCGAAATGCATCTGCCACACGTAGGCGGCCGGGAGCAGCAACAGACCCAAGAGGACGAGCGTCTTGTTGACCGTTCCCTGGAGGGACATCGTCTCTTCCCCGGCGGCCACCGAGATGCTTCCGAATGTATTGGAATTCAGGGCCGGATTTGCGGTGCGCATGGGCTGGGTGTGGCCCGCATCTTAAAACCGCGCAAGCCCAATTTTGGCCGTTCCCTTCCGCGCAGCCCGTCATCAGGAACGTCCGTCGGTTGCTTTGGAATGAGTGCGAACGCCCTCATGCTCATTCGCGTCATCGGCACGCGCGCCTTTTGCGGCCGAGCATATCAGTGGCGATACAGTTGCCTCGCTCGGGACCACCGGGCGCGCCGGGAAAGGTACTTCAGGGGACTCGAATCGGCCCCGGCCAACATGACGATTGCACCGGGACCTCCAACCGCGACCGGCGGGGACGATGATCACCGTTGGCATCACGCCCAACAGGCCCGGCAAACTCACATCCGCGGGCCCAACTAGTGCACGCCGCCAGGGATAGGTTCAGTGATGCGGCGGCCGGGGTCATCGCTGGTCCAGCGGAACGGTTTTGCTGATTCATTGTATAGGGTTATGTAGTTTCGAATCTCCGAAATGAGGTGGCGGACCGAATGAAACACCCCTCGCCGGATGCACTGACGGCTGACGAGAGAGAACCAGATCTCGATTTGGTTCAGCCATGAGCTGTAGGTCGGCGTGAAGTGCAGGTGCCAGTTTCGGTGCCTCTCCAGCCACTCTCTGACGCGCGGCGCCTTGTGAATGCTCAGGTTGTCCAAGATCACATGGATCTCCCGGCGTTTCCCGAACCTCCGCGCGAGCGTATCAAGGAAATCGACGAAGTCGTTCTGGTTGCGCGACGGTTTTGCCTGAGCGATGACCTTGCCGTTCGCCGTATTGAATGCAGCAAAGAGATTTGTGATGCCATGCCTTCGGTATTCAAAGGTCCGCCTCTCGATCTTCCCGGGCTTGAGTGGCAGGTTGGGCTGAAGCCGGTCCAGAGCCTGTATCTGAGTTTTTTCGTCCACGCACAAAACAACCGCGTTTTCCGGAGGATTCATGTAGAGGCCGATGATATCAGTTGCTTTGGCCTCGTAGTCTGGATCATCCGACACCATGAACGAGCGGTGAAGGTGAGGCCGCAGATTGTTTCTGCGCAGAATACGATGAACGGTCCGCTCCGCAACACCCGTGCGCTCGGATATCAGAGCTGCCGTCCAATGACTGTAACCCTTCGGCGCCGGCTTCTGTACAAGGGCGCAAACCTTTGCCTCCGCACGCGCTCCGATTGTCCTGCCACCCGGTCGAGGTCGATCGCGCATACCCGCAAGGCCTGACTCCAAATACCGACCCTTCCAAGTCTTGATGGTTGGTGATCCGATCCCGAGCCTCTCTTGAATCCTCACGTAGGTCCAGTCCTCATGCAAAAGAAGGAGAATCATGTAGCGGTTGTACTTCCATTTCGCTATGTCCCTTCTGCGGACCTCCTTCCGGACGATGTCCAGATCCGAGGGACGTAACGCGAATGACTTGTGCTGCGGCATCCGCCCTGAATAGTGCCCCCGGCCGCCGCGTACATCAAAATTCCCTGGCGGCGTGCACTAGCCCCCGCCAGCACACCGCACACGCGCGCGTCCAACGTATGCCGGCCCAGCTCACGCCCGTGGGCTCAAATCAGACCCCCGGGCCCAACTCGCCCCGACCACCTCCGGCCCCGCCGCGCGTTCAGTGACTCGGTCGGGCCATCGAAGCGCGGTTGCGTGCCTGCCGCGAGGTCCGGATCGCGAAGTCGCTTGCGTTGTTTCCCGTGTCGAACACTGGCGTCAGAAGGGAAAAGTTCGTTCCCTCGGACCACGGATGTCGCGCGACCGAACCGCCCGGCGTTCCATTGTGCTGGGGCGCGAACGTACCGCCTTCGCCCGTGCACCCCGTCGAGGTACCAAACGCCACGAGATCGAGTTGCGTGGCGGTGGCATTCACGAGGCGAACCGAGCCCGCATCGGCAAAGCCGGATGTAGTCATGACGCCGTCCGGCGCAACCCCCGAAGCGGGCGAGAGATAGCCGCGCGTGTTGGCCGCCAGATAGAACCGGCCGGGGGCGAGCGTGATCCCGCCGCTGATGGTGAGTCGGTCGCTCCAGGACCCGCAGCTGGACGTACGGTATTGAACGACCACACCGTCAATCGTCAGGGTCTTGCGCGAGTTGTTGTAGATCTCGACGAATTCATCGTACGCATCGGAACTGCCGCGGCTGGTGAGCTGCGTGACGATGAGTTCGCCGGGAAGCGGTGTTTGTGAGCCCGAAGAGGCTTCCACGGGGGAAGCCATGTTGCGCGGCGCGCGCCCCGAGGAAACCTGGAAGTCCGAACCGTTGTTGTTTGAGTCCTGCGCCGGGTAAGCGTTCGTGTAGCCACCGGGTTTGCGTTGCACGGAAAGACCGTTTGCGCCCGTTCCGTGGTTGGCGGCGTTGGTTCCGCCCTCTCCCGAGCACGAAAGGCCGGCGCCAAAACCGACACGGTCCAATTCGCCGCCGCCTACGCTGACCAGGCGCACGAAACCGTTGTCGGCAAGGCCGGCCGAGTAGGTGCCGTCACCGACCGGTCCGGATGCCGGACTCGCGTAGCCGCCGCTGTTGACGAACAGGAAGAACTGTCCTGCTTCCAGGTGCACGCCGGGTTGAATTGTGGCGCGCACACTCCAGCCGCCACATGTGGAGCTCTGGTACTGAAGTGTGATCCCGCTGATGTCGATGGCATGGTCCGTACGGTTGTAGATCTCGACAAATTCGTCGCTCGCGCTGGAGGAACCGCGTGTGGCGAATTGGGAGAGCACGAGTTCACCCGCTTCAGGCGCAGGGATGACCGGTCCGGTGGTACCGCCCGTTCCGGCGAAGGCACTCTGATCCGCGCGCCGTCCCGGCGAACTGTTTCCTGAGGCCCCTGTGACGGTGTTGTGCTTGGCGACCGAACCGCCGTCCGCGGAAGCGTCCGGATTGCGGTTGTGGGAGACTCCGTCGGTCGTGCTACCGTAGGTGAAGGTGTCCATGAGCACGCCGTCCGGATTGCGCAGTTCTACTGTGCCGCCGGAATTCACGAGGCCCAAGGAGCCGCCCGAAGCATTCAGGGCGCCCGGCACTCCCGCGTGCGAGCCGGAGTCGTACACAACAGCCACCGAGGAAGGCGGCAGTACATAGCCGGAGGTGAACACGTGCTTCGTGGCTCCGCCGACGCGGAGTTGCCAGCCGCTCATGTTCACCGACCCGATACCGGTGTTGGCGATCTCGACGTATTCGTTTCCTGTATCCGTGCCGCTCGGATTGGCCATGACCTCGTTGATCATGCTCTTCCCGCCGCAGCCTGAATCGGTACTGCCGGCGTAGGCCGGATGAACGGAGGCCACACCCACCACCGCGCAGAACTCCTGGAGGTACAGCCTGGCCAGATCGCGGGAGTGGATGATTACCATGTTCTCGTCGTTTTCGGAGTCTGCCGCTTCCGTCCAGTTGGTGGAGCCGGTGATGACCATGGGATCCGACGTACTGTTTCCATCGATGATCATGACCTTGTGGTGCAGAATCCCGCCGCCGTTCCCGATCGAGTTATTGTTGCCGTCGATCCACGAGGGGATGCCCGCGCTGGCAATGGCGACGTCTTCCGCGTACGGACCGCCCGCCTGCAACTGGTCGAAGACCCCCATGACCTTCACGCCCGCATTCTTCTTGGCTATCAGCGCCTCGCGCAGGTCGTCTCGGGTGAAGGCGAAAACCATGAAGTGAACGGAAACATCCGCCGTGCCCAGTCGCGCCAGCAGTTGATTGAGCAGAGCCTCCTTAGGACCCATGTAGTACTCGACGAGGGCGCCATTGACCGTGGTCGTATTGCTGGTCAGTACATCGTTCTTGGAGCCGCCGAAGCGCTGTCCCGTGAACATTTCGTTGAACTCCGCGGTGTACGCGGCAGCCATCGTCGTGCTCTCGATGATGAGGGCGTTGTCGTTGTTACGCAGCACGTTGCTGTCCGTCAGGTTGGTGCTTCCCGTCCAGACGTACCGACCGTCCACGACCACGAACTTGTTGTGCATGAAAGTGCTGCCCGGAGGGCGGTTCCGCATCGGGACGCCCTCCGCTGCCAACTGCGTGTATCCTGATTCGCCGGCGTTGTCTTCATCCCCCACCATGCGCACATTGACGCCACGGCTGCGGGCCGAAAGGAGCGCGGTGACTACGTTCTGTCGGTCGAGTTCGAAGATGGCGATGTCGATGGTATTCTGCGCCCCCCCAATCAGTGAAACGAGGGCGTCGTCCAAGATGGGATCCAGGCCGTTGGTGTTCGTGGTTCCCGGTTGCGTGAAGTACACATCGAAGCGGGAGGGACCCGGAACCGACCCGAACTGGGTCGATGCAAAACGAAAGCGGCTGTTCGGGTCGTTGGGGTTCAGGAGAAGGGCGAATTCCCCCGGCAGATCCTGTCCGATGAGCTTCTCTCCCGTGCAGCCGGCGGTTCCCACGACTGCCGATAGCGAAAGAGAAAGGAGAGCAAACGCGGATAGGCAAAGACGCAGGCCGCCTGCTGCGGGACGGATCGACGAAAACATGGCACACTCCCGGGCACGGTCGCCAGCGGCCCCGACCTGCCTGTTTTTTGCATTTCTTATGTCATACCAAGCAGATTGTCAACCAAAAGGAGGTGACACCGGGCGTCAGAGCCAACGGCGCCAGCGGAAAAAGACCAGCATGCCGCCCGCAATGATGGCCATCAAAGCAAGGCTCGCGCCGAATCCCCAGGCAGAGTCGAGCAGCGGCATCCACTTGAAGTTCATGCCGTAGATGCCGGTGATCACCGTCAGGGGTAGCATGATGGCCGTCATCACGGTGAGCACACGGATGATGTCGTTGGTCCGGCGCGTCGAGATGGTGATGTAGGCCTCCAGGGCGCCATTGATCGATTGGATGACCGAGTCGACGATGTCGAGGGCCTTGATGGCGTGATCGCGCACGTCCCGGAAGAAGGCCGCCGATTCCTCCCGAAAGAACTGGCGATTCTGTTCGGGCATGAGGTCAAGGACCTCCTTGTGCATGAGCGTGACCTTCTTGATGGTCTGCAGCGCGTTGCGCAGTTCGTAAACGTGCCCGATGTTCACCGCGCGGTCGTACTCGAGCAGCCGATGCTCGTACACGTCGGCAATGGAATCGATCCGGTGCACGATTCCGAGCGTGTGGTCAGTCTCGATGTCCAGGATCCGATGGAGGACGAACTCCACTCCGCGCCCGGCCACCATCGGGTGTCCGTCGCCTCCCTCCCGGACGAGGTCCCGCACGGTGTTGCGCGGATCGTCTGAAACCGTGATGAGCGTTCGCCCCCGAATGATGAAGTGGAAGTTCTTGGATATGATGTGGCGACCTTCCAGGTGCAAACCCCGGAACGTGAGGAATGTGTAGTTCGGAAAGCGCTCCATCTTGATGCGGGCGTTCGGCGTGACCAGGTCCTCGATGGAAAGCGGGTGGATCTGGAAGTGCGAGAGCACGCGCGATAGCTCAGCCTGGTCCTTGGACACGAGGTGGATCCACGCGTCGCGATCGACGGGCGGCGGCTCGATGGGCGCGAATTGCCCATCCGCCGGGCCGGTGAGGAATTCGACTCCCGTGTCCGTTACCAGAAAGTTGTCCCCCGCCGTCACGGTCCACGTGTGAGCCGGCAGCGGGATTCGGTCAACGGTTCTTCAGCGCTTTGTGAGGTACGGGCTGAACACCCAACCTGTGGTCTTGGACTGGGTCTGCACTTTGATCCACCGGCCGGTCTTACCGGAGACGGTCTCGGTCTTTTTGGACTGCTCGATCTCTACCACGATCTCTCCCTTGGCCAGGTGTCCAACGATCTGAGAGTCCTTCTTGGGGGAGCTCCGCACCCGCAGGCGATAGACCAGGCTTTCCCACCGTGGTCCCGAGGGCAGGCTGGCCTCGATTTTGGCCGGGATGGGCGCTTTGTCCTCGGCGGGTGCCCTGGCGTCGTCCCCGAGGGCCTGGGGTGTGGGTTTGCAGCCGACCAGTGCCAGGAGCGCCAGTGCGGGCAGAAAGTGCATTGGTTTCACAGGCTGAGCCAATCGCCGGAGTCTCGGTTCCCAGACAATCGCAAAAAAAAGGCTGGATCGTTCCTATCCTTGGGATTTCTCATTGTCATCCAATTGAAAAATAAGCCGATCCCGTCATACTGCGCGGGTTCCCGTTGGCCGGTCCCCGACCGCCCCGGGGAGGAGCAAAAACGAAGATGAACATGCGAATCAGGATCCTGTTGGCCGGTTTGGTGGCGCTGGCGTTCGCCCCTGCCGAAGCCACCACTTATGTATATCTCCAGAACAACACCATCACGAGCAAATCGCTGTCGGTAAGCCAGACGGGGACATCCCTTTCGAGCAGCTACTGGCGGCAAACCACCAGCTCGGTCGGCGCCGGGAAGCGCGCGTCCTACCTGTGGTTCGGCCGCGACACCGGCATCACGAACGGTAAATTCTTCTATTTCGGTACGTCGGCCGTTGGCGGGGGGTACAACTTTGGGCTGCATCAGGCGCTGCGTGGGGACTGGATTGGCAGCACCATGTGGCAACTGGGTTGCGATCAATCGGCCTGCGACCCCTGGTACAGCGATCGGTCCTGGCACGACCGCTACGGATCCTACGGCGGCAAGACGAAGCAGATGTCCTATCGCGCCTACTTCACCGGCGGAGATGACGACATCGAATACGTGCTGACCGAGCGACCCGCGGCTCTCACGGGCGAAGGCAGTTCGACGACCTTCAACGTGCTGGCCTGGAACGTGTACATGCGCCCGACCACACTGTTTGCCAACGGCCAAATGATACGCGCGGGCCTGATTCCCAGCTACGTGGCCAACTACGACGCCATCATCTTCTCGGAGGCCTTCGACGACGATGCGCGCGCGGAACTCGTCAACAGACTCAAGTCCCGGTTTCCCTATCGGACGTCTATCGTGGGCGCCGACAGCGGTATCAAGCAGGATGGAGGCGTGATCATCTTCAGTCGTTTCCCGATTGAAGTGCAGGCGCAGAAGACCTTTGGCAGCACCTGCGCCAGTGACGACTGCCTGGCGGACAAGGGCATCATGTACGCTCGCATCAACAAATACGGCCGGCGCTACCATGTTTTCGGCACGCACACCCAGGCGCACACTTCGGCCAACGACATCGCCACCCGCAAAGCGCAGTTCGTAATGTTGCGGGACTTTGTGACTTCGCGCAACATCCCGGCTACGGAAGCCGTGCTCATCGGCGGTGACCTGAACGTGGATCGGATCAAGTACCCCACGGAGTACTCCGAGATGCTTTCCACGCTCCAGGCCGCCCATCCCTCGCGCAGCGGCCATGCCTACAGCTACGACCGGAACACGAACGGCCTGGCCTCCGAGGACGGTCGGGAGTACCTGGACTACGTGCTCTATTCGACGCGCCACCTTCGACCGGCCACGGCGTCGAACGAGGTCCTGTTCCTGAAGACGAATCGCCCCTGGAAGGAATTCGTGTGGGAGGGCGATTATTGGGATCTGTCCGATCACTACGGTCTGTACGGTCGATTCAGCTTCTGAGTCGACCGGCCTGACCTCTCGGAAAGCTCTTCATGATGAAGCCAAAGCCACTCCGCTTGGGGGGTAGGGCGCGCGCGATTCTCGTATTGGGAGTCGCAGCGCTCTTGCTCGGTGGGGTGGCCATCTGGCTCATGCAGCCCGAACGTTCCGAAACGGCGGGAACGCCCCGCACAGCCGAGGAAGCGCGCGGTTTTCTCTCGCGTCTGCCGGGTTTCGGGGGCATTGCCGAGGGCGACTTTCGTGTTCGCGAGCTGATCGGCGCGGTTGATGTCGAGAAGGCCAAGATCTGCCCCGGCGAGGACGTGCGGATCACAGTGCGCACGGATCCGGCCAAGGTGGCGGAAGGGATGAGGTTGGAGGCCAGCGTGAACGGCCTGCCGGCCGGGGAGGCGGTGCTGCGTTTCGGTTCGCCCGGGGTGCGTCAGTTTTACGTGGCGGCTACGGACGGTGAGGACGGGCTCGACTTCCGAACGGGGACGGTGCAGGTGCTTTCTCTCAAGGATCCCGCCTGCGTCACCCGACCCCGGTTGACCCTCTTTGCCTACCCCGTATTGGAAGAAACCTATCGTTTCGAGATCCTCGAAGTCCAGAACGTCGCCGCGGAACGCTTCCGCTGGGAGTTCGGCGACGGCACGGTTCAGGAGACGACCGGGCGAACGATCGAGCACAGCTTCCTCGGTCGCACGCAGACCACACCGAAGTCTGTCTTTCACGTGCGCGTCACCGCTCCCGGCAGCGGTGGCGCGACTGCGGAAGCGAGGCACACCGTCATCTTTCAGAATACGTTCTTTGCCACAAAGCACGCAGGCTCCCCGCAGATCCCCAGCGAGTACTCCGCCTACATGCCGCCGTCTGCCGGCGGCCATCAGGCCGAGGTACGGTTTGCCAATCCCGATCCGGTGCCCATTCGCCTGGAGCAGGTGCGACTGACGCTCCACCCCTGTGATGGTTCCGGCAGCAGGGAGGTCGAAATGCCCGCGTCCAAAGTCTTCGGCGGGGATGTCCTTCGCCCGGGCGTGAATACGTTGCGTCTGCGCATTCAGGTTCCCGGACCGGAGCTGTGCGCAGCTCAGGTGCACATCGAAGGCGACACGGTCCCGCCCCGGGCGGGCTCGCCTTTGCCCGGAGGGCAGGGGACGATCGCGCGAACCACAGCAATGATGAGCTTCACGATGCGCGCGCCGGACAAGAAGCAGGTCGCGGCCAGGCAGGCTGCGCTCGACCGGGATCGTCGTCTGCTGATCGCAGGCGACGAAGTGCCCCTTCCGGAGGGCGCGCAGGACAAAGGCCGCAAGACGGCGCCCGAGGATGGCCCGCAACCTGAGGAAGTGACGCGTTGAGGCTGGCTGCGCTGCTCCTCCTGTCGCTTCCGCCGCTCCTGCTTGGCGCGCAGTGCCGCACCGTTGAAACGAGATCGCTGCCCTTCGAGACACAGCTCTGGACCGAACCTGCTGACGTTCCGGTCAGGGTCTCGACCGTCCTGGCCGGTCAGGTCGCCTCCGTCCTCCGGCAGCCGGATGGCTCCTTTCGCCTGAAGATCCCGCCGATGGATGGCGGGTACTCCGAGGTTCTGTTTGTCTTCCGCTACAACGTCCACGATCCGCGGAACTACCGCGTTGTCCGCGTGAGCGGGGCCGCAGGTTTGCGCGACTTTAGTACAAGTCAACTATTGGCTCTTCCTGAGGATTCGCGGGGCGGCCGGAAGCTCGTCGTGAAACCGTAGCTGCGTCAGGTTCTGGTGATTCGGTACCCTTGATCAGCCATCAGTGGCACACGCGGTCCCCGCCACTTTTCTGATTGAACGTCCGCGTTCTCGGGGTACATCCTGCCATGGATGGACGGCTCCTTCTTCTTTGCCCACAATCCCTCTGACTCCACGGAGCGACGCTCTGAGAAGTTTGCCATCTTCCTGGTGGCTGGCG
This sequence comes from uncultured Leptospiraceae bacterium, assembly GCA_964585735.1. Taxonomy (GTDB): domain Bacteria; phylum Spirochaetota; class Leptospiria; order Leptospirales; family Leptonemataceae; genus CAZPFB01. The sequence goes on from CAZPFB010000109.1 coordinate 15,449, forward strand.
CGTGTTCTGTGGCGGGCATTTGCTGGGGGCTCATGTACTACCTGATCTACGGGTTAAGCCTGACGGCTGTGCTGCCCCTGTCCTTCACGATACTCGTGGGAGGTGCGCTTTTTTCGTCACACTTTACGAGGAACCACTACTATGCTGTCTACGCGCAGGTCTTCTGCATCATGTACGTGACCGCCGCCATACAATGGTCGATTGGTGGCATCCTGGATTCCGGCTTCGTGATGGTCTGGGCTCTTCTTGGGCCGGTCGTCGCCCTGATGTTACTTTCGCGCACGCAGGCGATCATCTGGTTCATCTTGTATGTGGTAAACATCGTGGTAACCGTAGTGTTCGACGATTTCTTTGCGACCAACGTCAGGCCTGTGAGTCGGACCGTCGTGCACCTCTACTTTGCCATGAACATGGGTATCTTCTCCTCCATCATTTTTGCTTTTGCGATCTATTTTGTGCGTGCGGCGGTTGTGGAGCGGGAGAAGGCTAATAGACTGTTGCTCAACATCCTTCCGCACAGCATTGCGCAAGAGCTAAAGGATCACGGCGCGACGGCTCCTCGGAGCTACGCCTCCGCTTCTGTTCTCTTCACGGATTTCCAGGGCTTCACGGCACGTGCGCAAACCATGGATCCCGAGAAGCTCGTAGCCGAGTTGGACGACATCTTCCAGATGTTCGACGCTGTCGTTCAGTCGCACGGCTTGGAGAAGATCAAGACGATCGGGGACGCATACATGTGCGCGGGAGGGCTCCCGGAGGTCAGCCGCACGCATGCCATCGATTGCGCCCTGGCCGGCCTCGCAATGATCTCTTGCGTGGCCAGGACGAAGGCGAAGAGCCAGGGGGAGGGCGAACCCTACTGGGACATGCGGATCGGCATCCACACCGGTCCCCTCGTGGCCAGCGTCGTTGGGACACGAAAATTCGCCTATGACCTGTGGGGCGATACCGTCAATACGGCGGGGCGCATGGAATCGGGCGGCTCCCCGGGACGGCTCAACGTCTCCGCAGCCACATACGCAGAGGTCAGATTTCTCTTCGAGTGCGAACACCGAGGCAGACTGGCGGCAAAAGGTAAGGGCGGACGGGTTCGCACATGCTTGGAGCCGACCGGTTGTTTTCCAGGTGGCCCGTTTTCCCCGCGCGCCCAGTGGTCCCGAGCGAGGCAACTCCATCGCCACCGAACATGCTCGGCCGCAAAAGGCGCGCGTGCCGCCGGCGCGAATGAGCATGAGAACATTCACACTCATTCCAAAGCAACCAACGGATTCTCATGATGACGGCTGCGCGGGAGGGACTTTTGCGGCGTGCGGTCCCCGGCCGTGTCCGATCGCGCTCGTTGGCCACGGAACATCTTCGGTCTCGGCGCGTCCGCTGGTTTGCCTTGGGAGATGAGGCGAAAGCGCTCTTGTTTCGAGAACGCCCGCGGCACGCGCGCTCTCAGCGGCCGAGCGGGTGTGGACCAAGCGCGTTGTCTCGCCCGGAACCTGGTAGCGCGCGGTGAAGGGTTGTGGCGGGGGCGAAGTCAGGTGCGGATACGTTCGCATGGACTGACGCGGCCCCGTCGCTGGTCCGCTCGTTTCTTGATGCCAGCTCTCCCCGCGCGCCCAGTGGAATCGAGCGAGGCAGCTCCCTCGCCACCGAAATGCTCGGCCGCAAAAGGCGCGCGTGCCGACAGCGCGAATGAGCAAGGCAGCCTTCACATCTATCCAAAGCCAACCTACGGATTCTCCTGATGACGGCTGCGCGGAAGGGACCTTGCAGCGTGCGGTCCCCGGCCGTGTCTGATCGCGGTCGTCGGCCACGGAACGTCTTCGCTCACTGCGCGTCCGCTGGATTCCTTTGGAATGGCTGCGAATGAGTTCTTGTTTCGACAACGCGCACGGCACGCGCGCTCTCAGCGGCCGAGCAGGTGTGGACCAACCACGTTGTCTCGCCCGAGACCTGGGTAGCGCGCGGTGAAATTCCCGCCTTCCAGAAAGCGAACGCCGCCCACGCGGTTCGCCCGGCCCCTTCGACCGCGCGCGTTCATCGCGCCCATGGTACGCGGCAAGTAGGCAGAGTCGCAGCGGCGACGCTCCGGCGTTTTGGCGCGTCCCGCCGACTTGAATCGCCACGGAGGCGTTCACACTCAATCCAAAGCAACCGACGGACTCTCCTGAAGACGGCTGCGCGGAAGGGACCTGTGCAGCGTGCGGTCCCCGGCCGTGTCCGATCGCGGTCGTTGGCCACGGAACATC
>CAZPFB010000110.1:0-17440 GCA_964585735.1 uncultured Leptospiraceae bacterium
GAGGTAGGCAATCATCTCCTCGGCCTGCTTCTGCTCGGTGATGTCCGTCAGGAAGCCTTCCAGGGCCACGAGTTCGTCGGCCTCGTTCCAGATCCCCTGGCCGCGCTCCCAGACCCAGACGAAATCCCCGCGAGCGCTCTTGATGCTGTAGGTCACGTCAAAGGCGGCCCGCTGCTCCAGTGCCGCTTTGATTTGGGACAGGACGGATTCGCGCTGGTCAGCTGCGGTCCAAGAATGGAACGTACCACGGCGGGTCCATCGGCCCGGCTCCGGCGCATGGCCGAGGAGCGTCCTGGCCCCAGCGCTGATGAAGTCCATCGTCCAGTCGGCATCCGCCCGGCAACGGTAGACCATTCCCGGCAGATTGTCGAGCAGGCGCTCGAAGTCGGCATATACTTCGTTCGGACGTGCCATCTCTAATGAAAAGATCGGACCGGCTCTGAGTATCGGCAGTCGACAATAGTAGTTGGAAGGATCGTGCGAAACCATTTTCTGGTGGGATCATGTCGAATCGTACAATTTCCCTGACCCAGGAGCTCTACGAGTACCTGCTACGGGTTTCCGTAGACGAGCCTGTGGCTCTGAGGAGTCTGCGCGAGGAGACGGCGCGCCACGAATTTGCCCGCATGCAGATCAGTCCGGAGCAGGGACAGTTCATGCGCTTTCTCGTAGAGCTGATGGGCGCGCGACGCGCTCTGGAGGTGGGTGTTTTCACCGGCTACAGCGCGCTTTCGGTGGCGCTGGGCCTTCCCGAGGACGGAGAACTCGTCGCCTGCGATGTCAGCGAAGAGTACACCGCTGTGGCGCGTCGCCATTGGTCACAGGCCGGCGTTGCGAATCGCATTTCCCTGCGCCTCGGTCCGGCTCTGGACACCCTGAACGAATTGATTGCCGAAAACAGACGAGATCATTTCGACTTTGCGTTCATCGATGCGGACAAGACCAACTACTGGAACTACTTCGAAGCCTGCCTGAAGCTCGTGCGACCGGGCGGTCTGATCCTCGTGGACAACGTACTGTGGGGCGGGCGCGTGATCGACACGCAGGCCCGGGATGAGGATACGCAGGCCATTCGCCAGTTCAATGACCGGCTGGCCGCCGAGAAGCGAGTGCAGCGCTGCATGGTGCCCATCGCCGACGGCCTGACTCTCGCGCGCGTGCGCTGAATGACCGCTTTTGCGCTTGCGCCTGCACGGGCCACGGGTCCAATTGTTTGGACGAGAACGAGTAATGAAGGCCACACTGGATTTCCTCAAGAAACTCAAGCGCAACAACAAGAAGGAATGGTTTCAGGAGAATCGCGCGCTGTTCGACGCGGCCAACGCCGAGTTCCTGGAATTCGTGACCGGACTCATCGCCGGCATTGCCAAGTTCGATCGGTCCGTCTCCGGTGTGCGCGCCAAAGACTGCACCTTTCGCATCTACCGGGACGTGCGCTTTGCGCGGGACAAGTCGCCTTACAAGACGAACTTCGGCGCCAACATCGTCGGCGGAGGCAAGAAGTCGGGCCGGGCCGGCTACTACCTGCACGTGGAGCCGGGCGAGTGCATGCTGGGCGGGGGTATCTGGATGCCGGAAGCGCCGGTGCTGATGCGCCTGCGCCGAACCATAGCCGAAGCGCCACGTCCGTTCGAGAAGATCCTCTCAGCAGCCCCATTTCGAAAGACCTTCGGTGGTTTGTGGGAACATGAGAAACTCAAGACAGTACCGCGCGGCTTCGAAAAAGATCATCCGGCCGCCGAACTGCTCAAACACAAGAGCTACGTCGTTGTGCACGGGATCTCCGACGCGGCCGTTCAGCAGAAGGATTTCTCCAAAAAGGCGGCCGGCGTCTTTGGGACGATGAAGCCCTTCATCGAGTATCTCAATCGCGCGGCGTTTGGTTGAGGCGCGCGTGAGCCGGGTCACGGGCGTTCGTGTGTCGCGTCTTATCGGCGCCTTCGTTGTGCTCTTTTGTTGGATCTGCGTACTCGTCCCGGGTTGTGCGCGCGGACGGGCGACGGTCGTTCCGGTGGATTCGGCGCCCCTCCTCCGAGAATTGGTGGAGCAGGGAACCATCGTCGCGCTGCAATTCGGCCCGGACGGAACGATTTGGACAGCGCGGTCGTCACCGGAGGGTCCGCACTTGACAGCGTGGAAGAGCGGGCGCGCCAGGCTTTCATTGCCCGGTCATCGTCCGCTCGAATTCGAGCTGACTGCTGGGAACGGGCTGCTGCTGCGCGAGGACGACGGTCTCGTCCTGAGGAACTTGAGCGGCAGGAAGCGTGCGCACTACCAGTGCACGGAAGGAATGGCCCTTCGCGATGGCGAGCTTCGTGCCAATCAAAACGAGGCGCCGCGCGTGTTTCGCGCGGTGGAGGGTGGACGGTGGGTTCTCGTGCGCTGCACGGACAGCACGGTCCTTCTCGATGGGCAGTCGCTCTCTTTGGTGCGCGAGTTTCCGCCGGCGCGCGAATTCGACGTCGACGAGGACCATGGTCTCTTGCTGCTGTATGGCGGCTTCACAGCATCCGCATATCGATACGCGACCGGCGAGCCGCTGCTGCATGTAGCGCGCGAGACAGAGCCCATCCTTGGTCTGTTCGTTGCGCACGGCGGCGGGACGTTCTTCATTGTCGGAGACCGCGGGCTGCTTGCCATCCATCGTCCGGGCTCACCGGAGCGGCGGTTGTTGCTGCAGGCGCCTCATGGGCTCTGGCAGGTCGCGCCGTCCGGCAACGGATGGGTCTACATGCCGCGCACGGCGAAGCCGCAGATCCTTCCGGATCGGCTCGTGTGGACGGACCCAGTTGGGCAGGTTAGCCGCGTCATCCCCGCCCCGCCCGGATTCTTGATGCACTGGTTCTTCCTGTCTGGGGGACGTGCCCTCGTTCTGGCTGCGGGCTTGGACACGGCCCGTCGCACTGCGCTCTTGATGACCGAACCTCGCGGTCAGGCGCGATGCCTCCTTGTTCACCGCGACTCGCCTTCGATGTTTTGGATGGACCCTTCGCGCCGTTACATAGTCACGGGCGGCTGGGATCGCACCCTGCATATCTTGGACCTGCAGCTTGAGCGAGCAGCCCTCCTGACCGAGCGACCTGGGCCGCCCTTTCTCGTCGCAATGGATCGGACGCGCAGGTTGCTCGCGGAAACAAGCAGCTCCAGCGCGCGAATGGGAGCGGGATTGCACGAAAGCTACATCGACCGAAACATTCGGGTCTGGTCTGTGGAAGACCTCCCGTGGCGACCCGTCTCCTGGGGCTGCTCGACCGGTCAGCGGCGGTGAAAGCCGAAATGGGGCGCTGATTCGCGCGGGCTTTCGAAGTAGTGCGAAAGCGCGAAGTGCGCGGAAAGAAAGGCCAACTCGTTCCACGGAATCTCTTCTTTGGAGAAGAGTCGCGTCTCCAGGCTCTCGGATCCTGGAGCGAAGTCCAGATCGAGCAGGCGCGCCACGAAGATCATGTGCACCTGGTTGATGTCCGGGATGCTGTAGACGGTTTGCAGATACAAGATTTCTGCGCGGGCGTTGGCCTCTTCGCGTGTTTCTCGCAGGGCGCCTTCCTCAATCCGTTCGCCGTTCTCCATGAAGCCTCCGGGCACCGTCCAAAGGCCGCGCCTGGGTTCGATGGCGCGACGGCAGAGGAGAACGCGGTCCTCGTGAAAAGGAATACAGCACACCACGATCTTCGGATTGATGTAGTGGATGGTCCCGCAGCTCAGGCAAACGAAGCGCGGCCGATTGTCGTCCGGAGGAACCCGCTCTTCCACCGGATTTCCGCAGCGCGAGCAGAAGTTCACCGGTAGCGCCCCTGATAGTTGATCCAAAACGAGGCGCCAAAGTAGTAGCCCACGTAGGCGACCGACGGCCAGAAGAACAGGGGGTGTGGGTTGGGAAACTGATAGAGCACGACCGCGGTGGCGACCATCCATACCACCGAAAGCACGATCGTCGTGCGCCGGAAGCGTTCGGTTCTGGATGGATACAGATATTTGATGGGAACAAAGATCAGGACCACGAGCGCCAGTATCACCACCAGGTTGACCAACTGCGAAAGGTCGAACAGCGCCAGGTAGAAGACGGCCAAGTTCCATTCGGACGGGAAGCCCAGGAAGTAGTGGTCCTCGGTCTTGGCGTCGGCGCGCGAGAATTGATAGCCCGAAGACATGCACACGAGCGCCGCGGCAACCCAGCGCCAACCTTCCGGGAGGAGGTCCGCCTTCACGAGAATGAAGGCCGGCACGATCACGTAGTTGAAGTAGTCGATGATGTTGTCCAGAAGGGCCCCGTCGAATTCGGGCGTGCTGTGTTTGGTGTCCACCCACCTGGCCAGAGTGCCGTCGAACATGTCCACGACCAGCGCCACGGCGAGCCAAAGAAAGGCGCGCCGTAGGTCTCCGGCGTACACGGCATCCAAAGACAGCATACCGAACACGGCGCCCGAGGCCGTGAAAGCGTGCACGCCGTACGCCGCAACGCGCCGCAGAGTCCCAACAGGCATCAGCGAGGATCCTCGCCTTCGGTCTTGCTCATCGTTCGCATCTCCGCAAGGAGGCGCCGCTCGTCGTAGAGCATGAAAACTAACGCCGCGGCGAGACACAGGGAGAGTCCGACCGGGCCGCTCAGGCGCACACCCAGGTCGTTACCCGGATCCTTGCCGAACGTGGTAAGGGCCGCAAAGATCATCACGCCCGCCGTGACGCCGAACTTCTGGAGAAAAGTGCGCGCCGCAAAGAACATGCCCTCCTGGCGAAGACCCGTTTTCAGCGCATCGTGTTCGGCAATGTCAGCAAGCACGGCGTTCGGCAGAATGCCCAGGAAGGCCATCGGCACGGCCGCGGCGATCACGAGCAGGTAGCCCTGCGCGGTGGGGCTGAGACCCGAGGCGGGGCCGGCGGGTTGAAATAGGCCGCCGCCCAGAAAGTAGACGATGGAGAATACTCCTCCAAAGAAGAGAAAGGCGCCGGTAACCAGGGGCTTCTTCCCGACCCGCCGCGCGAGCACGTTCACAACCGGGTACATCACGAACGAAACGATCACCATCACCGGCAGGAGCTGGCCGACGAGGGCTTCGCCATGCGAAGCATCTCCCGGAAAGAGCAAAACCTTTACGTAGTACAGAATACCCGTCTGGATGATCGTGATGGCGCAGAAATAGGCGAAGTCCGCCACGACGTACAGCTGGAAGCTGCGATTGCGCAGGGCCTTCCCGAGCGATTGCAGCAGGGGCACGCTGGCGGGCTCTCCCTGACAATAGCGCCGCTCGTCGATTGCGAAAACCGGAACGTACATCAGGAGCACCGCGAGCCCGGCGAAGATCGCGATGGCCAACTGCCAGGCGCGCACCTTCTCGAGGCCGGCGCTCCGTTCCAGAATACCCGCCAGTTGCGGCACCTGTGCGGCGACCATGAGGCCGAGCGCCCAGGTGACCGAGATGTACGTGGACAGATTCAACCGATCCCGCTCGTTGCGGCTGAGCTCCGGCAGAAGCGCGAAGAACGGTGTGACGTAGAGTGTAATAAAGAAGAAGAACAGGAGCTGCGTAACAACCACCCAAACGATGTTCCAGGTGGTCATGCCGGCCTGTGGCGGCAGGAACATCAGGGTACAGAACAGGGCCGCCGGAATGGGAGCCCACGCCAGGAAAGGAATCCGGCGACCCTTCGGGTTGTGGCTGCGGTCGCTCCAGCTGGCGATGAGCGGGTCGGTGATGGCGTCGAACAGGCGTCCGCTGGCCGCAATGAGCGTAACGGTGTTGAGTACGACGAAGAACGTGCCCTGGGCCAGGAAGAGCGGCAGCCCTGAACCCTGTGGTGGGATGTAAAAGTAGACGAGCTGAATGCCAATGATATTGACGAGGAGCGACCAGCCGAGCTGGCCGATCGAGTAAGATATCTGTCTGCCGATGGGCAGTCTTTCGGGCGGCTGTCTTTCCGGTGTGGACATGAGGACTCTGATCGACCGCCCGCGGGCAGTCGTGTCAACTTTTTCCCACGGCGTCCGGGTGGAGGCCGTTTCTCCTTGCATCGCCCTGGGCGTCCTCTTCTCCTGCTCCCAGAAGTTGGCCCGTGTACCTGCGCCGGGTTCTGGCGCGTGCGGTCGGGGGTTGACGTCAGCGGGGCAAGCCTATGAAGACTGCCGTCTATGCCGGTTCTTTCGATCCGATCACGAACGGACACATCGACATCATCGATAGGGCGGGCGCCATGTTCGATCGATTGGTCGTGGCGGTTGCAGTGAACTCCTCCAAGACTTCGCTGTTCACCATCGAGGAACGTCTGGATATGCTTCGGTCTGTACTCCGGGAACGGAGTAACGTACAGGTCGACTCCTTCACGGGCCTGCTCGTAGACTATGCGCGGAAAGTGAACGCCACGGCCCTCGTGCGCGGGCTCCGCGCCGTCTCCGACTTCGACTACGAGTACGCCATTTTTCACATGAACTCGGAGCTGAACCGCGAGGTGGACACCGTGTTCCTGCTCGCGGGGAAACGCTACTCGTTCCTCAGCAGCACCATCATCAAGGAAGTGGCGCGGTACGGCCGGCCCGTGACGGAGTATACGCCGGGCCTGGTGAGTGAAGCGCTCTTGCGCAAGTTCGGCCACGGCGACGGCCCATGAAGGACTTCGATGCGGATATCGACATCATGGTGCCGGAATACATCGTCTTCCGGCACGAAACCGCCGGGCCGGTGAGTCGGTTCTTTGCGGTGCTACTGGATTTCGTGGCCGTCGTGCTCCTGTTCTTGGGGATGATTGTATTTCTCATAGCTTTGGGCGTTGCCGGCCTTGCGGTCGCTCCCAGGGAAATGAGTCGCCTCATGCTTTCGATTGTCTTTCTGTCCTTCTTTGCGCTTTCGTACCTGTACTTTCTGGCCTTCGAGTGGCTGAACCGCGGGCGCACTCCAGGAAAGATGCTGCTGGGCCTGCGTGTCGTTTCGCTGGACGGCACGGCCCTGGATCGGTTTCAGGTGGCGCTGCGCAATCTTCTGAGGATTGCGGACATGTTCCCGTTCCAGTCCATCCTCTTCACGCAGCTGCCTTCGTACCTGGTGGGCGGCGTTTGCGCGTTTGCCACCGGTCGCTCCTTCCAGCGTCTGGGGGACCTGGCCGCCGGGACCATCGTGATTCGGGATCGTCGCCGGGGCGCCCTGGGCGCGCCGCCCGCAGTGGAGGACCGCATACGCGAACTGGCCGGTCGCCTGCACCTCCGGCGTGCGCCGGCTCCCGCGCTGGCGCGTGCCCTGTTCGATTTTGCGGCGCGGCGCTCCGTCCTCAGTCCCGCGCGTCGCGAGGAAATCGCGCGAGCCGTGGAAGGACCGCTGCGCGGATACTTCGGCGCCGAGTCCGTAGCCTGCACGGCCGAAGATCTGCTCCTTGCGGCCAACGCGTACCTGTACCACATGCCTCGCGGTTCGGAAGAATCGAGCGCGGAAGGCCTGGAGATGCGCGGAGGGGCCGCGTGACGCCCGCCGAATTCGTGGCGCGCCGGTCGGGAGACTGGAACGAACTCGAGCAACTGCTCGCGCGTTTGGATCTGCGGCGCGACCGATCCCTTGCGGCCGCTGAGTTACTGCAATTCGCACGGTTGTACCGCGCGGCCTGCACGGACCTGAGTCTCGCGGCAGCCTTTCGCCTCTCGCGGGACCTGGAACAGAGACTGGAACACCTGGTGGCGCGCGGCCACGCCAATCTCTACACGTACCGGCGCAGCCGCTGGTCCGATGTGAAGGAGTTTCTCTTTCGGAAGATCCCGTACCTGGTGTACACCGACACCTACGTCCGCATCTGCCAGGTCGCCTTCTTCCTTCCGTTTGCTTTGTGTTTGTATATGAGTTATGCGGCGCCCGCGTTTGCCGAGCGGGTGGTGGGCGCGGCCCGATTGCAGGGCGCCGTGGAGATGCACAGCCGTGAACACGAAACGCCGGACGGATCGAGCGGCGTGGCGGGAACGAGCTTCTACATCTACAACAATGTCAGCATCGACTTGTTGGTCTTCGGTTTCGGAGCGCTGGGCGGTGTCGGTTCGCTGCTCCTCACGGTGTTCAACGCGGTCTTCCTCGGCTGCGTGATCGGCTATGTGCTGCAATCGCCGGCGGGACCCAATCTCTTGAACTTCATCCTGTGTCACGCGCCGTTCGAGTTGGCCGCCATCGGGATCTCGGCGGGCGCCGGTCTGCGGATTGGCCTCGCCTTTGTCTCGCCGGGCGGACGGACCCGTCTGCGGGCTCTCGCGGATGAAGCGCGGTTTGCCGTGCCGGTGATTTCGGCAGCCGTCATCCTCACGGCCGTAGCGGCCGTAATCGAAGCTTTTCTCGGACCGGCGCCCGTCCCCACGCACATCAAAGCGCTCGTCGCCGGCGGATTCACGTTGTTCCTGATCGGAACGTTTGGAGTCGGGGGCTTTCTGCTGCACCGGTCCGGGTATCGCCCGGACGCGCGCAAGGTGGCCGCCGTGGTGGACGGAGGCGATGTGCCTTTGGTGCAGGGCGTGTGACGCAACGGGACCCGCGACGAGACAGGCAGCGAGGTGAAGTCTGCAATGGCCAAGAAGAAAACGCAAAGCAACAGGCGCGCCCGCAATCCGCGAAGGAGGAAGCGGCAACTCACCCCCGCGGAAGGGTCCGAGCTCGAATCGCCTGAACTCCAGGCGCGTCCCTCGATTCCGATCGCTCATCGGGTGGTGTTCACGGTTCTCTTCTTGGGGATGCTCGTGCTCATTGGCGTACTCGCCTCCGGGTATCTGACGGCTATCATCTTCGCGGGAATTCTTGCCGGTTCTTTTCATCCGCTGCTCCGTCGCCTCGTGGACGGGCGGGGTTGGTCCCGCAAATGGGCGTCGCTTCTCGTGAGTCTCGTGATCGTGCTGTTGGTTTTTCTGCCGTGCGTGTACATCCTGGTGCGGCTCACCCAGGAAGTGCTCGCGGTCTACCGCCTCGTTCAGTCGCCCGAGACCGAGAAGCTCCTGCGCGAGACTTTCTTCGGGCAGGGGGCCGCCGCGGCGTTCGGGGAACGCGCCTTCAACTTCATCTTCCCCGAGCAGAGTTACAGCCTCCAGAGTGTGCAGGCCATGGTTCTGGAGTTGGCCAAGAAGGTTTCCGGTTCGGCGCTTTCTGTAGTCAACGCCATCGTCGGGAACATGCTGAACTTTGCGTTTCAGTTCGTTATCATGATCCTGCTCATCTATGGGTTCTTTCTTTACGGCCCCGATCTGAGACGCTTCCTTGCCGACCTTTCGCCGCTGCCACCCGAGGACGAGGAACTGATCATCCGCAAGTTCAACGAAATGAACTACGTAACGCTGATCTGTAACGGGATCGGCGGAATCATCCAGGGTATCCTGGCGGGGACGGCGTTCGCCCTCATGGGCCTTGCTTCTCCGCTGTTGTGGACTGTGGTCATGACGGTCCTTGCTTTCATACCGCTGCTGGGCATCTCGCTGGTGTACATCCCGGCTACCATCTATCTGGTGGCCATCGAACGGTATTGGGCGGCCGGCATTCTGTTCCTGTGGTGCTCGGCCGTGGCATTCCTCACCGAGAATTGGTTCAAACCCATGTTCATGGGCAACCGGGTGCAGATCAATTCTCTGCTCGTGCTCGTTTCCATCCTTGGGGGCATGACCGCTTTCGGCATGGCGGGAATCTTCTACGGCCCGCTCATCGTGTTCATCTTCCTGACAACCGCCGACCTCTACAACCGGAAGTACGCGAGGCGGTCATGACCGCACTTGTCTTGGCCGCCTTCTGGTCGTATGTGTTTACCATGTGTGTGGGATTCGTGGCCTACTTTTCCCGGCGGCGATTCGGTTGGGTTCACCACGCGCTCTACCTTGTCGTGAGCCTGCTGGTCGTGGGCGCGCTGGTGATGTCGCGCAGATGGGAGCTTCTGGGGACAATCGCCTGTCTTGCGCTGTTGTCGCGTTTCCGGGCGCGTTCCTTTTGGCACCCCGCGTTGGCGGGCGCCGGGTTGGTGGCCCTGGCCGTGACCGTGCTGCGAATCACCTGATATTCACTTGCGCCCTCGCGGCGGTGCCTGCATGGTCGGGTTATGGACCTGCTGGAGGCGATTCGCGGTCGGCGTACGACCAACGGGCATTTTCTCAAGAAACCGGTTTCCCTGGAACACCAGCGTCTTCTGATGGAGGCCGCCGTTCGCGCTCCCAGTCACTTCAACTCGCAGCCCTGGCGCTTCGCGCTCATCGACGATTCAAAGACTCGTTCGCAAATCGCAAAGATCGCCGGGCGCACCATGAAGGAGCTGATCGCGGAGGGTCGCTTCTTCAAGCAGTACCGACGCTACTTTCGCTTGACCCGCGAAGAAATGGAAGAGCGTCGGGACGGCATCTTCATCGATCACCTGCCGCGCCCGCTGCGGCCGTACCTCAGCACTGTCTTCAGCGACCGCGGGCTTTCGATCCTGCGCCGTCTCGGAGTTCCCGGCAAACTCGGCCGGGACAACCGCAAACTGGTCGAGAGCAGCCCGCTGATTCTGGCCGCCATGCTGACCAAGGAGGAGTACCGCACCGGCGACCTGGCCTCCTTCTACTGCGTGCTGTCGCTGGGCATGGCCATCGAGCACATCTGGCTGATGTGCGGGTCCCTGGGCATGGGTATTCAGTTCATCAGCACGCCGATGGAGATTCCGGGCGCCTGGGACGAGATCAAACAGATTCTTCGCGTCCCGCCCGACCTGGAGCTGATGGCTCTGTATCGCCTGGGCTACGTGCCGGAGAACGCGCGCCGCCCGAGCATCGACTGGACTTCGAGCCAGCGCAAACGACTGTCCCAGTACGTCTTTCGTAATCATTGCGGACAACCCGAGGCGGACGCCAACGCGGACGGCGAATCACGGTCCGAGGTGGGGCCGTGAAGACCTCCGTTGCCCCCCGCGCGGACCTTCGCGGTGCGTTCGTGCGCGGCGTGGGAACGGCGGCGCCCGCACATCGACTGCCGCAATCCGACGCGAGGGAGTTTGCCGAGCAGATCTTCGCCGGAGCGTTTCTCGATCTCGATCGGTTGCTGCCCGTTTTTCAGAACACCCTGATCGCGGAGCGTCGCATCGCCGAGCCCCTGCCCTGGTACGGGTCAGCGCACAGTTTTCCGGAAAGCAACGCGGCTTACGTGAAAAGCGCGCTCGAGCTTTCGGTTTCGGCCGCACGCAGCGCACTGACCGTCGCCGACTTGAGGCCCGAGGAAATCCGACGTTTGGTTTTCGTTTCCACCACGGGCATTGCCACGCCGAGCCTGGACTCACTTCTCATTCCCGAACTGGGTTGTCTGCCTTCCACCGGGAGGTTGCCCGTCTGGGGACTTGGCTGCGCGGGGGGTGTGACGGGGCTTGCGCGCGCGCACGAACTCTGCGTGGCCGCGGACGGCCCGGTGCTGCTCGTGGCCGTGGAACTGTGCTCGCTTACCTTTCAGCACGGCGATCGCTCGAAGTCGAATCTGGTTGCGGTTTCCCTTTTCGGCGACGGTGCTGCGGCAGTCGTACTCGAACCACCGCGGAATGCGCGCCGTTCCGGTCGTGCGTTTTCAGCGCAGGGCCAGAACCCTTTGGGTCCGGACTCTTCCCACGATGACGTTGCAGGCGAGGCTCCGGCGCCTGCGGGGCAACTCCAGATACTCGCTTCTTTCAGCCATTTGTTTCCCGACTCGCAGGACGTGATGGGTTGGGATCTGACACCGGGCGGCCTGAAGGTGCGCTTCTCGCGCGACATTCCCAGCCTCGTCCGGGACAGCATGCCCGCGCTCGTGGAAGAAGCATGCGCCTCCTGGGGCGTAGAGCGCTCGGCTTTGCGGCATGTCGTTCTGCACCCCGGAGGCGCCCGCGTGCTGGCCGCGTACGAAGAGAGTCTCGGCGTCTCGCGCGAAGATCTGGCGTCCGCTTATCGTGTTCTCGGGAGCTACGGCAACATTTCGTCGGCTTCGGTTTTGTTCGTGCTTGCCGACTATCTCTCGACGGAGCCTCCCTCCGGCGACCTGGGACTCATGGCCGCTCTGGGCCCCGGCTTTTCGGCGGAGCTGTTGTTGTTTCGCTACTGAATCCGAAAACGAATCGCCGGAAGCGGACGCGCAGCTTACTGTGGAGTATGACCGCCGCTCAGAACATGCCCGCGTCCTTCGAGGAACTGATTCGCACTCACCCGCTTCCCATCCTCGTGGATTTCTGGGCCGATTGGTGCGGGCCCTGCCGGATGGTCGCGCCGGTGCTCAAGGAACTGGCAGCCGATTGGAAGGGACGCGTCACCGTCATCAAGATCAACTCGGACGAGAAGCCGGACATTGCGGCGCGCTACGGAATCAACTCGCTGCCCACGCTCGTGTTGTTCAAGGGGGGGCGCGAAGTTCATCGTGTCAGCGGCGCTCTGCCGAAACACGCGCTCGAACAACAGTTCGCGCGATTCGTTTGAGCCTGACGGCACCGGAAGGATTCGCCCTGGAATACCGGGTCGAACACCAAGATGAACATTGCGCCGCCCAACGCGAAGGCTAGAAGGAGCCACGTTGCCGCAACGTAGCCCAGTCCCACGGCTGCTGCGTTCGGCGCGCTGGAAGATGCCGCGTACGCCAGCCCCCCGACCGTATCCGGGGTGGACGGCGCGCCGGAGATCCATCTTCCGCACGTCAGCGCGCTACCTCATGAGCCGGTGAGCCGGCACGTGAGGTGAGCTTCGTCGAGCGACCAGGGAGCATTGGTATGCTTGCTGAGCTTCTGAATGATGGCGGCCCACGGGCGCTTTTCCAACGGGTCGTAGACGCTACCGTGCGCCCAGACTATGAGCTGCAGGCTCACTTCCGGTTGGCGCGAGTCCGGCCCGGCCAGGTAGAATGCCATGTGCTCGAACCCCGTGCCCGGCGGCCGGTGTTTGCGGAGCGGTCCGCCCGGGATGTAGCTGGGATCGCTGCCGCCCGCTTTGGGTTTGAATTTCAGCTCAATCTGCGGGAGCGCCAGGTTGACGGTGAAGCGATCCCCCTTGTTAGGAGGCATGAAACTTCCGAAACTTCCCCGGGATTTCACGGAATCAAGCGTACATTCCAGCACTTCGGTATGACGGAGTTCCACAATCTTTGGTGCGGCGGAAAGGCTGGGGATGAGAAGGAACGGCAGGGACAGGGCGATGGCGCGTTTCGGTCGCATACAATATTTTGGAGGAGTCCGACAGTTTGCGCAAGCACTATATCTGATAGTAGTCGATCGGGAGGTGTGCATTCGCCACACTCAAAGGGGGAAGACCGATTCCGTCAACGAACGCGATCTTGGACGGATCGCTTGCGAGAGAAGAGTCTTTAGAAGTGGGGTGAGTGCGCCGGTGGCGATTCAAGCTCGTGAGCCGCGCCGAAACGCCGGACATATCTCGTGATCCGGACGTCGGCTTGCCGCGTACCATGGGCGCGCAAAAAGGTTGTTGCCGCAATCAAGGGATTGTCGTGTCGGAGGTCCGGAACTTCGGAAGAAAAAACGGCTCCGGCTGAGAACGCGACCCGATAACCGCCCCCGCTACCCCTTCGCTCCTTCACGGTGCCGCGAGAGCGGTCATGCGCGCGCACAGTTCCTTGAGCTTCGTCCCGGTGGCCGCCTGAGCGATGAGCCTCACGACGGGTTCCGTGTTGCTGGCACGCAGGTGCGCCCAGGCTCCATCGGACAGGGAAACGTGCAGGCCGTCGGTGCGATCGAGGCGCGCGCCCGGAAAAGCGGACACGGCCTGCGCGGCCACTTCGTCGAGCGGGCGGCTGCGCGATAGTTTAGTTTTCTCCATGAACAGGCGGGGCAGCTGCGCGAGCAGGCCGTCCGGATCCTGGCCGGATTCGACGAGCGCTGAGAGCACGAGCGCGCTGGCCATGAGCGGGTCCCGACCAAAGGAGGGGACGTCGGCGTCGATGACTCCGCCGTTGCCTTCGCCGCCGAAGCGCGCCTTTTCCTTCCGCATGCGACCGACGACGTTGGCCTCCCCCACTGCCGACCGGATCACGCGGAAGCCCAGCGGTGCGGCGATGGAGTCCAGGAGCGTGGCCGTGGACAGGTTCACGACGAGGTGTTTGTCCCCGGGCGAGCGACGGGCGCGACCGGTCCGCGCGCGATGATAGAGTTCCGTTCCCAGAAACGCGAGCGGCAGAGTGTACTCTTCGTGGACGGCGCCTTTCTTGGCCGTGCCGATGACGAGGCGATCCGCGTCCGGGTCGAGTGCAAAGCCGATGTCCGCGCGTTTCTCTTTCACGAGGCTTCCGAACTTGCGCAGGGCCGCGGGCGTTGGTTCTGGCGGGCGTGGAAATCGCCCGGATGGTTCGGCCTGGCAGTAGAGCGGAATCACGGTGCAGCCCAGCGCTTCGAGCAACCGGGGCAGGGCTTCTCGGCCCGCGCCGCCGACCGCATCGACCACCACGCGGAAGCGTCGCTTGGCGATCCGGCCCGCTGCCGGAATGAGTTCGAGAATGGCATCGATGTGAGGTTGGATGGCGTCCTGCGTTGAGAGGCTGCCCACTCCGCGAAAGTCCCGCGCGGGGAACTCACTTCTCGCGACCGCGTCCAGCAATCGATCCGATTCTTTCTGATCGAAGAAGAAGCCGCCGCGCCCCATGAACTTGAAGGCGTTCCACTCCGGCGGGTTGTGGCTGGCTGAGAACATGATGCCGCCGTCCGCCGAAAGGAGTTTGACGGCCGACTTCACGGTGGGAGTCGGACACAGCCCCACATCGATGACTTCTTTGCCAGCGGCCAACAGCGCGCCGAGCGTGATGTGACGGAGGATGGGTCCCGTGGTGCGCGCGTCGTTGCCGATCACGATGCGCGGGCCGCTGACCGCCGCAAAGGCCTTGGCAAAAGCGAGGATGTTGTCCGGGTCCAGTCCCCGCGGCACCGTTCCGCGAACTCCGGAGATGGAGATTTTGAGGTCGTCGCCGCGGTCTGTGTGCGATTGCATATTTCCTCGGTGGGCAGAGTGCCAGATCGACAGAAAATCACAAGTCATTTCCCCGCGCGCCCAAGTCGCCCCGGCGATCGAAAAACCGGTTGACCGATAGGGAAATGGGCGATTGCCCAAGGCGATGAGCCCGCCTCCTGTGCCCGAACGCTGGCCGCCCGAACGAGCGCGCGCCTGGTACGAAGCGCAACCCTGGCTGGTCGGCTGTAACTACATTCCCCGCACGGCTGTGAACCAGTTGGAAATGTGGCAGGCCGAAAGCTTCGACCACGCCGTTTTGAAAGAGGAGATCGGTTGGGCGGCGCGACTGGGGATGAACACGCTTCGCGTGTTTCTGCATGATGTTGCCTTTGCCACGGATCCCGCGGGTTTTCTGGATCGAGTGGATCGCTTCTTGGATCTGTGCGCACAACGGGGCATTCGTCCGTTGTTTGTGTTTTTCGACGACTGTTGGTTCGAAGGCGCTCGTCCCGGCACCCAGCCGCCACCCGTACCGGGGATGCACAATTCGCGCTGGCTGCAATCGCCGGGGCGGTCGATCGCGGCGGATCCCACCGAGCGGGACCGTCTCAAGAAGTACGTCGTAAGTACGCTGGAGCGGTTCGGCGGCGACGGGCGCGTGCTGGCTTGGGATCTCTATAACGAAGTGGGAAACTTCTTCCTGCCCACGCTCGCGTTGCCCGCCCTGCGCCGCCTTCCCCGCCTTGCGGTTCAGTTTGTTCGCTTTCGCTTTTCGTTACCCCCCACTTGGTCACTACTCGAGGATTCGTTTCGGTGGGCACGCGAGGTCGCGCCGGTTCAACCGCTCACCGCGGGCGTGTGGTTCCCGCATCCTTCGTTGAACCGTCGCCTGCTCGAGCTCTCGGACTTTGCTTCGTTTCATCACTATGGTCCGGCACCTGGGCTCGAACGAGAGATACGGCGTCTGCAGGCCCAGGGGCGTCCGCTGTTCTGCACGGAGTACATGGCCCGCACAAAGGGCAGTCGCCTCCAAACGCACCTGCCGATCTTTCGAAAGCATCGCGTGGCGTGCTACAATTGGGGACTGGTGCGCGGGAAGACCCAGACTGTGTTCTCGTGGGAGGATGGCGGTCGCCTTGCGGAGCCGCGCGTGTGGTACCACGATTTGCTCCATCCGGACGGGATTCCTTATGACGAGCGTGAGGCCGCAACGCTGCGATCCGTCACCGAACGGGGTGTCGCCCGTTAGACTCACGGACTGCTTCTTGAGGGGAGGGAGTGCACGTGAATGCCTGGAACTCCGCAGAAGCAAACCTTGGGGGAGAGGTCGCTCTTCGCGAGCCGACCAAAACCGGTTACGAGTACCGTCCGTACGATGGCATCCTCACCGTGGCGCAATCCATCGTGAGGGTCCAGCGGGCCGTCCTCGAGTATCACGAGTCGGGCGTGGCGGACGCCGGCGATCCGGAGCACTTGCACGAGTTTCGGATCGCGCTGCGCCGTCTTCGCTCTGCGCTGCGTGTCTTCGGCTCCTACCTACCGGAAGGCGAAGCCCGGTTGCTGAAGAACGGTTTGCGTCGCATTGCCGCGGCCACGACAAAAGCGCGTGATGCGGACGTGCTGCGTGCAGACGCCGAGCGCATCGCGCGCAAGATCGGGGCCGCGTCCCCATCCGTGCGTCTCGCGCTGCTCGCGCTCCTCGAAGCGGAAAGCCGCGTGGCGCGCGCGCAGCTTGCCGAGGTGTTAGCGGGTGGCGAGTACGAGCAGGTGAAGCGGCAACTCGAAGTGCTCGGGCAGGCCGCTTCGTCCGGTCCCGCGCGCTGCATCGTCGACGAAGAACCGAAGTTGTTGCGACGCGCCCTGACGAGGCTGCGCCGCAAAACCCGCGCCGTGCGCAGGGGCGCGCCGGCCGAAGCCTATCATGAGCTTCGCAAGGAACTCAAACACTACCGGTATACTTGTGAATTCTTTCGTATTCTGCATGCGCAGCGCTGGCAGCGCCGCATCCGCCGGCTGGACCGCCTGCAACTGCTGACGGGAAGGCTCCAGGACGCGCGCCTCGAGCGCGATTTACTTTTGCGCTTCGAAGACGCGTTGGCTCCTCGTGATCCCGCTCCTCCGACGATTTCACCGGAGGCGCGACCGGCCGTGTTGGCCCGCCTTCGCGCGCTCGATGAGCGCCTGCCGCAGCTCGAAAAACGGGTCCGCAAGAAGGCCCGCCGCCTTCGGCGAAAGCTCGAATAGCAGGCAGCGCCCGGCGCAGTCCCGGTCGAAAAACAGTCGACCGCCACCACGCCCGGCCGCGCTCTGCCCTCACCGGTCCCGAATCGGCGTCGCGCGCCGCGCGACCTTCCCAGCTCGGATGGTGGAATTGGTAGACACGCAAGCTTGAGGTGCTTGTGCCGCAAGGTGTGGGGGTTCAAGTCCCCCTCCGAGCACGTCGTGTGCCGAAGGCACACACTTTCCATGCACCGGCCGCCGCAACAGCGGCGGCCGGTGCCACCGCTCGTGCCCCCGCGGCGGGGCGCCGCGCGGGCGCCAACAGTGCGCCGAAGGCGCACACTTCAAACGCGACGGCCG
>CAZPFB010000111.1:0-17262 GCA_964585735.1 uncultured Leptospiraceae bacterium
GAACCGCCAAAAGGTGGTTTCAAGCCTTATTCAGTTTTAGTAACCTTCCAGCAGTCTGGATTTGGGTCTAGTCCTCATCGCGGGCGTCGGGTGCCGACCGAAAGCGCAATCAGGTGTAACTACCGGCGGTCGATGTTCGCTTTTTGGAGAGTGCAGGTGGTGGGTGGCAAGTATTGGTCCAAACGAGCGATCGCAAATCTTGGATACCAATGTTTGCGATTCGAAAGATGACCCCCGAACGAGTCCGGTTCATTGGAACGAAGGGAACTCCTTTTGAACCCTTTCGCCTCGAACTGGCCAAGATTGAGCCAGATCGTTTCCAAGGCAGCTGGGACCTACTCCGAAAAACACGCCGCGCAGCTGATCCATGACCCGCGTTGGACTCCAGTAGCTCAACGAGTGAACTCGGAGCGCGTCAGCGCGCGCGTTCGTGTTCCTGCTCGGTCCGAAACAGGCGAATAACGGCGCCCATTTCGTCATTGATGAAGTCCAGCACATCATCCACGGTCAGAATTCCAACCATCCGGTTGTCGCGGTCTGTGACGGCCACGCGCCGAACACCCTTCTTGCGCAGTCGTTCGAGTGTCTCGTACACGCCGTCTGTTTCCACCGCCGTCAACACATCCTTGCTCATCACACGACCCACGGCTACGCTGCCAGCCCCCTGGTCTTCCGCAAGGACCCGGAGCGTCAGGTCTCGGTCGGTGACCATCCCCACCGGCTTGGCTCCGGTGCGGTCCTCCGACACGACGACCAGGCAACCAACGTGCTCGTCGCGCATCAACCGCGCGGCCACCAGCGCCGTCTCATTCTCGCGAATCACAACCGCGCGTCGCACACAGAGTTCACCCACGTTCATTGTCTTCCTCCGAGCCGCAAGCAGCGTGAGCGAGCCAGCGGCCATAGCTGCACTCTACTCGATAGGGCCTGAGCCGTCTCAATACTGCGTCAGCCGCCCTGACTGACTTTTCTCACATGTTCGCCGTAGGTGCGACGGGGGAACCATCGTTCCAGGAGGGGGGCCACGGCGTTTCCGAGCAGGATCGCATACATCGTGCCTTCCGGCAGTCCGCCCCAGACACGAATCACGACCGTCAGCGCACCCACGATGATCCCGAAGAGCCACACCGCGACCGGTTGCGTGGGCGAGGTCACGGGGTCCGTGGCCATGAAGACTGCGCCGAGCATGATCCCGCCGGCGAACACCATGAACAGAGGCGAAGCGCATCGTTCCGGAAAGAACAGGTGCACAAGGGCGCTCAAACCAAGAACCGTCCCCAAAACCGCAACCGGAATGCGCCAGTCCAGCATGCGTCGCACTGCCAAATACAGCCCGCCCACGAGTATCAAGACGCTCGACGTCTCTCCGAGCGAGCCGCCAACGTTCCCGACGAAGAGCTCCCACGGTTCGGTGCCCGTGTGACTGAACTTGAACGCACCCAACGGCGTTGCGCCGGAGAGCCCGTCCGCTGCCGGTGCGAGCAGAGGCGGCGTGAGCGTCGAAGCGGGGAGCGTACTCCATCGCTCGGCTCCGAGTGGCGCCGTCCAGTAGGTCATGGCGCCCGGAAAAGCCGCCAGCAGAAAGGCGCGGCCGACAAGCGCTGGATTGAACACGTTTCCACCCAAGCCCCCCATCGCGAACTTACCCACGAGAATGGCGATGGCGCCGCCCAGCGCGGCCATCCACAACGGCAACGCGGGCGGCAGGGTCAGCGCAAACAACAAACCCGTCACCAAGGCGGAGCCATCCCCGAGCGTGCAAGGTCGACCGGATAGTCTCTGAAGCGATGCTTCCGCGACCATGCACGCGGCAGTGCCGCTCAGGATAACGAGGAGGGCACCGAGGCCGAAGTAGTAGAGCGCGCCCCCCACCACCGGTAAGAGCGAGAGCGCCACTCCGCGCATGATCTGGTCGGTGGACAGAGGCCGCTTGATGTGCGGCGACGTGGCAATCTCGAAGTGCGTGCGCACGCCTCCTCCGGCCACGCTTCCGTCCGGCTTCACTGCGCCTTCTCCGTAGCCATGGCCTTTTCTTGCCTGCGGCGATTCTGTGTTTTGCCGATCCGGAAGTACTGCACGAGCGGAATGTTCGAGGGGCACACGAAGGCGCAGGAACCGCATTCGAAGCAGGTGAACAGGTGGAAGTCGCGGGCCATCGTTTCGTACTGTTCGTGTTTTGCAAGTAACGCCAGCTGGCTGGGATTGAGGTGCAGCGGGCACACGCGCACGCACTCACCGCAGTGAATGCACGGAAACTCGGGACGGGATCTGCGCGCTTCGGGACCGAGGACGACGACGCCGGTCAGTCGCTTCGTCACAGGGAAGTCCAGCCGCGGCGCAGCCACTCCGAGCATGGGACCGCCCAGGATCACAGCGCCCGCGTCGGGACGCAGGCCCACCGTTTCGAGAACGAAGCGAATCGGCGTGCCCACCGGGATGAGGTAGTTGCCCGGGTGCTCCACGCCGGGTCCGGCCACGGTCACGATTCGTTCGATCAGCCCGCGACCGCGCGGCAGGAGTTCGCCCAGGTGCGCGGCCGTGGAGACATTCGACACCTCCACGCCGACATCCAGAGGATAGCCGCCGGTGGGGATTTCGCGGCCAATGACCGACCGGATGAGCATGCGTTCCGAACCCTGAGGGTACTTTGAGACGAAAGGCTGAACGGCGATGCCGCTGCCCGCCGGAATGGAAGCGGCGAGCGCGCCGATGGCATCGGGTTTGTTGTCCTCGATGCACAGAAGCGCGCGCGGGGCGCCGGTGACCCGCATGAGAATCTGCGTGCCGAAGATCACATCGGCG
Source organism: uncultured Leptospiraceae bacterium (assembly GCA_964585735.1). Classification (GTDB taxonomy): domain Bacteria; phylum Spirochaetota; class Leptospiria; order Leptospirales; family Leptonemataceae; genus CAZPFB01. The sequence goes on from CAZPFB010000111.1 coordinate 2,803, forward strand.
GTTCGCTCGAGCATGATCCGATGATCCGACGTGAGGTACGGCTCACATTCCGCGCCGTTGACGAGCACGACGTCCACCTGCCCCGGTCGCCCGCGCAGCTTCACGTGCGTCGGAAAACCCGCGCCACCCATCCCGACGAGCCCCGCCTCTTGAACCAGAGTAATGATCTCGTCGGGCGAAAGCGCGAGCACGTCGACCGGACGCGATCGCTCGAACTCGACTTCCTGGGAAGAGCCGGCTTCCGGTCGCAGGTAGACCGACATCGTCATGCCGCCTTCAGGCGCGGGCGCAAGAGCGATGCGCTCGACGCGGCCGGTGGCCGGAGCATGAACGGGCACGGACATGCTTCCGTCGGCACGGCCCAGCAATTCGCCGCGGACGACATCCTGTCCCTCAGCCACGACGGGTACGGCAGGCCTGCCCGCATTCTGGAGCAGCGGTACCACAAGCGCCGGAGCAAAAGACAGGCGACGCACCGGCATGTGCGCGGTGTCCTTGTGCTCGGGCACGTGTACGCCGCCGGGGAAGCTGCGCTTCGGAAGCACGGTACTTTCGTTCAATTGAACTTCTTGCCGCGCGCCACCCACTTTTCGAGATCCTTTTCGCCCTGGTCCAGGGGCAGACCAGGATGAATGACGCCTGCCGTACACTTTTCGGCTGCGCGCACCAGGTCCTTGTAGGGTCCACCCCGCGGATTGACGATCACGGCCTTCTTCTGAGCGTTATATCCGAATATACGGTTGTTGATCTTCATGCATTCGTCGCAGGCGGTGCAGTTGGCGCTGTCGATGTAGGGAGCCATGCCACCGGAAGAGCCCGCTCCCGCAAGCCCCGCGCCGGGAGAAGCAGCTGCTGTGCCCGCGGACCCGGCGGACTGTCCGGGAACGGCCTCCGACACGGCCCCGAGCCCTGAGGCGCCCGCGAGGGCTTCCACCGAACCACCCGAGGCCAACTGCAACAGGCCACCCGCAATCTTCTGAATGACGTCACGACGGATGCTCTCAGCCAACTCTGCGGATGGTCCGGAGGCACCTTCGGCCGAAACACCGGCCAGGCCGCGCAGCATGCGCCAGAACTGCCGGCGGTCTTCGCAGGCCGCCACGATGGGAGCGGCCACAGCCAATCGCGAAAGTTCGTTCTTGCGGTCCAGAGCCCAGATGTAGGGCATGCGATCTTCTCTCTCGTCGACAGACAACGCCAGATACTCGTGGAGGGGGAGTTGTCCTTCGTGCCAGGCGTCGGGCGGGATCTTGCGGAAGTGTTTACGGAAACGCGTCTCGGTGACGGCAAAGTCGGCAAACGTCATCGGCAGCTTCAGCTCCTGAGCGACTCCGTCTTCCTGGTAGTGCAGCGTGAACTCGGCCCAGTCTCTGTCGAGGTCCGGGTTTCCGTCCAGGTGGAAACACTCCTGAGGAGTGTCACCGAGATCGGGGTTGTAGCGAAACACCGGATACGCGCGCGACTGGAGCGCCAGCCGGGCCTGTTCGGCTCCGGCGTCATCCGGGATCCCGTGTTCGGGCTGGCAGGCGCAATACACGTTGAAGAGCGCAGGCCTGCGACTGCGCAGACCCTCGATGAAGCCCTCGAGCAAATGCGAACTGGAGTGAATGTTGCTCTGGAGCACGTACGTGTTGCGGTGCGCCATACCGATGAGCGCAATCTCCTTGCGGATTTCCTCCTTGCCCTGGTGAGCCTTGCCGTACGCCGCCATGTCCGAGATCTGTCCTGTGAAACCGGAAGTGCACGCCTGCCCTCCCGTGTTCGAGTACACCTGGGTGTCCATGATGAGAACTTTGATGGGCCGCCCGGATTGCAGAGCCCGCGAAAGGTTTTGAAAGCCGATGTCGTACATGGAGCCGTCGCCGCCGACAGCCACGACCGGCGGACACAGGTGAAACTCGTCGTCGGTGAAGTGACGCCAGTTGAAGTACAGAAACTGTTCGTCGTGAACGGCAGGGTCGTACTTTCCCTCCAGCTCCAACTCGGCCTGGCGCACCGTGCGAAAGCCGTCCGCCATCTTCAGCATGTGTCCTTCGAAAACACCCATGGCCATGGAAGCGCTGTCCTGGAACAAGTGGTTGGCCCACGGAAAAGGATACGGGTTGTAAGGCCAAGAGGAACCCCACACGGAGGTGCAGCCGGTCGAGTTGAGCATGCCCATCGAGGCGCGGCCGTTTCCGGTCACGCCTTTCGTGTAACGACCGTGCAAGTCGCGAAGCCCTGCCAAGAGCCCGCTCACCCGTTCGAGCCACACGGGGTCGAGCGGTCTTGTGCCTTTGATGGCTGCCATCTTCTCGGCCAGGGTCGTGAGCGTGGCAGGCGCTCCCCGCAGATCGCTCACGGCTGCGCGCAGCGCTCCCGCGTCGCCAAAACCTTCGGCGCGCAGCAGTTGCACCTCGACGTGCTTCTCGAGGCGATCGAGCAGGTCTTCGATCTTGCGCACGAACGACGCCACGCGCGGCTGCATCAGAGCTTCCACAGTGCCCACAAACAAACGCGCGACCGTCTTCTCCGTGCAGCCCAGACACGCGCCATCCCCCGAAACGACAGACCCCGAAACGGCCTTGTCGAGCAGCATGGTTTCGAGTACGCCCACGCCTGCTTCGAGATCGTCGATGCGAATGAAACGTGGATCCGTGTTCGGCAGGTCCATCCAGAAGTCGCGCCGCTCGTGGAGCAGAGCTGTGCTCTCTTTCGTCTGAGGAACCATGCGCAGCGCGTCGTCGGGGCAGACGCGTACGCATTCGGCGCAGCCCTTGCAGGTCGTCGGATTCACCGCGAGGGTCAGGAGGCCACCCGTGGCTTTTTGCTTCTGCTCGGGGAGCGTGAAGAAGGGTCGCGTCAGCGCAAACTGCTCCTTCTGCAGTTCGTCTTCGAGCAGCGCAAGCTCCTCCGTCAGCACACGCATTGCCTCCGGCGACCGGCCGTTCGCTGAGACGGTCTCGCGCATGGCCTGCTTCAGAACCGCGCGCACGTTTTCGGTCGTGGGAGCATTTCGGGCCAGCTCCTGGAAGCGCGCCTCCAGCGAACCCAAAGCGCGTCTGATTTCGGCAAACGTTTTACCGCCTTCCTCCAGGCGACGGACCGCCGTAGAAAAGACGTCCCCCACGGTGGAAACGACGCCGGGGATGGCCGTGTCCGGACAAACCGTCCAGCATTTGGCGCAACCGGTGCACTTCTCCGGATTCCACTCGGGATGTTCGAAGCGAATCGCCGTCATGTCCCGAAACACGCCCGAAATCGGAGGCATCACCGAAAGAGCGAGGTACGGGTCGGCCAGGTTCTCGTTTCCCATTCCACGCGCGTAGAAGTTGCCGGTCAATTCCCAGAAGCGGTGTGTGTCTGAAAGGCTGTCGTTCGAGACCGCCCTGCGTTTCAGCATGAGCGGCAACGGCGGTTCGTGGCGGACCACGCGCGCGGCCGCAACCGGAGCCTGAATCATAACGCGAACTTCCGATGGGATCTCACGCACCTCCCGGTAGCCGCGACGTACCACGCGAAGGTTGTCCTCCACCACGCGCGCGCCTTTGCCGCCGAACTTGTGCTGCAGCTGTTCTTCGATGGCCCCGAACAACTTTTCGCCCGAAAGGTGCGCCAGCTCTCCTTCCGCAAGCGCAGCAAAGAAGGCGCCCTGAAAGGCGATGCCCTGCATCCGGAACTCCAACTCCGGGTCCGTGGCCTCTTCGCGCGCAATGCGAAAGGCGTCCAGATAGTGGACGTGGATGTCGTTTTCGATGATGATTTTGCGAAAGGCTTCGGGTATGGCAGACCAGAGGGCCTCGGGCGCTTCGTGACTGCTCTGGATGATCAGGCGACCGCCCCGCCGCAGACCGGCCAGAGCGTTTGTATGCCCGAACACGTTGGGGTCCGGCGAAAGCACAGCGTCCACGTAGTGGTATTCGCAGTTCACGCGAATCGGTTCAGGTGCTGCCGACAGGTAGTACGTGGTGGGTTGTCCCTTCTTTTCCGAGCCGTATTTGGGGTGCGCTTTGATGTGGTAGCCCAACAGGTCGAACAGGGTCATGGCCAGGTTTTTACCCGTAGTGATGGCGCCCCACCCGCCAACGGAATGGAAGCGGACGGTGATGCTGCCGGGAGGCATGAGGTTCGGATTCTCGCTGCCGCGAATGGCCAGAGCCGCCACGTGCGGATACGCTTCCGCGATGCGATCCTGGTGCGCCTCTTCTTTCGGCGTGAACGCTTTGGCGCGAATGAATTCGATGCCGACATATCCGAAGCGACGACGCGCGCCGGCAGGCAGCATGTTCTCGACGGCCGCCACAATCCCCTCGGGCTGAAGATCGCGACCTCCCAGGCCGCACGAAAGGGAATACAACTCGGGTACTTCGTCCAGCTTTCGATAAGCTGCATACTCCGGGTACGGAGCGCTGGCTTGGTGCGCGCGACCGTTTTCGATGCACTTCGAGATCACCGAGCGCAACTCGCGCAGCAGCGGCAGGTCTTCGGCGAGCGGCTGATCCGTGCGCTCCATCACCGCCACGCCCCTGCGACCCGCCAGGATCGGCCCGAGCAGGTCTCCGGGGAACGGGCGGAACATGACCAGGTTCACAACGCCCACCTTGATGCGTCGTGACTCGCGCAGATAGTCGGCCACTGCTTCCGCGGTGGGAATCAGGCTTCCCTGGCCGACAATCAGGTACTCGGCGTCTTCGCAGCGGTAGGGCAGCACGCGCGCGTAGCGCCGACCGGTGAGCGCAAAGTACTCGTCGAACGCGCGCTGCGACAGTTCGCGGATGTGGTCGAAGAAGAAGGGGCGTTGCGCGGCAACGCTCTGCATGTAGGCGTCCTGGTTCTGCACGATCCCTGCCATGACCGGATTGTCCACCGTCCAGATTTCGGGAATACGCCGGCGCGTGGGTCCGTAGATGAAGCGCTGCGCCGGTGTCGGTGACTCGATGATGTCCTCGGGTCGGCCCAGAAATCGCGCTATCAGTTCGCGTTCGGGCAAAAGAAAGGACTCGATCACGTGCGTCGTCAGAAAGCCATCCTGAGCGACGATCCCCGGAGTCAGAGCGAGTTCAGCAATGCGATGCGCGATGATGTTGAGGTCGCAGGCGTGCTGCACGTCGCGCCCGAACACCTGAAAGAAGCCGGTGTCGTCCACGCAGTGGTAGTCGTCGTGTGAAGCGTGCACGCTCAGCGTGGCTTTGGAAAGCGCGCGGCAGCCCATATTGAGCACGTAGGTCAATCGCTTCCCCACGGCCGCGTACAGGCTTTCGTGCATGTAGGCAATGCCCTGGCTGGAAGAGAAGTTGGCCGCGCGCAGGCCCGTCATGGCCAGCCCGGCAGTGACCGCGGCCGCAGCGTGCTCGCCTTCGGGTTCGATGAAGATGAGCGGGCGACCGGAGACGTTGATGTGCCCGCGGGCCGTCTCCTCGGCCCAGTGTTCGCCCATTTGGGTGGAGGGTGTAATGGGGTAGGCGCCGGCTGCATCGGTGGACTCACGTTCGCACCTGATCACACCCTCGTTGCCGTCGAGCGCCGCGCGCACACCCGGATAGGGGAAGGCCGGATTCTTCATGATACGTGCACAGTACACGGGCCCGTCCTTTTTGGGGAGAGGATTTCGTGGTCCGGTCAGATGATCCGCGTCATGTTGGACGCTGAACGATGGACAGTACGGCCCGAGGGCGTGGCATTTTGACTTGCCGCGCCGTCCCGTCGCAGCGAGCCTGCCGCGCGTAACCAGTCTTTGTCAGGGACGGCTCGCCATTCGGAGTCGCCGTTCGATAGAGGAAACCATATGAAACGCATCGCTTCGCAAATCCTTGTACTCATTCTTTTGTTCGGCACCGTCTCGGCCGCTTCGGCCAACACATTGCGCCTTCAGGCAGGCATCTGGCCCGGACAGTTGACGCCGGAGTTGGAGCAGCGGTTCTTCCTGGATGACCTCATCGCGGGGACCGGGTTCGGTCGCTTCGATCTGGAGATGAGCGGCAAGGACGAAACGACAGCCTGGTTTCCGTGGGGACTGGAGTACCACCGACAGATGGGTCCCGGTGGCATCGTGCTCGCACTCAACGGAAGCCACTTCAATCCGGAGCTCAAGTACACGGGGCTCCTGACGTCACCTGCCGTTTCGTTGGTCACATTGAGCGACTACACGCAGACCAACATCTACGGGGAGGTGGGCTATCGCGTCCCCGTCATGGGCGGAAAACTCAAGATCACTCCGAGGTTCGGGGTTCGATCCTACCACGAAGAATTCACGTACGACGAACTGACCCTGGGCAACACGGTGCAGGTTTCCCTTGAAGGTCCCTGGACGGCGGACTCTCGCGGCCTGTATCTCGGCATGGACCTGCGCTACCAGTTGCTCGGAAATCTGGACTTCGTCTTCGACCTGAAATCGACTATGGGCCTGCCGACCATTTCCGGCTCGCTGAAGCACCAGCGGACCGTTGTCGGCGTTTCGGGCAGCACGGTCACACTCTTCTACGACGACGCCACGGCAGATGTGGAGACGGAGACTTTCCAGTGGGGCATCGGCTTCGAGTTTCACCTTACCGAGAAGCTCCACCTGTTCGGCGGCATCCGTCGCGACGAACTGACCGTTCGCTACCCGGGGTACTTCAACCTGCCCCTCGTGATTACGGGGAGTTCAGCCAGCCTGGCCGGCAACATCGTGGCAGAGTTTGTGACCGACTATGTCTTCTACAACCAGGACATCACGACCGAGAAGACGTTTTTCACCTTCGGCATCGCCTACGATCTGTCGCTGTAGGTGCGCAGCAGGGAGAACGGTCCGGGAAGGAAGCCAGCGTTTGTTGGTCCAAACCCTATGGACCGCTGCACGCGCGCGTGCCGCGACCGGTTGACGACTCCACCGATCGGTCCGGCGCCCGAACGTGCCCACGAAAGACGAAGGCCCGCCCCAAACGGGACGGGCCTCCTGACCGGGGACTCTGTCCGTCCCCAAAATGGCAGCACGCCTATCAGAAGGAAGCGGCCGGTGCTGCGTCTGCGTACTGACGCTGGGCATTCACCACTTCGGCGACCTTCCCTTCAATGATGGCCAACTGCGAAGAGCTCATGACGCCGGCATGCACCTGGCGCTCTCCTTCGAACACGCGGTAGGAGCGTCCCTCCGGGGTGTCTTTGGTTTCGACATGCACCGGAACGAGGCGCCCGTCCACGCGGCTGTAAAACACACCCGGCTCGGACTTCTTGAGGACCAATTGCTTGGCGAGCTTGCCTTCTTTATAGAAGGTAATCTCGAGCTGCTCACCGCGTTGGGTGTAGTGAAAGACGGCCTTCTCGTTGCCCTTTACGGCAACCTTGGTAGCCTCTCCGTTCTCATTGAAGGCCAGCGGGTTGCTGTTGAACCAGAACTCAATGGAGTTCAGAACGACCGCATCCACGAAGATCGCAATCCCGTAGATGGGGAAGAATACGAACACCAAGAAGATGATCCATCCAATGAACTTCCAGGCCCATCCCCCCTTGTCGCGCATGGACACGACCCATCTGTTCAACTTTCCGGTCAGGGCAAAGGTCCCGACACAGTTCAGAAATCCCATCCAGCTAACGCCGGCAACCAGCAACATGGCTATGGCACGTTTCATTCGTTTCCTCCAAGCGCCAACTGGAGTGGCGCGTTTTCGAGTTCAGGCTGGGGGTTGCGCGGGGGTTGTCAAACCGGAATCGCAGGAGACATAACAGCACGTGTGTTTTTTTGATCACGAGCGCGAGCGATCTTTCAGGCTGTCCAAGTATTCCGTCCACTCGATGGGCAGAAGATACTTCTTCTTGTTGTTGCATTCCTTGCAGGCGGGCACCAGGTTTTCCTTCACGGAGCGCCCGCCTCGAACGAGCGGGATGAGGTGATCCATAGTCAGCTCGGATGGCTTGAACTGACCGCCACAGTAGGCGCAGCGGCCGCCTGCCTTCTTGCGCTTCCACCACGAGGACTCGCGCAGCTTGCGCGCGCGGTCCTTCTCTCGTTGGAGAATTGCGGGATCCACGACAAAGAAAGCCTCTTCCCCGGCAGGAACCGGGTTCGACGATTCAGCCCGCGACGATTCAGAGCTTTCCGGTTCGGACCTCATTGTGAGTGTCCCGATACCAACGCATCATGTCCACCATGGACACGATGCCACGCACGACCCCATCGTCGATCACCGGGAGCGTCCGGATGTTGCGATCCAGCATCACATTGAGCGCCTCTCGCAGACGGGTGCCGGTCGGAACCGAGACCAGGGGTTTGTCCGCAATGAGCTCTCCCACCTTCAGTCTCAGGAAGTCCCGCTTCGGATCGAACACTTCCTCGTAGGCCAGGTTCAAGAGGTCGAATGTCGTGAGCATACCGAAGGGCCGGCCGTCCCTCATGACGAGCACCCCGAGGATGGTGTTCTCCAGGACGATACGCGCTCCCGCGGCCACAAGTTCGTTGTAGTCGCACGTGAGTACGCTCTGGGTCATCACCTCATCCACGGTGGCATCCAGCATCTGCCGCGTACGCTCCAGCAGGCGGGCTTTCACTTCATCGTCGTAGGTCGGCATGCGTTCCTCTCTGTCCTGTGAGCTTTCTGGGCAACTTCCCCGGGCTCTGATTCCGCGCTTTCTCGTCCCCGCCTGCTTCCAGGCTATCCATCCAGGCGGAACCGGAAGACTCCGCGTTTTACGAGCTCCCGATGAATGCGGTGCTGGATCCGGAAGCGCACGTTCTCGGCGACTTCCTCCAGAAAGTGAATGTTCTTGGCATCCGCGCGTCCGTACTTCGTGAGGCGGATCGGCTTCATGAAGATCAGTTTCCACTTCACGGGAATCGGGATCAGGTTCAGCGGGATGGGTACTTTGGCCCCGATGTACTTCTCGGTCCAATCCATCGTCCCGAGGTTGATGTGGGTTTCCTCGGCACCGATCACGCAGGCCGGCACGATCGTGGCGTTGGCCATCACGGCGAGCGAAACGAAACCGGGGTTGAAGGGCTGGAGTTGGTACATCTGCGAACTCGGCTTGAAGTTGCCGGCCTCCGCCTCTGGAAAGATCAGAAGCAGGTTGTTGTGCCGCAGCACCCGGATGGCCTGTTTGAAATCTTGCGGAATGAAGGCGAGCTTTGCAGAAAGGTATTTGAAGAGCGGGTTCGTGTGCCAGAAGTTGTGGCTCATGGTGCGCGGGATCCGCTTGGCAAACTTGAGGATTTCGTTTTGCACCACAAAGGCGTCCCAACCGAGCACGCCCGAGTGATTGGGGACGACGAGCACCGGACCCGTACGCGGAATGTTTTCGAGCCCCTCGGTCTCGAGCGCGGTGAACCTCCGCAATCCGTCCAGCACTGCGTGCGGGATGCCGCGCAGGAGCATCTGATCCGGCTTTCCCTGCAATTCATCGGGTGAAGGAGAGCTGAAGTATTTCACGAGAGGCGCGCCCGTCCGCGGGCCAAAGACCTGACCGCCGCGTCGCCCCAACCAGGTCTGGATGCCGACGATCCGTCAAGCAAATACGCGATCCTGGCCACTCTCCCAGAACGAAAGGCAGATCCGTTTGACGAGTCCGGAACGAGCGTCGCACAGCACGGGCAGGAAGCGACGGACCGGCAGCGGAACTCCCAGTTCCTGGTAGACCTTCGCCAGTTCCTTGCTCCCGGATCGACCGAAGGGAACGCGGAGGCCGGGCTTCCAACGGACGGCCACGAGGTCCGAGCCCAAAGCGTACTCCGCGGTCCTGCCCATGAAGTGGATGCGAACGCCACCGGGAACATCCTCGAACTCGGGAAGAAGAAGTGCTCCCTGCGACGGCAGGAAAAACCAGACGGGGCCGTGCGAAGCGGCCCACAGGAGCACTTCCTTCGAGTGCCACCGGAGTCGAAAGCGTTCACCCCCCAGGGCAGCTTCCAACACGATCCGAACCAATGACTCCCGCGCGGGCGCAATACCCAGCGCCCGCAGGGCGACATCCAGCGCCCGTTTCACCTGGCGCGGCGTGGCCGGATAGAGGAGCCTCCGGTCCAGCGACACGTGCGCAGACAGAACCCCTGCCGCATTCTGCGAGAGCGTCGGCAGCGAAGTATCGTCAGTTTCCGGCAATCCCTCCTGGAAACGGCGCCACAACGCGCTCGGATCCAGGCCCTCGCCAACAAGCAGGGGTACGACCCGCGCGCGGATCCGATTGCGACGCAGCGTCTCGTCCTGGTTCGTACTGTCCTCGTGAAAGGGGACCTGCTCGGCGGTCGCCACCTGCTCCAGTTCGTCTCGTCGAAACGGCAGGAACGGCCGCAGCACCGGCGTGCCAAACGTTTGCGCGCGCATGGGAAGCGCCTCGAACGCGGCTGGTCCGGAACCGCGAATCAGGTGCAGAAGCACCGTCTCCAGGTAGTCGTCCGCATGGTGGGCAGTCACGGCCACCGTCCCCAGGCCGCGACGGAGGAGTCTCCCCGCGGCGCGATACCTGAGCGCGCGACCGGCCGCCTCGATGCCCAGGCCGGTTCTGCGCGCAAACACGCCGACCCGGCGGTGCAATCCTTGAAACGACAGCCCGAATCGACCACACTCGTCTGCCACCAACAGCCGATCGTCCGCAGAGTCTGCGCGCAGGCCGTGATCCAGATGAAAGACGACCGGTGGCGCCACCAACCGACCCTGTTTGGACAACTCCGCGGCGAGGCGCAATAGGACCATGGAGTCTCTGCCGCCTGATACCAGGAGCAAGAGGCGCTCGCGCGCCAACTGCCGCACCGAAACGCGCTCGATCAGCTCTCCCAAGTTCATCTTTTCCGGTCTCGTCGCCGCAAAGTATTCTTGCGTTATTTCGGCCGCGACCGCAACCCTGTAAATTCCGAAATCCACCCGGGAGTGTACACATAATGAGAACGTCATTTCTAAGCGCACTGGCTTGGAAGAAATCGATCCTGCTGGGCGCCGCGGCCCTGGCCATCGCATTCGTTGCGGGAGGAAGTCTCTCCGCGCAACCGACCGAAGGCCTCAATGGCTGCTGGAAGACCATCGACGACGAAACGGGGAAAGTCCGGTCTACCGTCTGTATCTGGATCCACAACAATACACTGTACGGCGCCATCAGGGCGTTGCACAATCGCGCAGCGGATGAAGAAGCCAATCCGATGTGCAGCAAGTGCGGCGGCAGCTATCACAACAAACCCATCATTGGCATGACCATCATCTGGGGGATGAAAAAGGGCAGTGATGTTTGGGAAGGCGGTACGATTCTGGATCCCAAGACCGGGAAGACCTATCGCTGCGTCCTCTGGAAGGAGGGCGGCAAGCTGAAGGTTCGCGGAAAGCTCGGGCCCTTCTATCGCACGCAAACCTGGGTGCGCTGAAGTTCGAGTCCGCTCCTCGAGAGCCGGAAGTCCGCGCTCTCTGATGAAACCCGGTCTTCGGACCGGGTTTCTTTTATTGCCTCCAGGGCACGCGCTCGCCAATTTGGCTCATGTCCGGAATGAGACGCGTAACGGAACTTCTGCGCGAAGATTTTGGCGCGCTTGTCCCGGGGACGAATGTCCGCTGGGATCGTCAGGTCGCCCTGCGATTGCTTCTGTACGTTGCGCTTGGCGCGTTCATCGCCGGACTGTTCTTGAACCTGCGCGGAAGCGATCGGCGCGGGCCCCGGCCCCGCACAGAAACGCCGCGCATGCTCCCGCCGGCCGAGTCCATTCCCGATTCGCATAGTATCTAGATTCGCCGAATGGATCGACCCATCGCCTATCCGCTCGAGTGCCCGGTTCGCAATTACGACTGGGGGAATCCTCACGGCGGCGTGATCCGCGAGATGCTGGAGTATCAGAAGCGTCCCGCGCCGGACGGGACGCCGATGGCCGAGCTGTGGATGGGAGCGCATCCATCCGCTCCTTCGCTCGTGCTGCCCGAACGTATCACTCTGGGGGATCGGATTGCCGCCGATCCAGAACACATGCTCGGACCTCTACTCTTCGGGCGCGGCGTGCGAACGTTACCCTTCCTCTTCAAGGTCCTGGACGCCAAGCGTCCCCTCTCCATTCAGGCCCATCCGGATGCAGCGCTCGCGCGCGAACTCCACGGGCGCGACCCCGCCAACTATCCCGACGAAAACCACAAACCGGAGTTGGCCATGAGCCTCGGCGGCATGGAGGCTCTGTTGGGGTTTCGACCTGTCGGCGAAATCGCCTCCGCCCTGCACATGTACCCCGAGTTGCGTCTGGTTTGTGAAACGCCCCAGGAGCACGGGCAACTCCCCGTGGCGGGAGCGGAGGCCGAATGGCTGGCGGCCCGGTTTTCGCGGCTGATGCGCGCGGAGGGTCCGGCGCTCACGGAAGCAACCGCCGCCCACCGCAGGCGCGTCGAAGAATCCGAGACCAATCCGTTCTTTCGTCTGTTCGCCGAATTGCTCGAGCAGTTCGGCGACCGAGATCCCGGCATCTTCTGCGGCTACTTCCTCAATACGATCTCACTGCCCCAGGGCCGTGCCGTCTTCCTCGGCCCAAACGAGCCTCACGCGTACCTGCGTGGGCCCATCCTCGAATGCATGGCTTCCTCGGACAACGTGATCCGCGCCGGCCTTACGAACAAGTTCCGTGACGTGGAAACGCTGCTGTCCATGCTGCACTATCGCACGGCTCCCCCCGAATTTCTCACGCCCCTTCCGCGGGGGCCCGGGATAGAGGAATTCCCGGTCCCGGTACCCGACTTTGCCGTGCGGCAGTTGTTTGTTCCCGGAAAGCTTGCGCTGCGCGACCACGACCGCCCGTCCATCGTTGTCGGCATCAGCGGCACGCGACCCCGGCAGGCGGACCCCACCGACATCGTCATCGAAAACGGGAGCGTCTTCTTTCTGCCAGGCGACCTGGCGGCCCGCCACATCGAGCCCGTACTCTCCGCGTCCCCGGACACCAAAGTCTTCCAGGCCACTGTGGGGCGCTCCTTCGCCCAAAGTGCTTGACGACCGAGGCGACGGAACGCTACACTGACGGTGCGTCAGCGCGCACCGCGCGCCATGGGGGAATACATGAAGCTGCCCATCATCCCGGACTACATCACGGGCGCCATACCGATATTCTTTGCGCTCATCGGAATCGAGCTTTTGATCGCGCGTCGTTTGAAGGCCGATCTATATCGATTCAACGACTCCATCAGCGACCTGTCCGCCGGCATCTTTTCCCAGGTCGTGGCCGCGTTCTCCCGGCTCTTCTTCCTCGGAATCTACGTGTATCTATATGAAAACATCCGACTGGAGGTTCTGTTCACGCAGGTTGGCTGGATGGAACTGGCCGCGTCACCTCTGGTGACCATGAAGACGGAGACCTTTGCGGGCGCTGCGCTGGTGTACGCGCTTTGCTTTACCCTGTACGATCATCAGTACTACTGGTTCCATCGCCTGAGCCACGAAATCAACGTGATCTGGGGTTCCCACGTGGCGCACCATTCGAGCGAGGAGTACAACCTGAGTGTGGCCCTGCGTCAGGGTGGCTTCCAGGGTTTCTTCTCCTTCGCCTTCTACATCCCGCTGGCCGTCATCGGCTTTCACCCCATTGTATTTTTCGTCTGCGGACAATTCGTAACGCTATACCAATTCTGGATCCACACGCGCGCCATCAAGAAGCTGCCCGCCTGGTTCGAAGCCGTATTCAACACGCCGTCGCACCATCGCGTTCATCACGGTCGCAATCCGCAGTACATCGACCGCAACCACGCGGGCACGTTCATCGTTTGGGACAAGATGTACGGCACGTTCGAACCGGAAGGAGAAGAGGTGGTCTACGGGATCACCAATCCGCTCGGCACTTGGAATCCGATTTGGGCGCAGTTCCACTACTGGATTGAAATTTATCGCCTGGCCAAACAGGCGCCGCGCTGGCGGGACAAGTTCCTCGTGTGGTTCAAGGAACCCGGATGGATGCCCGAAGGTCTCGGCCCGCACAAGCATGCACCGCCGGTAGATGCTCGCACGTATCACAAGTTCGGCTTCAGTCTGCCCACCGGCATGAACGTCTACCTTCTCTTTCAGTTCATCACGGTGATCGGAGGCCTGCTCGTGCTCTCGTTTTCCGGCGCATTGAAACTGGAGCTCGTGCCGCAGCTGGCCGTGGCAGCCTTCGTCGTGGGCACCATGCTGAACATCGGAATGATCCTCGACCTGCGTCCCTACGCTTTCGCCTGGGAGACGATGCGCCTCATCACACTCGGCGCCCTCGCGGCCATCTACCTATTCCAGACGGGGGACGCCCGCACGGGTTCTCTGGCGGCGGGAGTCGTGGCGGCGTCCTTGGGCTGGTGGATGATGTACCGGCGCGAGTTTGCGCCGGAAAACAACAGGAGACTGCGCGAGCAGACGGCGAGCTGAGGCAGATCCCCGCTGGCTTTCACAGCGTGAAAGCCAGCCGTCTGATCTTGGGAAAAGCACAGTCACCGCCGGCAGCCAGCGCGTAGCCTATCTCTGTGAGCCTTCTTGAAACGATCAACGAGGACATCAAGGCGGCGATGCTACGTAGGGCCCGCGTTGAGCTGA
>CAZPFB010000112.1:0-17229 GCA_964585735.1 uncultured Leptospiraceae bacterium
AGGGGCAGGGGTGGTTCATGAGCTATCACTGCTTCACGAAGTACATCAAGGTGGTCTTCTTCCGGGGCTCCTCGCTGAAACCGCTCCCGCCTGTAGGCTCAAAGGATCCGCACGCGCGCTACTTTCACATCCACGAGGGTGAGCGGCTCGATGAGCGTCAGGTGGCTGACTGGATCCGGCAGGCGTCTCGTGTGCCGGGCTGGATCCCTTAATCAGCCTCTGCCCATGGCCCGGAGCACGTTTCGCTCCAGGATGCGCGTGGTCTCCAGAAACGTCTGGAGCATCTGCGGTGTGATACCGCCGTATAGCGCTGCACGATTGCCAGGCGCGCTCTTGTTGATTCGTTGAAAAATCGTCTGCCCCCGCTTCGTGAGGGACACTTCGAGCGTTCTCCGGTCCGAAGGGTGTCTCTTTCTTCTGACCCATCCTCGGGACTCTAGTGTTTTGAGCATCCGGGTCAGCGTGGGTCGATCGTGAAGTGGCTGCCTCTGAAGATCCGCCTGGGACACCGGCCCCGCGGCGAGTTCGTTCATGAGCATCCATTGTTCCGGGTACACGTGTGGCCCGACTTGCGAGGTGGCCTGAAGACAGTACGCGCGCAAAAGCCGCGAAAGAACGTACGTCCGGTAGCCCGGATTGTCGTCGAGCGGATGGCGCTCCACCCCGTCAAGAAAGGGGGCGACGGGCCAATGTAAACCCAAAATGGGCGCGCAGTTCGCCTGCGCACCGGGCGGTGGCCGATCAGGACAGGGACTCGAGCGCCTCGGTCTCCTGTTCAGGACAGAAATTCGAGGGCTTCGGGCAGCGTGGGCGCGGTCGGCAGGTAATCCAGGTACCCGAGCGTCTTGAAGTAGCGGTACACCGGATCCGACAGTTGCGTGAAAACGAGGCGGTGCTTCGTTTTCCAGTCCTCGTAGAGTGCAAGCAGGAAGCCCAGGCCGACGCTGTTGATGTACGACACGTTCCTGAGAACGATGACCACGCGGGGGAGCAGGTCGCCATCGGTTTGGATGCGTCTGAGTGCGGCCTCGAATGCTTTCTGGGAGTACTCGTCGAGGGGACGGTTGAACTCGCAGATGCTGATGCCCGGATTGTCTTGGTTCGTGTGGAGGTAGACGGGTCCGACGCCACGCGCGAACTCGTCTTTGTCCGCGGCGACGGGCCGGTCGCGCTGAGCCAGAGCGAGCTTCAGCACCTCGATGAGCTCACCCGAGTCCACCGGTTTCGTGAGGAAGTCAAAAGCCTCTTTCTGGATTTGCAGCGCGGTGCGGAGGTCTGCCGCGCCGCTGATCACGATGACGGGTAATTCGGGATGAGAGCGACGCGCTTCCCGGAGAAGCTCCATCCCGTTCACTTCCGGCATATGGTAATCGGTGAGAAGCAGATCCACGTCTCCGCGCCGGATGCTTCGAATGGCCTCCAGGGCATTGGCGGATTCGGTGACCCGGTAGCCTTTGCGCTCCAGGAAGGAACCGAAGGCGCCCCGCGCTTCCGGGTCGTCATCGACGATCAGGACATGCTTTCGGGGCGCGGTGTTCATCGGGTGAGGCGGGGGCGACCCCCAAGAGTTTCACCAATGAACACCCAAAATGATTGCCATGGCAATCTTTTTTCCAGGTGTCGTCGGACCGGATGGGTGCGCTGGGTCAGTTCGTCGAGCCCAAAGTCGGCGCGTGGCCCACGCAAAGAGCCCGTACTCCTCACAAGATCCCCCCAAAGACCGGGCCCGTCGTGTCTTCACGGCAGTCGCACGAGCTTTCCTTTAGGCTTCACTATGTTCTTGTAGTCCCACTGGATCTTCTTGGATTTCTCCAACCATTTCCGGAGAGCTTTAGGATCCACCTGATCTGCGGACGTGTAACGCACCTCCGCAGCCTTGAAGGAGCCTTCCGGCTCGAGCCCAGGTTTTTCGAAGGGTGAGGCTCTTTTCGATCTCGGATGCCAGGAGGTCGCAGATCTCCCGATCGGCGGTGGAAAGAGAAGCATGGAACGCAACAATATCCGGATTCATTTCGGGTCGTCCTGCCTGCTTCGCCTGCGTGGTGTTGGTCGGCGCCGCTGACGATGGCCCCTGCTTCTTGCTTGGTCAAGAAGATAACCTGAGGCGACGGGGCGGCTCGCGCCACAGCCGATGGCGCATCGGTTGAGCGATTTTGTTTGCGTGGCGAGCACCGGTCCGTAGGTGAGGAGCATGAAGCCCGTTACCCTGGCTCTGCCTGCTCTGCTGGCCTCAGTGCTCATTGCCTCACAATCCTGTCGGCCCGCCACACGAGAAGAGGCGCGGCGTGAAGTGGGAGAACTGCTTGCGAAGGCCGTGGGCCAGGGCAAAGACCCCAGGAGTGGCGTCCTTCTCGTGCATTCCAAGTCGCGCGGGATCCACTGGAAATTTGCGGCGGGGGCGACCGGAAAGCAGGCTCCCCTACCCACGAGTCCGGACCAACCGTTTCACGGCGCGAGCATCGGCAAGATCTTCACGGCGGTGCTCGTCCTGAAACTGGAGGAGTCCGGCCGGCTGTCCCTCCAGGATCCGATCCGCAAGTTTCTACCCGCGTCCACGATCCGGGGGCTCTTTGTGTTCGGGGGAAAGGACCATGGCGAAGTCGTCACCATCGAACGGCTGCTCACACACCGCTCCGGTGTAGCGGACTATTTCTCGGACCCGGCCGGGGACCGACCGGCTCTCGAGAAATCACTCGTTTTGGAGGGCGCCCGTTTGTGGAAGCCGGACGACCTCATCGACTTCACGCGGAGGCACCAGAAAGCGGTGGGTCCTCCCGGGTCCGTCTTTCACTATTCGGACACCGGTTACATTCTGCTCGGGAAGATCATCGAGTCCGTTACGAGACAGTCCTTTCACAAGAACCTGCATCAGCACCTGTTCGACCCGCTCGGCATGACCAACAGCTTTCTCATGTTCCACTCCCGACCGGCCGCGGCCCAGCCGCTCCCGATGCAGAACGTGATGTTCGCCGGGACCGACGTGACCGACTTTGCGAGCGTCAGCATGGACTGGGCCGGTGGTGGAATCGTAAGCACTACAGAGGATCTGCTGAAGTTTCACCAGGCACTCACAGGAGGTCGGCTCATCCGCCCGGCCACGTACCGTGCGATGGACGGCAACGCAAAGTTCCACTCCGGGATCTACTACGGTCGCGGACTCATGCGCATCAACTTCGGCGACATACTGTTTCTCATGAAGGGGACGCCGGAACTGAAGGGGCACTCGGGCATTCTCGGTTCCTTTCTGTACTATGCCGAAGAGCCGGACGTCTTCCTGATTGGAAGCCTGAACAGCTCGAAACACAACGAAGACGCTTACGAGTTGATGTTTCGGGTGCTGCGTATCGTGCGAAACTTGGGGCCGGAGTCTTAGTTCGTGCCCTCATCCGAGGCAACCAAAACCGACGTACTCGTTGTTGGCGCGGGTCCCATCGGCATCGAACTGGCCATCGCGCTCAGGCAGGCCGGCATCGATTACGTCCAGCTCGAAAAGGGACAGGTGGGGCAAACCATCTCCTGGTACCCACGCCTGGCGCGCTTCTTCAGCTCGGCCGATCGAATTGCCATCGCCGGCGCCCCACTCTACACGCCGGCGCAGGACAAGGCGACCAGAGAAGAGTACCTGCTCTACCTGCGTGCGCTGGTCGCTCAGTTCGATCTGGAGGTGCGCACGTACGAGCGCGTGACGACCATTCGGCGGGCGCACGGTTTCGAGATCGAGAGCATCTGCGAATTGACGGGTGTCCACCGCAGCTATCGTGCGCGTCGCGTGGTCTGCGTCATCGGGGACATGCACATGCCGCGGCTCCTGGGCGTGCCCGGCGAAGAACTGCCGTTCGTGAGCCATTATTTCGAATCGCCCGATCCCTACTTCCAGCGACGACTCCTGATCGTGGGTGGTCGCAATTCAGCAGTGGAAGCGGCGCTGCGCTGCCATCACGCAGGCGCCCGTGTCACCCTTTCGTGCCGGGCGCCGGAGCTGCCCGAGGAGAGCATCAAGTACTGGCTCCTGCCCGAGATTCGCGGACTCTGCCGGACGGGTGCCATCCGCTTCCTCCCGGGCACGCAGGTCCGCGCCATCGAGAAGGGTCGGGTGCTTCTGCGGCAGCAGGAGCGCGAGCTGGAGGTGGACGCCGACTTTGTGCTTCTGCTTACGGGGTATCTGATGGATGGTTCCCTCCTCGAAGGCGCGGGCGTGGAACTCTGCGGGGAACAGCGCGTGCCGCGCTTCGACCCGGCCACCATGGAGACGAACGTGCCGGGGCTGTACGTCGCCGGTACGGCCACAGCGGGCTCGCAGCGTCCACATCGGATATTCATCGAGAATTCGCACGAGCACGTGGTGCGTATCGTGGCGGCGCTGACGGGTCGGAGCCCGCCCCCGCCGTCGCCTCCGACGCGTCGGGAGCTCGAGAGCTGACGCCCTTTTTGGGGTGACACAGTGGGCGACGCGAACAGAAAGACGCAGGACGGACCAAGAGTGGCCCGCATTTCGTCCCGCTGCGCGTACGTTTCGTCCTGACGACCTCGTGCACCGGCGAACCTGACTTGCTTTGGGCTCGTCCAAACTAGGGATTTTTGGTTGGCGGCCAACGCTGTTGGCGGTCGACGTATTTCGACCGCACCTTAAGGAACAGAACGACCAATAGAATGAGACCGCCTATATTTGAAGACCGCCAAAGTTCCCATATCGCATCGTGCAATGGACCAAGGCGCAGCCTATGCCTCAAAAAGTAGCCAAGACGGCCTCCCTATGGCTTGAGCCAATCCTATTCTGCGGCGTCGCGGCGGCCTTGGTGTTGGTTTGCGTCCCCAGAGTCCATGCCGAGGACCAGTCGCCACCGGAGACACCACGCGTCAGTGGAATTGAGAACGACGGTAGCTACATTGGAACGGTCCGCCCGGTTTTCTCCACCCATCCCGGTGTCCGCATCAGGGCCAAGATGTCTCGCAACGGTGAGGAGGCCCGCGATTTCAAGAGCGGGACGCCCGTCTACCAGCCCGGGGATTATGTTCTCACCGTGGTCGCTACAAAAGAAAGCAACGATCGGACGCGCACAGCTCTTGTGAACTTCACCGTGCGCAGGGCCAGCCTGGCAATCCTTACTTTTCGGGCGGCCGAAGGCGTGCCTGTTTCCATTGCCACGGCGGCAGGTGAGATCTTGAAATCGAATCTGGTCCGCACTCAACTATTTGACCTGGTGGAACGCGAACGGATCGACGCCATCCTCAAAGAGCAAGCCCTGCAGAAGTCGGGGTGCACGGACACCGAATGTGCGATTCAGATAGGTCAGCTCCTTGCGGCTCACAAAATCCTGTTTGGCACCATCGCGCGAACGGCCGGCGGCTATCTGATCAGCGCCAGTATCTCGGACGTAGAAAAGGGGAAGCTGGACTTCGCAGAGACCGTCACGATCAAGGACGATGCCGAAATCGAGAAGGGCCTCTTGGCGATCACCAAGAAGATTTCCGCGAAGATCCTCGGAATTGATGAGTCGCTGTTCTCCACGGGTCCACCTCCCCGCGCGCCGTACCTGTGGCGCTCGATGCTCCTCCCTGGCTGGGGGCAATGGCACGAAGGCTCCGAACAGAAGGGTCGGAGTATCATGGCCGGAACGGCGGGGCTGGCGGTTTTCTACGCGGTCCTCACTCTTCAATTCAACAAGGCACAGGCCGAGTACCGGGACGCGGCCGGAGTTCCGGCGGTTCCCGGCCAACCGACGGTTCTCCTCAACTATTTTCTCATCCACGAAAAAAGGGAGGCCTTGGCCACAGCCGAGGCAAGATTGAACACCGGTGCCATCGCCTTCGGCCTCTTCTGGCTTTGGAATATCTTTGATGTGTACTTCTTCCCCGCCGACGCAGAGGGAACTGGTGGCTCCCCGGGCAAGACCTCCCTACTGTTGTACCTCGGGCCTGACGTTGTCGCCGTATCAGCAGGTGCGATCCCAGCGCACCACGGCGCTTCCGTGCGCCTCGGGCTTACGCTGAGATTCTGAATGACGATGGGGAAACGCGCGAAAGGAAGGTTGGCTACCCAGATCGCGCTCGGCCTCGTCAGCGTTGGTCTGGCGGCATCGGCCTGTCGGCAGGGTGCCTTTGATAACCCCTACGACCCGGAATCACCGGCTGGCCTCATCGTCGGGCTCGGCGGCCCGCCACTGCCCACGCTCGTATTCTCTGCCCTTCCAACGGGTCTTACGGAAGGCGGCACGTTCGCAATATCCTTTAGTCTCCCGGCTGCCGAGGAGGAGCGGGAACTGTCTGTTCGGGCCACGTCGAGCGATACCACGTCCATCCTCGTGGACGGAGCCGCCTCTGCTTCGGTGACCTTTGCCAAAGGGGAAGTCGGACCGAAATCCTTCACGTTGACCGGCGCACCCGATCATGCCGGAAACGACGCGAATGAAAAGTTCAGTGCTAAGGACGATCAGGGCATGGTCACGTTTTCCACGCCCGGCTACAGCAACACAGTCCTTTCCCTCTCCGTGCTCGACTTTGCCAACATCTACACTAGCCAGACGTCGTTCACGGTGGGCACGGGACCGGAGTGGGTCTTTCCGGGAGATTTCGACGGGGATGGTAAGACGGACCTCGTAGTGGTGTACCGCGTTGCCATTTTCGACTATAGGGTTGCCTCTCTACGCAACACAACCACGACAGCGGGCTCGTTCTCTTTTGTTCACACGGATCACGGGTTCATCTCGAATCCGGCCGAAGTGTTCGCAGTCACGGGCGATCTCAACTTCGATGGCAAGCCGGACCTGGCCATCACCGACGACAACAATGTCATCTTGTGGCGCAATACGAGTACCTCGGGCACAATCGCTTTCACGGCCCAGACTGTCTTGTCCGGTTCGGCTGCCATTCGAGGCTTGGCCGTTGGGGATCTCGATGGCGACGGCAAGAACGAACTGGCCCTTTCCAGGTCGAGCGGCGTGACCATTCTTCTCAATAATACGGGGACGGCGGGCGCCGCCATCTCCTTTACGATTGGCACAAACATGGCAGGGGCCTACAGCATTGGGAGTTCCGCCACAACCACCCAGATTGTCTTGAGCGATCTGAACGCGGACTCGAAGCTGGACATTCTGGTCGGGCATGTGGACACCTACATTTCCACGCATGTCAATGCCAGTACGGCCGGGTCCCTTTCGTTTATGGCGGCCCAGAATCACAGCAACGTGGGGAACATGGACACGGTGGCCGCCGGAGATCTCGACGGTGATGGCAAGCCCGACATCGTGGGGGCAAATACGAATCAGGCCATTTCAGTATTCCGCAATACGACTGCGGCGCTCGCCACGACTCTATCCTTTGCTCCCCGCGTGGACCTAACCGCAGAAAATGAGGCCAACTACATCGAGCTGATTGATCTGAACGCCAACGGGAAGCTCGACATGGTGATTACGGACGACAATCACCTCGTTTCCACCTTTCAGAACACAAGCACGGTGGGCACAATAAGCTACGTAGGTCGGCATGATATCGAGCTCCAATCCATGAACTTCCCTGAACGTTCGGGAGTTGCTGACCTGGACGCGGACGGAAAGCCTGACCTGGTCCTTCCTTCGGGGCTTTCCAATCACGTCCGGGTTTTTCGCAACCTTTCTAGGTAGGGTGATGCGTTTGTCTTTCTCATATGGGTCCCTTGTCAACGTGCGCCGGACGCGTGGTAATTCCGCGGTTTCGGGCGGACGGGTCCCCCGAAATCGCCGGCTCTGCCTGTTTCTTGCCGGTCTTTGCGCCGCAGTGGTTTCGTGCCGAGCCGCTGCCTACGACAATGCCTTTGACGTTGAGGAGCCCATGGGAGCGCTGCTCGGCCTGGATTTCGTCGGCCAGCGCAGCTTTAATATCCGCAGTCAGCCAACAAGCATTCAGGAAGGACAATCACATACCGCGTTCGTTTCTCTCGTGAACGCGCCGGAAGAAGACCTCACGGTGACCATTTCGACCAATTCGAGCAACATCACCGTCGGCGGAGCAGCCACGCAGACTCTTACCTTCACGTCACAGAATTACGCCGTCGAGCAGT
The DNA here is from genome assembly GCA_964585735.1 of uncultured Leptospiraceae bacterium. Lineage (GTDB taxonomy): Bacteria > Spirochaetota > Leptospiria > Leptospirales > Leptonemataceae > CAZPFB01. The sequence goes on from CAZPFB010000112.1 coordinate 8,036, forward strand.
CTATCCAACTGGCGGCGGCTAAGGGTGCGAGCGTGGTGGACAGCTCCACTGCCGTCACCTTGACCGGGAGCAGCACTACAGTCCCGTACACATTCAGTGTAGCGGTTGCGCAGTTTGGCGGGCTTTTCCAGCAGGTGGCCACCGAAGCCACCGGGCAGGAGCCCTTTGGCGGCGTCATCGCAGACTTCGACGGGGACACCCTGCCCGACATTGCCGTCACCAACTGGACGGATGACAATATTTCGGTGCTGCGTAACATCACCAGCGGCGGCACCATTGACTTTGCCAACCGTGTGAATTTTGGCGGCATCAGCAACTCCACCCCGGGCGCCATCCTGGCTACGGACATGGATGGAGACGGCAAGGTCGACATAGTCATTACAAACTACAACACGTCGGCTTTGCCAAGCAAGGTCTCCATCTTCTGCAACACGAGTACCGTCGGAAACCTGAGTTTCACCCGCATCGAAGTCAATCTCTCACAGCCCATGTCGGCTCCTGCTCACCCCTGGGGACTGACGGTGGCCGACTTTGATGGGGACACGCGCAAGGATATCGCCGTTGCCAACCTGAACTTCAACAACAAGAACGTGGACGTTCTGCGGAATGCGAGCGGGGCCAGTTGCACCGCTTTGACTTTTGATGCGCCCGTATCTCTTTCCCACACGATTGCCCAGAGTCAGGTTGCCGCAGGGGACCTCGACGGAGACGGCAAACCGGATCTCGTTTCCGCACCTTGGGGCAACAGCGTCCTTACGGTTCGGAGGAATACCGGAACTTCGGGGAACATTTCCTTCGATACGGCCGCCACTGTCAGCTCGAACCTGATCAGCAACGAGGAAGGTGACCTGCACCTGGCCGACATGGACGGGGATGGCAAGCTCGATGTTGTCTTGAACGGTCTACGCATCCTCCGAAATACCTCCACCGTCGGCAGTATCAGCTTTTCGTCTTTTCAATCACACAGTATGAGTTTGGCACACTTTCGGTTTGCCCTGGCCGATATCGACGGAGACAGCCGACTGGACGCCGTTGTTACCTATTCCTATAGTTTTGGGGGAACGTTGCTACGGCGCAACAAGAGCAGTACTGGCAGCCTCTCGTTTCTCTCGACCGTGAACCTGAACACTGTTGGAACTGATATCCTCCTCGGTGACCTGAACGGAGACAACAAGCCGGACCTCGTGCTGCTGAAGGGACCGGAAAGCGACTTTCCACCCGTACTGACGGGCACGCAGGATCAGGTGCATATTTACCAGAACATGTACCCGGATTGAGCTGATTTTGTGCGCGGTCGCCTTACGTTTGCCTGGACGATGCGATTCTGATCTCGCTTCAGGTAGGATTCTTCGCAAACCGTTGCGCCGAATCATCGTCACCACGGAAGCATCCTGCAAACCGGCGAAGCGGATCGGCCGCGGGGCGGCAGGCGAGCATTGTTCCATGATTACCGCGCGCGCGGTCAGCGTGGCTGCCCAACCCCCGAGAACCGTGACCAGGACATCGGCAACAGTAACTCTCTACCTATTCCGGCGCCGGAGCGCGCGTGCTCGATATTTCCAACCCCGCAGCGCCCGTCCTGCTGGCGAGCCTCCCCAGCGGTGCCTTCGCCGAAGGAGTCTTCCTGAATGGCAAACGTCGCGGTCGCCCCTCGTGGGCGCGATTTCGGGTTGTCTGTGCGCAGTCCGCATGTGACGATGCAACCAATGGGGCAACCTGACCCGTCGCACCTTGCGGAGTTTCTGCAAATCATCGACGCCCTGAACCGGCACGGGGTCGACTACATGGTCGTGGGCGGCTTTGCGGTATTCCTCCATGGGGTACCTCGGTTCACCGCCGACCTGGATGTCTTCGTTCGCCCGGACGAGGAAAACGCCGGGCGCCTGCGAACGGCTTTGCGCGCGGTCTATCCATCGGACGACGTCATCGACGACCTGACTCTGGCAGAAATGCGTGAGTACGCCGTGCTTCGCTACGGCACACCTTCTGGATTCTACGTGGATATCATGGCTAAGCTGGGAGAAGCTGTCGGGTTCGATGATCTTCGGGCCATCGCCTCAACCTTCGAGGGTGTGCAGGTGCGCCTGGCCGATCCTGCCTCGCTTCTCAAGATGAAGGGCGATTCGGTGCGCCCTCAGGATCAGGCAGACGCTGTCTACCTGCGAGAACTGATACGCAAACAGGACCGGAGTTGATGCCGCTCTACAGGTACAGAAGCTTTGAGGAAGCCGAGCGCGACCTCCCCAACCTGCCGGGCGCGGCCAGCGCAAAGCTGTTCGAACTGGCCGGCCTGCGGCCCCCGGCGTCCACGCGGGGTTTGCTACGATTCCGCACGCTGGAGGAAGCGAATCGCCACAGGCAAGGAGAGCAAGTGGAAGCGGCGCGGAAAGCGGCGCAAATGACGCCCAGGTCTTGATCGGCGGCGTTGAGTGGCGCGCGCGCGGACCCAGGCCGTGAAGTACTTGACCCGATTTTGTGCACGCCCCACAGTCCGGCTTTCGCATCCTTTTCTATGGAAGCAGAGTCGTTGCAAGCGGCCGCCGGGCGCGCCATGAGGTTTACGTTCGCACTCGTCGCCGTCACCGTCATCACCTGCTCAGGCGGGCAGAAACCTGCCTCGCCCACGGACGAAGTCGAGGTCGAGGCGCGCGGTCTGTCGTTGCCGGAAGCGGATCAGGAAGCCCGACTGCTGATGGTCGAGCAGGTGCTCGGCTCGCTCGTGGAACAGCGAAGCGCCGCGTTGGACGGTCAGGCCCAGTTTCGCTTCATCGAGTCGTCTGCTCAGGGCTTCGTCAAAGACTACCGTCGAATATCGAGCAGTCGGGAGCGGGACTACTTTGTCATCCGGGCCAAGGGCCGCGTGAGCAGGCAGGCCATGGGCGACGCGCTCGAACAGCGCAGGAAGGACCTCGGGAACCCGCGCATGATGATCCTCATGTCCGAGGAGATGCTCGGACGCAAAAGTCCGCCGGGGGAGACGAAGAGCGAGTACGAGTTTCAGGCCCAGATGAAGAAGGCCGGGTTTGATTTCATCGACAAAGAGCAGTTTCAGCGCATGTTGGCCGCAGAACGCGGCCTGAAGCTCGGCGCCTATGGAAACCCGCGCGCCGAGGAGCAGGCCCTCAAGGTGGCCGCGGAATTGAACGCCGAGATTCTGGCCATTGGCCACAACAAGACCGTGAATGGCGGGGAAGTTCGCAGGGGCACGGGCATCTTTTCCATCCAGACGGACCTGCGTTTCAAGCTGATCAGCGTTGGTTCTGCTCGAGTTCTGGGTACGAAGAACGCAACCGCCATCGCCTCAGATGTGAATGCGGACCTCGGGGCTACGCAGTCGATTGCGGCGGCAACGGCGAAGCTCGTGCCCGAACTCAAGGAACAGATCTCCCAGGAGTGGAAAGCGGGCAGTTCCACCATGCTCACGTTTCAGGGCATCCCGATAGGCGACTTCATCAACAGCGGCATCGCCGAGGGCATCAGGGGGCTGCGGGGTGTGAACGCCGTGGACGACCGCGGAGATCGCGGGGCGGGTCCGACGCTCGAGGTTCGGTGCTTCTGTTCGAGCTACGACCTGGTCAAGAAGATGGCCAGGCGCCCCTGGCTCTTCGGAAGAAAACTGGAAGTCAAGGATGTCAAAGGGGATCGCGCAACTCTCCGTGTTCTGTAGGGCAGGGGACGCACGAAGGGTCTGCCGGGCCCTGGGAGTGCACGGGGCGAATCGCCGACGAGGGTAACGATGAAATCATCACCAGCAACAGTGCGAGGCCGCGGATGCCAGAGCGATCAGCAGCCCGAGAGACGGCGAAGGCATTTGAGGTGGCTCACCGTCGTTCTGGGAACCTGCTTGGCCTTGTTCGATTGCAAAGGACCGGGCGGGCCTTCGCCTGTGGTCGTCGGCAGGCCACGCCCGGTTTCGGCCATCGTACTTTTTTCGATAGGATCCAGTTTCTTGGGCAAAGACCGGCTGGGCAACGGCCAAATCATCCGGTCAGGGGAATGGATCAGAGTCTCGGGCCGCTCTCTGCTGGATCTCCAACTGCGTGACACGGCGGCGGCCGTAACGGTCCGCCTGCGACCGGGCGCGCAGTTCCGATTTCAGGCCACGGAGAATGGCGGTCGCCTCTCACACACTCTCGAACTCGCGGCAGGTTCCGCGCTGTTCAACGTCGAGAAGTTGACCGCGCTGGAGAGCATCGCTGTCATCACGCCCACCAGCCGCCAGGACGTGCGTGGGACCAAGTTCAAGGTGGACGTGGAGGGTAACGGCACCAGCCGGACGGAGGTGTACGAAGGCAGCGTTTCGGCGCGCCTGCGCATCCCTGAGGTCGAGAATCTGCCGAGCAGTGTCATCGCGCGCAGCGAAGTGTTGAGTGCGGTCGTGGCGGACTCCGCCAAAGGCGAAAAGACGGTGTCGGCCGGTTCCTCTGTGACCTTCGAGCGCCAAACCGCGGAGAAGATACTCAAAGCCGCGCCGAAGCTCGCTGAGGTCCTGAGCTCCAAGGAAGTGAAAACAGCAGTGGCTCCAGCGGAAAAACTGAACGAAGACCAGGCCGCTTCGGCGGGCAGGCTCATCGACGACTATTTCAAGGGCGGGGATTCCAAGGAGAAGGTGACGAGTGCTCTGGATAAGGCCATTGCTAAGGAAACAGTGAATGTAAAGCCAGAAAAGCTATCTGCCGGGGCGGTCGAGCGCGAGATCCGCGAGTACGACGAATTGGTGGCCGTCGACCAACAGAAGATCAAAGATGAGAAGTCAGCCCGGGAAATCGTCGCCACCCGCGTCCAAAAGCAGTCGCAACAGTTGGCCAAGCGGATTGAAAAGACGATGGGGCGGAGCCAGGAGACTCTGACCCTCGTCGGTGGCGGGCGAATCCACGGAGTCATCGAGCAGCGCGGTCAGGACTACGTTGTCCATACGCCATCCGGACCGCGGTATCTCAAGAGCAATCAGGTGAGCGGCTTCAGCTTCTGACCCAAGGGGCCCGACCAATGTCTACCATGCGCAATCGCGTAGCTTTCGTGGTGGCGCCCGCGTTCCTGCTCGGGTGCGCGAGCGGCGCTCCCTCTCCACAGACGGATCGGGCCGTGGCTCTTGCAGGGCGCGTTCTGGTGAGTCAGATCGAGTACAACGGCCCCCCCGAACTCTCGCACTACGCAAGCGGCCTGCGGGACTCGCTCACGAGCGACCTCGAGAAGATCAAGGGCATCGAGGTCATCAGTGACGCCGACCAGAACCGCGCGCTCGTGGACCTCGCGCAGCGCAGACGCGCCGGCGAAGAGATCAACCTGACGGCCGAGACGGCCCGGATCCTCAGGTCGGACTTCCTGTGCTCCGGCAGCATTACCGCGGCCGGCAAGACGGTGCGCATTGCGCTGAGGGTCGCCCGCGCGCCTTCGTTTTCGGTGGTGGCTTCGTCCTCCATGGACGGGGATGCTTCCCGCTTCTTTGAGGTGGCAGACAGGGCGGCTCTTCTATTGTTGAACCGCATTGACGCCAAACTCACCGACGCGGAAAAATCGCTCTTGATCACGCCGCTCACGAAGAATGCGGAAGCCGCGGATTCCTATTTCCGGGGCCTGAAGGTTCATAACATCCAGCCCAAACAGGCTCTCCTGTTCTATCTGAAAGCCCTCTCGCTCGATCCCGACTTTGCCGATGGCCTGCTCCGTGCTGGTCAGGCAGCCGAGGCCCTGAACCTGTACGACCGGGCGGTGAAGCTTTACCGGAAGCGACTCGAGATCCTGGAGAAGAACGGACAGGCCGTTTCGCTGCCCTATGCGGTGACCCTGAACAACATCGGCTCCGCGCTCGACTCGCAGGGCAAGTACGCGGAGGCGCTCGAACTGTACGTGAAGTCCCAGGTGCTGCGCAAACAACTGGGATTGGAGGAATCGTTGGGCTATGCTTCCACACTCGGGAACATCGGTCACGCGTACAACCAAAAGGGCGACACGGCGCGCGCGCTGGAGTACTTCTTTCAGGCCCTGAGCGTACAGGAGAAAGTGGGGGCCCGCGATTCGATTGGCTATGCCAACACGCTGACGAACATCGGAACGGTCTATCGGCAGCAGCAGCGCTACGAGAAAGCCATCGAGACCTACGAGCGGTCGAACGGAATTCGAGACAAGTTGAAGCTGGCGAACACGGCGAGCTATGCGGTGAACCTCAACAACATGGGCGTAGCCTACCGCGCGCTCAAGCAACCCCGCAGGGCGCTCGAGTTGTTCCAGCGGCGGCTCTCCATCTACGAAAAGCTCGGCCTGGAGAATACAGAAGGTTATGCGATCACTTCCTACAACATAGGCGATGTTTACTTCAATGATCTCAAGGATCCGTGCGCGGCGGCCAAGTCCTTCGAGGTCGCGGTCACCATTGGTACGCGGCTGAAGAGCAGGGACCTCGTTCAGGACAGAAAAGCGCTCGAAGTGGCCCGGCAGGAGTGTGGGGGCAGGGCACAGTAATTCCAAAACTGCTTGCCCTCCCAGGGTTTGGCTGCCTTTGTGTGACAGGCCTTGGCCTGAGCGGTTCCGAGTGCGCATCACGACCCTTCCGAAAGAGGCTGTCTGCTGCCTTTGTGCCCTGATGCTTCGGAGCGTATCCCGGCTCCTGCCGCTCGTTCTGTGCCTGCTTCCCCTGATGGCCCTGGGTGCGGAAGACCGTGTTCACCTCCGTGATGGTCGCTCCTTCGCCGGTTCGGTCATTCGCCAGAACCGCACGACGATCTGGCTGCGTCTGGAGACGGGAGCCGTGCGGGAATTTTCCAAGCGGGACGTGTTTCGTGTGGTGTATGACACGAAAGACACCGAGGCGCGTCGCAAGGCAGAAGCTCGAAAGCGCCAAGAGGCCGAAGAGCGCAAGCGCGACGAGATTCGCAGAGGCGAAGAAGCGCGCAAAGCCGAAGAAGCGCGCAAGCGAAACGAGGCACAGAGAAAGGCCGCCGACCCCCGGCCAACGCTATTGGGGTCGTTGTGGCGCTCGGCTGTGCTGCCTGGCTGGGGACAGTTTCATCAGGGTCGCACTCTTGTCGCCGGAGGCTTCGGGGTCACATTCCTGGGCCTCGCGTACAATGCCAAGGGCGCGGCCGACGAATTCCGCCGCAGTTCCGCCTCTTACCGAGCGAGTGCATCGATCTTGACGCTGGCGGTGCTCTCCAATCATCGGTTGACGCCGGTATCGGACCAGGAAGTGCTGGGATTCTCGCTCCGACACAAGGCGGCTTCCAATCAGGGTCAGGCGCGCGTATCCGCGGCCGGGGCCTCGCGCTTGCTTGGCTATGTGTACGCGCTCAATCTGTTGGACGTCGTGTTTCTGGGAGGAGGGTCGTCTGTGGTGAGGGCTGGCTTCGACGGTGCGTCCTTTCGCATTGCGTTCGTGACGAACTTCGGTTCGGTTCACGCACGTGGCGCGCCTACGTTCGACGCGAGGATTCCGCAATGAGCATATCTACGATCATGAGGGTACCGCTTCTGTTCCTTTTGGGTTGCGTTGGCCTCGCGCATTGTTCGTTCGAAACCAAGTGCCAACCTTTCGACCCGGGGTGCGACCCGGCCTTCTTTCTCGCCAGAGAACTTGCGGTCCAGGAAAGGCCGGACTTCGTGTACACAGCGTCTTCGGCAGGAATTTCCGTGTATCGCCTGGATTCGGGGGTGCTGTCACATCAGGCGGGCTCTCCCTACCAGGCCGGTACCAATTTTCGCTTCATGACGTTCGGGCGGGGCAACGACTTTGTGTACGCCGCCCCTTTCAGTTCGACCACGGTCACGGCACTCGCGCGTAGTTCGGACGGTTCGCTAAGCACCGTCAGCGGCAGCCCGTTTGCTACGGGAACCAACGTGCAAGGAATGATCCAAGCGGAGCCCGCTTCGAAACATTTGTACGCGGGCGCGTCCGCGGGGGCAATTGGGTTCTCGCTCGATGCAAGCACCGGCGCACTTACCACCGTTCCGGGCAACCCCTTTGGGAGCGGTTGCGCCCCGCCTGCCCTGACGTTTACGCCGGACGGCGGACGATTTTACGCGACAAACGGGATCAACAACCAGATCAACTACTACAATCGCGACGCAAGCACCGGCACTCTCACGCCCGGCGCCCAAACGGCTCTCAATCTGACGCGTCGCTTCAAGGGAGCGGCTGTTCACCCGGGAGGCAAGTTCCTTGTGGCCAGCTCTTCGGACGTTTCCGCCGTTTCGAACGTCATCGTGTACCAGATCGCCTCGGCGGATGGGGCGCTCAGTGCCGTGGACGCAAAGCTGTTTGCTTCGGGAGCCAGCAGGGCCGCTTCGCAACTCGCCATGACGCCCGATGGAAAATACGTCTACGTGGCAGACATCACCACCAAGAACATCTACGGCTTTGGTTTGGATGCGGGTGTGGGAACGCTCACGCCTCTGGCTTCCGGGCCTTTCGGGATGGGGAATACAGCTTGGGACATGCAGGTTGCGGGGGGCCATCTGCTCGTTGCCGATGACGACGGCGTGACGTCGGGTCGGTTGTACATCTACAAGATCAACTCCGACGGATCTCTGAGCGCAATAGCCGGTTCCCCGTTAACCACCAGCGGATATATCACCTCCGTGCGTGCCACTACAACGCGCTCGTTTCTCGGTCTTTAGGCCCTGGAGTTGACGGTTGCTCATGCGCCCGTCTTTGCCTTCCGGAAATACGGGCAGGACCCGGACCCAGGCCCTCCTGCACGCCACGCGACCGCTCTTCGAGCCGTTGCTCTACGGAAGCGCGGCCTTCGTCTTCTACGCGCTCTTCGCCTTTCAGGCGGAGTGGCTGTCCGATCGTGATGGCTACTTCCACGCCGCTGTGGCCGGACTGTTCCTGGAACGCGGCTTCGTCCCCGCGCTACCGTGGGCGGCCCTCAGCATCCACGCCGAACACTTCGTATCCTTCCACTTTCTGTTCCAATGGTTTGTGGCCTGTATTCTGTTCGTGGTGGGCGATGGCGTGCGCGCCATGCAGTGGGCGGTTTGTCTGAGCGGCGCTTTCACCGTGTCCATGCTCGTCGTTTGCCTCCGGGGCCTGGGCGTGGGCCGGCGCTGGTTCTGGGTGATCTTCTTCTTGCTGGCTGCTCCCGTCTTTACCGGGCGGTTCCTGTTCGGTCGAGGCAGTACGCTCTTCCTGGGCTTGTTCTTTCTCTTCACGCTCCAACTCTTTCGGGCCCGAAAGAGTTGGAGCGTGAAGAGAA
>CAZPFB010000113.1:0-17162 GCA_964585735.1 uncultured Leptospiraceae bacterium
ACCACAGCACGCCGCCCAATCGTATGTAATCGCCGAAGGTGTAGCCGCCTGGTCCCCAGACCATCAGGTTCGTCGCATACCCGATGGGCGTGACGAAGGACGAAGACGCGGCAAACATGACGGCCATGGCAAACGGCATCCAGGAAACGCCAAGCGCCTGGGCCGTGGCCAGTCCCACGGGCAGAAGGAGCGCGGCCGCGGCGTTGTTCGTGATGAGCTCGGTCACGAGCGCAGTGGCCACGTAGATCATCGCCATGGCGAGCCACGGGCTTTTTCCGCCGAGAGCCACGAGCATGCTCGCCAGTTGCGCCGCAGCGCCGGTTTTCTCCAGAGCACTGCCCAACGCAAACGAGCTGGCTATGGCGATCACCACCTGGAGCTCGATGCTCCCCCGAGCCTCGCGCGTCGTGATGATGCGCGCGGACACGATCAAGAGCGCCGCCACGAGCGCCGCCCACAACATGGGCACGAGGCCCGTGGCCGCCGCCACGCACATGCCGGCCGTGATCCCGAGCGTGGCCCAGGTTCGCCAGGTGGCGGGCCGGACGTTGCCGGTGTGTTCGCGCAGCGTCCAGAAGTCCGTCGGCACGTCCGGGTGATCCAGGAAGTTCGATCCCGCCTCGACCAGGAGCGCATCCCCGGGGCGCAGCGCCCAGTCCGCGTTGCGACTTCCCCCGATGGTCTCCCCGTGTCGCGCCACGGCCACGATGGCCCCGCCGTACCGCCTGCGAAAGACGCCGGTCCCGACACGTTCGCCCACCAACGGACTGCGATCGCTTACGATGACTTCGAAGAGATGGCGACGACTCGTCTCTCCCCCGAACCAGTGATCGGAAGCCGGTCGCAGGCCGGGGATTTGACCGAGGGCCGCGATGGCAATCGCGGGCCCGGCCAGCACGAGACGATCCCCGGCGCGCAGTACGACGTCCGGACTCGGCGCCGGAATGAGGTCGTCGTCCCGGTCGATCTCGATCGGGTTCATACCACCGGCGCGCTGCCGCAAGAGCGAAAGGGGCTGATCGGAAAACGGACCGCCGTCTTCCACGATCACTTCCACCGTGAATCGCCGGGGGTCCGAAAAGGCCCCCTCCGCGGTGACGCGATCGGGCACGAGCAGCGGCCCGACGACGATGATGACCAACAGACCCACGACAACCAGGACCAGCCCGAGCGCCGTCGGCACAAAGAATCCCAGGCTGCCTTTGCCACTCTGTTCGAGCAGACCGGAAACGACCAGGTTCGTGCTCGTGCCGATCATCGTCAGCATTCCGCCGAGCACGGTGGCATAGCTGAGGGGCAACAGGAGCTTGGACGGGGAGACGCGCAACTGCCTGGCCCAACTCGAAACGAGCGGCAGCATCATGGCGACCAGGGGCGTGTTGTTGATGAAACCGCTGAGGACGGCCGACGAACCACACAGGCGAACAAGAGCGCTGCGCACGGAAGTGGGATGTCCGAGAAGCGGCCGGGCAATCAAGCCCATGGCCCCGGTGCGCTGCATGGCGAAGGCCACGACGAAGAGCACGGCGACCGTGAGCATGCCCTCGTTGGAAAACCCGCGCAGCGCTACCTCCGGTGAGATGACACGCGCGCCAACCAGAAAGACGGCGCCACCGAGGAGCGCCATGTCGGCCGGCACGCGATTCGTGGCCAGAAGCACGAGGACGGCCAGCGTGGTGCCGAGCGCCAGCCAACCTTCCAGCGAAAGAGAACTCAGGATCATGATACGACCTCCAGGGCCTCGAAGACTGCGAGGCACACAAACAGGAGCAGACCCAACGTCAGAGCAAGGTTCGAGCGCCAGCCGTTCGCATGCTCGGGCAGACGCGTATTGTAGTACAAGAGCGACGCCGCCAGAAACGGAATGAATAGCGAGCTGACGAGCGCGTACGCCAGGAAAAGCGGCGGAACCCGGAAGACGACGAGCAGGCAGGCCAGGACGAACACGCCGTAGCGGAAGTAGAAGAAGGGCATGCGGTCCGAGCCTGGCCCGCGCGCGCGGTACCCCTCGGCGAAGATGTGCGGCAGACTCTGCCAGACGCCCAGGACGCTCGAAGCCGCAATCGCCCAGAATCCAAACGCAAACAAAAGGCGGCCGTGCGGCCAGGCGGTGAGGCCTTCTCCGAGGGCGGAAAAAACGCGGCGCGCCGCTGATTCCGACTCGGCCACAATCCCCTGAACACGCAGAACGTTGGCGGCAAGCAGCAGCATGGTCAGCATGAGCAAACCCGACACACCGTAGCCGATGGCACAGTCCAGTCGCATGAGCGGCAATTGCGACGGTCCTTCGTACCCCTTCTCCCGAATCCAGTGACCGTACGCAAGCAGCGTGACCGTGCCGCCAACGCCCGCCACGAGGGAAAGAACGACCAGCGTGTGGTTCGAATCCCAGGCGGGCCGTTCGACGCGCAAGGCGCCTTCGCTGCCGAGCAGACAATAGAGAAAGGCAACCAGAATCAGACCGATGAGCACGCGCATGAGAATCTCGAAAGCAGCATAGCTGCGCGTCCGCACGACCACGAGAGCCAGTGCCCCCTGGGAAACGCCGAAGACAATGTTGGTCAGTCGCTCCGACTCGAACGGAGAGCCCACGATCTGGCGCAGGCCCAGCGCCACGGCCGCCATGAGCAGGGCGGACACACACACCGACCACAAGAGGAAGTAGCCGCCGATCGCCACTCGCAGCCAGCCGGGGTTGTGGGTCATCCAGACCGAGACCAGACTTCGGCCGGTCACCATCTGGTGACGGGCCACTCCTTCCGTGAGATAGTACTTGAGGATCACGCCGAACAGCGCGGCCCAGAGGATGCTCGTACCCACGCTGCTGCCGGCCCAGACGGAGCTGAAGAAATCGCCCGCGCCTATGCCGGTGGCGGCCATGACGATTCCCGGACCGATGACCTGGAGGCGGCCGGGGAGATGCACGGGTGAAGAAGGCACGAACCCCAACTCCAGCAGGGAACTTGGGCGTCAAGGCGGCTGATTGTTCTTGACCGGGCGGGGCGTTTTCCCGGATAGGTTCAGCCTCCGGGTTTCCTCTATAGAAAGGGCGGTGCTCGGATCCCGGTCGGGCACGTTAATGAGCAACGCTCCCAACAGCACGCATTCCGCCCGCGCGGTCGTCCTGGCCGCCGGCAAAGGAACACGCATGAACTCGGACCTGCCGAAGGTGGTTCTGCCTCTGGCCGGTCGACCCATGATCGCGCACGTGCTCGAAGCGCTCCTGGCAGCCGAGATTCTCCGCGTCACCATTGTCGTTGGCTACCGCGCCGAACTCGTCCAAGAAACGACCGCTGCCTTCGGCGGCCTGACTATCGACTACGTCCGGCAGGAAGAGCAGCTGGGGACCGGGCACGCCGTCCTCATGACCGAGGATGCCCTGCGCGGCCACAAGGGCGCGCTCCTCGTCACGAACGGGGACATGCCCATGATCCGACCGGCCACCTTCCGTCGCCTTCTGTCCGAACACGCCACGCGCGGCGAAGTGGCCACGGTTCTTTCCTCGCGCGCCGAAAACCCCTTCGGCTACGGACGACTGGTGCGGGAGAGCTCGGGGAAGCTCCTGCGCATCGTGGAAGAAAAGGACGCTGACGAATCCGTGCGTCGCATTCAAGAAATCAACTCCGGAACCTATGCCTTCGAGACCCCCGACATCTTCGGCATCCTCCGTCGTGTCGGCACCAACAACAAGCAGGGCGAATACTACCTGCCGGATACGGTGGCGCTGTGGCGCCAGGAGGGGCGCGAGGTCGGTTCGGTCCTGGTGGAAGACCCCACCGAGGCCATGGGCGCCAATTCACCCGAAGAACTCCAGCGGCTGGAGGAGCTTTGGAGAGTGCGGGCATGAGCTACGAACTCCTCATCTTCTCGGGGACGGCCAACGTTCCTCTGGCTTCCGAGATCTGCAACTGCATCGGCATCCCCCTTTCGCAGGCCAGGGTGAAGAAGTTCTCCGACGGCGAAGTGTCCGTTAAATTAGAAGAGAACGTGCGTGGCCGGGATGTCTTCATCATCCAACCGACCTCCTCTCCGGCCAACGACAACATGATGGAGTTGCTCCTCATGCTCGATGCATGTCGTCGCGCTTCCGCACGGCGTTTGACGGCGGTCATCCCGTACTACGGGTACGGGCGCCAGGACCGCAAGTCGGAGCCCCGCGTGCCCATTTCGGCGCGCGTCATGGCAGATCTCATCGAAGCCATGCGCCCGGAGCGCCTTTTGACTATGGACCTGCACGCGGATCAAATACAGGGCTTCTTCCACATTCCGGTGGATCACCTGTACGCGGCTCCGGTCTTCGTATCCTACTTCCAGAAGCATCCCCTGGATAATCCGGTCGTGGTTTCGCCGGACTCGGGAGGCGTGGAACGGGCCCGCTTTTTGGCGCGCCAACTGCAGGCGGGTCTGGCCATCATCGACAAGCGGCGTCCCCGGGCCAATGAGGCCGAAGTCATGAACGTGATCGGGGACGTGAAGGACAAGACCTGCATCCTCTACGATGACATCATCGACACGGCCGGAACCATCACCAAGGCCGCGGCCGCGCTCAAGAAGAACGGGGCCAGCCGGGTCATGGCCTGCGCCACGCACGCGGTCCTTTCCGGACCCGCCGTTCAGAATCTCCGGGATTCCGTACTGGACGAAATTCTACTTTCGAATACAATTCAATTGCCGCCCGAGAAACAACTTGATAAGATCAAGGTACTCTCGGTGGCCCGCATCTGCGGAGAAGCAATCCGTCGCATTCACAACGAGGAGTCGGTCAGCTCCCTCTTCCTATGAAGGGGGCCGACCAAAGCAACACTGAGGCAAAGAAAATGGAAAAGAAGTTGGTCTGTCAGAAACGCACCGATACGGGAAAGAACGCGGCAAGTCGCCTGCGGCGCAGTGGGTTCATTCCGGGCAACATGATCGCGGAGGGCAAAGCCGTCCCCCTGTCCGTGCCGCAGCGAGACTTCAACCGCCTGCTGGGCCAGGGCCTTCGTTCGAGCAGCCTCATCGAGCTTTCGATCGAAGGGGAGTCCTCTCCCAGCCGCGTTTTCGTGAAGGAACTCCAACGCAATCCGATCAACGGCGCGCCCCTGCACGTGGACTTCTACCGGGTCACCCCGGGCCGCAAGGTCTTCGTCACGGTTGCCGTTGAGTACACGGGTCTTTCCAAAGGCGTGAAGGGTGGCGGCGCTCTCGAGCACTTCATCCGTACGCTCAAGGTGAAGGCCACGCCCGAGTCGCTGCAGGATGTCATCACCGTGGACGTCACCGAGCTCGACGTTGGGGAATCCGTTCACCTTTCCGACCTGGGCCTGCCTTCGGACTGGGAGCTGCGGATGACCGGCAATCCTATCGTCCTCAAAGTGGCGCGCTCGCGTATGTCCCGTGCTGGCGAAGGCGAAGGCGAAGGCGGCGCACCGCAAAAGTCTGAGGCTGCTGCGGGCTGACCTTCGTTCGGCCGGCATAGGGCCGGCCTGATGGAATGAAACTCATCATTGGACTGGGAAACCCGGGCGATAAGTACATCAACCATCGCTCGAATATTGGCTTCAAGATCCTCGATGTGATCGCCAACAACATCAACGTCGAGATCCGTACCAAGAAGAAGAAGTCCATGATCGGCCGTGGCGACTTCGAAGGCGAAGATGTCGTGCTGCTGAAGCCGCAGACGTTCAGCAATCTGAGCGGTGAAGCGGCTCTGTACATCGCCTCCTTCCTGCGCATCAAGCCGGAGGACATCATCGTCATTCTCGACGACTTCACCCTCCCCCTCGGCAGACTGGTGGTCGAGAAGGGCGGCCTGGACTACGAGCACCCCGGCATCGTCAGCCTGCGCATCGCCCTGAAGTCCGGCGAATTCGTGCGCGTTCGCGTGGGAATCCGGGGCTCGGGCCTTTCCAAGAAGATGACCCGGCAGCGCTACATCGGCAAGGAGTTCGAGCCGCTCGAAAACCTGCAGCTGATCAACATCATCAACGACGCCGAGGCGGCCATTCGCAGCATCACGCAGGGAGACATCGAAGAGGTCATCGAGAAGTTTCGCATGGGCTGACCGGCCGGAAGCCCCCCTGGGGGGCGCGGACCGAATGATTGACGGTTCACCCAGTCCTGCTTACATTGCCCTCAATCCGGAGAGGAGTTCCGGCCACACCTGATGAACAGAAACGTCAAGTATTTCATCCTCATCATCCTCGGAGTCTTCCTGCTGATCTTCCTGATGCGGGGCCGCGAGGGTCTGGCTGGATTGGACGACCCGGAGCGCATGCACTTCTCGGAGTTCAAGCGGATGCTGACGCCCGACGGCCAGCGTTCGGTTGGTCGCATCTTCACACGCGCGCCGAAGCAACCCAACGGGAAAGACCGGGATGCCTTCGTCCTGGAGATTGCGCCCAAGGAGATCCGCGGCCGCTACCTCAAGCCGGGCGTCGAGATCATGCCGCGGGACGAAGTGGCGGACATCAAGAGCAAGGCCATCCCGTTCAAGGTGGCCGTCATCCCGGGCTCGGTGACCGAAAAGGTCTACGAGCAGTTGGACCAGCAGGGCATCGTCTACAAGAACATCAACCCCGACGACAGCGGCATCTTCTCCACCATCATCCAGATGCTGCCCTTTGTCCTCATCATCGGCCTGTTGTGGATGTTCATGATGCGTCAGATTCAGAGCACGGGAAACCGTGCCATGGCTTTCGGCAAGAGCAAGGCACGCCTGAACTCGGACGGCAAGAAGAAGGTCACCTTCAATGACGTGGCCGGCTGCACGGAAGCCAAAGAGGAACTCGTGGAAGTCGTCGACTTCCTCAAGGATCCCAAGAAGTTTCACGCCATCGGTGCGCGCATTCCCAAGGGCGTGCTTCTGGTTGGCCCTCCGGGCACAGGAAAGACCCTGCTCGCTCGCGCCATCGCGGGTGAAGCGGGTGTTCCTTTCTACTCCATCTCCGGTTCGGATTTCGTCGAGATGTTCGTCGGCGTTGGCGCTTCGCGCGTTCGGGACCTGTTCGACCAGGCCAAGAAGAACGCGCCCTGCATCGTTTTCATCGACGAGATCGACGCGGTCGGTCGCCTGCGGGGCGCGGGACTCGGCGGCGGTCACGACGAACGCGAGCAGACCCTCAACCAGATGCTCGTAGAAATGGACGGCTTCGAAGCCAACGAAGGCGTCATCGTCATTGCTGCCACGAACCGGCCGGACGTGTTGGATCCGGCGCTGCTGCGTCCGGGTCGCTTCGACCGGCAGGTCGTCGTCGATTCGCCGGACGTGCGCGGTCGCGAAGAAATCCTCAAGATACATGCCCGCAAGGTCCCGCTGACCTCCGACGTTTCGCTCAACGCCATTGCCCGGGGAACGCCCGGATTCACCGGAGCGGACCTGGAGAACCTGATCAACGAAGCGGCGCTACTGGCGGCGCGTCGCAACAAACGCAGGGTCACGCAGGACGAGCTCGAGGACGCCAAGGACAAGGTCATGATGGGGCCGGAACGACGCTCCTTCCTCATCACGCCCAAGGAAAAAGAAGTCATCGCCTATCATGAGAGCGGTCACGCCATCCTGGGGATGCTCCTGCCGCATGCCGAACCGGTGCACAAGGTGACCATCATCCCGCGCGGCCGGGCATTGGGTCTCACCATGCAGCTCCCCGAGGACGACCGCCACATCCAGCCGCGCCGCTACTGGCTGGATCGGATCTGCGTGCTCATGGGCGGCTACATTGCCGAGGAGCTCATCTTCGGGGATACCGCCACGGGAGCTTCCAACGACATCCAGGTGGCCACCAACATCGCCAGGCGCATGGTCTGCGAATGGGGCATGTCCGAAAAGCTGGGAACCATCAACTATTCGGGCGGGGAAAACGAGAACGTCTTCCTCGGACGCGAACTGCACGCCGCCCGCCACTACAGCGATGACACGGCCGCGGCCATCGATGACGAAGTTCGCCGGATTGTGGAAGAGCAGCTCAACCGCGGCCGGAAGCTCATCCGTGACAACCGCGAGCGTCTGGAGAAGCTGGCCAAGGCACTGCTTGCGCGCGAAACCGTGAATGCCGAAGAACTGGCAGAAATCGTCGGACCGCTTGCTTCTGACAGCCAGAAGCGGCTCACGCGTCCGGATTCCGAACCGGGAGATTTTCCCGGAGGCGCCGTACCCACCCCGGCCCCCGCCACCTGACGCGGGCCGGCGGGGCGCACCCGCAGCAGGCAGACGCCATGGACGAAGACCTCGAACGGCTGCTCTCCAATCCGTTCGAGGCGCCCCGCGTCTCGCCCGCGGCCGCTCCCGTTCTCGACCGCGCAGCACCCGGAGCCGAGCAAGAACTCCGACTCGCGCAGGACTACTCGATCTTCCAGGCTGCGCCCGAGCAGGTCCTCTCTGCCCACATAGCCACGGCGCGCGACGTCGAGCAGCGAATCCTGAACGCACCTCCGGACTCCCGCCTGCGCCAGCTCATCGAGCCGCACAGCGAACGCTTTCGGGTCAACCTCGATGAGCTGCGCAAAGCCCATCACTCGTACGTGGAGACCGTGCGCGACGAGCTGCTGACGCGCGAAGCGGAACGACTCAAGCGCCGCTACTTCCAGGAAGACGCCCTGCCCGCGCAGATCGATTTCATCAAGCTCAAACGGACGTATGAGAAGCTCCGCACGTTCAACGAGTTCGCCAAGAAGGACTGGCTGGAGATCCAGAAGGCAGTCGACGCGCTGGGCGTGATGACCGAATCGCGCGGCGCGGTCTCGATCGTGGCGGAGAACTCCCTGTCGCCGATCCAGTTGCTCCTGCGCCGCACCGATGCCTTCCTCGACGCACTCAAAGGTTACCTGGCTATCGAAGAGGAGACGGTCGACACGGTCAGCGGGGCCTATCGCGCCATCGCCTCCTACCGGCCGGACGTGCGCTACACGCTTCGCGGCTTCTTCGGACTCGACGCGCCCCTGCCGAGCGCCCCGGCAAGAACACAGGCCGACGAACGGGCCGAACGCGAGCAGCGCGAGGCCGCCGCGGCGCCCCGCTCGCTCGTGCTGGACGGGCCGCCCACCGAGCGCAATCGCGCGGGCGTCTACCGCACGCGAATCCTGGGGAGTCGGGATTGGAACCGCACGCCCCACTACAGTCTGCAGATCCCCGTCGCCTACGTGGAACAGGGCCTCGAGAGCTTCAAGACGGCCTACCAGGTGAATGTGGATCCGCAGCAGGCACGCGGCCCGCTCTCCGCGGCGGCCGCTGTCGTCCGGCGCGGCGAAGGCGCCAAGGTTCTGGACCGCTACGTGGCCATGATCGTGGGCAGCCTGGACGACTGCGCTGCGGCCATCACCTCGGAAGACTTTCCCGGCCTCGAAAAACCCGAGGTCTTCCTTTACCACTGCGGACCGAACGTTCTCTACAGCATCCTGGTCGGCCATCTGCGTCGCAACAGCCTGGGCGAGATCTTCTACCTCGATGCTCAGGGCAACCCGGCGCAGGGATTGCCGGACGAACTGATCCGCAAGACACTCATCGAGTGGTGGAACCAGCGTTTCGGGAACCTGAACGTGGAGGACGTCGACTCGTACCTCACCTATTCGCGCGCCATCGAAATGGTGAAGAAGGAATACCGGGCCCTCTACGAGGAAGGCGCGCGCCTGCGCCGAGAAGAACAACCCGGCGCCACGTACGTCGGCTTCGATCGGTGGATCAAGCAGAACCGGGTGCGCGTCTTCGGCCACCGCAAGACCGAAATTTTCAGGCGATTTTTGGGCGGCACGATCGTGCTCTGACCGAAACGGAGGAATCATGAAAACACTGCCGAGGGCCATTCCCTGGACGGACGAACATCTGGCGTACCGCGAGATGGTGGCCGATTTCATGGACAAAGAGGTCAAGCCCCACCACGAACAATGGGAGAAGGACCGCATCGTGCCACGTGCCGTTTGGGAGAAGGCCGGTTCCATCGGTCTGTTGTGTCCGAACTTCCCGGAGGAGTACGGTGGCGCGGGGACGGACTTCTTCTACAATGTCATCGCCATCGAAGAGAGCGCCCGCGTCGGCAACAGCGGTTTCATGCACAGCTTACACGGTGATGTGATCGCCCCCTACGTGCTTCATCACGCAAGCGAAGAGCAAAAACAACGCTGGCTCCCGGAGATCATTGCGGGCCGCAAGATTCTGGCCATCGGCATGACGGAGCCCAACACAGGTTCGGACCTGGCGGCCATCACGACCACCGCGGTCGAAAAGGGCGATCACTACGTTCTCAACGGCTCCAAGACGTTCATCTCGAACGGGTACCTTTCCGATCTGGTCATCGTCGTGGCCAAGACCAACGTCGAACGCGGGATTCACGGCATCTCGCTTCTGATGGTGGAGCGGGACATGCCCGGCTTCGAGCGCGGCCGCAAACTCGACAAGATCGGCCTGCACGCCCAGGATACGGCCGAACTCTTCTTCAACGATGTGAAAGTCCCCAAAGAGAACCTCATAGGGAAAGCCGGCTATGGCTTTCGTTACCTCATGGGCGAACTGCAACAGGAGCGGCTGGTTCTGGCCATCTCCAACATGCGCGGAGCGGAAGCGGCCCTCGAAAACACTATAGACTACGTAAAGACCCGCAACGCCTTCGGGCAGCCCATCGGAAAATTCCAGAATACCCGCTTCAAGCTCGCCGACATGGCCACCGAGCAGGCAGCGGCGCGGGCGCTGATCGACCAGATCATCATCGCTCACAACAAAGGAAACAAGGCGATGGTGCAGGCTTCCCAGGCCAAGCTGATGTGCTCCGAAATGCTCAAGCGCCACGTGGACGAATGCCTGCAGTTTTTCGGCGGTTTCGGCTACATGACGGAGTACCCCATCGCGCGGGCCTACCTGGACGCGCGCGTGCAAACCATCTATGCGGGTACTTCCGAAATCATGCGCGAGATCATCGCCTCTGCCGGCCTCGGTCTCTAACAATGGTCCGGTGGCGTGGCCGTTTCGTCTGAGAGCCTTTCGGTCGTGCTCCGTCGTCTGCTGCGGCGCGCGCTCCCCGCGCCATGGCGATTGCGACTCCGACTCGCGGTCCGGCGGCTGTCGGACTCGGTCAGTGGCGTCGCGCGCCGAATCGGTACGTCCCCCGTGGAGGGGCCGCAGCGGCGTCGCTTCCGTTCGCAGATTCGCATCGAGCAACCGATTCGCAGCAGCCGCTACCTGGAGAACAAGCTGCACAATCTGCGCCTTGCTGCGGGTCTCCTCGAGTGGGAGGCGGTGGCGCCCGATGGGGTCTTTTCGTACTGGAAGCTCGTCGGCGTTCCCTCCGAAGCGCGGGGCTTCCGGCGCAGCCGCACGCTTCTAGGAGACGAACTCACGCCCGACGTGGGTGGCGGCCTGTGCCAGTTGGGTGGGCTTTTGTATCACCTGGCCCTCCGCGCCAATCTGGAGATCCGGGAACGCCACTCCCACTCGCGCGACATCTACACCGAAGACGAACGCTTCACGCCGCTCGGCGCCGATGCGGCGGTCGTGTACGGCTACCGCGACCTGCGCTTCACGAATACGAGCGGGCAACCGATTGCTTTTCGGTTTCGCATCACGCGCAAGAGCATCGTCGGAGAACTCTGCTCTCCTGGCGAACTTCCGGACCAGGCGCTGGAATTCCAGAGAGCGCCGCTGCCGGATGGCCGCATCCAGGTGACCACCTACGACATCGACCGGCGCCCTCCCCGACGCCTGGCCATCTCGACCTACCTTCCTTACGATGGACCGCAACTCAGCTGACCCGGGTTCTTCATGAAAGATGGCGCGCGAATCCTGAAGAAGGGGGCATCGTTCTGGGGCGAATGGACAGCGGGCCTCGGACTGTGGGCATGGGCGGCCCTGGTTCTCGGAGTGGCTGCTTTCGCAATGCGACTGACGGCTCTTCTTTCGAGCCACTATGCTTTTGGCGCGGACGGCTACTATTACGCGGCACAGGTGCGCTCGTACTGGGAGCACGGCCGCTTCTTCAGTCCCGATTCCTCTCTGCCGCTGTACTTCCTGACCTACTTCTCACGATTGGGCAGCGACATCGTCTTCACCAACAAGATTGCGGTGTCCCTGCTCGGCGCACTGGTAGCCTGGCCGGGCTTCCTCGTGGGCAGGCGACTGGCTGGTGTTGAAGCGGGGGGAGTGCTGGCTGCGGCCATTCTCACCTCCTGCACCTTCGCCACCTACTTCACGATCGAGTTCGTCAAGAACTTGGGTGGCATCTTCTTCTTCCTATTCTTTCTCAACCAGTTGTTGGTTGTCCTGGAGCAGGCCGCCGCGCGCCAGATCCGACCGCGGTCGGTGGCGGGGCTCGTCGCCTCCTTTGCGCTGGTATTCTTCAGCCACAAGCTCATGGCAGGCCTGGCACTTGTGTTCTTGGGTCCCGCCCTGCTCTGGGGACTGCGGCGCACGCCACGATTACTAATCGGTCTTTTGGTCACGGCGGGGGTGTTCGCCGCAGGCGCGGCCTTCCTCTTTCCCAACCTTCTGCACGGTTCCGATTTTTCGCGACTCGAGGGGATCCTGGCGCCCGGGTCACCACCGCCGCTCTGGAGTTACGTTCGCCAGGAGGCCGCGCCGCCCTGGGTCGCCGGGGAACTCCTTCTCCTTACCCTTTCGCCGCTCGTGTTGCTGTGGAGCCGACGCACGCTCTCGCCACCCGCGCTGCTCATCGCGCTCCTGTGTGCGGCTCTGATCCTGGCGGTGAACGCGCCCTTTTGGGTCTACCGAACGGACAACCTTGTCTTTCGCCTCCTGCTCGTGACCTTCGTGCCCGCCGCGCTGCTCGTGGCCCCGCTCGCCAGGTGGGCGCCGGCGCCCGCGGTGTTGGTTCTCTGCGCGCTGCTCGTGCCCGCCCAGTTCCTCGGCCTGCGTCGCGCCCAGCAGACGAGCCCGTTCGACTACGAATTGTACGACGGCCTTCTCCCGTTGATCGAACTGCCCGAGAATCACCTGCTCATCGTTCACCAGGGCTTCGATTACTTCTACTGCTATCGCGGGCGCGGCGACGCCTTTCACTTCCTTCCCGAAAAGAAGCACGACAGGCGGCCGGTTTTCCGATTGGTACACGGCGTTCCGCTCGAATGGCTGGACCGCCAGCCGGATGTGAGGGCTCGCGTTCGTGTTCTGCCGGGCTACTACCTGATGCCGGAGGACACCTACAGACGTTTTTCGAACGGATTGAGCGAAAGCGAACGCCGCAAACTCCTGACCTGGCGCAATCCGCACACGCACCGTCCGGGGTACATGCTGCGCAACGAGGCCCGATTCAAGAAGGACAAGCGGCCGCGCCAGGGGAAAAGCCTGTAGACAAATCCGATTCGGGGACGGAAACTCGGTTCGCTGACATGAAGGGTGCTCACCGTATATTCTCCGTATTTGTTCTTGGACTAACCACGTGCGCCGCGCCGCAAGTCCTTCCACCGCTGCCGAATATTCTGGGATTGCGCGCGCCTTTCACTTCGCTTTGCGCGTACGGGCGCATTCTCGGGCAGCGGTTTGACGATGTCGTTCCGTGTCCGCCAGTCATCGCGAGGGAATCCGAATGGTTCGGCCTCTCCGGTCCGGTTGCCGAGGGCCAAATGTTTGGAGTCCGCCTTGGATTCGACCGGCAAGGCACACTGGTCACTCGCGAAGGCGCGCGAGGAGGGCCGATCTCTTACCATCGTGAAGGGAATGTTCTACGCTACGAAGGATATTCCAAGGCCTTCGAGGTGCGGCTGGATGCTTTGCGCCGACCGCAAACCTGGACGTTGCGCTGCTCCTCCAACTGTAGCGTCGGCCAGGCGTCGCCCGAAACTGGCGGTCGCGAAGGGAGCTATTCCTTTCCAGTCGGAACGATGACGGACCGCGCGTCCTACTCGTACCGACCTGGGGAGCTCATTATCACGAGCGAAGAGTTTGACTACCGAAACGCGACACCCAGCCGTCCTGGAAAGCAATTGCGCCTGACGATCGAACGTTACGTCCTCGAAGGCGACTCGCTGCGGCTCGAAAAGAGGGATCGAATCGGGCCCGTGGGGGCGCAGGTATTCTTGCACAGCGCGCGGTGGTCCGTATCTCGCGAGAGGCACATTGAGTCTGTGCTGACGTCGCGTTCAGGGCCCGGGACCGGCGACGAATCGGTGGCGATGCCGCTCCGGCTCGACCGCTACGGCAACTGGACCGAATGGGGTCCGGCACCCCCAAGGACGAGCCTCGACTTTCGGCGAACGATAACGTACTACGAAGACTCAACTTCGCGTGGGCCTACGCCCTAGCGGCGCAGGTAGACGTTTTCCCCGGGACCGCAGTCCGCGCCCTGCTTCGGCGCCAACTGCACCTTGTCTCCACATTTCTTCATGTACAGCGTGACCTGGCCCATCGAGAGCGGCAGGTCCATGTTCACCAAGTCGGCGCCCCCACCGTAACCATACCCGTAAGCGCTGCCGTAGTCGGCCGGTCGCGAAAGGCGGCTGCGTGGTTCGAGACGGACATAGTCGGCCCCGTACACGAGTTCTCCTCGAAACTGATCCGACATGGCGCCGGTGGGATTGAACCAGTCCTGCCGGTACGACGTTCCCGAAATCTGGATCATCTTGCGACAGTCCTTGCCGGTGGCGTCGGTGCAACTGTAGTAGTTGCCTCGAAATTGCTGCTGCAGCTCGGCCAGGGAGGCGACGGGCTCCGCGGACAGGAAGGGACCGAACGCCCAGCCTTTCTTGGCGCCGGATTGCACCTCGAACCAATGCCCCTGGTCGTCCCCGACCTTCTGGGTGTCTTTGGACTTCTGGAGAACCATCACGCGCTCACCGAGCGACAGAGAGCCCACGCGACTGCCGCTTGTCGAAGGGCCGCTGCGCAGATTCAGACTGGAAACCGCAACGAAGGCAGGCTTTTGGACTTCGACGGGAGGACGCCCCTTCGAACAGGTGTACGCGAGGCCGAGAACGAGAGCCGGCGCGATCCAACGTATGATGGAAGGAGAAGGTAGCAGGGACATGGGCAACTGCTGCTCAGGCCCGTCTCACGGACAACTCGAATTTTCAGCGGGCGGCCAGTGGCAGCGAAAACACCGTGCGCCCCTCGGCGGTGACCACCCGGAACTCCAACCGGCCAGCAGGGTTGACTGATACGTCGCCGAAGTTGAACCACTGTAGAGCTTCTTCGAACGTGCGCGGCTTGGCTCGACCCTCCGGGCCGTGAAAGAAAAGCCGCTCCGGCCGGAAAGTGGGATCCAGACGCCGTTCGGGGTACAGGCCGGCCTGCATGGGTCCCGTGATGAACTCGTGGAAGACGAAGTCGGGCTGTTCGGGAAAAGGGCGATAGCGCAGGACGGAGGCGAAGTGCACGTCCGTGGATAGAAACACGAGATTGCGCACGCGAGCCCGGGCCAGCGCGGAGAGGATGACCTGCAATTCGCCTTCGAAACCTGTTCGCCGCCCGTCATTGGCCCAACCGTCCATGCCGTACACATCGGGATTGAGGCCGGTGGGAACCGAAAGGGGGACGCTCGAAACCACGAACTTCCAAAGCGCCTTTGACGAAGTGATGTCATGCAGGAATTGCTCGCGCTGTGCTGCGCCGAGCATCGTCTTGGGTTTCTCGGGAGAGTCGCTCGCCGCGTTTGGGTCCCGTCGACTGCGCGTGTCCAGGATGAAGAGCTCCACGTTGCGGCCGAAGCGAATCGTCCGGTAGAATGTGCCCAGGCGACTCAAGCGGACAGGGTTGTATTCGACGAAAGCGCGCGCGCCGGCCGGGAAGAGTCGCTCTTCACCCGTATGGTTGGGGCGATCATCGGTGGGCCCGAAGTCGTTGCGTACCTCATGATCGTCCCAGATGGCGAACAGTGGTACCGCGGAGAGAAAGCGGACGTAGAGCGGGTCGGCGCGCACGTACCTCCAAACAGCTCGATAGTCTTCGAGTGTCACGGCCTCGCGGTCGAGCCCCGGCACCTGGCGATTTCCGAGGGCGCCCTCTGCTGCGCACAACGAATCGGCGTAGATGAGATCGCCCAGGCCCAAAAAGAAGTTCGGTTTCTGTTTCTCCATGGCCGCGAAGATGGGAAAGCCGCGAACGACGTCGCGGCAATGGTTCTGCCCGGCAATGTCTCCGCCGAAGACGAAGCGTACGGCAACTGCTTCGTGCGGAAGCGCCGGAGTTCGAAAGGTCCCGCGTACGACTTCGGAATAGCTGCCCGACGGACGGATCTCGTAGCCGTAGTCACTTCCGGCACGAAGGTCCACGAGTTCGATGTGCGCCGTGGAATCCGCGCCCGCTCTCGTAACGGCCTGGAGACGCCTGAGAGTCCCGCCACGTTTTTCGACAAGGGCTATTTCGAGTTTGGTGGGACGGGACGTTCTCACCCAAAGGAGGGCGCTGTGTGGCGTCAATTCGCCGATGGTGGCCCCGTGCGTGAAAGTGGCGGTGGAACAGGCGAGCGGCGCGAAGACAATCGCCAGGAAAAAGCCAGGACGCATGGCGTATGCGGGCTTGACCACGGCGCACGTCCACTGCAAATGCGAAAATGCCCGCAGCGCCTCCTCGCGTCCCGGCGGAGATTGTAACCCTGGCCTTTCAGGAGGCGGAGGAGTGCGCGTCGGCGGAAGAAGTCCCCGTCGGTGCGGTGGTCTGTCGCCCGGAATCCACCGGCCATTGGATCGTGCTCGGCCGCGGACGCAACCGCATCGTGTCCTCTCGGGATCCGACAGCACACGCCGAGCTCTCCGCCATTCGCGAAGCGTGCCGACGCGAACGCAGCGAACGACTTCCGGGCGCCGTGCTCGTCTCCACTTTGGAGCCATGCGTGATGTGTACCGGCGCGATCCTCCTGGCAAGACTGGAGGCAGTCTACTACTGCGCGCGCACCGAGAGTGGCGTCGGACTGGAGGATGTGCTCGTCTGTCCGTCCACGAGGTGGAAGGGACTCAATCATACGGTGCGCGCCGAGGCGCTCGTCGAGCACGCAGATCGCTCCGCCCGCCTCCTGCGCGACTTCTTTGCCGCGAGGCGGGCAGCTTCGCAGCACCTCGACGGGAATAACTCTTGACACGGGGGCCTTCCGGTCTCGTACTGCCTCCACCCGTTTCGTCTGGAGAGGTGTCCGAGTGGTCTATGGTGCATGCTTGGAAAGCATGTGTGCGAAAGCACCCGGGGTTCGAATCCCCGCCTCTCCGAATTTGTGAAACAAACCCCCTCCGGGGAAAAAGTCCTGGCCTTTTCC
>CAZPFB010000114.1:0-17098 GCA_964585735.1 uncultured Leptospiraceae bacterium
GAAAGGAAGGCTGGGAGGTCATCAGCTACGACAACATGACCAAGTATGAACTGGGCCGCACCGGCTACGGGACCGGCAAGACCCGGGACCACAACTGGGACTACCTCAAAGGACTCGGCTGCCAAATGGTGAAGGCCGACGTCTGCAACGAGCAAGCCCTCAAGGATCATTCGACCGGTTGCAACTTCATCGTCCATACGGCAGCGCAGCCGGCCATGACCATCTCGTGGGAAGATCCGCGTTTGGACTTCAACACGAACGTGCTGGGAACCTTCAACGTCCTGGATGCGGCGCGCCAGCATCGCATTCCGGTCGTCAATACTTCGAGCATTCACGTGTACGGAAACCACATCAACTCCACGCTCACCGAGGGCGCCACCTCGTACGAACGAAACCCGGTCGCCATCGGAGAAGACGAGCCCGTCATGGTCGGCGAAATCTCGCCGCTGCACGCCTCCAAGATGGCCGCTGAGCACTACGTGCGTACGTTCACCGACATGCTCCAGACTCCGGCTGCTTCCTTTCGATTCACCGGCATATACGGACCCCGTCAGTTTGGCGGTGAAGACCACGGTTGGGTGGCCAACTTCGCCATCCGCGCTTTCTTCGGCTGGCCCCTGCGCGTTTTTGGAACCGGAAAGCAGGCCCGGGACATCATCTTTGCTGTCGATGGTGCGCGCGCTTACTTGGACTACTACAAGAATCCGGTGCCGGGCGTGTACAACATCGGGGGCGGCGCTCAGAACAAGATCAGCCTGCTCGAGTGTATCGGCGTGATCGGGGAGATTCTCGGACGAAAGCCGGAAGTGGAGATGCACCCGGAGCGCCCCGGGGACATGCGCTACTTCGTCTGTGATATTTCACGCGCGAGCAAAGCGTTCTCTTTTCAGCCAAGGGTGAAACCGCGCGAGGGAGTTCAGAAGCTTATGGAGTGGATTGAGGCGAACAAGGAAGTGTTCGAGGTCAAAGCTTGAGTGCCTGCGGGCGCTCAGACCTTCGCCTCAGGCGGTAGACGGCCTGCCTGCCGAACTTCTTGGCCAGCTCAATGACGCCGACATAGTCGCAGGCGTACTCCGGTGCGGTCTTCTGCTCAACTTCCAGAAGCGCGGCAAACTGCTCGCTCACGTAGATCTGACCCGCGCGCGTGGTCGCTTCTATTCGCGCCACTCGGTTTACGTGGGCTCCGTAGTAGTTGAGTCTTCCGCTCAGGGGATCCTGACCTTCGAAAACGGGCCCCGCATGAAGTGCCACGCGGATGTTCATGTCTGTGGGCAGGCCGATGGCGTTCCAGTCGGTCTCGCAGACAGAACGACGTAGGGCCTCACCGTAGTGGGCCAGGCCCAGCGCGGAATCCATCACTACAAAAAGCGCGTCCCCCCAAGTGTTCAGGAATTGCGGTCTGACCTCCAGGACTTCAAGGTCGCTGGCGATTCTTGCCAGAAATTGCATGACGAAACGTGGCGTATCGTTTTCGCGCAACCTGGTGTAATTCACGATGTCGGCAAAAAGGAGTGTCTTGATCGAGCGTGGCATGGGTGACGATGTTTCGACCTGTCGCAGGAACGGTCGCTCCTTTGCTTGTATTCCGAGGTCCTGTTCACGCTGTTCATCCAGCAACTGGTCCATTGGAATGACGAAGACGTTTGGTGAACGCTTCCAGCTCTTGACTATCTGGGCAGTGCCACCGATCGCCTGGGAATCCTTGCGGTCCCAAAGCGTCAGCAGATGTGCGTCCTGCCCGAGGCTGTTCGCCCGCAATCTGGCAAAACCCTGAAACAACAGACCCGCGAACTCGAACAGAATCACATCGCCCAAGAAGGACTCTTCGGTCAGAAAGAAAACGCGCGTGGCTCCTTCGAGGACCCTGTGAAAGCGGTTCACCCACGCCTGCCCGGCATAGTCGACGCTCGTGGCAATGAAGTCGTCCAGGGCAAACGGAAGCATGATGTTCAGCTCCCAATTGCGGCGAAGCATGGCTTCTGCGAAGAGGATGTCCCCGCCGCACGCTGCGGACGAGTAGCCTATGGCGGCGTCGAACCGATCGAGATAAGCGTCCATTGCGGATCGAACGGCGCCTTCCAGACCGGGCGGAAAGCGGGGTTCCGTCCGTCCGGGGCGATCGACCATATGTCCGGCAAACTGGATGACAGCCGGAGGCAGAAGTATAGAAAGGATTTCGTCCGGTACTTCGATGCCGTGTTCCCGGAGGAGCAGGAGTTGCCTCCGCGAAGACACGAGGCGGGAAGCCACACCTTCGGCGTGTCTGCGCGCCTCCGCATAGGCATCCCTGGCCCGCTGCGTATCGCCCAGAAGCAGGTGAGCTTCGCCCTGCGTCGCAAAGGTCCAATAGAGCGGCGCAGCTTCGTTCTTCATTGCATGACACTTCTCGATCAATTGCCGCGCCAAATCCTTTGCCCGACGCTCTTCTGATGCGAGGCGTGCCATCGTAGCGGCGTTGATTCCGGGCCACAGCCCCCCGGTCAGCTCATAGCCCAATGAGTACGCCTGCTGCGACTTCAGGGCCCATGTAGACTCGCCGCTCTGCCGCCACAGATCTTTGTACGTGCGCCCCAGGAGTCCCGCTGTCTCTTCCGCTTCGCGGAGGTTCTGAGCGGACAACGTCGGTCGGATGGGTTCGAGAACCGCGCGCGCCTCGGCCGACGCGCCTGTCAGGATCAGCGTTCGCGCGTAAGCCTGTTGCAGCGCCACGTTGGAAGGATCGGTTGTGAGTTTCTCGCGGGCCAGATCACATGCGGAAAAGAAGCGACCGCTCTCGATGTGCGCGAGGATTTCGCTGAGAGCCGACGCATCTGACATGTGCGGGAACTGATTGCATCGGGACGTGCGTCAAGGAGAATACAGGCGACCGCCTTGGGAACCCGCTTGCCCGCCCTCTCTCTTTTGCGATTCTTGGAGAATCGTGAAGGCTGTCACCCGCAGGGAGTTCGGAAATCCGGATGTGCTGGAGGTCAAGGATTGGGAGCGACCGGTCCCGGGCGCAAACGAAGTGCTGGTCCGCGTTCACGCAACGACCGTTAACCGGACGGACTACCACAATCTTACAGGAAGGCCCCTCGTGATGAGGCTCATAGTCGGCTTTTTCGCTCCGAAGGCCAGCATCCCCGGGACGGACTTTGCAGGAGTGATCGAGGCCGTCGGAAGCCGCGTCCGGGTTTCCAGGTTGGCGATCGCGTCTTCGGTTTCAACGACGAGGGCCTGCGAACTCAGGCCGAGTACGTGGCGGTATCCGCCCAGGAAGCGTTGGCCGGCGTCCCGCGGGGGATGAGTTTTGCAGAGGCAGCCGCGAGCCTTGAGGGGTTTCACTACGCACACAACTTCGTCAATAAGGTCAACCTGGGGGAAGGTAGCCGCGTCCTCGTCTACGGCGCCTCGGGCGCAATCGGCTCGGCGACGGCCCAGATCGCCAAGTATCTGGGCGCTCACGTGACCGCGGTGACCAGTCCGGAAACAGTCGATGTCGCGAAATCGTGGGGCATGGACCTGGTGCTGGACTACACCACGCAGGACTTTTTGGGGATCGGGCGCACATTCGACTACGTCTTTGACGCTGTCGGGAAAAGTTCCTACAGCCGGTGCGCGCATTTGCTCGAGCCACGCGGCGTGTACATGTCATCAGGTATGGGAGACCACCTGGAGCACATGTATCTTGAATTTGCGACTCGACTCCGTAACGGGAAGAGGGTCGTGATTCCCTTTCCGAGGAACATTGCCGCAAGCATTGCCTTGGTGAAGGAGATGTATGCCAAAGGGAAATTCACGCCCTTGATCGACCGAGAGTTCCCGTTGGATCAGGTTGCGGACGCGTATCGGTACGTTGCCTCCGGACGAAAGAAGGGCAATGTGATCTTGCGAATCGGGCCGGAAAGGTAGCAGGGAGCTCCAAAAGCGCCGGTGCCCCCGCAAACCCAGTATTCAGCCCGCGTAGCCGAACTTCTTCTTGAACTCGTCTTCCGTTACGACTTCGAAGACCGACTCCAGGCGCGCGGAACGGAACGTCTTCTCGACCGCATCTTTCAGACCAAAAACATACACCAACTTCTTGTTCTTGTTGGCCTCCATCTTGAGCTTGATGAAGTCCCCGATTCCGGAAGAGTCGATATAGTCCAGGCCGCGCGCATCGACGGCAACATCCATGGCCGAAAGGTCCACGTGGTCTTCGACGAGTGCCTGAAACTCGTCCTTATCGACCAGGGTGAAGCGGCCGCCTACAGCCAGGACGCCCACGTTGTCGAGTTTGGTGAACTTGAACTCCGCCATAGATTATGTCAGCGCAACGCATGAAGAACCTCGCCGCGCTGTCCCCCAAGACTTAACGACCTTGCGGTGTGCAGGTGTCAACCAAAGCTTGCGCGTTCAGCGACGCGCGAGTTCCACGAGAGCCCAACCATCCAGTTCGAACCGCTCGCGCAGCGTCCATGACGGAAATGCGCCCAGCGTTTGGTCCACCTGCTCGGTGAGAATGCCCGAAAGGAGCATTCGGGTCTGAGGGCCGGCGTCGATGCGCGACGCGGCGTTGACCAGAATGTTGGCGGCCAAGTTGGCCAACAGCAGATCGGTGGGCGTGCTCATGAATTCGGGAAGGTCGAAGCCGCCCACCAAGAGGCGCAGGCTGCCGCGGGCCGGATTGAGGGCGTGGTTCTGCTCGGTGGCCCGAACGGCGTTGCTGTCGATGTCGAAAGCCAACACCGCTGCGGCACCCAGGGCCAGGGCCGCCAGCGTGAGGATCCCCGAACCGCAACCCGCATCCGTGACGCGCAGACCCTCCAGGGTGAGGTCCTCGAGCCGTTGGAGACACATCGTGGTGGTGGGGTGCCGTCCGGTTCCGAAGGCGAGCCCCGGATCGAGGTACACGGCGAGTGTGTCGGGCGTCAGCAGCGCCTGCTCCTCCGGCGACCCCCGGTGCCAGGACGGAACGATCACGATGCGTCGGCCCGGCCGGATCGGCAGATAGTGTTGCTTGTATGCATTCAAGTATTCGTCGCGGTTCAGCGTCGTCGTGGAAATCGACTCGAACCCAATGCCCCGCGCTTCGAGCAGGAGCATCACCCGAATTTCGGCGTCTTCCTGGTCGCTGGGGAAGAACAGGCGAATGTCCGTCGAGTCGCTGCCCGGGCGGCCGACTTCGTAGAGCACTTCGTAGTAGCCGCAGAGTGAGTCGAGGACGGACTCCTCGTCCAAGATTCGCGTGAGTTCGAGGCAGGCGTCCCGGTTCAGGAGCACCGCCACTTCGCGGAAGAGATCACCGCCGACCGCGCTGCCGACCGCGTTCGGGCTTTGCCTGGATGCGGCCTGGTTTGTAGGATCCACGCCAGTGGCCACCTTTCAGACGGCGTGGTCGGGGATGTCGGATCCGGTGGGCAGGGGGTCCGGCCCGAACGCGCGCTTGAACTCATCTTCGCCCATTTCGATGACGCCGCCGAACAGATCCCCCGAATCGATGCGCGTGGCCAGAGCCAGCGCGTACCCGTACGCTTCCGTGAGCGCGTCCCGCACGCTTCGACCCTGAAGTCGTCTGCGCCCTTCGATCTGCACGTCGAACTTGATTGGCTCGTCCGCGTTCAGCACAATCTTGTTCGTATTCGTGCGGATGTCTTCCAAGAGGTCGACGAGCGTGAGGTGCACCTTCTCGACGAAGTTCTTGATGTTGACCCGGGTTTCGCGCCCGCTTGCGCCCCGTCGATTTTCGAGCAGTTGGACGCGTTTGGCGTGTTCGACGTAGTTCTGGACCTGTCCCTGTCCTTCGGTCAGAGCGCGGTTGTACTCCCCGGTTTGGTGAGCGTACTGCTTGAAACCATCGAGCGCCGGGCGAATCTGTTCGAAAATGTCGGCCAGCCTCTGGTGGTAGTCGATCTTCTTCCCCTGCTTGTAGGCCGCGTTGAGGCGAATCTTCTGCGTCGTCAGGATGAAGGAGTACTCGCTTTCGAACTCGCGCAGAAACAGGTAAGACAGGAGAACCTTGTCGTTGTCGTGCAGGGCAGCCAGTTCGCCCCGTGCGTCGTGCTTCTTGCGAAGATCAGGCAGCGAAAGCGCCTTCATGAGCTGCATTCCGGTGCGCAGGTCCGGTTGCTCTTCGGGCGCTTCTTCTTCCTCGGTGGGCTCTTCCGTCTTTTCGCCCGGTTCGGCGGTGGCTTCCTGTTCTTTTTTCTCTTCGAGGCGACCGACCGGATCTCCGGGCTTGCGGCGCCCCAGGCGGTTTTCATCGACGATGGCCAGCATGTCCTCGAAAAGGCGCGTGCCCGGCTCGGCCTGCTTCATCTCGACCCGTTGCGCGAGCAGCACGAGAGACGGATAGATCTCGTTCATGAGAACCTTCCAATCCGAGGCAATCTTCTTGCGTTTCGAAGCGTACAATCCCGCCTGCTTTTTTTCAATCTGCTGCTGAAGGCCGATGGCTGTATCCACAGCCGTGAGGTAGGTTTCCTGGAACGATTTCAGATAGTATAGTTTTCTCAGGAAAGAGAACAGCGCCGCGCGAATGGCATCCAGCGGAGCCGGCGAATCCGGCGCGGCATTGTACGGTGAAGTCAGGTCCCCGATTTCGGTGGGATTGTAGAGTTCGGCGCCGCGCTCAATGAGTTCCACGTACAGGGGTTGCTTCTTGTCCAGTTCCTTGATGATGGCGCGACCGGTTTCGGCGTTCGACGAGAACAGATCCCGCGCCAGGATGTTGCATTCCATGACGGCGCGTTTGGCATCGAGGTTCAGACGCGACATGAAACGCGGGTAGACCACGTCCCTGCCGAAAGGTGTGAGCCCCCCGAGGCGACAGCGGAGCTTGATGCTGAAGCGGGCCATGAAGCTCGTGGCTTCCTTTTCGGCGTCCAGCAGGGAGCGGCGCGCCTGCGCGCGGGCCTCGCTTTCCTGCCGGAGTCGCTCGCGCGCCAGGTCCGACGGCATCTTCTTGTCGGTTCCCGGGCCGCCTCCGGCCGGGCGACCCCGGCCCCCGGGCTGTGCCGGCGTCTCCTGCCGGAGGGCACGCTCTGAGCGCACCTCGCCCCCGGCCTTTTTCAGCCGGTCCATCATGTCGCGGCGCGAGTTCGCGTCCAGGCCGTCGGCGCCGATTGCCTTGCGCGTCCGGTCAAACTCCATTTCGTCCATGTTTTCTGTCTCTCCCGGTGAAAGCGATGGCGGGCGCCTGCCGGGTTCTACTTTGGGTAGTCGCCCGCGAGAAAAGGTGACGTCAATCCAAAACGCCCGGTCAACGCCTGCGGCGACCGCCGCGGCCGGGCCGACCGCGACGTCCGGCCGTTTCCGGACCGCGTCGCAGCGAGCCTTTTATGTCC
Organism: uncultured Leptospiraceae bacterium; assembly: GCA_964585735.1. GTDB lineage: Bacteria > Spirochaetota > Leptospiria > Leptospirales > Leptonemataceae > CAZPFB01. Next base: position 7,305 of record CAZPFB010000114.1, read on the forward strand.
CGCCCATCTTCGAGGGCCTGGAGGCGATCCCGGAGCATGGCGGCCTTCTCGAACTGGAGTTCTTCCGCCGCGCGCAGCATGGCTTCGCGCAGCTTCTTGAGCTGGTCTTCGCGGCTGCCATCGGCCGCCCCCACTTCGGCTTCCACTTCGCGCAGGAGCCGCTCCTCTTCGTCGCCCGAACCAAGCTCGCGCGCGATGATATCCTGCACTTCTTTGCGGATGGTCGTGGGCGTGATACCGTGCTCCGCGTTGTATGCGGACTGCGCGTGGCGACGTCGGGCCGTCTCGTCGATGGCCCGCTGCATGGAATCGGTCATGCGGTCGGCGTAGAGAATGGCCTTGCCGTTCACGTTCCGGGCGGCGCGTCCGATCGTCTGGATCAGCGAGCGCTCGTTTCGCAGGAAGCCCTCTTTGTCCCCGTCGAGGATGGCGACGAGCGACACTTCCGGGATGTCGAGACCTTCCCGCAGCAGGTTCACCCCGATGAGTACGTCGAACGCGCCCTTGCGCAGGTCGCGAATGATCTCAACGCGTTCGATCGTCTCGACTTCGGAATGGAGGTACGCGACCCGCACGCCGACTTCGGAGAGATAATCACAGAGGTCCTCGGCCATCTTTTTGGTGAGCGTCGTGACGAGCGTGCGTTCGCCAGCCTCGGTGCGAGCGCGAATTTCGTGCAGCAGATCCTCGATCTGGTTGGCCGTCGGTCGCACTTCTACTTCGGGATCCAAGAGGCCGGTCGGTCGAATGAGCTGCTCCACGTGCAGCGTGGCTGTGCGCATCTCGTAGTCCGCCGGCGTGGCCGAGACGAACAGGATCCGTTTGGCGAATCGCTCGAACTCGTCGAAGTTCAGCGGCCGGTTGTCCATGGCCGAAGGCAAACGAAAGCCGAAGTCCACGAGCGTCTGTTTGCGGGCCATGTCACCGGCGTACATGCCGCGCACCTGGGGAAGGGTCACATGGCTTTCGTCCACGATGATGACGAAGTCTTCCGGGAAGTAGTCGAGGAGGCAGGCGGGCGCTTCACCCGCCTGGCGACCGCTCAGATGGCGGGAGTAGTTCTCGATGCCGTTGCAGTAGCCCATCTCGGCCAGCATCTCCAGGTCGTACCGCGTGCGCGATTCGATGCGCTCGGCCTCCAGCGGACGGTCGGTCGCCTTGAAATAGGCCACGCGTTCTTCCAGTTCGGCGCGGATCTTCTCGACCGCCTGCTTGAGTCGGGTCGGCGAAGTGATGAAGTGTTTGGCCGGATAGATCACGACCCGGTCGAGCTTCTCCAGGGTGCGGCCGCTCACCGGATCCAGAAGCGAGATGGCCTGAATCTCGTCGTCGAACCACTCGATGCGAATGGCCTCCTTGCGGTAGGCGGGCAGGATTTCGAGTGTGTCTCCGCGTACACGGAACGTACCGCGTACGAATGCCACGTCGTTACGGGAGTACTGAATGCGCAGCAACTGGCGCATCACGCTTTCGCGGTCGAGCTCGACCCCGCGGTCGATCATCACCAGGTTGAGCTGGTAGTCCTCCGGCGAACCGAGGCCGTAGATGCAGGAAACCGAAGAGACGATGACAACGTCGCGGCGTTCGAGCAGGGAAGACGTGGCCCGCAGTCGCAGCCTATCGATCTCATCGTTGATGGAGGAGTCCTTCTCGATGTAGGTGTCGCTCGTCGGTACGTAGGCCTCGGGTTGGTAGTAATCGTAGTAGGATACGAAGTATTCGACCGCGTTGCTCGGGAAGAACTCGCGGAATTCGCGAAAGAGCTGCGCGGCGAGCGTCTTGTTGTGCGTGAGCACGAGCGCCGGTCGCCGTATTCCTTCGAGGAAGGCGGCCATCGTGTAGGTCTTGCCGGAGCCGGTGACGCCGACGAGGCACAACTTTTCGTGTCCGGCCTGGAAGCCGGTTACCAGTTTCTCGATGGCCTGCGGTTGATCCCCCGCGGCCTTGTATTCGGAGACGAGCTGGAGGTTGGTCATGGGCGAACGGGCAGGCCCGCCGAAGCAGGCTCGCAGGACCCTCGCCGGGGCAAAGCAAAAACCTCATGCGCGGAAGAGGCGACCGGCTCGCTCCCAACCAGGGGCGGCCGCGGCCTGAGAGAAAGCGGTCAGGAGTCGAGTTCGAAACGAACCGGCTTGTAGAAGCGAACAGTCAGATCAGTTCAACGTGAAGTCCACGGGCTGATAGAAGCGCACCGTCAGAGGTTTGCCATCCGTTCCTCGGCTGGGCTCGTAGCGTTTGCGCCTGAAAGCGCTGGCCGCCGCGCGGTCCAAGACCGGATCGACGCCCCGCGCTACCCGGGCCCGCAGCACACTGCCGTCGTCGCCTACAACCAGTTCGAGCGTGACCCTGCCGGAAACACCGCGCGCTCGCACGGAGGCAGGGTAGTCCGGCTGAATGTCCGGCGTGAGATCCACGGGCAGGCGCAATCCAGAAGCGAAGACGTTCTTGGCTGCGCCAATGCGAGGGTCTTCGCTCCCCACTGCCAGCTTTGGATCCGCTACTTCCCTTTTGCGAACAAACTCGTTGCCGAAGATTTCATCCACCTCAATGACGGGCTGGCTCAAGCGCTTCTTCAAAGCCACGACATCACCCATATTCAGAAAGATAGCGCTGGGAATGGGCTTGTCGAACCGACCTGTGGTCATGGACTGGACCTGCGCGGCCACGATGAGGAGCAGCAGTCCTGAGTAGATGAGTGGTGTTCTGTGCTTGGATAGAAACTTCGTTCGGCGAGTGATCTCGAAACTGTTGGACAATCCTTCAAGAACCCGTTCTCCGTTGGAGAGTCGAATGCCGGCCAGCGTCGTTGCGATGGCAGAACTGTAAGCTTCCGTAGCTGTTGACATATACCTAGTTCCCCGATCCGCCCTTGGTTCCGACTGCCAGACCAACTTTGATCACGCCGGATTCCTTTACATGATCTAACAATTTGAGTACATCTTCGTACTTTACCTTGCCCTCCGCGCGGAGAATCACCGCCAGCTTCGGTTGGACCTGTTTTTGAGCCTGAAGGCGTGGGCGCAAGACCTCCAAGGAAGGGAGGGGCTTGTCATTCCAGAAGATCCGACCGTCCTCTTTCAGCGTGATGTTCACCTTCTGCGGCTCGCGCTTCATGGAGGCAGCATTGATGTTGGGAAGTCGTATCGGCACGGTGCGATACTTCGAGAATTCGGCCGTCACCATCAGAATGATGACGAGCACGAGCATAATGTCCACGAGAGGGACGACGTTGATCCCGGAGATCTCATCTTCGGATTGTTGTGCTCCACCGGCCATATGAACCTCCCCTGAATCAGCGATGCTTGAACCTGGGCGCCTCAGTGAGCCCCTGTCCCGATGGCCTCTTTTGCCACGGGCTTGAAGTGCCCGGAACTGCCGTTCGGATTCACCGATAGCCGAATTGCCTGAATGAGGTGTACGATTTCCTCAGCTGCACCGATGCGGTTCTTCGCGCCCTTGGAGAGCCAGTTGTATAGAATAACCGTCGGCACGGCTACCGCCAGGCCCATGGCAGTGGCGACCAGGGCTTCCGAAATGCCGACCATCACGACGGCGGGACCCGCGTCCCCGCCTGCGAGAGCCAAATCACGAAATGACTTCATGATTCCAAGAACGGTGCCCAGCAGACCAATGAAGGGAATGTTGTTTCCGAGGGTGTTCAGGACGATGAGGCGCCTGTCCAAGTTGCGCCGCTCAGCGGCAAGCGCGGTCTCTGCATACTTGGCGATCGTATCGATCCCATGATTCCAGCCTTTCAGAGCCGTTGCTGCCGCTCGGCCGCTCAGACCGTACTTGGGCTGGCTGATTTCCGAAATGACGTTGCTCACGTCCTGAGGATCTTTGATGAGAGACTCGGTGAGATGCGTGACGAGAGCCGCATCGTTGCCGCTGTTGCGCAGAAAGATCACGTAGGCTCTATCGACCGCGACTGCAATGACCAGCAACGCCAGTGCCAACATCACATAGGCGGTAACGTCGAGGTGAATCTCACCCGCTTTTGCGAATTGATTCTCTTCTTTGGTGTCCTTTGCTCCATCAGCGGATTCCGCCTTGCCCGGCTCACTCTTCCCCGGTTCCATTCTTGCCGGTTCGGTTTTTGCGGCGGGGATTGCAGTTCCTGATGCTGATTGCCCGCGCAGGCTGCCGTTCGCCGGGCCATACAAGTATACAGCGGCGATGACGAAGGCCCCCAGAATTGCGAATCGAGTAATAAGTTTCCCGTTCATGTTTGATCCAACCCTCCGAATCAGCCGGACTTCGCCTGACCAATTCGGCCTATGTGTGGAGACAGGGGACCTACTCTCCATTACAGTCTGATGACGGAGACGCAACGATTGATGTGCGCTGCATCACCGGGCCAAGCCGCCAAATGCTGCGTTGCACAAATCTTCAGGCCAGCGTCATTCTTTTGACACGGTGAGGCAGCACCTTCCTGCACGGGTTCGCCAGAAATGTTGAGCGGCCCGGCAAGCGCGAAAGCGCGTAGGAGAGGATTCGCAAATGAACATTTCAGCAAGAAAGATTCTGATCCCGATTCTCGCGGGGTTGGTCACCTTCGGAGCCTGCAAAGAGAAGGACGAGGACGGTGATTTGGCCCTTCTGGCGGCCGCCCTGTTGGGGTCGAGTATCCCCGTTCTGACGGGCGAAATCACTTCAGACACGACGGTCAGCGGACGCGTTCTGATGAAGGGAACCGTCGAAGTCAAGAACAACGCCACGCTTACCGTTACATCCGGAACGACAGTCTTCGGAGACACTGACGCTAAGCTCTTCATTCATCAAGGTTCCAAGCTCGTCACCCAAGGAACGGCTTCCGCGCCGGTCGTCTTCACTTCGGCCAAGCCGGAAGGCAGTCGGGCGCCCGGTGACTGGGCCGGCATCGTCATGATTGGAAAGGCGGGCACTACGGATACTGCAGCCCGCACGAGTGAAACTCTGCCAGCGTACACGTACGGTGGCAACACCGGCATCAACGATGCGGACAGCTCGGGATCGATTCAATACACGCGGATTGAATTTGCCGGTCTGGCCTTCGCAACCGACAAGGAGTTCAACTGTCTGAGCATGTACGGTGTTGGCAGTGGGACCACGCTCGAATACGTGCAGTGCCACATGGGCAAGGACGATGGCTTCGAGTTCTTCGGCGGTAGCGTCAACGGGAAGTACCTTCTCGTAACGGGGACCGGCGACGACGGTTTCGACATGGACGAGGGTTACAACGGTAAGCTTCAGTACCTGATCGCGTACAACTACACGACCGCCCAGGGCGCTGATGTCACCTCGGATTCTCACGGCATGGAGATGGATGGGTCGAACGTGGGTAGCACCGGCGGCGCGACTCCGACCGGCGCGAAAGGCATGACAAATCCGTCCATTGCCAACGTGACCCTCATTGGAACACGAACCACGGAAGGAGGCCATGGCGCCCGAGTGCGCGAGGGAATGCAGGGCGGCTTCGTGGCCCTGGTCGTCTATGGTTTCAACGTGAGCGACGTGCTCTGCAATAACAATGCGGGCGGTGGCTCGGCTACGCAGCCCACCGTGTGGAACTACCTGGGTGATAGCGCCCAAGGGATCACGCAGGCATCCTGCACCAATATCACGGACAACAATACTCTCACGGCTGTGCCCTTCACGACTGCTGCCGATCCCACTGCGGGAACGGCTCCGAACCTGACTCCGTCGGCTCAAGTCACGGGCACTGCGGCCACCAATCCCAACACCCAGTTCGGGTCACCTTTCGTCAGTAACACCACTTTCGGTGCCATCGTCGGAGGGTCCGATTGGACGCAGAGTTGGTCCAACTGGAAGAGTAAGTAGGCACTCAACTTTCGGAGAACACACGCGCGGGGTGCAGGCATGAGCCTGCACCCCGCGCGATTTTTGATCTATGACCCGTATGCTATTCCTGATTGCGCTCGTTCTCCCGGTGACGTGCCGCGAGGCCGTTGACCCCGCGGAGAGACGCCTCCATGAGCAGCGGGCTCTCCTCAGGGACACATACAGTTTCTCCTCTGCGGCCGATTCCCGGGAGGCAGCCGTGCGGCACCTTTTTACGGCTGCGGCGCGCGGGGATGAGGTTGCGCTGCGGTCTTTCGTTTTCTCTGACGAAGAGTACCGCTCCATCTACTGGCCCAACGAACTCGACAAGTTCGTTCGTGGCACACCGGCGGAAGCGGCGGCCTTCATGAATGCGCATGATCGCCTCAAGGGCCTGCGCCGCCTCACCAAGCTTGCCGGGAAGAACGTGGCGGTCTTGGGAATATCTTGGGATGACGAGGAGCTCTTCCGCGAAAAGATCCGGCTCCATCGTGTGCGGGCGGTTTCGCTTTCGGTGAATGGCAAGAGAATCGATTTCAGTCCAGTCGGACTCGTGGCTGAGCATGCGGGCCAGTTCAAGATGGCCGTGCTCCAGAACGATTGAGTCCCGAACGGGAACAAGAAAGAACAAATAGAAGAAGAGAAGGTACGGTATACAATCATGGTCAAGAAACTGCGAATTCAAATAGTCTTTGCGCTGGTTGGTCTTCCGGCGGTGGCCCTGTTCGCTCAGGCACAGGGGATACTGCGCGGCCGCATCATCGACGCGGCCACGGGGCAGGGGGTGCTGGGCGCGGCTGTCGTCGTGCGCGGCGCGAACGCTTTTGCCGAAACGGACTTCGACGGTAAGTTCGAGCTGCGACTTCCCGAAGGGACCCACGAGGTGCTCGTGCAGATGGCAGGTTTTGGGCCGGTCCGCAGGCAGGTGACTGTCCGTGCTGGCCAGGTGGTGTCCTTCAACGAGGCGCTTGGCTTGGCGACGGCGAAAGGAGTCGAGGTCAAGGGCAGACGCATGGACGACACCGAAGCTTCGGTGCGCCAGCTTCAGCGTCAGGCCGGGACCGTCTCTGATGGGATCAGCGCCGAAGCAATCAAGCGGAGCCCCGATTCGGCTGCCGGCGAGGCCCTCAAGCGGGTCACAGGAATCACGGTGGTGGATGAGCGGTTTGTGTTCGTCCGCGGGTTGGGAGAACGCTACAGTTCCACGTTCCTGAACGATGCGCTGCTACCGTCGCCTGAGCCGGACAAGCGCGTTGTTCCGTTGGACATCTTTCCGGCCGGGCTCATCAAGAATATTCGTATCATCAAGACCTTTGCACCTGAAGAAACCGGCGAGTTCTCGGGCGGCCTGGTGAAAGTGGAGACTGCTGAGTATCCGGATCAGTTTCTGCTGACTCTTGGCGCGGGTCTCGGTGGCAACGCAAACACGACCGGCCGTCACTTTCTTTCATCCGGACCCCGCGGAGGCCTCGAATGGTTGGGCGTCGACAGCGGACGGCGGGATCCCCCGGGGATTGTCAAGAACCTGCCCAGCACGGTCCCGTTTCAGGAGGGGAACCAGTTCGGAGGCCTGCCTGCCCAGTTCGTACAGCTTGGTGCGGCCGGTTTCAACAATGAATGGAGTCCGCGCAAGTCGAACGCGCCGGCCGACCGTAGCTTCAGCTTCACGATTGGGGACAAGCTGAGCGTCGGAACGCGCGGGAGATTCGGCGTCCTGTACGGAACCTCATACAAGCGAGAGTTTCGCTACCGTTCCGAAAATGCCTTTCGATATGCCCCCGTCAATCCTGTGACTTTGGAGCATCGGGATTCAACGTACCTTGTCCCCGTTCTGAGCCGTGACAGCAAACGCTATTCCGAGGAGGTCCTGTGGGGAAACAACTTGAATCTGGCGTATGAACCGATTCCGGGGCAACAAATATACACGAAAGGTCTTGTTTCCTTTCTGTCCGAGAACAACGTTCACAAGAGCACCGGCGTTGTGGTCCAGAACAACAACGATTTCGTGGCACAGTCAAGCGGCTTTGTTTCGCGCCGGTTGATTTCCCAGCAGGTCGGCGGTAAGCACGCCCTCAATCTGACGGACGGCAGGCCTCACCGATTGGAGTGGTTCTTTAACTACGCCGAGGCGCTGCGCGATGAACCAGACCTGAAACAGCAGCTATGGATCAAGAATCAATTGATTTCCCAGGAAATACCTTCCCGATCCGGTTCCGCAGAGGACGGTTCGCGCTTTCTTTCGGAAACCACCGACACCATAGAAACCGTTTCGTTGAAGTACACCCTTCCTTTTCAGCAGTGGGACGGGCTCCACTCCACTTTCAAGTTGGGTGGGGAAGCCTCTGATCGGACGCGCGATTTCCGCTCGAAGACGTACCAGTATCGTCGCCTGGGCGCCAGGGGGGACGCGGAATTGTGGCCTGTTCCCGGCGAAGTGACCTTTCACCCGGCTCGTGTCGTGGCCAGGCAGTACCTCTTCGAGGAGCGCAACTCGGACAACTCTTTCTACGACGCCTCGCAGAAGTTGCACGCCTATTTCGGCCAGGTCGACATGCCGATTCTCCGAGGGCTCCGGATTGTCGGTGGAGCGCGCTATGAGGACAGCTATCAGTACATCACGACCTACAACCCTTTTCAACAGAGAAATCAGCACTTTCATCCCGAAAAACCTGGCATAGGCGAAATCCACACGAAAGACCTGCTTCCGGGTGTGAACCTCGTTTGGGAGCGGGACAAACAGACGAATATTCGCTTGGGTTATTCCGAGACCGTGACGCGCCCCGATTTTCGCGAGCTTTCGGATTTCCAGTTCGCGCCCAGCTTCGGGGACGATTTGGTTCGTGGCAACAGGTCGCTGACGCGGACCTACGTGCACAGCTACGACGCGCGGTACGAACTCTATCTGAAGAACAATGACTACCTTGGGTTGGGATACTTCTATAAGGTTCTTTCGAGGCCTATCGAGCAAATTGGCGAGCCGGTGGCCGGCGGCACTACGCCAATCTACACCTACGCCAATGCCAACACCGGTTTGGTCCGCGGGATTGAACTGGATGCACGCAAGGATTTTTGGGAGCGCTTCCGCATAGACGCCAACATGTTCTTCATCCGGTCCGTCGTGCAGATCATGGACTACGAGCAGTATGTGACCATTCGGACCGGTCTACTTTCGACTCGTGACCGCGCGGCCACGTATGCTCCCACGAATCTGTCGAGACGGCTTCAGGGCCAGTCGGACTACGTCTACAATGCGAAGTTCCTGTATTTCTTCGACAAGAAGAAGGAAAGCTCCATCGGGCTCTATTACAACTTCTTCAGCGATCGGATTGCAGTCGCCGGGGGGACCGGCCTGCCCGACGTCATCGAGCAGCAGGCAGGACTCCTCGATCTCGTATTCGAACACAAGGTGGGAGCTCTTTCCGTGAAGGCGGCGGCAAAGAATATTACGGATACACGCTTCAAGCTTACGCAGCACGACGAAGTCCTCGGCAAGGATCGGTTGTACAGATCCTATCGCAAGGGTGTCAGCTACAGCGCCTCAGCGTCGTACAAGTTCTGAGCGGGATCTGATGAGGACCCCGCGCGCGGACCGGGCGCTGGAAACCCGGCGCGGGCCTCCAGCGCCGCGTTTCCCGCTTCGTGCCGATCTCAGAGGCGACCGGGTATCGACCCAAGGTCGTGAGGGAAGTGCCCGCTGGCCGGCGCGCCCGTGATTCTTGTTTGGCGCTCCCGATGCCTCTGCAACTTTCTTGAAACGCGTTTGTTTGAAGCCGTTGCAGTTTCTCAGAAGGCTTCGCGAACGGCCGCTCCAGCGATCCGAAGGGCTCGCAGGCCCTCTCACGGAATATTCCCCCCTCCTCACGCTCGCCATCTTTTTCGCTTGCCCGATTGCGCACAGCGTCCCATACTATACGGATGAGGGGCTTCTGGGATCTTCATGGGTAGAGGGCCAAATCTCCCATATGGAATAGGAT
>CAZPFB010000115.1:0-16981 GCA_964585735.1 uncultured Leptospiraceae bacterium
GGTGTAGGCATGGCCGGTGTCCGGATTTCTCAACTGCAACAGGCGATGGTCGCTGTCGTCGAGCGCCACGCCCTGCATGTCCACCAGGCGGCCGTCGTCGTAGGCCATTTCGTACAAGGACTTGCGCAGCCCGCGAAAAGCCGCCTGGCTTTCTTCTTTCGTATCACGAGTCGGAAAAATGAACAATACGGCCAGCACGAGAATCCCCAGCGACATGGCCACGAGTGACAGAATGCGAATGAGAGACTTCATTTCAGACTCCTTTGTGAGCGCCGAGAACCGCGCCCGGCGCCGGCTGACGCCGGTCTTCGATCCAACCGAACACAAAGGGCGCGCCCAAGAGCGCCCACATACCGATGGCGAAATAGCCCAACCCGTAGACCACGGCGACCTCCACGTCCCGGGCGCCGCCCAAGAACATTGCCATGGCAATTTTGACTACAGCAAGCCCGAGCAGACCGATCAGCACGCGCGTGAGAACGCCGTCGCCGGAAGGAGGCGGCCGGAATTCGGGAACGAGACTCCGCGCCTCCAGGAAGACGAAGACTCCGACCGCAAGCACGCCTGCCGCCAGTCCCACCATGAGGCTCGAATCGAACGGCGAGAACACGAGGTACGGCGGCAGGTCGGTTCCCTGCATGGCCAACTGTCGCCACAAACCGGGGATCTTCACCGGGCCGATCAACAGACCCAGCACAAACAATCCCAGCTGAGAAAGTGGCGCCGCAATCAGGATCAGGATGCCCTGCGTCGTTGCCGTCCACTGGCGTTTCTGAACGAAGGAGCGCGCCACGTATGCCAGGGCGAGCAACATTGCGCCGAGCAGCAGGCCGGCGAAGGTATCGTGGATGAAGTTCGCGCCGGAAGCCACCGTGGCCAGGGAAACCAAAGGCACAATCACGACGGGCAATAGGTACGGCCGTCGCGTGTCGAACTTACGCGAAAGCGCCCACGCGAGGTAGGTCCAGAACACGAGCGCGTCCTGCGCGTACGCTGTGGGGAAGCCAAAGTCCGGCTGGCGCGAGAGCGGTGCGATGGTCTCGACCAGCCAGTACGGGCGCGGCTGATGAAAGGACCACTTGAGCACGAAGTTGAAGTACTCCGAAAAGAGCAGAAGCAGAAGCGCCTGCACCGCAATCTTTCGGTCCACCAGCCAGAAGAGCGCGCACACCGTCAGGATGAACACGTTCTCTTCGGCGAAGAAGATCACCAGCTTGAGCAAGAAGAGCGGCAGTCCGCCGCGAAAAGCGGACTGCATGCCCTCGATGAGCGGAAGTTGTGTCTGAATCAACCATTCCATTTCACTTTCTCCTTTGTGCTCCAGAATGGCTTCACGGCAGGGTAGAGGTACGGTAGCGGTACTGACAGGGCGCAGGCGCCGCTGCTTCGATGCGCTCCCACATGCCGATGAAGTTCAGCGCGCTCTCTTCGAGATCCACGGCCACGTAGCCCAGCTTGGCAATGTCCGCCATCAGGTTGCCGGTCATGCCGATGTGTCCGAGCCCGATGTAGTCATAGTTCGTGTTCGTTCCGTTCGTGGTGCGGTTGCTGTCGGCCGTTCCTCCCATCGGGCAAACCCACTTGTCGTCCCGCGAGAAATCCTCCCACTTGGTTCCGGTAGCGGCAAAGCGTGGCGCCAGATTCTGGGCCATGCCGCTCATGTCGTAGGCCAGCGCCACGTTCACGCCCAGGTCGCGAGCTTTGGCCACTGTCTGGAGAAAGCTGCGCGTGCTGCCGTGACAGGTGTTCGCCACGCCTGAGGCCGAGTAAGTCTTCATCTTGTACGGAGCGGTCCGCACGCCCACGATGCCGCCGCTGTCCCGAACCTGCGTGAGTTGGGTTTCGGTTTTTTGGTACTCGTCCGTGACGCCGTAGTTCGCGAGGCTCTGGATGGCCGGGAAGTGCGAAACGAAAAGAGGGAAGTCGGTCGCCCCTTCGCGCGAAATGGTGCGCGCCGAAGTAAAGGCCCGGGCCGAAACGTGCGCCAGGTCCGGAATCATGCAGCTTGCGTACATGCTCCGCACGAGGGTCTGCCCTTTCGTGGTCAGCCCCTTGAGGTTGTTGTTGCTCGAATCGAGCGACACTTCGTACGGCCCCTGGCTGGCCAGCGGAACCGAAACGCAGTTGTTGAAGATATTCGAGTCGGCCTTCTTATCCATGCAGTTGGCGAGGCGCGCCATCTGTGGGACGGCGTCCCAGAAGGCGACTCCCGCCGCCCAGTTGTCGAGCTCATGCGTGAGCTGGATGGACCGCACGCCCTTCGAGTACACCCAACCCAGCCAGTAGTTCACATCCGGTTCGGAAGAACGTGTGCTGGCCTGAAATAGGTTCGTGGATTCGATGTGCAGAACGACGGCAAGCTTGCCTTCGAGAATGGCCTCGCGCGCTTCGGCCGAAGAGCGGGCAATCTTGTACCAGCTGGAATTGGCCGCTTCGTAGTCCAGGGCGAAGTTCAACTGCGCCATGATGTTGTCGATCTCGCTACAGGTGTAGGACTTGAAGCGCAACTGCGACGGAACGTAGGAACTGTCCCGACTGTTGTAGTAGTAGCTGTGGTACTTGCGATTGTCGGTAGGAAGCCAGTCGCACAGAGGCTGAAAGGAGACGGCCGACATCACCAGCAGATTGAGGTCCCCGTCCTCGTGCGCCGTGATCAGGTCCGCGCGCGAGAGCTGCTGCTTGGTCATGCTTCCCCAGATCGGAAATCCTACGTAACCGGAACCCGTGCCGGTGTATCCCCCGGCTTCGCAGTACTTCTCGCGCGCAAAGATCTCCTGCTCCACGACTTCGTTGGAAAGCAGTCCGAAATCCGCGCCCCAGAGCTTACCGATGAAAGCGGTCAGGCTGAAGTCTTTCGGAAAACCGTGGTCGCCGCCCTTGCAGGCCTTGAGGGCCACGCTGCGGTCGGTCGCGTGGGGATCTCCCCAGATGAGCCCGCCACCGAAACCGTGGACCGACATCTGGTGACTGTGCGTGTCGGCAATGCCGAGCGGCACCGCTGCGGCCACCGCTGAAAGGGTGCCGGGCAGAACCTGGATTTGCCCGCTGACGATTTCAGCGCCCAAAGGAAAGGTCCAGGCTACGTAGGCAAAGACGCACCAGGTGACCTGCTTTGCCGCACGCTTCAGCGAAAGTGCGCGGCTCCCCCGAAATAAGAAGCCAGTTTGGTGTTCGTTCACCTGTTGTTCCCCCGCCGTCAGCCTTGGCAAGATGCATGCCAGCGCTCCCACTTGGGCCGAAAACCACTGCCCAGACGCGAATCCGCTTGTATTCGCCCGAGAATGAGGGCAGTGAGGCCCCCTCACGACTGCAGGGGTAAGCATGGCGAACAAGCTGCAAACCAGTGCGACGGTAACACTACGTTACCATGACAGGAACAGTGTGTTTCTCTTCATTCACTCCCCGCGATCCTTGCGGTATTGTGCAGGAGCATAAAATCCAAGCCATTGTACTCCGGCCAGGTTCAGAAGCGCGGGGAGTGTGCCGGGACCCCAACCGTCCCCGCCAGCAGCGAGCACCATGGTCATGTGCAGGCTGTCGGGGTAGGAACCGGCATCCCATCCCAGCGCCGGTTCGCCGCCCGGTCCGAAGGTCGCAGCCGAAAGCCATACTTGGGACAAAACGGCGGCCGAGGTAAGGTTCTCCCTCCCGGCTGTGATCTGCCTGAGCGCCAGGCGAGCCGCCAACGCGTCAGCGAAATAGCCGAGGTCCACATCCTGAACAATGATCCCGCTCATGTAGCGCTTCACGAGCGCGAGCCCGAGCAGCAGGTGGTAGACTTGGTCTTGACTGGGTTCTTTGCTATAGATGACGGAGTTGTCGACCAGCCAGTTCTCCACCACTCCCGGGACAATCGTCTTGTTGAAGGGGGTCGAGTAGTCCGACTCGTACAGGGGCCGGCCGCCGACGCGGAACTCCGCCGGAACGTCGTCTCGTATGAAGAATCCCTGATAGTCAAACTGGATCCCGCCACAAAGGGGTGGGGCTGCAAATGCCGCCTCGCCCGTTCCGTCCAGACGATCGAGCGCGACCAGGGCAAAGTGGGTTTCGCGGGACGCCGAAGCAATCGCGTCGAGCTGGTTGCTCACTTCGGAAAACGGGTGACCGAAAGGGACCAGAAGTTGCCCGGTGCGAAGCAATTGGTGCTCGGTTGCCAGAACACCCAGGTACCAGCCAAGATACGCAGTGGCGTCGGACCAGTGCAGCCCGGTAGGGTGCCTGAGGCGGGCCGCAGGGAGCGAATGTCCCGCCGCCACCGAGCCTGACTGGAGGAAATGCGAAACCAGGCGACGTCGATAGTGCCAGTACTTCCACTGCACGTCCGAGTCGATCCTGGGCGGCGGCCCCAACAATCCAACCCAGTCGAAAATGTCAGGCGGTGCGCAAGTCGCAATTGGAATCAAGACAAATGCGAAGACCCGAACCGGCTTCAAAGGCCGCTTCCTCCAGCCCGCTCCCTCGATCCCCTAACTCGCAGGACAGACAGCGTCACGGGCATCGTAGCGATAGGGTTCCGCGCTTCGGCAGTCCGCCGGCTTCACTTCCGCAACGGTTCCGTCCTCGAACTTCACGGTCCCCTTCATGATACTCTCCCAGCGACCACGCGCAAACTGGGTGCCGCGGCGACACTCGATCGGAGTGCCGACCTCCCAATAGTTCGGCTGCACCCGGGCCGAGTAGCGCAGGTACCCCGTCTTGTAGTCGTTGAAACGAACGATAGCACACTGCCCGCGCGAAGATTTCATCTGGATCACGACGGCCGGCCAAACACGATCGTCCCCAGCGCGCGGAGCCAGAATCCGTGATCCCACACGAAGCGAAGACACGGCTTCGAACGGAAACTGGGAATCAGCAGACGGTTCCTTGGCGTTGGGGTCCGAGGCGCTACCGGGTACCCACACTGCGGTGCTGTTGGCCGTTTCCCAATCCCGGCAACCTGTTTGCATGGACTGGACCGACATCTGCGTCCAAGTCTTTTCATAGTAGAAGAACGTCAACGTCCGCTTCGGGCTTCGGTAGTCGACGCGGCAGGCACCCTGCTGCGCGGCGCGGGGGCAGGCGCCCGCCCTGAGAACCGCTCGGGCCATCCGGCAGCGCCTTTGCGACTCGGTTCCAGTCCATCCCGATGTGTTCTCGATACAATAGTGATACGAAGTAGAAACGATGCAATGGCTGGGGCCGGACTGGGCGACCAGGGAAGGCGTCAGGAGCGCAGCTGTGAAGAAAACGACGGCGGTGTGGTGGGCTTTCATGGCGGTGCCCATGATACTCGACCCACAACCCTGTCAAGGTCTTTGTCCATCTGATTGACGGCGCCGCGGGCTCCGCGGCAGTCATCCGCATGCAGGGCTCTCGTATGCTTCCTCCCGCGCGAACCAGAAGACCGGCGGGCCTCGCCATTCTGGCGCTTCTGCCGGCCATCGCCTGCGCGCAGGCCGTGCCCGCGCCCCCACCCGCACTGCCGGACCTCATCCGGCGCGGACCGTTGCTCGGACGCGTAACCTCAACGTCGGCCACCATTGGCGTGCAACTTGTCCGAACAGGAAGCGCGAAGGTGATTCTTCGGGACTCACTCGGGCGGGAGCAGACGTCGCAATCGCCCTCGCCTGCGCTCCGGCACGAGGTCGAGCTCCGCGGCCTGGTGCCGGCACGCGAATACACATACCAGGTCTGGGTGGACGGCAAACCCGCCTCGCAATCGTTCGATTTTCGCACGGCACCCGCCGGCCCCACACCGTTGCGCTTTGCGCTCCACGGCGACAGCGGCTCCGGCCTGCCCGAGCAGCACGCTGTGGCGCGCGCCATCGAACAGTCCAAGCCCGACCTGGTGGTGCACACGGGAGACCTGATCTACGAACGAGGCGCCGACGCCGACTACGACGCCAAGTTCTTCCGGCCCTATCGCACCCTGGTCGCGAGAATCCCCATGTACATCACACTCGGCAACCACGACTACCTGACGCCCGGCGCGCAACCGTACCTGAACAATCTGGTTCTGCCCACGAACCCGGCCGGGCACGAGCGTTGGTATGCTTTTACATACGGATTCGCGCGCTTCGTCTGCCTGGATTCCAATCTCGTACGGGCCGACTTCGCCCGCTCCGAACAGGGGCGCTGGTTTGCCGCGGAGGTGGCCAAACCATGGTCGGGCTGGACGATTGTCTTTTTCCACCACCCGCTCTACAGCGGCGCACGACGACCGGAAATGCGCCGCGACGATGTTCGTAGACGCGCCTTGATGTCGGCGGTGTTGGAAGTGCCCGGCGTCGACCTGATCCTGGGCGGACACTATCACAGCTACCAGCGCATGCACCCTGTCAGCCACACAGGAAAACGGCGGCTCGTTCACATCACTTCGGGTGGCGGCGGCGCGCGACTCTACCCGGTGAATCCGGAACCCTACATCGCGGCTTCGCGTTCCGCTTTTCACTTCGTCCTCTTTGAAGTGGAGAGCGCCACGAAGATGCGACTCGCGGCCATGGAAGTCGACGAGGGCGGCACGGGCGCTGCGGGCACTGTGTTCGATCGCGTCACGCTCCGGCGAGCGGACGGAGGCGTGTTTGTAGAGGAGTAGCGCCAGATCGCTCGTTCAGTCGCGCGGGGCGGGGCGACGCAGCAGGTCGGCCACGCTTTCTTCCATGCGTCGCGTCAGCTGTTTGATGGCCCGCTTGTCGGTCCCTGTGGGGAACTCTGCCGGTGAGATGGGTCGGCCCATTCGGTAGATGACGGATCGCCCGCGATTCTTTCCGTCCGCCCAGCGCTGAATGTCGGAGAGGCCGAAGATCCCGCAAAGTGCGGCCGGGACGACTGGAACGCGAGCGTGAAGCGCCATGCGCGCCGCAAATCCCTTGAAAGCCTGGAGTTTGCCGTCCCGCGAACGCGTCCCTTCGGGATACACGGCGATCACGTGTCCCTGTCGGAGCATCTCCACGCAGCGCTGCAGGAAGTCGTGGTAGTAGGAAACGCTGCCCCGCGCGCTCGAACGGTAATTCCGCACGATGGGCAGGACCGTGACGTCGAGGAGCGTCTCGCTGAAAACATTGAGCAGGCGTTCGGCATGATCCAACCATTCCGCGCTGCCCACCTCGTGCTGCGAGAAGTCGCGGTGAAGCGTACGCATGCGTTCGTGCCAGTTGCGCTGGAAAACGTCCGCGCCGGCCATGAAGGTCAATCGCCTGCCCGAGTAGAGTCCCTGGATCACCGAATCGAACAGGTCACTGTGATTGCAGATGAGCACCGCGCCGCCGGTGACGGGCAGGTTTCGCAGACCTTCCACGCGCACGGAAACCAGACTGCCCAGAAGGCCGTGGAGCAGGAAGTAGCGTTGTTCGCGATCCAGATCCAGGGTCAGCCCCCGGAGTAGCCGAGGGCCGCCTGCACTTCGGCGCGCGAGACGTTGTGAAAGGCGAAGTCCTGGACGATCTGGCGCAGCCGCTCGTCAGTCAGTGTCTCGTCCCGCAGCTCCCGACCACGGAAGGCGTTCCACACCGCGGGCAGAGCAGCGAGGGACAGATGACCGGAGTCGACCGCCGCCAGAGAGAAGCCGGGCGCGCCGTTGCAGACCCGAAACGGCACGACGGAAGCGGCGCGCTCGCGATCCAGGTTCTTGGGCAGGGCCTCTTCGATCAGCCTGCGCATGGCTTCCTCGGACGGCTCTGTTCGCGCCTGATTGATCCAGACCTCACGCACGGAATTCACGCCGCCGTGACGTTCGAGGGCCCGCCGCGCCAATTGGGAGATCTGACGGGCCGAGTCCCGCGTGAGCGCCTCGCGGTCCAAGAAACGCAATCGGTACAGGTAGTCCTCCAGTCCCTGCTCGGGTATGGCGCCCGTGATCAGGTACTGGTAGATCGTGAAGATGAAGTAGTCGCTCTCGGTGTTGTCCCCGATGAGCACTTCGCGAGCCCCGGTGGGCTGCATCAGGCGATTCTCCAGGAGCGTGGCCAGCTTGTAGGAGATGTGGTCGAAAAGGCTGTCGAGGCTCGACCCCAAGAACTTCAGCGAGCGTTCCACCGCACCCTGCAATCCCTGAGAGAAGAAATCGTCCAGGTTCATGACGGCCTCGAACGTCTTGCGGACGACCGAATCAAACGTGTTCATCAAGTATTTGAGATTCAGGCCGGTGTACGAAACGTCCAGATGATCGAAGAGCGAGGAGAGCGTACGACGGAAGAAATGTGGTGAAGCAGAGATGAAGAAGAGCGGCATCGGACCGTGCGGTCCGCGCTGCATTTCCCGATACAGTTCGGGCATACCCGGCAGGGGCTCCTTGTCCTGAGGCTCCTCGAACATAGTGCCCACCAGGCCGCGATTGGAATCGATGCGCGTGTTGAGAAATGTCTGGTCGATGTCCGAGGTGACGACGAAACCGGTGAAGTCTTCGGGCAGGATCACCAAGCGACCGTACCCGATGGGGACGTCCTTCTTGAGGATCAGACTGTTGCTGTCACCGATGTAGGCCAGGTCGGAGATGCTCTGGCGCAGGGAGTCGATACCCAGGAGCACGACGCGAACGATGTAGCGACCGGGCTCCAGGTTCGTGTTGAGGGCCACCTGAAAAAACGAGTTGTCCCCTGTGGTGAAGGGCTCGGAGGCGAAGACGACCGGTTGTTCCTCCAGTTTGGCGCGATCGGCGCCATCGCTCAGGATCTCCAGCCGCAACCGCGCACGCCGGACCCCCGCCATGCCGAAATCCTGAATGGGGCGAATCTTCTTCTTTTGGGAGAGCGGCAGAGCCAGCAGGGGATCCCAGACCTCCACCTTTTGGGCGCCCGTGACCGGAATGTCCACGACCTGTCCGCTTACCAAGACCCAGTGACCGCGACCGCACGCTCCGTTCAGAAGCGCGATCCGCTTCTTGTCCACGGGGGCATTGTCCGTTCCGGCGCGCTCGGGACGCGCGCCCTCCGGGGAATCCGGGCCGCCGGACCGGCCGCCCGCCCTGGTCTCGTCTGGAGAACCCTGTTCTTCCAAATCAGAATTCACCATTCCAAATCCCGTGTGCCCTTTTAGGAGCGAGCGGGCCTATAGTCCATCAAGAAACAGATTGACCCCCGGTTTCCCGCCACACCCTTTGAGGCACCCATGCCATTCCCCGGGGACCAGCGAGCGCCAGCACCGGTTTTCGTCTACTCGGCGGACTACAACATGGACCTGGGACCGCACGTCTTCCCTTCCGTGAAATTCGGCTACGTATACGATCACATTCGCCGGGACCGCCGGTTCTCCAAGCATCGCTTCGTCGAGCCGGAGCCCCTCACAAGGGCCCAGGCGGCCCTCGTTCATGAGGATGAGTTCATCGAGGATCTGGTGAACTTGAACCAGACAAAACGACTGTATCGCAGCGAACTGCCGCTCACGCAGGGTATCGTGCAGGCTTTCTTTCTGGCGAGCGGAGGTACACTGGTGGCAGCGCGCCAGAGCCTGGATGCGGGCCGGGCCATGAACCTGAGCGGCGGCTTTCATCACGCCTTCGCGGACCATGCCGAAGGCTTCTGCTACCTCAACGACGTTGCCATCGCCATTCGTGTCCTCCAGGGGGAGAAGCGCATCCGGCGCGCGCTGGTCGTGGACCTGGACGTGCACCAAGGAAACGGTACGGCCCGCATCTTCCAGGGAGACGATTCGGTCTTCACGTTCTCGATGCACGAAGAGAAGAACTACCCGATCAAGGAGACGAGCGACCTCGACATCGGACTCGAGACCGGTTGCCGAGACAACACATACCTTTCGCTTCTGGCGGACGCTCTGGATCGGATCGCGGGCGCGTTCGAACCTGACATCGTATTCTATCTGGCGGGGGTAGACACTTTCGAGGAAGACCTACTGGGCGGGATCCAGCTCACGCGCGAAGGTATGGCAGAGCGCGACCGGATGGTGCGCGACGGTTTCCCCGAGGTGCCGCTCGTGACTGTGCTTGCCGGCGGATACTCGCGCAACACCGACCATACAGTGGAACTCCACGTACAAACCTGCGAGGTCCTGGCCGATCTCGGCCGCGGATGATACCATGAGCTGGTGGTCCAACTCAGACAAGGCGAGCGCCCGCGCGCGGCAGTCCGACAAGCAGGACGCAAACGACAAACGTATCGACCTGTCGCAGCTCGATCCGATTGAGCTCAACGAAGACCTCGGCGGCGGCCCGCTCGTGCGCTCCCCCGACGGCGAAGTGCGCATTTTCGGCAAGTACGCGGAGACCGAGATCACCGAACTCATGGATTGGTCGGGCATCTTCGAGGGCATCAAGGACAAGGGCTATGACAACATGCGCATCGAACTCCAATACCTCTCCGACATGGATCAGCGCATCTTCATCAAGGAGCGCGACGAGGTCCTGGTTCACATCCGCCTCAAGCTCTCGCATTTCCGGTTTCGCCTGCACCCGGGCGCGCCCCAGAAGAAGCTCCTCTACATCGACTGGCTGATGACGCGCCACCCGCGTTCCCGCCACGTCCGGCCGGACCGTCTGTTTCCGGGACAGGACCTTCCCGGCCTCGGAATCTTTGCGCAGATCCAGGACTTCATCACCAACCTGACGCTCGGAGTGGGCGCGCGCGGCGCGTTCAACATCCCGGAGTACTTTCACGACGCTTTGCTCTTTCACCGGGTGTTCAGCTTCTACGACCCCGCACGCGAAGTCGTGTTCCGTGCCCTGATACGGGATCTGAGAAAGCACGGCGCACGCGAGATCTCGCGGGGACTCTCCGAGGGCCGGGTCATCAACGCCGAAAACCAAGTGGTTCGCTGGACTCCGGGCGAGATGATATCCGCCATCGATCCGGAACTCGAGGAATTGCTCTGGACGCCCGATTACCACACGAAAGTCGTGCGCGGTCTCAAGCGTCATCGCTTTTCGCTTCTGAAAGAGGCGCCGGAAGGGGCTCTCGAAGCCATGTCGTGAGGGCTGGCGTTCGCTGCGGTCGAGGAGCTCCCACGCCAAGGAGCAAATCAGGAGGCGGCACGGTCGCTCGCGTTTGCGGCTCCCTCTTCGATTGCCAGGCGGCGGTACTCCGACGGTTTCACACCGACGCGCTTCTGGAAGGCTTCGTAAAAGGAAGACTTGGTATTGAACCCGACGGCGAAAGCAATCTGGAGCACGCTTCGCTGGGGTTGCTCTACCATCAGCCGCTTTGCCGCTTCCACGCGGCAATGGTTTACGAGACTCGTAAAGCTCTGACCAAGCGCACTGTTGATTAGCTCAGACAGTTGGTCCGGACGTATTTCGAGCATGGCGGCCAATCGTCCGAGCGACAGGTCTTCATCCGCATAGATGTGCTCCTCGTCGAGGAGCCGGCGCAGCTCATCGGCCTTGCGATCGACATCCAGCCCTGAAAGGCGAGCGGACACGGCGGCCGGCTGCTTTGGCGCGGGAACAGGTGCAGGATCGCTCTCGTGACGAACGACCAGCAGTCGATCCGCGATCGCGAGGTTGAAGAGGACCATCTCCACGAAGGTGCCGATCTGAATGGCGTGTCGGGCACCAGGCAGATCGAGAACGCCCAGCGCGAACAGATTGAAGACGACGATGCCCCCCACGAGGGCGCACCAACCGAGCGCGTACAGGCGCGCCGGACGAAACCCTTTCCAATACGACCAGAGCCCGCTGCCGAGCAGGAGCAGCGCCGTGGGGGTCGACAGAAGGTGAACCGTGCGGTCCGCCCAGTGAGCCGGCAGGAAAGGGCTGGAGAGCGCATTCAACGCGAGAAGCGCCGAAAGACCTGCGAGCAGGACGAACAGTTGTGGCGACCGGCGGCGGAGCGTCAAGAATCGTATGGAGAAAACAACTACACCCAGAAAGGCGATTGTGCCCGTCACCACGAGCATCCGATTGTGCATGGCGCCCAGCGTGGGGAAGAGGAAGACCCGGGCAAAGCCGGTGTACGCGAACTGGTAAAAGCCCGCTGCCACAACGTAGGCGCCGTAGACAGCGAACGTGGAATTGCGGGTGCGCAGGAAAAGCACGACGTTGAGGAGCACGACCAGAAAGACCGCTCCGAAGTAGCCGGCCTGCAGATCGCGGACATGGGAACGTTGGATTCCGAACTCGCGCGCCGTGTGGATCACGGGATCCGCCAGGATGCTCGCCCCGCCGCTGTAGCGGAGGAGGACCGTCCGCGTGGCGCCCGAGGGCAGGGAAAAACGAAAAAGCGGATTCGGATACGATCCCTTCGGGGGCAGCGCCGCGCCGGCAACCTTCGTCAGAACGAGCGCGCTTCCCGAAAAGACGAACAACTCGATCCGGTCCACAAACGCGACCTGGTTCTCGATCAGAAAGTCCTGTTGGCTCGTGTCGTTGTGAAGGTCGAACCGCGCCCAAAGCGCGCCGCCGGTGTATCCGACCCCGAGGGGGACCGCAGATGTCGTCCACGAACCGACACGCGCAGCTTGGGCCGCGGAAAGCTCAGCTTTTCGATCATGGTAGAACTGAACTGCGTCGAGGGAGCGGTTGCTCAGGCGGACGATCACCGGCGCCTGCGGAGGTGCATTCGGGCCAGGCGCACCCCAGAGCGCGGCCGGGATAAGTACGAGCAACGCTTGGGCAGCGCCGAGACACCACGCCAGCCGAACCGCCGCCATGGTGCCCCGTTCCCGCCCTCACGATTCTTATGGCAAGACGGATTTTTCTTTGGAATGAGACTTACAGCAGCAAGAAACGTCTTCCGGACATCCCGATGAACGTCCGCATCAGCCTGCGCCAGCTTTTGCGGATTCGCTGCTCCATCCGGGCACGGGTGCAGTCCCGCCGCTGTTCCCTGCATCACCGCGGAGTAGTTCCCGAAGTCGGTCATGTTGAGGAAGGATATGGCTGGCAATGCAATCCGGACTCCGCATGGACGGCAGGAGGGAGAATCAGCGCCGGACAACGAGCACGTCGGTCTGGATTTCCGAGAGCAATCGATGCGCGACGCTCCCTAGAAGCATCCCGCTTACCGCTCCGCGCCCTTGCGTTCCGACTGCCACCAGGTCAGCACGCGTCTTCTCCGCCAATTCTCCCAAGAGGTAACCGACATCTCCGAATTGGCAGACCGACGCGATGGGGCGCCCGGCGGCGGCCGGGATCTTGGAGACAAACTCCAGGCACTCGCCCCTGGCCTTTGCAGCCGCCGACTCGCGCGCGGCGCTCCTGTCCTCGAGCATGCCTTCGAAGGGTACGGCGAAGGCGTGAAACAGCGTCAGGCCCGCCGACCCGAAGAGCTCCAGCGTCACCTCCAGCGCTCGACGCGAGCCATCGGAAAAGTCGGCGGCCACAATGGGATTGGCATAGGGGCCGCGGGGCCGCTCCTTCACCACAAGGACAGGCACCTGCGATTTGCGGGTCAGCTTCTCGACTGTTGTCCCGAGCAGGGCCTTCCCGAGCGTATCAGCACGGGAAACGCCCGCAAGGATCAACCCGACACCGAGCCGTTCCACGGCCTCCAGAATCATCGGGGCCGGCTCCCCGCGCTCCACAACGATGTCCAAGTCCACACGTTCGGCACCGCGGATGTCGCGCTCGATTCGTTTCGCGGCCGCCGTGCGCGGTTCGGCCGGCGCGAGCGCCGATGGCCCGCCGGCGGACCCCGGGATCGGCATCACGTGCATGACAATCAGCCTCGCCTGCCAGGAGACCGCCAGACCCATCGCACGATCGAGAGCGCGATCGCACCGTGGACCTAGATCCGTAGCCAGCAGAATCGTCTTGGGTATCATGGCGGTGCTGCGATTGCTTCCGGGCTTACAGGTTTCTCCAGTGAATGGAGAACGTCCAGCCCAAACTTCCGGCGGCCGCAGAGCACGTGGCGATTTATTCCGCACTCTTTTCCGCCGAGGGAACCGGTGCGTTGAGTATCGCGTGAACGATCTGCCGTGCCTCCTGATCTGCCAGCACTAGGAGCGCGTCCCCCGATTGAAGCTCGGTGGCACCGGAAGGAACCAGAAACCGGTCGTCCCGGTTCAGGAGGACAACAAGCGCGTTCGGGGGCAGGCCCAAAGCGACGAGCGGTTTGCCAATTGCCGGTGAGGCGTAGGGCACCACGAAGTCGGTCAGGTCCATGTCGACCGGCAGGCCCTCCACGTTTTCGAGTTCTATCGGATACCGTTTGCGTTTTTGTTCTTCCTGGGTCTGCCGGAGAGCGCGCGCCATCAGCGGTAGGCTCCAGCCCTGCACGACCGATGAGAACAGAACTATGAAGAACACGATGTTGAAGAACAGATCGGCCACGGGTATGCGCGCCGTAAGCACGAACGTTGCGAGAATGACCGGCACGGAACCGCGCAGGCCAACCCAGGATATAAACAGTTTCTCCAAAATATTGAAGCGCATGAACAAAAGCGAAAGAAAGACCCCCAGAGGGCGCGCCACAAACATCAGGAAAACCGCTATGAAAACGCCCTCTCGCCAAATGCCGACCAAACGAGAGGGAAACACCAGCAACCCGAGGGCCAAGAACATGGAGATGTGACTGAACCACGCGATCCCTTCGAAAAAGCGGAGCAGATACTTTTCGTGCAGCATCCGCCGGTTGCCTGCCAGCACTCCGGCAACGTAGACCGCGAGGAATCCGCTGCCCCCGAGGAGATCCGCGGCAGAGAAGATGAACAAGGCAAAGGCAAGCGAGAATACCGGATATACGGCAGGTTCAGGCAGACGCAGTCGATTCACGGCCGAAACGAAGACCCGACCTCCCGCCCAACCGAAGCCAAGCCCGATCACAACTTGCCTGGCCAGCATCCAGGCAATCTCGCCGGCGCCCGCTGCGGGCACGGTAATGAGGTGGATGAGGCCGAGCGTGGTCACGACCGCCATCGGATCGTTGCTGCCGGATTCCAGTTCCACGACGAAGCGAATCCGTGGGCGCAAAGCACCGCCCCGGGCGCGCATGACCGAAAACACCGCAGCTGCATCGGTCGAGGACACGATCGAAGCCAATAGGAAGCTTTCCGGCCACCCCAGACCCAAGATCCAGTGCACAGCCACGCCGGTGGCCACCGCGGTGATGATCACTCCCAATGTTGCAAGGCTGAGCGCAGGCAATACTACAGGCCGCACAATCGACCACTTGGTATCCAGCCCGCCAGAAAACAGGATGATGATAAGTGCGACTGTTGAGATGGCCCGCGCGATGTGCGCGTCGTCAAACTCGATCCCGCCAGGCCCCTCTGATCCCGCCAGGATGCCCACGAGCAGGAAGAGAATCAGTGTAGGGAGCCCAACGGTTCCGGAGACGCGCAGAAGCAGAACGCTGATCAGGATGAGCGCAGCGCCGCTGAAGAGTAATTGCTCAAAGCTCACGAAAGAAAGACGCCCCTAGAGTGGCCAGGTGGGCCCGCGCGCAACCGGCTGGGCCGCGCACCTTCAATGTTTTGATTGGTGAGTATTCCGGGTTGGCCGAGCGGAAACCCTGCCTTGCCAAGGGCAACAGAAAAACCGTTGAAGCGTCACGGCAGTCGGGAGTCCGTCTTCATGAATCCGGACTACGGACGGCCGTCAGGAAACCGAAACCGGATTGACTCCGGACGATCGCTGTGGCCTACTCCCGGCTCCCAAAGGAGGAACTGTCTTGAAAGAAATCAAAACCAGAGGCCCGCATCTACTTGGTGCGATGATGCAAACCGCCCTCGTGCTCGCTACGCTTGTGCTCGCGCTTTCGTGTAGCAGCTCCGACAAATCAGAGGATGACATGACCAATCTGCTCATGCTGGGCATGGTTTCCGACCCGGCCAAGATCAAGTTCATCAACGGCCTGAGTACAACAGAGACTTACAGCATACATACCACCTCCGGTTGTACGAACGCGGCAACCATGACCTGGGGCTCCGTCGCCGGAGGTGCAGAGACGACGACCCGTTCCCTTACGGGCTCGCTTGTGACCTTCTTCATCAGCTACAACGCGCCGGCCAACACCAACTGCACCCAATCGAGCATCAACTTCATGGCCGGAACAATCCTCTCCCCGGCCGTTTATACCTGCAGGTCGAGCACAACGGCCATCAGCTGCGCGAAGTCGGGCTCTTCGAGCCAAGAGCTTCTCAAGTAGCAGGCGCTGACGCACACGGTCGCTCGCTTTCCGGGACGCCGCTTTGCGCGGCGTTTACGGACAGCAGAGGTTCATCCAACCCGGCATGCCGGTGCGCGAAATGGCGCAGCTGCGGGGCGTGCGTTTGCCGTAGGACACACCGATGGACCCTCCGTGGCGGCTTCCACCTTGGGGCGCCAAGAGGGGGGTCCGCTTTCATGAATCCGGACTCGGCGCGTTAGGCGGCAACCACAAACCGAATTGACTCGCATCGATCGCCATGGCAGAATCCCGCCTCCCGAAGGAGGGACTCTCTTGAATCAACCGAAACCTTTCCGATTCTTCCTCGCGGCCGCTTTCGTTGCGGCGGCCCTCCAGGCGACCTGCATCCTCAGTGTCTCGAGCATCGACGGCACACCGGCGCCCGAGCGCGGAGCGTTCCAGGAAAGCGTCCAGGTTGTGATCACCGTCCGGGGTCAGGTCTGCCAATGGGGGATGGCCAATCCACCGAAGTCCGGCGAATGCCCGCCGGGCCGCCTGGGAGGTGCTGCCTATTACCCGGCCGAGGTGCTCGCAAATATTGGAGGCAGCATCGTATCTCCGCCGGAACACGAGCGGGGGATCTCTTACTACGGCCCCGCCAGCACCGGCGCAAACGCCTCGCACTGGGCGAAGATCCGTGGCGCCCTCGGGTTCCCGGCAGTTCACCCAAAGCATTGGCGTTCCGGCGCGGGTGAGACCTCGGCGTCCGGACTCGTTCACCGCACGTTTGCGAGCGTCGAAGATTGGCAGCGTTTCCGAAGTGGCTCGCTGCGCAACACGCTCATCATCGAACTCGACGCTAAGTACGATGTCCACTGGTCGGCAACGCTGAGCTTCCTAACCTTGGGAATCTTTCCGGGCTACCAGAAGCATTCGATCCTCATGCGGGGCACGTACTATGATGCGGCGGGCAGCATGAGTTCTATCCATCCGTCGCGAAAGGC
>CAZPFB010000116.1:0-16787 GCA_964585735.1 uncultured Leptospiraceae bacterium
GAGGCGCCGGTGTCCATATCCCCTCAGTAATAGATTCGAACTTTTTTTCGGAGAAGACAATTTTGCGACGACGACCAACAGTATCCGTGGAGTATCGATTTCCGTTTCCGAGCGATCCATGGACTCCCTGCTCGCGTACGCGTGGATTTTCCCGACCGTGGCCTTTGCCATGGACCTTCTGTTGTTGATTCAAATCGGGAAGGCTCCGGCCGCTACTCCGGCCCGGCCGCAACTGTTCCTGTTTTACGCGTGTGTGGGCTGGTGGAACCTGTGCGTGCTCTTTCTCCTCGCGGCGCCAAACGCGGATGTCGCACGGCGCGTCCTGTACCCGATCCACCTGACTCTGCCGTGGATCTACATCAGCTACTACTGGACCTGCGTTTCCATCTCGGGACGGGCGGGTTCGCCGATCTGGCGCGCGTACGGGGTGCTGCTTGCAGTGGGCGCCCTGATCCTGTTGGGGTTGGTCAACTATTCCTTCTGGTTTACTCCGGATGACACGTTCTACATACGAGAGGTCCGCCGCTTCCCGTGGGGGCACTACCCTGTCGGCGGAATCGGCCCGAAGCTTCTCAATATCATGACATTGGCGGCTATTCCGGTCGCCACCATCAGCGCGCTCTTCCCGCGTCCCGGTTTCCACTCGCGCTCCACCGCCGGGCTCTTCCTGCTCTTCTGGCTGGGCCTGGGCACGAACTACCTTCCCGTGCATGGGATTGATATCCTGCCCCTCGGCAATGCTCTGGACGCCGGACTCTCGTTCTTCATCGTCAGGACTTGGTTGGGTTCGTACTCCTCCACCTGGACGGCGCGCCTTCTCGTGCTGGGCGCCCTTCTATGCCCCAGCCTCGTGATCGCGTATCTGATGGCCGCATTCGTCCTCCCTGTTCACCCTGTTTCCACGGTCACCACCGCCCTCGCAGCAACGGTGGCAGCCCTGTGGGTTTCAAGGTACGTTTCCCTCCGAGCCGACTCGTCAGTGCGAGCCCTGCCACAATTGCGCTTGTCGGAAGCCGGGTTGACCCCGCAAGAGCTCCGGATCTGCAAGCTCGTCGCCCGGGGCTTGGATCGCAGGGCAATCGAGAATCGACTTCAGATCACGGCGGGCACTCTCAGGATTCACCTCAAGAGTATCTATGCGAAAACGATAGAGAAGGGCAGAGACAATCCCTCGCCCGACCGCGAGAAGCTTCAGCGGCTGACAACATTCCTCCATGCCCTGGAAGTAGAAACGCGCGATAACCAGAGCCGGACCGCTTGACTCCGAACCGCCGCGCGCTCGCGGCCCTCTCCCATGAGCACCCTGGCTGTCACGCCCCCAAAAACCTGGCCACGATCCTGTCGAAGTTCAAGAAGACGTACACCAGCGTGGCCAGGTTTACGAACAGCACCACCGGGACCAACCACAACAACACGACCACAACAGAGCCTTCGTTGAGGTAGATGAGCAGCATGCTGAGGCCCGCGCCCAGGTAGAGGTCGATGCCGATCTGCCGACCCCAATGCAGGCGATTCATCTTGCGGATCGTGCCCAGCAGGCTCTCCCGAGTCGAAGCATAGTAGGAGAATGCCAGGAAACCGAGCCACGCGCCGAGAACGAGCGCTTTGACTCCGCCGAGTCTCACCGTGAAATCGAATACCCGGGGATGCCAACTCAGATACGCCGCCACAGCGACAAACAATCCGAAAACGGGCCAACTCAGTTTCTGCATAGGAACCTCCGGCAATTCTTGCCAGCGCAACCATGGACGAGCACCCTGCTCGGGTCAACACCGAGTTGACACATAGTTTTCGATACAATAACCGGTTATTATATGACATCGCCACGGAAGTCGAATCGTATCCGGGCCGGCAAGCGGCAGGCGGGACCGGGGCAGCCGCGCATCGACCCGGCCGCTCCGCTGGAGCGCAGGTCCGTGGGACTGCCCGTTTCGTGGTGGAAGGAGATCGACAGACTGGCCGAGCGTCGCGGCGTCAAAACGGCGGCCATCGTGCGCCTCGCGGTGGGCCTGCAGCTGAAGAAGATTCGGCGGATTCTGGACGCGCTTCCGCCCGAGCGCACCTGAGTGGCGGGTCAGCGTCGCGCGGAGCGCCGCCGTTTCGGTCGCCTCGGTCCGCGACGTGACGGCGACGGCGAGGAGGCCGCCTCGACCAGGAAGCGTTCGGCCAGGCTCCCGCTTTCTTCTATATGAAGGGCGTGACCTGAGTTCGGAAAGCGGAACAGCTTCGTGCCCGGTATGGCGCGCGCGATTCGCTCGCCCAGGGTGATGGGTGTCATCTGGTCTTTTTCTCCCCAGTACAGCCGGAGCGGGATCTTGACCCTTCGCAGGCGGGGCATGGTGAAGAAAACATCGTCCTCTTCATCGACCGTGTTTTCGGCCAGGTAGAAATAGCCGGGTACGGACCACGCATGAAGCAGGCCGTCGAGAATGAGGTCGGGCAGCTCGGGAATCTCGTCGTGGTACAGCGCGTCGAGCGTCTGGCGGATCTGGTCGCGGGTCTCGGGATACAGCAGGCGACGACGTTCGTCGCGTTCGTGTTCGTGCAGGCGCAGGAGTCCCGGAGCGACGAAGTGCATTTCCGAAAACAGGCGCACATTGTAGACGGCCTGCATGTATTCGGCCGCGTGCAGAGAAAGGAGCCCGCCCATGCTGTGCGTGAGCACCAGCGGGCGGTCCAGTTGCAGCTGAAAACGAAGGAAGCGCCCCAGAACCCGCGCCATCGCGCGCAGATCCCATAGCTGACGGATCTCGGGCAGGGTCGAAAGACCGAACCCGGGCAGGTCGATCGCCACAAAGCGGAAGCGACGGCGCAGCGAGCGGAACATCCGGCGAAACGTCTGCGCCGTGTCCAAGAAGCCGTGCAGGAGCACGACGGTATCCGCCCCCGCCGGCCCTCCTTCGTAGTAGTGGATCCGGATACCTTCGAAAGGAACGCGGATGCTGGAGATTCCATCTGCCACAATTCGCCGGTGCGTGCGGAAGCGATGCCAGCGAAGCGCCAGCGCGCCGAATCGAGAGCCTCTGCGGGGTACCGGCATGAGTAGTGCCCTCAGAGGAGAACGGCGGCGTGGGCCTCCACGGATTCCGCCAGCGCCTCGAGGTTGTAGCCACCCTCCAAAAAAGAGATCATGCGATTCGAGCAGTGCCGCGCCGCAAAGTCCAGCATCGTTCGGCTCATCCACGCGAACGACTCCGTCGTCAGGTTGATGGACGCCAGCGGGTCCCGCATGTGTGCGTCGAACCCGGCCGAAATGAGCAGCACCTCAGGTTCGAATTTCGTCAGAGCAGGAAGGATCTGTTCGGCGAAGGCGCGGCGGTACTCCTCCTCGCCCGCGCCCGCGGGCATCGGACAATTCAGCGTCGTGTGGGCGCCTTCGCCGATGCCGCGGTCTTCGGCCGCGCCGGTGCCGGGATAGAACGGGTACTGGTGCAGGCTCACGAAAAACACCGAGCCGTCTTCGTAAAACATGGACTCCGTTCCGTTGCCGTGGTGCACGTCCCAGTCCAGAATGGCCACGCGCCCAATTCCCTTCGTGCGCAGATACTGCGCCGTTATGGCGATGTTGTTGAACAAGCAGAAGCCCATGGCGCGCTCCGGGAGGGAGTGGTGGCCCGGCGGGCGCACGAGAAGGATGGCGTGATCGAGGCGACCGGCCAGAATCTCATCGGCCGCCGCAAGCCCCACGCCGGCCGCGAGGCGCGCCGCTTCGTACGACTGGGTGCTGACGACCGTATCCCCGTCCAGGTAGCCGCCGGAGCGCGCGCAGATCTTACGGAGCTGTTCGACGTACGCGGCGTGATGCACGAGCGCGATCTCGCTCGGCTCGGCAAAGCGGCGCGGCAGGCTCAGGAAATTGCCGAAGTACGACTGCTGCTCCAGTCGGGTTTGAATGGCCGTGAGGCGGCGCGCGGTTTCGGGATGACCCGTACCGGTGTTGTGCTCGAGGAACAGGTCGTCGGTGAACAGCGCAGTGCGTGCCATCGTTTTTCCTGGGGATAACAAAACAGCCGGGCAACCGGCCGGCGAGGTACTTTCACTCTCACTCGGGCGGTGGTTCCGCCTCGCGGGTGAGCCGCTCAGGCGCGTGCATCCCCAGCAGTGCCAATCCGTTTTTCAAGCAGGTGGCGGTGGCCACGAGGATGGAGAGCAGAGCGTCCGCGATGGGTTTGGGTTGTTCGATGATCTTGTTCTCCTTGGGACCGTAGAACCGGGAAAGCGCGGTGGCCAGCTGGTACAGGAAGGTGATCAGCCGGTGCGGCTCGAGGGCCAGAGCCGCGTCCCGTACTTCTTCGGGAAAGCGCGCGCACAAAAACAGCAGCCGCCGGCGCTCGTCGGTCATTTCGAGTGGGGGGAGGGTTTCGGTATCCGCAAGAGGGTGCAATCCCCGTTCGGCTGCTTTGGAGAGTATCGACCGGATTCTGGCATGCGCGTAGGCCACATAGTAGTAGGGGTTCTTCTCGGTGGTGTCCCGCGCTTCTGCAAAGTCGAAGTCAAGATGCGATTCGGCCGAACGCATCACGAAGAAGTACCGACTGACATCCACCGGGATTTCTTCGAGCAGCGTTTCCAGGGTGATGAACCGTCCCGTCCGCTTGCTCATCACGATGGGTTTCCCCTCGTCCAAAAGGTTCACCTGCTGGGCGATGTGGACCACGAATTTGCCGGGCGGACAACCCAGGGCCGTGAGGGCGCCTTCCATTCGCTTGATGTAGCCGTGGTGATCCGGTCCCCAGATGTTGTAGATGTCGGTGAAGCCGCGGTCCAGCTTCGTCTTGTGGTAGGCGATGTCGGCCAAAAGGTAGGTGGGCCTCCCGTCTTCGCGCACAATCACGCGGTCCTTGTCGTCACCGAAGTCCGTGCTGCGAAAGATCTGTTTGCCTTCCTGTGTGTAGGCGTGTGTGGCCACGGACCGGGCCGCTTCCAAGACCGCGCCTGACTCGTGCAGGCTGCTTTCCCGAAAGAAGTTGTCGAAGCGAACGCGGAAGGCCTCGAGGTCCCGACGGTGGGTTTCCAGAAAACCGTCTACAACCGCGCGACCCAGGGCGGCAGCAGCGGCCAGGAACTCGGCCTGCGAAAACAGCTGCTCGGATTGTTTCTGAACCGCGTCAGGCGTTTTGGCCGCGGGGTGTTTCGATTTGCCGAGCTTGCCGGCGCGACTTACCAGCTCTTCGCTCAGAGCCAACTGCGGCCGCGCGGCGATCGCTCGCGTCGTGACGTCGGAGAGGTACTCGCCGTGGTAGCCCTCGGGGGGAAAGGCCAGCCCCGCGCCGCCCGCGTACGAAACCTGGCCGTCCTGTCCTTTGGTCGCGAAACGCAACGGCACGCCGCGGGCTTCCAGATGCCGCAGCAGGCAACTGCGACCCAGCAGTTCGACCTGATTACCGTAATCGTTCACATAGTATTCGCGGTGCACAACTTCTCCGGCCGCTTCGAGCAGGTTGCAAAGCGAATCCCCGAGGGCCGCCGCGCGCGCCGAGACGACGTTGAGCGGTCCGGTGGGGTTGGCGGAGACGAATTCGAAGATGATGCGGCGCGGTTCGGGCTTTTTGGTGCGCCCGTACGCTTCCCCTTCCCGAATGGCGCCGGTGGCCATGCGGTAGAGGACTGCCGGAGTCACGGAAAGATTCAGAAAGCCGGGCCCGGCAATCTCCATTCGGGAGAAAAGCGGAGTCCCTTCTTCGAGTTCGGTCAAAGCCGACGCAAGTGACTCGGCAAAAGCGCGCGGGTTGCGGAAGTCGCCGGCGCGATCCGGGTACGCCTCCCGAAAGCGTTTGTCCATGGCGACGGTGCAGGCATAGTCGCCGAACTTTTCCTCCCGCGCGTATTCCACGCGGGCCGGAGGTCGATCGACCGACTTTCCAAGCCGATCGAGAGCGGCTTCGATCCGGGAGAGAACGACATCTTTCAGGAGCATGGTTGGCGTGTGTTCCGACTTTGCGCTCATTTCCCTTTCGCGTCCCGTGTCGGCCTCACCGGCGGGCGTGTCGGACGCTGTGGCGCGCGCGGCCCGGAATAGAACGGGCGGCGAAACCGAGCGGACGCGGCATCCATCGTTCCGGCAAAGCCCAGGCGCACTGTGCGCAGCCCTCGCGCCCATGTCTGACCCCAGGAGAACCGCGGATAGTAGAGTCCGACCAACGAAAGGGTCAGGAAGGAAAGCACGACGACAAACCAGAAGACCGCCGCCGCCCTGCGTTCGTTCGGAAGGAACATGTCTGACCAGTGCCGCGCAGGGCGACCTGCTTTCAACCAGAACTGCCGAGCTCCCGGTACAGTTCCGCAGAAGACGTCAGGGCGCTGCCGAAGAAGTGCTCCAGGCAGGAGAGAAGACGCGTGTCCCAGAGGGCCACAGTCGCGTGGCTCTGCGAAAGACCCGCTCGGAAAACGGAGAAGCGCGCCCGGCCGGCTGCGCGCGTGAGTGCCGCGAGTTCCCCATCCAGGGCCGTGGCCTGATCGGAGCAGCGCGGGCAGCGGAAGGCCAGTTCGGGCAGCAACCAGACAGCCAGAGGGCCGAGCTCGGCGCCACATTCGGAGCACTGGTTTGCCGCGGCCAGCACGCCCAGGAGTCCCGCCAGGCGGACCTTCACGAACGCAAGGAGGCAGCGTGCCTCGGGCACGAAGTCCCCTGCCCGGGAATCCAGGCGACGGAATTCTTGAAGGGCGCCCTGCAACAGGGTGAAGAGTTGACCTCCTTCGACGCCGCGCGCGCTGCGGCTGCACAACTCCAGAAGATGGGACGCGACCAGCATGGAGCGATAGTCGCCTTTGCATTCCTCGAACCGGTCGAGGACGCGGCCCTCTTTGAGCGACCCGCCGGCGTCGTGCGCGTAGTAGACCGCCTCGATCAGGGCCGCCGGTTCTGTGACCAGGCCGGTGCGCCGCTTGGAGGCCAGGATTCCATGGGCGCGCAGTCGCACGGTCTCACCTGTTTCGGTGAGCACCTCGAAGCTCACGTCCGCGTCCGCGATGCGGTTTCGTCGGAGCACGAATCCTCGTACGGTGGCGAGCATCGGGCCTCACTCGTGCAGGTCGAACTCTTTGATCTTGCGGTAAAGGGTCCGTTCCGAGATTCCCAGAAGACTCGCGGTCTTTTCGCGGTTCCCTCCGGTGTAGGCCAAATTCTTTGCTATGATCAACTTTTCGTATTCACTCATGGGAACGCCCGGCTGGATGGAGTCCACGACGTGACGCCCCGGTCCCTGCGCGCGCGGGGCACGCAACTCGTCCGGCAGGTCGGTCGGAGTGAGCGTGTCGTCCTTTGCCAGAACCACCATGCCTTCGAGCACGTTGCGGAACTGCCGGATGTTCCCGGGCCAATCATAGTTCTCGAAGAAGCGCAGGAGATCCGGTGAGAGCATGGTGACCGATTTTCCGTACTGTTCGTTGAGTCGGGTGACGTAGTGGTTGAAGAGAAGCGGGATATCCTCGCGGCGCTCCCGCAACGGCGGGAGGGTGAGGCGAATGACAGCCAGGCGATAGTATAGATCCTCCCGGAACTCGCCGCGGTTCACGCGGTCGAGCAGGCTGCGGTTCGTGGCGGCAATGATCCGGACATCGACCCGCACGGGTTTGGTGGAACCGACGCGCACCACCTCCCGCTCTTCGATCACGCGCAACAGTCGCACCTGGCTTTCCAGATCCATCTCGCCGATCTCGTCCAGGAAGAGCGCCCCGCCGTCGGCTGCTTCGAAGAATCCGGCACGGTCGCGGTCGGCGCCGGTGTAGGCGCCCTTCACGGTCCCGAACAACTCCGATTCCAGCAGCGTCTTCGTGAGGGCCCCGCAGTTCACCTTGATGAATTCGTTTTCCGCGCGGGTCGAATTCTGGTGGATGACGTTGGCCAGCAGCTCCTTGCCCGTGCCGCTTTCCCCTTCGAGCAGGACAGTCACATCCGTACCCGCGACCTGCTTGGCCTTTTCGAGAACGGCGCGCAACGCGGGTGCGTTCCCGATGACGTTTCCAGAATCGAATGTCTCCGCCAGTCGGCGGCGCAGAGATTTGTTCTCACGCCGCAGGCGAATGCTCTCATCGAAGCTGGTGAGCTTGTGCTTGAGGAGCGTGAAGTCGACCGGCTTGACGAGGTAGTCGGTTGCTCCCGCGCGGATGGCTTCCACTGCGGTTTCCACCGTCGGCTGCCCGGTCAGAATGAGGAACGGGATGTTTGGGTACCGGCGGCGCGTTTCGTGGAGCAGATCGATCCCCGAGCCGTCCGGGAGCATGAGGTCGCTGATGACACAGTCGATGCGGCGGTCGGAGACGACGGCCCGACCGAGCTCGATGTTCGCAACGGCGTACACCGTGAAGCGGTCCGGTTCCTTTAGGCCGCTCAAGTATTCCTCGAGGGCCTCACGCTGGGAGGCGTCATCCTCCACGACCAGGACGGAAATCATTCGGCTTCAGTGAGTGCCAGGCGGGCCGCCGAAGTCAATTCATTGTTGCGCGGTGTCCGGTTGGGCGAGGAGCCCTGGCCCGCCCAGCAGCACCGTGAAGTCCGTGCCCTCTCCGGGTCGGGACTCCACCTCCACGTGACCGCCCATCGCCGCGATCATGCGCTGCACGAGCGCAAGGCCCAGGCCGCTGCCCCGTTCCTTCGTAGAGTAGAAGGGGTCGAAGATGCGGTTCTGCAAATCTTCCGGAATGCCGGGACCGTTGTCCGAGACGCGCACAAAAAAGAACGGGCGACGCATCCCGGTTGTGACGGTCACGCGGCGCTCTCCTTCCGGCCGCTCGCATTTTTCGAAGGCCTGAATGGAGTTCAGCACCAGATTCATGACGATCTGGCGAACGAAGCTGCGGTCCACGCGTACCGGTTCATCGATCTTTCCGGGCAGGAATTGGATTTCGACCCCTTCACGCGAAGCCTGCGGCTCCAGAAAGCCCACGACATCGCCAACGACCTGACTGAAGTCGACGGTGGGGAGCGCCTGGTTCTTCTCGGCGCGAATCAACCGAATGAAGTCTTGCAGGGACTGATTGAGGTTGGTGATCTCACGCTTGAGGACCCCGACCTTGCGATTCATCTTCTCGCGGAGTTCGGGGTCGGTCACCTCGGTGATGTAGCCCTCCAGCAATTGAAGATGCATGTGCATGGCGGCCAGGGGGTTCTTTACTTCGTGAACCAGGCCGGCTGCAACCGCGGGCAGGTCCGACGGGTGGACCCATTCCACGGGCGCGGGCAGGTTGGCGGCCGGTTGCGGCTCGACCGCAGTCGGCGCGTCCGGCGTCCCGGATTTTCGGCGGGCGCCTTTTCCTTCGTTACGCGTCTCCTTCATCGAATGCGCTCCCTCCTGCGCTCGGCCCCCGGAGTCAACCTCCGTCGCCGGTGCGCACCTGGATCACCCGACACAAAAGAAACCAAACATCCTCGGTCCGCACCCACCGAGCCGGCAGCCGACTCAGATGGGACCACTCGTTGATGAGCAGACGGGGAACTTCGCCCTGTTCCATGATATAGAGGAAATCGGGGTGGTTCGTCATTCCGGGCACATCGCCTCGATTCCCCGAAAACCGCAATCCGAGATAGACCGGTTTCTGTCCGAGGCGCCGCAGCGCGGCAACATCCCGGGGATTGTGCAGTCGAATCCAGAAGGCCTGACTGCGGTTCTTCACGAGAACACGCGTTCCGGTGAGCTGGCGATTTGGGCTCATTTCGCCCGCGCTCTCGATGGCGGCCTGCAGGCCGGAGACCAGGGGACCGAAGCTGTGGATGCGTCGCCCCTCACGCTGGGCCTGAGTTCGGGCCACGTCACGCTCGGAATGACCGGGCACGCCGATATTCTCCAGTCCGATGGGAAGAGTATTGCGCGCGATCGCCGCACTCACCGAGGAACGGGATCGAAAGACGCGCCCGCCGTGCCCCACGAAGGTCTCGG
Source organism: uncultured Leptospiraceae bacterium (assembly GCA_964585735.1). Classification (GTDB taxonomy): domain Bacteria; phylum Spirochaetota; class Leptospiria; order Leptospirales; family Leptonemataceae; genus CAZPFB01. Next base: position 9,876 of record CAZPFB010000116.1, read on the forward strand.
GTTCGCTTTCCAGAAAGCGCGCCTCCACTCCTGAGGCGACGGAGGCATCCGGCAGGCCGAGTGACTTTGCCAAACGGACCGTAGCCTCCCGATCGGCCAGGCGCGACTCCGGCATTTCGAAGAGGCGCAGACGCCCGCCGCCCGCAGTCAGGTTGCGCAGGGCCGCCTCGTAGGAACTCCGACCGTTTCCCCGAAAGGAAGCATCCGTCAGAACGAGCAGCGTATCTGGAGCCGTCAGGTCACTTCGAGCGGCCCCCAGGGCGCGCGCCATGTCCAGTAAGTCTGTCTCACCGGAAGCGCGCAGGCGACCCAGGCCCCGCGCCGCGGATTCCCGATCGCGAAAGGGCCCGAGGCGTTCCGGAAGGTTGCCGCCGCGCACAGCGTACACCACCAGTGTACGACCGCCGCGGGCCAGCAGGGCCAGCAGGCCCTCCCGAATCGCGCCCAGGTTCGGCAGCATGGAGCCTGAGGCATCCAGCAACACCACAAAGCCCGACCCGGTGGCGGGACGCTCGAAGCGGCTTCCCGGTCGGTCGCCTGCAAAGGTGGACACCTCGCGCAGGAGCTCCACGAGAGTCGGCTGCAGTTCGTTACAGTTTTCGGTGCGCGTGGCGCGACGAAGAACGCTGCCGCTACCGCAACCGAACAGCCGCAGCTCCCAACGGACGCGCCGCCCGGTTTCGAAGTGCGCGTGGCCGAACATCAGGTATTCGGCGTCGAGCGCGTTGCATACGCGGCGGGACTGGGACGGGTTGAGATCGGCGCGGTAGTGAGAAGCAAGGCCGCGAACCTTCAGCAGGCGACGGACCCGCTTTTCCGTTCGGACCGGGAAGCTCTTGGCCGTTTGGAAGAGGAACGCGGCTGCCTGCGTGAGGTCGCGCGGCAGGGAGTCGGGATCCACGAGGGCCGGGTCCGGCCCGCCGCTCACGAGAAACGGCAGAAAGACGACGTCTGCAGCCAGGGGTTTGACCGGCCACGCCCAGACGAGGAGGGCCGCGAAGCAAAGACCGCCGGTTCTTGCTGCATTCACTGAATCTGACACCGCCGGTCCGGGCCAAGGCCGGGCACGCCCGGTAAACCGGTTGGCCGAGGGTGTCCGGGGTTTCAACCCGTTTCGTGCACGACAATTTCGAAAGAATCGATTGCCAGCTTGGTTCGCATCGCGTACGCTTCCCCTTCCGATTCGGGGTTCGAACCATGTTTCGCGCGGACCAAGCCAGCAGGCGCCAGGAGCGCAGCACCTCGCTGATGCGACGGTCGCACCGTTTCCCCCGTCCGGCTCTGCTGCTGCTTCTCGGGGCCGTCGGTCTGGTGTTGCACGCGCCGGCCGGCGGGACGGAATCCGTGCAGTCCACTCTGGGGGACGTCAGCTACAAGCCGTTCGGCGCAAAACCCGGATTCACGCAGGCCTGGAACATCAGCTTCCGCGGCTCCGGCCACTACGTCGTGATGACCTACATCGTGTCGAACATCGGTCCCGGGGATTTCAACAACGGCGCCGCACTCTTCCTCACGAATGGCTCCGTTGGGCGCGCCGGGACCGCCGAGTTCGCGCAGGCAGACCTCAAGGCAACGCCCGGCCAGCTCAACATGACCTTTGGCAAGGGCAATCACCTCCGCTATGAACGCGGTCGCTACGTTGCGGACGCACTGGTGGACGACACATCCGTTCATTTGGAGTTGGTGCCGGGAGGCGCGGGCATTCGCTTCTCGGGCGGTCGTTTCCCGGTGCGCGGAGACGGAGCCTTTATTCAAGTGGACGTGCCCGTCCTCTTTGCCTCCACCACGGGCTCTGTGACGATCGCGGGACAGACGACGCCGCTGAAAGGCGTGGCGGGCATCGAGCACATCCTGACCAACGAATCGCCGGAGGGGTACGCCAAACAGTTCGAACTGACGCGGACGTTTTCGTATGGGCAGGGAATTGCTGTTGGCGGACTCCATGGCAGTCGGAAGCAACCCGACGAGTTTCGCGGCGGCGTGACGCTGGGCGGGCGGGTCATCTTTCTCAGGCCCGTGGAGCGCCGGGAAGTGCTCGGCAAATCCCGGGATCGTATGTCGGGCTATTCGTTCCCCACGACGGTCGTCTATCACCTCAAGGGCCCCGGCGGGTGCTCCATCTCGGTGGAGCGTCAGGGCTTCTTGGGCGGGTTCGATGTGCTGAGGAAGGTTTCCGCGGTCCTGCGCTGGGTGCTGAAGACTTTCTTCGCGAAACCATACATTTTACATTACAGAAGTACTGTGAAGCTCGCCTGCCAGCAGCCGGAGGCGGCGGGGATGCCGAAGGAAGGGATCACTCTACCGGCCGAGACTTCGTTCTATCCTATCAACGATTGAGCGTGGTCGCCCGAGCGGGTCCTCCTTTTGCGCTATCGGGCTCCGCGCGCCGCGCTGGCGCCGTCCAAGAAGAAACGCGTATCGGAACCGCGAACGATGAACGTTGCCCCCGCCCCGCGCGCCCTTTCTTCCAGGTGCGGCCTGGCCGCGTAGATTCCGGAGAGCTTCTTCGACTCCCGGGCGGCGGCCAGCGCATGGTCTACTCCGGAGAGCAGCTCCGGATTCGAGTAGTCGCCGGTTCTGCCGAGTGCGTGAGATAGATCTCCGGGGCCCACGAAAAGCATGTCGATTCCCTCGACGCGGGCGATGGCCTCGCAGTTCTCCACTCCGGCCGGCGTCTCGATCTGCACGGCGACGAGGGTTTGCTGCGTGTCGTTGGCCGCGTGCTCAGCGCCGCCGCGTTCCCCCCATCCGGTGGCCGGAGTCAGGCCGTGGAAGCCCCGCGACCCGAGTGGCGCATAACGCGCAAATTCAACGACCTGCGCGGCTTCCTCCCTGGTGGAAACGAGCGGCACCAGGATTCCGTCCGGAGCGGCATCGAGCGCCCGTTGGATGGCGGAGCGGGAAATCTCGGCCGGACGTACCAGCACGAAGATTCCGGCCGCGCGAGCCCCGAGGACGATACTCTGGACCGACTCGGGATTCAGGTAGAAATGCTCCGTGTCGATCACGACCAGGTCGAAACCGGCGCGCGCAAACAGCCCGGGCATGTTCGGGTCCCGGATGCACTGAAAGCTCCCGACCAGCACGGACCGGGAGAGGGCTTCTTTGAGCTTGCCCCGCATGGCGTTGTTCCGCGCGGCCGAATGGCCCCTTACCAGGCGGCTTTCTTCTTGGCCGCGACGATGCGGGCCAGGTCATTGATGTTGCTGATCACGATGCGGTCGGCGAACAGTTCCACCTTGCCCTGTTTGACGAGGCCGTTGATGACCTTCTGGACGTCAGCGACGGGTTGCGCGCACCAGTTGGCCACGTCATCCACGCTGATGTTGAAAACCTTCGACGTGATGCTACCGTACTCCGGATCCTTTTCGGCGAGCATCAGGAAGACATCGGCCACTTTGGCCTGGATGTCATCGATGAGCAGGATCTGGAGGCGACGCTTGGCGTCGTAGATGCGCGTGGAGAATACGACCAGCAGCCGAAAAGCCAACTGCGGGTTGCCGTGCATGAGCGAGTCGAAATTCTCCCGGTTGAAGTTGAGCACGCGCACATGATCCAGCGCGATGGCCGTGGCGCTGCGTGGTTCCTCTTCGAGAATGGCCATCTCACCGAACAGGTCCCCGGCAGAGAGTACGTCGAGGGTCTTCTGCGTATTGCCGATTGTCTTGATGATCTTCACCCGGCCTTCCTGGATGAAGTAGAAGTCGTTTCCAGGCTCCCATTCGCAGAAGACGATCTGCCCGGGTTCGAGCGTCTTGCCGAACTTGTCGAAGAGGGACTCGGGCAACAGCATCGATTTCATCCGAGTTTCTCCAGGCGTTTGCGGGCTTCGGCCGTGAGCTGATCGGGTGGCGGCATCGTGGCCACCTTGTGGTAGAGGGACTTGGCCCGTTCCGCGTTTCCTTTGCCTTCGGCAATGACTCCCATCTGGAAAATGGAATCCTTCACGTGATCTCCGGTCGGGTACTTCTTCAAGTACAGCGAAAGGGAGGCAGTGGCGTCATCGAGTTTCTGGAGTTTGATTTCCGAGCGCGCCTTCTCATAGTGCGCGCGGCTCATCAGGTCCGCGTCTTCGCTGCCCTTGAGCTTCTTGAACTGCAGGCACGCGGTGTACTTGCCCAAGGCGTCGGCAAAGTCGCCCTTGCTGAAGGAGTCCATCCCTTCGTAGAAGACCTCCGAGATCGTTGGCTCTGCCGCCGGCGCTTCCACCGGGGCTGCGTTGAGTGCGAAAGGATCTTCGAGCGTGTCTTCCGCTTTGCGCATACCCTCGCGGACCGTGCTCTGAGCAGAATCATCTCCTCCGGTCACAGACTCCAGGGCCGGATATCCCAGGGGATACCGTTCCCCGCGGCGCGCTTTGCCGATCAGGTCCCGCGCGCGTTCCGAGTAGCGACCGCCGGGGTAATGCTCCAGGTATTTCTCGAAGGCGTGCACGGCATGATCGACGTTCCCGGATCGGAAGAACGATTCTGCCACATTCATCAGTTCGAAAGAGGGTTCGCGCGCTGCGCCCGTTTTCAGAATGTCCCGGACCTGACGGTGGACGTCCCGCAGCTGACGCGAAAACACTTTGAGCATCTTCATGATCAGGCGGGTGTTCTTGAGCACCAGCTGCTCGAACTCCTGCTGTTTGAACACGAGCAGGGTGGTGGCCCCGAGAACCTGAGCCGTCTCCTCGCGCAGGTAGTGCCCGAGGCTGGACTTGACGCCGAAGAATTCGCCCTTCTGGACGTCCGTCTTGATCTCTTCACCCGTGTCGAGTGCGGTGCTGATCAGGATGACCCGACCCTTCTGGAGGACGTAGACGTCATCTCCCCGGTCTCCCTGGAAGTATACGATGGACCCTCCGCTGTAGTTGCGATTGACGGGCATATCGACAGGTTATGGCCGCCCCCCTTCAGCCGGTGGGAAGGAACGGAAACTCCTTGGTATATCCCAATGCACCGGATATGGTTTCCAGCAACTTTTTGAGACCGTGACGGATAATTTTGGCGCGGCCGTTGATCGTGATGCGATCGAAGAGCACACCCAACTGCGTGAAGACAGGTTCCAGCTCGGCGTCCGCGAAGAGTGGCAGACCGTGGCGAACAACCAGGAACAGGTCCGCCGGCGTGCCGGTGGTGAGAGTGCCGAAAGGTTCCGTGCCGGGGGATGTTCTCATGACGACCAGACTGGCTTCGCCGCCCTCGCGCAGGGAGGGCGTGGTGACACGCAGCGCGCGGGCCGCGTTGTCTGTTGCCATCCGGAAAAGTTCTCGGCCTCCGAAGCGCTCGCCGCCCGGCCCGGCCACGCCGGCCGCGGACCGAAGCGTGCTGCGAAGGTGCACCGCGCCGCTCATCGCCGAGTCGGTGCCAAGGCAGACATTCACGCCGGCGGCCACCGCTTCGTGTACGGCCAGAGTCTGGCCGTACAGGTGCAGGTCGCTTTCGGGGCACCAGACGATGGAGGCACCGGCGTCCGCAATGCGCCGGAAGTCTTCGCCGGTCAGTGAAACACCGTGCGCGAGAACTGTGTGTTCGCCCAGGGCGCCGGCTGCGGCCAGGGTGCGTACCGCGCCGCGACTCTCCGGGTCGAAGCCTTCCCCGATGCGTGTGACGTAGGGTCGGTTCGCCTCAGCGGCCCTCGCGTACTCGACGGCGGGGCCGTCGCCCCACCCGAGGGAGTAGCCGCCGATTGTGTGCGAAAGGCCGAAGTCGCCCAAGAGATCGACCACGAGGTCATCAGGCGCGGCCTTGCGCAGAAAGTGCGGCACATGGTCGAGGACCAGCGTTGCGCCCGCCACCAGATTGCGATAGGCGCCGAGGCGATACAGATCCTCGAGCTCCAGGAGCATCCGCTCCTTGAACAGTGGCGACGATTTCAATTCGTTATCCCACGAAAGCCAGTTGCGATAGGGGCGCCCGGGACCGGAGAAGGGGTAGAAGGTCGCTGCCAGAGCGTCGTAGGCATTGATGAACGCGGGCCAGACGCACAGACCGTGGAGGTTCAGGTTGAGCAGATCACCCTCGGTGGTGGCGGGGGCGAGGATTCGGGACACCTTTCCGTCGCGCAGCACGACGCCGGCCGCGCGCACCTCTCCGCCGGGAGAAACCAGGTGGGCATTCGTAATCTGCCACGGGTTGTGCTTGCCGACTGCCATCGATGCATGGTCGTTCCCGCCACCGCAGGCGGGCCGCGACCTCAACCAAAGGTCGGCAGACGGCCACCCAATGGGACATAATCCGCGAGGATTTCTTTGAGGGCATCCCGCCGCGGTCGGGGTCGCGAAAGACACTTGACAGGCAGGCCCAAGATCTGATCTCTGGCCCGGATCAAACCCTGCTTGGGGAAGGTGGCGGACCAAGGTGGCCAATACAAAGTCGGCAAAGAAAGAAATGCGCAAGAATGCGCGGCGGCGGGATCTCAACTCGGCGCAGCGTGCTCGCCTGCGCACGTTCGACAAGCGGGTTCGCAAGCTCGTGGCAGAAGGCAAGGCCGAAGAGGCCAGTGCGTTGTTCCGCGTGTTTTCCGCGTACCTGGATCGGGCCGGCAAACGGAACCTGATCCACCACCGTCAGGCCGACCGGCGCAAGTCCCGTGTGGCCGTGCTGATCAACAAGCTGACCACCAAGTCCGCCTGATCGACAACCCGGGCGATTAGCTCAGCTGGGAGAGCGCCTGCCTTACAAGCAGGATGTCGGCAGTTCAAATCTGTCATCGCCCACGTTTTTTATTCTTAGGCGCGCCTGACTCGCACATCCTGTGCTCCCCAGGCGCGCGATTGGCGCCGCTCTTCGGGACGCTCGTCCATCCATGGACTCGCTGCTCAAACTGCAAGTCTGGCACGCGGCTGACGCCGCTCGCGGGGCTGGCGCCCCGCTTACGCACTCGCGGACTCGTGCGCGTGCCATTCAGGGCTCTTCGCCTGAGCGA
>CAZPFB010000117.1:0-16328 GCA_964585735.1 uncultured Leptospiraceae bacterium
AGGTCATGGTGCCCCGCGTCGAGATCACCTCGCTTCCGAATGACGCCACCGATGAGGACTTCCGGCGCGCCATCAATTCGTTCTTCAGCCGTCTTCCGGTCGTGGCGGGTAGCCTGGACAACATCCTCGGCATCTTGCATATCAAGGATCTCATGCGGACCATGGCGCGGGGTGAGGCCGTGGACCTGACTCGGCTGGTGAGGCCCGCCTATTATGTCCCCGACACGATGCCCATCGGGAAGATCCTGCCCGAGATGCAGAAACGCAAGATCCACATGGCCATTGCGGTCGATGAATACGGTGGAACTGCGGGCCTTCTGACCATGGAGGACATACTCGAGGAAATTGTCGGTGAAATCGACGAGATCAAGGAAGACCCCGATGATCAGAAGATCACGGCCGCGCCGGACGGGAGCATCCTGGTTTCCGGAACCTGCTCCATCATCGACTTCAACGAGTACTTTGAACTGCATCCGGCCTTCGGCCTGGAGCACGGACCCCAGCTTCCGGAATCGGACGCGTACACGAGTGTGGCCGGCTATGCCATCAAGACGGTCGGGCGCTTTCCCGAGGTGGGAGAGCGCATCCTGGCCGGAAAGTGCGTTCTCGAACTGGTACGTCGGGTGCGCCAGAAGCTGGTGCTGTTCCGGCTGACGCTCGACGCCGCTGCTCCCGCGGCCAAAGCGGGAAATTAGGCTTGCCCGCACGGCGCAAAACGAGACAGCGTCCTTCACCCTCGCGTCCTGTGCGGAACGTCGCACGACGCCTGTTGCATTTTCGCCACAATGTGCGTTGGTGCGCCGAGGGATGTGCTGGGCAGGCAACGACAATCAGGGGAAAGCCATGAATCTCGATCTCACCTTCAGCGAAGAAATCATTCAGCTGCGCGATCTCGTACGGGAACTCGTCAAGAACGAAGTAGTTCCCGTGCGGATGGAACTCGACGAGAAGAACGAATACCCGAAAGGTGTCTTCACCAAGTTCAAAGAAGCGGGAATCTTCGCGGCTCTTTTCGACGAGGAATACGACGGACTGGGACTCGGGCCGCTGGCCTTCGTGCTGCTGTCCGAAGAGATCGCGTACGGTTGTCTCGGTGTGGGAACGGCGCTCCTGGCTACGAAGCTGGGTGCTCTGCCCTTGGAATTCGGCGGAACAGAAGAGCAGAAGAGAAAATGGATTCCGAAGCTCGCGGCCGGTGACGTCAGTGCTGCCTTCGGCCTCACCGAACCGGGTGCCGGTTCCGATGTTCCCGCCCTGACCACGACCGCCGTCAAGAAGGGCGACCGTTACATCCTCAACGGCACGAAGCAGTGGATTTCCGGTGCAGGTCAGGCCGACGTCTACACCGTCTTTGCCCTCACCGACAAGGATCGCGGCCCGCGCGGGATCTCGTGCTTTCTCGTCGAGAAAGGCTGGAAAGGTTTCTCTTTCGGGAAGAAAGAAGACAAACTCGGCATCCGTTGTTCGGAAACGCGGCAGCTCATTTTCGAAGATTGCGAAGTGCCTGCTGAGAACATCGTCGGCGGAAAAGAGAACATGGGCTTCCTGCACGCCCTCAAGACCCTCAACGCTTCCCGTCCGGCAGTGGCGGCCTTGGCCGTCGGCACAGCTCAGGGCGCCTTCGACTGTGCCATCAAATACGCGCGCGAGCGCGAGCAGTTCGGCGTCAAGATTGCATCCTTTCAGGCCATCCAGCACATGCTCGCGGACATGGCCATGAAGATCGAAGCTTCGCGGCTCATGACCTACAAGGCGGCCAAGATGCTGGAGATGGGACACAAAGACCTGGCGCGCTTTTCGGCCATGGCCAAGTGCTTCGCCGCCGATTCGGCCATGCAGGTGTGCACGGACGCTGTCCAGATCTACGGGGGCTACGGTTTCACCAAAGAATACCCGGTGGAGAAATACTTTAGAGACGCAAAGATTTTGCAGATCTACGAGGGGACCAGCCAGATCCAGCGCAACGAAATCGCCGCGGGGCTCATCAAGGAAGCCGCTTCGGGCGCCAGATAAGCAGCCGGCGCGGGGAACGATTCCGGAGTGTACGTCCGCCGTCACGGGGTAGCGGAGTCTGCTATCGGGAAAAGGACCATCGCCGCGCGCTCACCAGGTCCCGGGCGAGAGAGCTTGCTTGGTCCCGAACCGCTCGGCCGCGCAAAGCGCGCGTGCTGCTGGCGTTCCCGAAACATAGGAGCAATCGCCACCTTCGAAAGGAAGAGCCGGTCAAGACGCGAATGCTCTCGTTGGAGGCAGATCCGCAGTCTACCCGGACTCTTTGGAATGCTGTGAACGCGATTGTGCCGCCTGAAGTGGACGCGGCGCGAACGAGGGTGTGCGGCGCCCGCTTCCGATTCGCCGCCGCAGCTCTCAATGGGGCAATCGTGAGCGAGAGTAGGAGAGCCACTTTCCCCGCGCGCTCTCCAGGTCTCGGGCGAGACAAAGCGCTTGGTCCGACCCGCTCGGCCGCTGAAAGCGCGCGTGCCGCTGGCATTCCTGGGACACGGACGCATTCGCCACTTTCCCAAGGAAAGCCGGCTCAGGCAACGACCGCGATCCCGCACCCGATCGCATGGGAGAGGAGAGTCTCTCGAGATAGGGTGAGCCTTCCTGCGCCGTCGCCTCATTCGCCGGCAACCGGGATGCGCTCGAAGGCCTGCTGGAGCAGCGCCCGTCCTGCGAGAACGATGGCCTCGGACTTCACAGGATGCTCGAACTCCAGGCGAACACACTCCAGTGCGAGCCTCTGTCCCCGCAGGGCGAAGCGGGAATGGTACTTGGCGTCGCCCAAGATCGGATGGCCGCGATGAGCGAGCTGACAGCGGATTTGATGGAAGCGTCCGGTCAGCAGTTCCACATCCACGAGGGAGACTTCGTGAAGCTTCGTTTCCGGATGCTCTGCGTGCTCGGAGTCCGATGGCTCCGGAAAGAGCAACTCGTTGAGGCGACGTTTCGAAACCAGTCGGGTGCCGCGCGTTTGATAGGAGAGCAGGGCCTCACGCGCGCCACGAGTCTCCGGGGGCACGATGCGCGCGAGTCGCATCCGTTCCTCCTTGATCAGGAAGTCCCGCAGTTCCCCGGCGGGAGGCGCGGGGCGCCCGGTCACGAGGGCCTGGTAGTCTTTGGCAATCTCGCGTGAGCGGAACTGTTCGGAGAGCCTTGCTGCGGCCTTCGAGGTGCGCGCAAAAACCATCGGACCTGAAGTCCCCCAGTCGAGGCGATGCACGAGTCCCAGGTAGACGGCGCCGGGCTTGTTGTAGCGTTCGCGCACATACTCCCGACAGAGGGAAAGCAGGTCCGGCGCGCCTTCCGGTCCCGATTGGCTGAGCAGTCCGGAAGGTTTGTATACACAAAGTAAGTGATTGTCCTCGAACAGGACTTCGAGCGGTCCGGGTGGCTCGTTTTGGGTGGCGCGCGCGCCCATACCTGCCGTTCAGTAGTCCAGGTAGAAAGTGTACTTGAGTTCTGCCAACTGATTGTGACCTCGCGCCAGGTTCGCGCTCTGCCAGGCCCCGACCATGCGCACGAGCAGAAGGCCCGCGGCCATGCCCTCGGGGTGGGACCGGTCGCTGCAGGTGCCCATCAGCTTTCCGGCCGAAGGGCATTGGCGACCGTACTCCTGCCGAAAGAAATCGGTGCCCGCAGTAAAGACGATGAGAACATCCGCCAGGAAGAAAGCCAGCGCACGAAACCAGGTCTGACCGCGCGTCAGCCTCGGAGAATCCCACGATAGGTACAGAACCGAAGCCCAGGGAGCCAGCAGGTTGAGCCCCTGACCGACCAGGTGCGACTTTCTCTCCAGAGGTACGGGCTTTTCACCTTCCGCGTGAACCGTGCCGTCGGTGATCACGCCCTCGAGAGCAAGCACCCGCGCGAGCGAAAGCACGTCTCCCGCATCGCCTTCCAGACGCACGATAGCGTTTGGGATCGTGGAGCTGATGCTCCCCCCGAAAATGTCGTATGTGAAAGGCGAGCGCCACCGATTGGACAGCAAGAAGGAGAAGCCCTGGGTCTCTTCGTTGGCGTAGAATCCGTTCGCGTCGAGCTTTCTCAGAACGTCCTGGGTTCGCGCGCGAAGGTCTGCGGCCTGCAGCGGGGATTCGTACGAACGACGCGCGTCGGCCAGAGCGCTCGTGACCGTGACCTGCCAGGATAGCGCCGCGGCGAGCACGAGTGCCACAGTGCGGGAAGCGCGCGGGCACGTGTGCCGGGCCGGGCGGCGCCGTCCGTGTTCGGTTCGGGCTACTTTCATTGCGCAAACAGGCCGTGGAGTCCGAACAGCGCGGCGTTGTACACGGCGTGGGCCACCATCGCGGAGCCGAGCCCGTGACGCCAGTACAATCCACCGAAAGCGAGGCCTACCAGAAGCAGCATGGGCCAAACGGCCGGTGGATGCAGAAGTGCAAACAGGCCTGCCTGAAGAAGCAGGCTCCACCAGCGCACCCCGCGATCGAGAAATCGCTGGAGTTCTCCACGGTAGAACCACTCCTCCAGAACGGGCGTCACCACCACGGCTGTCAGGACGGCTACGAAATCCCAAGAACCGGCGCCGGTAGCTGGACGGGTCCCCTGGCCGCGCGCAAGGATCCAGTGAGCACCCGAAGCCAACGCCAATCCGAACCCCGCCAGGGCGCCCACACCCAGTCGTGCTGTGAGCCTCCGGGGCCGCACCCGCCCGGCATCCGGGCGACTTGGCGTCTGCGAGCCCGAGGGCATTCGCAGCGCAAAAACGCGGGGCAGCATCCGACCGAGCAGCAGGTGTGCCAGCACGGGCAGGCAGACGAGATAGACGAGCGGACGCAGGAATGCCGAGCCGGTCGGCCAGGTGGACGTCGTCAGGTAGAGGACTCGCGCGTGCCCGCCCTGAAGCAGGAAGAAGGCTGCCACTCCCAGCGCGGTCACCAGCAGCGCGCGACCCACGACGATTGCACTGCTCGGCCCCGGTTGCACGGTCCGGTTGGGCACCCCCCGGCCAGACCCGTCCAGAAAAAGGCTCAATTTCTCCCGAAAAGCTGCGATCCTGAGAGCGGTGCCGTTGTTCGTTGTCGAAACGCGGTCGATCCGCGGCTTGCAGGCGACGCTGGTCGTCCTGATCTGCTTGGTTTCTGCTCCGACGTCGGGGCACGAGCACGAAGAGGGCGTGACGCGACCGGCTCTGCCGCCGGAACGCGTGCTTGTCAAACTGGACCCCCGATCGACTGAATTGACCCGGCTGCGCCGCGAGATCTCGGCCAACCTCCAGAGCGCCGCCCGGACCGGCGACCTCGAGCACCCACTGCGTTTCGTTCGCTATCGCGTACGTCGGGGCGATGATTTTTTCTCGGTCATGGGGCTCGTTTCGCAGAACATGGACACGTTGGCTTCCGTCAACGACATCATCAATCCCAACGCGCTTCGGGTCGGGACGGTTCTGCGGATCCCCAACGCACGCGGCCTGGTAGCTCACGGCCGGCGGGGCAGACTCGCACGCCACTTCCAATTACCCGAGTCCAGGCTCATCGCTCTGCGCCACGGTTGGTTCGTTCCTGGACATCGCTTCACGAAGGAGGAGCGCGACTACTTTCTCGGCAACGGTTTCCTTCCACCCCTGCGCGGGCGCCTCACCAGCGGGTTCGGCCTGCGCCGCGACCCTTTCACTCAACAGGCCGTCTTCCACGGCGGCGTCGACATCGGGGCGGCCCATGGAACGTCCGTGCACGCCAGTCGCGAAGGCCGCGTCGTGTTCAGCGGTTGGTCCGGAGGGTACGGACGGCTCGTGATCCTCGAGCATCAGTATGGCTACCGAACCTACTACGGACATCTTTCGAGCATCGCGGTGGGCCGCGGGGCGCGCGTGCGGGCGGGCCAGCCGATCGGTCGAGTAGGTTCGACCGGACGTTCCACGGGCCCTCATCTCCATTTCGAAGTCCGCAAGAACGGCGTTCGCCACGCGCCCAAGTTCGTCCACGGCATGCAGGCTCTGCGCTGAAAAGCGGGCGCCGCGTACGGTCCTGGTAGGCGCGGTGAACGCCTGCTGCCGAACGGCGCGGCCACGAATGCAAAGCCCACCAATGGCTGGGCACCCCAACCATCGCCGCGCGCTCTCCAGGTCTCGGGCGAGCAGGCCTTCTTGGTCCCGGTCCGTTCGGCCGCGCAAAGCGCGCGTGCCGAGTGCATTCCTGGAACATGAATGCACTCGCCCCTATCCAAAGACAAGAGGCCGCCCAAGGATCGAATGCGTTCGGTCCTGGCAGATCATCGGGCCACTCGGATTTCTTTGGGCAGGGCCGGAGCGTTGGGGCCGACTGCATTCGGGTTCGGAGAATTTTTGGGCAACTCGGATTCCTTTGGAAATGATGCGAGCGCGAACGTGCCGATTCACGGTGACGGGGCCGCGCCTACACGCCGGAGGAGTATCGGGCGCCATCACGTCAAGTTGCCGCGTACCGTGGGCGCGGGAGCGCGTGCTGCCGATGGGCGCGGCCACGAATGCAAAGGGCGTCCCCTGGCTGGGCCCCCGAAACCATCGCCGCGCGCTCACCAGGTCTCGGGCGAGGCAACGTGCTTGGTTCGAAACCGCCCGGCCGCCAAAGCGCTCGTGCCGGGGCGTTCCTGAAACACGATTGCATCCGCCACCATCGAAAGGGAAGCCGTTGCAGACCTCGAATGAGCCTAACCTCCCGCCGATGCTAGGTCACTCTCATTCTTGGCGCGCCAGGTCGTTGAGGATGCTGGCCGCCCGGTCCATGTCCTCGAGAGTCAGATACACGTGAGGAGCGAGCCTGAGATATCCGCCCCTCGCAGTGACGAAAACTCCCGCGGCGACCGCCCGGCGACAGTACTCTTCCGGATCCACAGGCAGGACAACCGAGAGTATGCCGGAGCGGTGTGGCGCCTCGAAGGCCAGCGGCCGAAAGAAGTCGGGGTCCAGGAGCGCCATCAGGCGATCTTGAAGCGCGAAGGCGTGGTCGGCCACGGCGCGATCTTCCAGGTGGTTCCAGAGTTCGCGCAAGGCCACAAGCAAACCCAAGACACCCGCTGCCGGTTCGGTGCTGTATTCGAAGACGCGTGCCGTCGCGTGAGGTTGCCAGCGATGGTCCAGGTAGTCAGGTGCCTGGGTGACGACTTCCGCCCCCGCCATCGTGATCGAAAGACGCCTGCGCAACTCCGGCGATGTATAGAAGAGCCCCGTCCCCAGCGGGCCGAGCAACCACTTCCACCCCGACGAGGCGACGGCGGCAATTCCCCATTCTTCCGGGCGCAGGGGGAGGCATCCGAGGCTCTGCGCGGCGTCCACGACGAGATCGATTCCGCGCCCGGCGCAGAAGCGGCCGAGTTGCTCGAGATCGGCGGCGAATCCCGAAGTGAACTGAACGTGGCTGATCGCCACGACGCGCGTGCGCGGACTAACCAATTCCTCCAGGTCTTCGAGCGTCCAAGCGCAGGGACCGGGCAACTCCGCCCCGGTCAGGGCGATGCCCGGCCGTAGGTGAGCGCGACGATCTGGAAGCAATCGCAACTTCACACCGCGGCGTTCTTGAAGAAGCCACGGGAAATGGTTCGACGGGTACTCGTGCACGTAAGAGATGATCTCATCGCCGGGCTCGAACGGATATCCGTTCGCGAGCATGCTCAGCGCTTCGGCGGTGTTCTTGACGAAGGCCACGTTCTCACTTTCGGTCTGCAGAAGATCCGCCGCGGCCCGTCGCAGTTCGGCCTGCATCGTTCCATACGTGCGAAAGGCGCCCGCGCCCTGGCGGCTCCGAACCGAAACGAACTCCGCCATCGCCGCGGCGGCCGGACCGTAAAGCGGGGCCACGCCGCAGTTGTTGAGATAGACAGTCTCCTGCCGAACCGGAAAGTCTTCCAAACGAATCTTCATGTGGTTCATCTTCAGCTGTCTTGCGCTCGCATTCCTTCGAACAGAATCTGCGTAAGGGCGCGCGTGGTTTGGTCCGCACCGGCCGGCGGAACGGCGCCACCCTCGCGCACGAGGAGCGCCAAGCCGTGCACGAGTGACCAGGCCGCGAGCGCCAGAGTACGGCTGTCGCCGGGACGAACGACGCCCGCTTCCTGTGCCGTCTCGATGATCGCAACGAGGACTCCAAAAGCGTCCTCGCCCCGCTCCGGGAGACCATCGCACGCGGCGGGGTCGAGCGCGCCACCGCCAAACATGACCGCGAGGTGCGCGGGATGGGCGAGCGCGAAACGCACGTACGCGCGCCCGGACTCCTCGAAGGCTTCCCGTGGCCCGCGGTCGATTCGGCTTTCCTCAAGTGCCTGCTTCAGGAGCGAAAAGCCCTGGAGAGCGATGACACCGAGAAGCGCGTTCTTGTCCGCAAAGTGCCGGTAGGGCGCTGCGTGGGAAACTCCGATGCGACGGGCCACCTCGCGCAGCGAGAGCTGCGCGGCTCCCCGCAGCCCGATGAGCTCGAGCGCTCCCTGGAGCAGAGCTTCGCGCAGATTGCCGTGGTGGTAGCCGGTTGCGGAATCGACTTCCCGAGCCTTCGCTTTGGGGCGACGGACCTGCGCGTTCCTTCGACCGGCCATACTGCCAGCCTGCGCTATCGGGTCTTCGATGCAACTTTTTTTGTTGACACTGTAAACATCAAGAACTTCCGTTGTTTACACTGTAAACATCGGACGCCTTGGCCCCGTCCCGGGTCAAGGCGCGTCCCGGGAGGATCGTATGGAACCGGATCTCTTGTTTCGCATCGCCAATGCCTTCGTTCTCGTGGGGTGGGCCGCCCTCGTCCTGGCCCCGGGCCGCTCGTGGGCCGAGGTCGTCAGCGGTTGGGTCGTTCCCGTCGTGATATCGCTGGCCTATGTCTTCCTGATTGCGACCAACATCGGTCGCTCGGACGGGGGCTTCAGCACCCTCGACGGCGTGGCGCGATTGTTCACGGTGAAAGAGATTCTCCTCGCGGGTTGGTTGCACTACCTGGCCTTCGACCTGCTCATTGGCGTTCACATTGTGCGTGAGTCGCGGGCGCTGGGTGTCCCGCACCTCGCGATGGTTCCGATCCTGCTGCTCACGTTCCTGTTCGGCCCGAGCGGATTTCTGGCTTTCAGCGGAGTTCGAGCGCTCGTCCGGGCTCGCGCGGGCAAGGCCGGAGGCAATTCGTGAGCCGCGTTGCTGCCCTGGGCCGGGAGCTGTACGCTCGCAGCCCCATGCTGGCCGTCACGGCGCTCACTCACGCATGTCTCGCGGTGGCGTTTTTGATGCTCATGCCCCTGGACGACCGCACCGTGCTCGGGATCGACCCGTGGATCAAACCGACGAAGTTCGCCGTTTCGATCGCCGTCTACACGGCCACGGTCGCCTGGCTGATCGGCATGCTGGCGAGTCCCGCCCGGCGCCGCAGGATCAGCGCCTGGCTGGCCGGAACTATGTTTGTGGAGATATTATTTATCTCTATACAATCGGCCCGGGGCGTCCCCAGCCACTTCAACCAGACGACACCCGGGGACGGACTCATCTTTTCCGTGATGGGCCTTGCGATTGCAGTGAACACGGGCTTCATGGTGTACCTGTTCGTACTGCTCGGTCGAGGCGCTGACCTCGCCCCCGCGTATCAGACCAGGCGCGTTTTCGTTTCGGGCGTGAGGCTGGGGATTCTCCTGTTCGTGGCCGCCGGGATCGAAGGTGGTTTCATGTCGGCCATCCTGCGTCACACAGTCGGAGCCGCGGATGGCGGACCCGGACTGCCGTTTCTGAATTGGAGCACGCGCGCCGGAGATCTGCGCGTCGCCCACTTCGTGGGGTTGCACGCACTTCAGGTGGTGCCGCTGGTGGCCTGGCTGTTGGAGCGGTCGGGCAACTCACGGGCCCTGGCTTGGACGCGCGCAGTTGCGGGAGCCTACGGGCTCGGTTTCACCGGAGTGCTGGTGATCGCCCTGGCAGGGATCCCCATTGTGCCATAATCGCTGAGTGCGGATGACGGCTGCCGCTGATGGGCGCAGCCGTCATGGCGATTCCAAGAGGGATTTGGGCTTGGTGCCGCAACCCACAACCCTTCGCCGCGCGCTCACCAGGTCCCGGGCGAGCTGCCGTGCTTGGTCCAGAACCGCTCGGCCGCGCAGAGCGCGCGTGCCGCGCGCATTCCTGAAACGCGAGCGCACACGCCACCTTCGAAAGACAGAGCCGTGCGGACTCCGAATGCGTTCGTTGCGAGGAGAACTTCGGGCAACTCGGACTTCTTTGGAAGGAATGCGAGCGT
Organism: uncultured Leptospiraceae bacterium; assembly: GCA_964585735.1. GTDB lineage: Bacteria > Spirochaetota > Leptospiria > Leptospirales > Leptonemataceae > CAZPFB01. Next base: position 10,197 of record CAZPFB010000117.1, read on the forward strand.
GGTCGTGCCGATTCACGTTCGCGGGCGCGCCTACACGCCGGAGATTCCTCGGGCACCGTCGCGTCAACTTGACGCGTACCGTGGGCGCGGAAGGCCTGCTGCCGAACGGTGCGGCTGCCGGAGCGAAGGCGGAATGCTGTTTGGGAATCGGTGCTCCCCAGACCACCGCCGCGCGCTCACCAGGTCCCGGGCGAGGCAGCGTTCTTGGTTCCGATACGCTCGGCCGCGCAAAGCGCGCGTGCCGAGTGCATTCCCGAAACATGAATGCACTCGCCCCTATCCAAAGATAAAGGCCGCCTAAGGATCGAATGCGTTCGGTCCTGGCAGATCGGCAGATCATCGGGCTACTCGGATTTCTTTGGAAGGATGCGAGCGCAGGCGTGCCGATTCATGGTGACGGGCCGCGCCTACACGCCGGAGATTCCCCGGGCACCGTCACGTCACTTTGACGCGTACCGTGGGCACGGCTCCGCAAAGTATCGGGCACAAGTCAAGTTAAGCGCTACGTGGGCATCGATCTCGGAAAGAGGAGCATTTCAGTATGTGCGAAATCGAGTATTAGAACGGAGCGGGTGTCCTGATCATGGCGGACCCTTGCGCTTCATAGGAGAGCATACGTTCCAACGAGGCCTTGGGCTGGATCGTGGGGGTCATGATGCTCTGCTTCGGGCTCATCATCATCGCTTTTCATCAGTTTTGGCGGAGCGCGGCGGCCGTGATCATCTCTCTCTTCGGTTGGTTCCTGGCGTTGCGTGGTTTCATTCTCCTCGCCTTTCCGGCAGCGATGCAGCGCGGCGCCGAGGCGGGCGCCAACGTCTTCGCCGTCATGATCGCCATTTTTCTCCCCCTCATGTTGGCAGGAGGGTGGCTTACTTTCGTCGGCTGGATCCAAAAACACCCAGGAGCTTGAGGCCGTTCCGGCCGTCTACCGCAGGGGCAGGGCGAGCAACACCATCGTCTTGCCGTGCGGAACCAGATACAGGCTGCGATCCGGATCCAACCCCATGTCCAGGAGCACCGAATCCATCAGCGCGTACCCAAGACCGTGACCGCCGCCGGAAGTATCGAGGTGCTCCACGAAGAACATGTGCGGTTCGCCGCGCTCGTGGTATTCGCGATAGCGGACGCGCACGTTGCGGATGCGCTCGACATCCCGCTCCCGGATGGGTGCATCGTTTTCCACGCGGATGAGGATCTCGTCCTGCGTCTTGTCGGCCACCATCGATACCTGAATGGATAGCTGACGCGCCAGTCTTTTCAGTTGGAGCATGGGACGGAAGTCTCCGAAAAGATCGGCGGAATCGGTCGCATGCTCTCCTGACTCTTCCGCTTTGCGTCTGTGTTTGAGCAGCTCGTTCTCCAGATCCAGGACGCGACGCACGCGGGTCTGGAGGCGGTCGAAGTCGGGGATGCGCTGCAACTGCTTTTCGAGCAACACCTGCTCCCCGGCAAAGAAGACCGCCGACAACCATTCGTCGGCATCCGCCACCGTCATGTCCGGCGGCCCCTCCATGAGTCTCCGCCGGGCGGCCAGCCAGGTCAGAAGGAACTGATAGTTGGCCTTGATGGCGTTCTTGAGCAACTCGTCGCAGATTCGAAAGATGAGTTCCTCCTGACCGACGTACCGCGTTCCTTCGGCGATCCGAAACAGGATTTCACGCACGCCGGCCGTTGTCCGGGGGGAGTAGGTTCTGACCAGAAGGGAGACAGGCATGGGTGCTTCCCGCGTGAGGTCGCGCTTCGGGCTGAGGGCGTCAAGAGCTTTGGTGTAGTGGTTGACGGCGCGGACGGCGATTTCCGAGCATAGGCGCCGACCGGTCCCGGATGAAGCAACGCAATTGGACAGATGCTGCCTTCGCAGCCATTCAGGACGTGCTTTCCGGCCCGCCGGGAACAGCCGCCTTCGATTTCGACAACACCCTCATCTACAATGACCTCGGCGAAGCAACCATGAACTACATCGCCGTTCAGGGCCTTCTGCGCGCGGACATGGCGGAATTCTGGAAGGAAACACTCCATCCGGCGCTCGAAGACGACCACCGCCGGCGACTGCTCCGCTCTCAGGAGCAGGCGCTTTCCGGTACGTTCGATTCCGAGGTCGCCTTCGGCGAAGAAATGCTGCGCACCTACGAGTTCCTGACCAATCGCGTGGGCCTGGAAACAGCCTACCGGTGGACGCGCGTGTTCTTCGCGGGGCACCTGGAAAGGGACCTGCGTCAGATGGCGGGGCACGTGTTTGCGCACGAGCAGGCGGAATCGATAGGGCGCGCGCGGTTGCCCGGCGGCTCGGAGATCAACACCGGCATTCGCGTCTACGCCGAGATCCGGGAGCTGATCGAGGCCTTCGCGGATCGGGGGTGGCGCGTCTGCATCGTCACGGCTTCGCCGGAACCGCTGATTCAGGCCGTCATCGGCGAATGGGGGCTTCCCGAAAGCAATGTCTTCGGTATGCAACTCGAACGTTCCGCGTCCGGCGAAGGTGTCTTCCTCCCGAACGTGGTCGAGCCGTTGACGTTTGGCTACGGGAAAGTGGCGCGCCTCCTTGCCGAAGAGCCGGGGCCGCTGCGTTTTGCCGCCGGAGATTCCTGGGGCGACTACGCCATGCTCCTGCACGCGGAACGTTCGCTCCTCATCGACAAGGGCAATCCCACGCTGCGCATGCACGCCGAACAGTCCGGCTTCATTCTGCAGCCGCGCTTTCTTCCGAACTGAAGGAGGTGGCCGGGGAGGCCGCCGGGCCGGCAGGCTGCCGGGTCGGGCAGCCGGCGCAGAGATAGACGATGACGACGCCCGCACCAAATTCCCAACAGCGTCCCACACTGTACCTGTTGGGCGTACCTTTGGGCGATCCTTTGGATATCAGCGTGCGTGGCCTGCGCCTGCTGGCCGAGGCCGACATTCTGTTCTGTGAGGATCGAAAGACCACGGCACGACTCATGGCCGTGCACAAGATCCCGTTTCCCGAAGACCGCTGGTTTCCGATCAACGAGCACACGACCGAACGCGAACTGGGCGAGTACCTAACCGAGGTCCTGCGCGCGAAGGTTTCCGTCTTGGTTTCGGACGCGGGCCTTCCGGTGCTGGCCGATCCGGGCGCTGAGCTCGTGTCGCGCGTGAGAGAGCAGGGTGGTTTGGTCCGGGTGGTTCCGGGCCCCACGGCCGCAACAATTGCCCTGGTCAGCGCGGGCTGGGGAAATCACGCCTATCACTTTCTCGGTTTTGCTCCGAGGAAGGCCGAGGAGCGGGCGCGTTTTCTGCGAGGTCTCGGCGTCTACAGCGACCCCGTGGTTCTGTACGAAACACCCTATCGCCTCAGCGCGCTGCTCGAAGAGATGCACGCCCAACTCCCGCCGGAGACCAAGATCTTCCTCGGGATCGAACTCACTTCACCTCGGGAGTACACCCGAGTTCTCCGCGTGCGTGAGATTCCAGAGATCCTGGAACATCTGCCGAAGGGGCCGCCCTGTCTGGTGATTGCACCGCCGGAGGGCGGAAAGCACAAAAAGGCTTGATCTCTCCCGGATCAGACCCGTCTTGGGCATTCTCCGGTTGCCGGTCTCTAAGGAATGCCACGTTGACGGACTTCGGAAAACCCCGTGAAGCAGGCCGGGCCCACCTGGCCCTGGCGCCGCGTCCGGCCCCCGACGAGGAGGACGCCCAAGGCCTTCCCTCCCGCAAGGAATTCCGCCGGAAGAAAGAAGAGGCCGTGCGCAACTTTGTGGCGGTGGCCGTGGACCGGGACAACGCCTCCGTGCTCCTGGAGTGCATCTACACGGCGCAACTCGTCCGCCGCCGGCACAAGGGATTCCGAACGGGAATCCTCGTTCATCCCGACAACGAACTCCTGGCACACAAGTCCGGCGTTTTCGACGGCGTTTTCGTGCTGAGGGCAGATCGCTCTTTGCGCAAGGAAATCCAGGAACTCAAGCCCGACGTGGTCTACAGTCCGGATCGGGATTGGCGCAAGCAGCTCGCCTCCGCTTTTACCGGCGCTTCCGTGAAGATTGGCGGGTTGCGGTTGCGTCTGGTCGGTCGCCTGCTTGGGTTCTACGATCAGCAGGAAGAAGCAGACCTGGAGCGTCTGGAGCAGCGCGGCCTGCGCCTTCTGCCCGAGCCCGTTTCGCTTGCCGAACCTGTATTTTTGGAAGCCGCGCCTCCGCTTCCGCAAGAGCCCTTCGTGTGGCTCAGTCTCTTTGATGCGCACGGCGTATCGGGGGACTGGCCGGTGGGTCATGGCGCGCGGCTCGCCCGATTGCTCGAGGGCGCGGGCATTCGCACGGTGGTCCCCCTTCCGGACGTGCCGGCCGCGCAGAAAGAGAGGCTCGAGAAAGAAGTGAGCTATCTGCGTCGCTCGGTTCCCGGGATCTCCATCGTGGAAGGCGCCACGCCTCAGCGGCGCGCGGCCGGTATGGCACGCGCGGGGGCGGTCGTTTCTCCGGCGGGCGCCGAGACGCTCTTGGCCACCCTGGTCGGTCGCCCCGTCGTGCTCCTCCACGACATGCGCTCGTTCGGTCGCGGCCGGGGACTCAAGGTGGTGGAAGCATCCACCCAGCGTTCCAAGCGTGCGGAGACTCATGGAGATCGCCGCGGCGAAAGTGTTCTTCTCCGCTCGGCCGAGGCCCTCGAACGTCACATCCGCCCGTCCGTCGAAGAGTGCATCAACGACTGCCCGGCCTGCAGCTTCCACTCCTGCATGGAGCACATCTCGCCCGAGCGCGTCTTCGAGAACCTCAAGAAAGTGCTTCTGCCGTTTTGAGCGCGCGCTTCTCATACCTGCTCCCCGTGCTCCTGTCCTTCGCGGCGTGTTTCTGCGGGAGCAAAGACGGAAAACTCTCGGACAGCGCCATCCTCGACGCCTCCTTCGAAGGGGAGACCCAACCCAAAGACGCGCGCGTGCTTCTGAACCGACGGGTCAACCTGGACGTCGAGGCTTCCCTGGAAACGGTCGCGCTCATCGCCCATGGGGATGTGGAGCGACTGGTGCTTCTCCGCCAGGTGCCCGGTCGCGTGCATCGGCTCCGCAAGTTCGACTTCGTGTTGCGCGAGCCGGGTTCCTACACCTATGCTTCGGGAAAGGGATGGGTGCGAGCTGCCGGGAAACCCGAGGGGCAAAAAGGTGCCGGCAGCCTCGGTCGCATCGTGCGGCGCGTGCAGGTCGGCCTCATCGAAAGCAAGACGGGACCATCCTCCACGATGGTCGAGTACCTCACCGAAGTTCCAGGGCGCAATCGCGTGGAATCGCACCTGCTCGTGCTGACCGGACTCGAGCGGAGCTTCGACAGCGTGCTCGCGCTGGCGGAACACCCGACGGTGCTGCGCGAAGGTCGCGTTCCGCACGAGTTCAACCAGAGCGGCCAACTGACCCTCTTCCCCGGCGACTCGGGCTTCGCCGCGCGCCTGCGCTGGAACGGGAAGGAACTGGTATCCTGGTACCCCGGAGAACCGCTGTTTGTGTTCTTGCCTGTGCGCCGGTCCGAAGCGCAGGGCGCCTCGGAGTACACCTTTCAGATCCGCAACGACGGAGGCCCCGCGCTTCTGTCCTACATCTCGCTTTCCTTTCCCCCTGGAACTGATGTCACACCGCTCGGCCGGGAGCCCCCGCGTCTGTACCGCGCGGGCGCCACCGTGCATGCCCGCGGCGGACGCACCATGGCCGCGCGCGCGCCACTCCTGGAGGCGACCGTACGGGGGTGGCGTTCCTTTCACCGCACCACGCTTCGTTTTCGCGTGCGCACATCCGACCCGAAGGCGACAGTACTCGCCCGCGTCGTCTACCGCGGCAACAACGAGAACCGTCTGAGTCCTCCGGAGCGCAGTTCCGTTTCGGTGGCCGTGGATCAGCAGGGTTATCCGGCGTACGTCATTTCGCTGGCGGCCGGCGGGAGGGCTGCCGCTCCTGATACCGCGCCATCACCGGGCAGCGCGGGCGTGAAAAGCAAACCAGAGAAAGCAGAAGGCAGGCAACAATGAGCGCAGAACAATACGACCTCGTTGTGATCGGCGGCGGCCCGGGCGGCTATGTCTGCGCCATTCGTGCCGCGCAGTTGGGGATGCGCGTCGCCATCCTCGAAAAGCGCCCCACGCTCGGCGGCACGTGCGGCAACGAGCGCACCCAATGCACCTGCCCGGTCA
>CAZPFB010000118.1:0-16296 GCA_964585735.1 uncultured Leptospiraceae bacterium
CCTCACCGCGCGCCCAGTGGTCCCGATCGAGGCCGCGTGATCGCCTCCGGGACATATGTTCGCAAAAGGCGCGCGTGAAACCAGCGCTCTCGGACACGCCCGCTATCGCCACGCTTCCAAAGCCAAAGCCTTTCCGGACTCGACTGCGCTCGTTAAACAGGGGCGTGTTCATGGGCCGCAGCTGGGTGTGTCCGGTCTTCGGAACGCGATCGTCTCGGGAAAGTTTGGAGAAGAGGCTTTGGAAGAGAGTGTGAGCGCAGAGGTGCCGATTGAGGCCAGTCAGCCGCGCCTGTACGATGGACCGGCCCGGCTACTTTCCCGCTGTCGTTGTCGCAACTCGAGGCCGCGATGAACGTTAGTTTCCGATGCGCGCGCTGGCAGGTCCGCGCCTTCGATGGCAGACTCGGCCCGTCGCTGCGCGCCACTACTCTTGGAAGGTCCTTCATTCGGAGAAGCGTCTGCGAATCTCGGCTCTCACTTCTTCCACCATCCTGCGACTGCCGTGTTTGTCCGCCCCGCGTTCCAGGACGGAGAGTTTTGCGAGGCAGGACGCGCGAGCGGCCGCCCGTTCTTCTGCGCCGAGCCGACCGCGATCCACAGCCGAGAGCACGGCCCGGATGCGGAGTTGGTCCAGGAGCGGGCTGCTCGAGAGTTGCGGCCAGTCGCCTGAGTGCTTGTCACTGAGCTTCTCTTCCACGAGTCCCAGCGCCTGGACTTCGAGCAGGCGCAGCCAGAGCTCGAAGTCCTCGCAGGCCGGATAGGACTCGTCGAAGCCGCCCACTTCCCAAAAGGCATCGCGACGAATCACAACCGAAGAGCAGGCGACGAGGCAAGTATGCAGGGCGTCGCGCAGGAAGCGGCCCCGTCGCGGGCGCAGTCGTTCGGGTTGTGCCAACTCCCGGTCGAAGCGAAACCACCGCTCTCGCGTCTGGCAGGCCACAAGATGCGGGCGACGGGCCAGGTAGTCGGCCTGGCGTGCGAGTTTGTTTGCGTGCCACGCGTCGTCCGAGTCGAGGAAGGCGATCCAGTCGTGGTCCGTGGCACGCACGCCCGCGTTCCGCGCAGCCGCGGGACCGCGGGTTTCACCCTCGACGAGTACCAGGGGAATGGCAAGGCGCTCGAAACTCGCCTCCAGCGACCGGGCGGCGTGCGCGTCTTCACTCTTTCGGCCCCCGGGCGCGTCGAGGACGACGATGACCGCGGCCGGCCGAAACGTCTGCGCAAGCACTGAATGAAGCGCCCGCAAGAGAAGGATCGGTCGGTCGCGCACAGGCACGACCACAGCTATCGACTTCGGGGCAAGCATAGTGATTGACCGGACCCGCGTGGGCTGCGGCTTTAGGACGGATGTCAGGTGTGCTTCCACTGATCAAGCTCATCCGCGTGTACCAGTGGACGAAGTCGGCCTTCGTGGTCCTCCCGTTCATCTTCTCGGATCACCTGCTCTCCTTCTTCCGGGATCCGCTGGCCACTTCTGCGTTGGATGACTTTCGACGATTGGTGCTGGCCTTCGTCGCTTTCTCCTTCCTGGCCAGCTTCGGCTACGTCCTCAACGACTGGAAAGACCGCGAGTTGGACCGACGGGATGCGCGCAAGAAACACCGCCCGCTTGCCTCCGGCCAGGTTTCGCCGGCGGCGGGGGCGGGGCTCGCGGCAGCGCTGTTGCTCGGCGCTTTTGCCTGCGCGATTGCGCTTTCCTGGAAGGTGACGATTGCCCTCGGCGGCTATCTGCTCTTCAACGTCCTGTTCTACTCGCTGGGCGGCAAGCGGATCGTGCTTCTGGACGTGTTCATCATCTCGGCGGGTTTTGTTCTGCGAGTTCTCGTGGGCGCGCTGGCCGTCGAAGTGGAGGCCAGTCCGTGGCTGCTCTCCTGCACCTTCTTCCTGGCGCTCTTCTTGGGATTCTCGAAGCGCCTCTTCGAAGTGCGCATGGCGCCGGCAGAGCCCATGGTCGGCGGCAGCTATACGGCCGCCACGCTCGAGAACTTCATCGACATCAGCGCCGCGCTGGCCATCATGAACTACTCGGTTTACACCATTCTGGGGAAGCACGCCCATTCGAGCCTCTTCTTCACGATTCCGCTGGTGGTGTTGGGGATATTTCGGTACTATGTGATCACGCACGCGGACCGCAAGGACATTGACGGCAATCCCTCGGACGTCCTCCTTTCGGACGCCTTTCTCCTGGCCGATATCGCAGCGTGGGTCATCCTGTGCGCGGTACTGATTCTGTTCCGATCCTGAACCCCGTGTGAGTCCTGCCCGAGTCCTGCTTGACGCTGTGCCCCGCTCGCACGGGCATGCGCGCATGCCCACGTACACGTATCAATGCGCAAGCTGCTCGCACCGCTACGACGCGTTTCAGAGCATGACCGCAGCGCCCGATACGAAATGCCCGGAGTGTGGCGGCCCGGTGGAGCGGCTGATCGGCGCGGGGGCGGGCATCGTCTTCAGGGGTTCGGGTTTCTACGTCACGGACTACCGCAAACCCGCGCCCGGGGGCGAGCCTTCAAAGTCGGCGGAATCATCCAAGGGAGAAAAAGGCGCAACCACCGCACCCGCTTCCAGTTCCGGTGGCGCGGCGAGTTCCTCATCGTCCGGAGGTTCGGGCGGTTCGTCAGGCGGCAGTTCGTCCGGCGGCGCCTCTTCGTCGGGATCGGGTGGTTCCTCCGCGTCGTGAAGGCGGGCCGGAGTTCCGTTCCGCCTGAAGGCGGGAGGCTCGGAATTCTCGTCGGGACCGGAGAGCTGCCGTACCTTGCCGCGCGTAATGCTCTGGCGGCCGGGGAAGATCTGCGACTGTTCCCGTTCACGAACGAGCCCCCTCCGGACGATTTGCGTCAGTACTGCACCCAGGTCGTGCTCATTCGGATTTTTTCTTCCGTCATCCGCACCATGAAAGCCCAGGGCGTGAAGCGCCTTCTGCTACTCGGCAAAGCCGATCGCGCGCACCTCTACCGCAACCGACCCTGGTCGTTCGACTGGCGGGTGTTATTCCTGCTTGCGCGGTCCGCGAACCAGAACGACTATACCATCTTCGACGTGCTCTCGCGCGAATTCGAAAAACGGGGCATTCACATCATCGCGCAGGACAGCTACCTCCAGGATCAGTTCCTGCCGGAAGGTCGGTATGGCGGCCGGCTGACGAAACGGGAGATCGAAGACATTGTGTACGGCATGGAGTACGCTCGCGAACTCAATCGCCTGGACGTGGGGCAGACTGTCGTGGTCGGCAAACGCAGCGTGCTGGCTCTCGAAGCGGCTGAAGGTACGGATCTGTGCATCCGGCGCGGGGGCGAATTGTTTCACGGCCGCGGCGCTGTGGTCTGCAAGACGGCCAAGCGCAACCACGACGCGCGTTTCGACATCCCGGTCACGGGTCTCTCCACCCTCGAAAGTATGAGCGCCTCCGGTTGTCGCGTGCTGGCCATCGAAGCGGGTCGTACGTTTGTTGTGAATCCTGTAGTATTCTTGGAGCAGGCCCGGGCCCTTGGTATCACGGTCGTCAGTCTGAACCCGGAGCGGACGGACCGCGCGCGTGTGAGCCACCTGAACCGTCGCGCGGCGCGTCTTGCCCCGGGCTCGCCCGTGCGCAGGGCCGGAGCCGGCCGGTGAAACACCTGGACTGCGGTCCCGTGCTGGTGGTGGCCGGGGAGCACTCCGGGGACCTGCTTGGCGCGGCGGTCGCCAAACGTCTGCACCAAAGCGGCGTGCGCGACTTCTTCGGGACCGGCGGCCAGAACATGAGGGACGCCCGCGTCGAACTGCTCGAGACCCTCGAAAACATGGAGGTGATCGGCTTCTTGGAAGCCTTCCGCGCCTACCGACGGCTCAAGGCTCTGGCGCGGCGTCTGGTTGCGGAGGCCAAGAGCCGCGGGACGCGATTTGCGCTGCTGGTCGACTACCCCGGTTTCAACCTCGTGCTCGCGCGCATGCTGCACGAAGTGGGAATCCGTACCGTCTTCCTCGTGAGCCCGCAGATCTGGGCCTGGAACTACCGCCGCATCGAGGGGATTCGCAGGAATGTGGACCTGATGCTGGTTCTGTTCCCGTTCGAAAAGGAAATCTACGACCGCGAGGGCGTCCCCTGCGAGTGCATCGGCCACCCGATGGTCGAACGCATCCCGCGCCAGTTGGCCGACCAGGCTCCTATTACGCATCCGCGCGGAGTTTTGCTCGTGGGGCTTCTGCCCGGCTCGCGGGGGTCCGAGGTGAAACGTCTGTTTCCAGAAATGTTACGCGCCGCTTCCCTGATTGCGGAGAAGCAGCCGCAGGCGCGCTTTCTCGTGCCTCTGGCCGACACCCGCTTCGAGCAGTTCGTGCAGGATCGCCTGGCCGCGTATCCGCAACTGAACGTAGAGTACGTGGGCCAGCGCTCCTTACGCGTGATGGAAACCGTCGACGTGGCCATCGTGGCTTCGGGAACCGCCACGCTCGAAACAGCCTACTTCCGCACTCCCATGGTGATCGTCTATCGGGTGGGTTGGTTCAACTTCCTGCTGGGCTCGCTGCTCGCGCGTTCGCGCTTCGTGGGGCTGCCGAACCTGCTCGCGCGCAGGCAGGTGGCGGTGGAACTCCTGCAGACCGAAGCCACGGCCGAAAACATGGCCGCCGAAACACTGCGCCTGATCGAGGATTCTGGGCTCCGCAAAGAAGTCGCGGCCGAGTTGGCCTTTGTGCGCCAGTCGCTCGGCAGCGGAGAGCCGGCCACGCGCGCCGCCTCCGCCATGGTCGGCTTCATTCGGAACGAGCTGCGGCAGGCACAATCCAAACCGTAGGGAAACGCAGCGTCTGGGTTCCCTGCGGCCGACGCAGGTAGAGGGCGATGTCCAGCTGACCTGCTGCGACGGCTGGACATTCGAGCGTCAGGTCGATGATGCGACCGGACCGGACCTCGACAGTGCCGGGCAGCGGAGGGCGACAGGTCGTTTGTGTGCGTTGTTTCCCGCCAAATTCTACCCGCCACTCCACCAGTTCGCCTTCCCCCGGCGCAGGAAAGCGTACGGGTGCCGCCCCGACGTTGCGCAGATTCAGGTAAAGTCGCAGCGGACTGCCTTCGGAGCCGCCGGGAAAGGAACCGGAAAGTTCCAGCGCACCCCAGCGCAGGGTCTCCTGGCTGGAAGCATCGCGGCGCACCAGCAGGTCCTTGTACTGGAGTATGGCAAATACCAGCAACAGAACCACGATGTCGATGAGTAGAATGAGTCGCCCCCGATTCTTAAAGAAAGCGAATCGTTGAGGTGTGGTAACGCTCGGGCGCAGGTCCTCCGGGCTTTTGTAGTAGTAGCGAAACGCGGGCCGCTCCGGTTCTTCGTGTTCTTTCATGACGAAAGGGCCCGGATGGCCTCGACGAGGCCCGTAGCATCCGATTGGGGCGCTGCACTTCCCGCCCAGGAGTGGAGCCGCAACGAGAACTCGACGATTTGCGGCAGAGCCATTTCCTGGTTTCGCGCGGCCACGGCCGCGAGGATCCCCACGAGAACGTCTCCGCTGCCCGCAATGGCGAGCGAGGGATTTGGGCGTGAGAAGACCCACACCTCACCGTCCGGGCCGAGGAGACAGGAAACGGGCCCCTTGATGAGCGTGTAGCAACCGAAGCGCTCGCGGTGAAACTGAGCCGCTTCGCGCAGCGCGTCCACGCAATCGGGCAGGGTTCCGCCCAGGCGCTTCCACTCTCCGCCGTGCGGCGTGAGCAGCACGCGCGTTCGTTCGGCCAGCGAGAGCCCGGCCAGCACGGAGCCGACCTCGGACAGGATTCCGGCGTCGAGGATGAGGAGGGGCGCGCGACCCATCTCGGCGCGCGAGCGTTGGCAAAGCCCCGCCAGAGCGCGCGCAAACCGTGGCGCTTCCCCCGCTGCCAGACCGGGTCCCCAGGCGGCCACCGGCGGAAGCTTGATGTCTGTCAAATGTTCGGGTCCGCGAAACAATACGGCGGGATTGTCTCCCCAGGTCCGTGCCGGTTCGCCGTCGGTGCAGGCCTGGAGGATGCCGCCGCCCGCGGCAAAGAAAGCGCGCGCGCCCAGAAGCAGGGCCCCTTCCATGCCGGGGGAACCTCCGCCGAGAAGCGCGTACCCCGCGGAATACTTATGATCCCTCATTCGACGGCGAAAGGCGTCGGCAGGCGGCGGGTCCGAGCAGAGGAGGCGCGCAGGCGCATGGCCCGCACGAGTCGGGTCGGCAGCAGCCCGCCCCGCATCGGGCAACCCGGCTTGCTCCGGGAGAAACCCGATCGGCAGAACGCGGATGTTCGTCGTGGCCAGGGCCGGGTCCAATCGCAGCGCCAGTTTCTCGACGCCGTAGCTGTGCACCTCGTCTGGCAGCGCGAATGTGTCCGGTTCGTCCTCCGCGATGCGACCGGGCGCGGCGAAATGCACCGGCCGCGTTTCCGTCAGTCCCACGGGGACGTCGAGCGCCACGAGGTAGGGATGCATCTGCGCGTCCTGGCGACACAGGAGGATCTCACGCGCGAGCTGACCCAGGACTCCGCGCGGGGCATCCGTTTGTCCGATCCCCAGAAGCGCTTCGACGATCAGGTCGCGGTGGGTCAGGGCCAGCGCGTTGAGCTGGAAGTCGTCGGCCGCGCGCGCTTCGATGCCACACTGCGCGAGCTTTCCGGCATAGAGCTGAGCCGCTTCGGTACGCGGCCGGCCGCTCGACACCACGAGCAGCGCGCCCGCGCGCAGCGGTTCAGACAGCGACCGTTCCGCGCCACAGAGCATGAATGCCAGCGCGTAGCCATCTCCGCCGTTGTTGCCGCTGCCGCACAACAGCACGATGCGACCGCCGGAGCGCAGCGTGCTGCGCACGCGCGGCAGCAGCGCGTGCGCGGAAGCGAGGGCCGCCTGGCCCATGAGCTGTTGTTCGGGAAAGCCCGCCGCAATCGAGCGACGGTCCAACTCGCGACAGCCGTCGAAGTCCAGAAGGACTTCACCCGGCCCGGCGAGCATTTCACTTCCATTCATACAGTTCCAGCTTGCCGCGATAGACACGGGAGCTGAAGATGCGACCGTCCAGGGTCATGTACGTGCGCCGCCAAGAAGCGTGCATGCCGGGAAATCGCACCAGGCGGTTGTTCACGTACTCGCCCGTGGGGCTGAAGATCTTGAACAGCACACGGGAACCGTCGCGCTCGGCGTTGAGCATGTAGAATCCTTTGTCCCCGCGCGCCCGGCCACAGAAATCCCTTACGTCGTCGGTGCTGTGAATCTCGACGGGCTCGGCTTCCGGCGAATCGACGCGAAACACCTTGCGAAACACTGGGTTGAATGACTTGCGGTCCCGGTACACGACGCACAACAGCGCAAAGTCGGCGGCCGGGCCCGGGGCCGCGTCCTCGACGCGCACCTGGAGGTTCGGGTCGCCCTTGACGTTCAGGTTTTCGTACCCGGAGACGCGCACGCCATTTTCGTAAATGCCGATGCGGTAGGCATCGCCTTCCCGATAGGTGACGATCAGGCGATTCTTGGGGTCCACATCCATCCGGAGGATGAGGCCGAAGGGTTCGGAGCCCGCGCCCTGCTTGCCAATCGTATGCGCAACCTTATCATCTTTGTTGATCTGCACGATCACCGACGGCGGCACGGCCCGATCGCGCGTATCGAAAATCCCGGCGATGCGTTCCACCGGGTGCTTGTCGATGCCTTCGCTGAGCGGCACGGTGGGACCTTCTTCATACGGTGAGGCTTGCTTGCCGCCACTTCCGGTCTTGGCCTCCTCCTTCGTCTCGGAGGCAAGCACGGGGAGCGGCTTTTCCGGCTTCGGCTTGAGCGGCTCCGCGCGACGGTACTGCACAAATATCGTGCGGTTGTCATCCACGGCGACGAGACCCGGAATGCCCGCCTGCACGCGGATGAGTTTGGCATCTTCGGGTGCGACAGTCCCCGGGGGCGCGATGAGTTTGACGAGTTCGCCGGAGTTGTCGAAGACGCGGACCATTCTGCGCTCGGGGTCCGTCACGTACACCCGCGAACCATCCGTCACCGGCTGCACGGGCAGGTTGTAGGGCACATGGCCGGACATCTTGACCTGGGTGAGTTGCTCGGAGTTGCCGGCGTCCGCGCGCGCAATCGAGAGTGCCACCAGGCGGTTCGGCTTGAGCTCCTCGATCCGGAACCGCGCGCAAGTCTGCACGCCAAGCGCCAGAAGACAGGCGAACAGAAGTTGGGAGGCGACGCGGGCGCGGGGCATTCGGTACGGCCCCCGCGTTCCGACGGGCGGTCAAGCAAAAGTGGCGGGGCGCCTGAGCCCCGAGAACGTCCCCGAGTGAGCCCGCTGGAGCCCGATCCTATTGTGCTTGACTCAAAAGGCTTTTCTCCATAGTATGGTCGCGGCAGGAGTGGGTCTACCCACTCCTTTTTTGTGGGCCAATGCACGGCGCTGGCACAGGGCTGTTTTGGCGTGTTGGAAAGGGATTTGATGCAGTTTTTGGAGCAGGCTCTGCCGGAAGGAACGGCCATCTACTCGGCTTCGGTTGCACCGGCCGGGGACGGGTACCACTTTGAGGTCGTCCTCGACGGCCTGACCGATCCCCGGGGCGCGGTGAGCGTCGCCGACTGTGACCGCTTCAGCGAGCGGTTGGTGGAGCTCTTGGACGCGGGCGGCAGTACGCTGCCTCCGGATCTCACCGCCGAAAACTACTCGCTGGAAGTTTCGAGCGCGGGAGCCGAACGTAAACTCCGGCTCCCCGAGGATCTCTCCCGCTTCACCGGCCTGCCTTTGCGCCTGCACTTCACGAAGGACGGCGTTCGCCACAACGAACTGGTTACGTTCGGCGGAGAAGACCCGGCGGGCGTCTATCGGTTTCAAGAATACATACCCAGGAGGAAACGAAATCGCACGGGGCCGAAGGGCCGCGCGCGCAATTTCTTCGGCGCCCGTGGCGTTGAAGCAGTCGAGCTGAAACTCGAAGAAATGGAGCACGGGAATCTCTACCTGGATTTTTGATCATGGCCAAAGCGACGAAAGCACCAAAGACATCTCAGGGACCTGACCTGAAGGCTTTTTTTGAATACATCGACGACATCTCCAAGGACAAGGGGCTGAACAAGGACGAAGTCCTGGAAGTCGTACGGGGCAGCCTCATCACGGCCTTCCAGAAGCGCCACGGACAGGAAGCCGAACTCGAGGCCGTCCTGGATCGGGACAAACCCGAGATCTCGGTCATCTACCGTAGGCAGGTCGTGGAGAATGTCGAGGATCCGGTCAAACAGGTCACCCTCGAGGAGGCACGCCGGGAAGACCCCTCGGTCGAAATGGGTGGCACACTCGAGATCAAGGAGTACCCCTTCGACTTTTCGCGCATCGGCGCCACCAACGTGCGCCAGGTCCTTCTTCAGCGGCTGAAGGAACTCGAACGCGAGATCGTCTACAACGAGTTCAAGGAAAAAGAGGGCGAACTCATCAACGGCTATTTCCTGCGCTGGCGGGATCGGGACCTCATGTACGTGGACCTCGGACGCGCGGAAGGTATCATGCCCCGTCGCGAGCAGATCCCCAACGAGAAGTTTCGTTCGGGGGATCGGGTCAAGGCCATCATCAAGCAGGTGGAACTGCGCCGGGAGAAGTCGCGGGAGCCGGGTCCGTTCATCACCCTTTCGCGCGCTTCGGGCGAGTTCGTCCGCAAGCTCTTCGAAATGGAGATCCCCGAGGTGTACGACGGGATCGTCGAAATCATGGACATTGCGCGGTTCGCGGGCTACCGCACCAAGATCCTCGTTCGTTCGCACCGCTCGGATGTCGATCCGGTGGGCGCCTGCGTCGGCATCAAAGGCGTGCGCATCCAGTCCATCGTGCGGGAGTTGGGCAACGAGCGCATCGACATCGTCAACTACTCCGACGCGCCCGAAGAACTGATCGCCAACGCGCTTTCCCCCGCGCGCCTGATCGAAGTCCGCGCCGATCCGCGAACGCGTGAGGCTCTGGTGGTGGTGCCGGACGACTCGTACAGTCTGGCCATCGGAACCAGCGGTCAGAACGTGCGCCTGGCCTCACAGCTCACCGGGTACCGGTTGACCGTGAAGTCGCAGCAGCAGTTCAGCGAAGAGATGTCGTCGCCCGAAGCGCGCGCGCAGTTGGAGGCCATCTTCACTCCGGCCGCGGTCACGCGCGAGACGGACGGCACCGGCCTGGCCGAACTGCCGGGCATGACTCCGCGCATAATCAGCTTGCTCGAAGACGCGGGCATCACCAGTGTGGAAGAACTGATCGAGATGGAACCGGGGGAACTCGAAACCGTCCCCGGTATCGGCAAGACGACGGCACGGCAGATTTTGAAGATTCTCTCGGAGTCGGTGGAATTCGAGGAGTAACACTTGGCGGAGCAGCAGGGCAAAGGCAACGGAAGCGAACGAATTCGCGATCGCATCGGCGACGCGAAGGCGCCGCAGAAGAAGAAGATCAAGATCAAGAAGCAACCGGCTGCAGGGCCGGCGGGCAAGACGATCTCGGACACCTTCAGCAGGGAAGCTGCGCCCCGCCCGCAGGCGCCGCGGGGCCCGCGGCCGCCGGGTGCAGGACCGGGGGGTCCATCTTCGGGCGGTGGTGGTGGCGGGCAGGCTGCCAGGCCGCCGCGCCCGGCTGGCGAAGCGCCGCGCCCGCAGCGCGGAGATGGCTTTGGTCCAGGTCGCGGACCCGGCGGTCCTCCGTCTCGCGGACCCAGACCCGGCGGCCCCGGCGAAGGTGCCGGCGGACCCCGTCGTGGCGGTCCTTCGCCGACCGGACGTCCGCCCGGACCGGCCTTTCAGGGCGCGGGCACGCCCTTTGACGCGGCCATCGAATCAGGACGCAGACAACCAGGCGGTGCCCCGGCGCGCGGTCGGGGCGCAGGAGGTCCCGGCGGCCGCGGTCCCGGAGGACCGGGTGGCCCCGGCGGCGGACCGGGCGGCTTTGGTGGTGGCGGTTACCGCGGCGGCCCCGGCGGCGGTCGACGACGTTCCACCGACCGTGAACGCGAAAGCCAGCAGAAGTTCTTCTCTCAGGCTTCGGCCAAGCGCAAGCAGCCGACGGCCAAGGGCACCACGGTGCCCTCCGAAATCGAGATCATGGAGAGCATTCAGGTCGGGGAACTGGCCAAGAAGCTGAACCTGCGTCCCGGTGAGGTGATCTCGCGGCTCATGAAGCTGGGCGAAATGGTCACCATCAACAAGGTGCTGGACGCCGAGACCGCGTCGCTCGTTGCGGCCGAGTACGGCTGCGAAGTCAAAGTCGTCTCGCTCTACGACGAAACGGTCATCGAAGAAGAAAGCGACCAGGAAGCCGCACGTATCATACGCCCGCCCGTCGTGACCATCATGGGACACGTCGACCATGGGAAAACGAAACTGCTCGATACCATCCGCAAGTCGAACATCATCGACACGGAGTCGGGCGCCATCACGCAGCACATCGGCGCCTACCAGGTGGCCACGCCGCGCGGTCGGATCACCTTCTTGGATACGCCGGGCCACGAAGCCTTTACGGCCATGCGCGCCCGCGGCGCTTCCGTCACGGACATCGTGGTGCTCGTCGTGGCGGCCGACGACGGCGTCAAAGAGCAGACTGTCGAGGCCATCAGCCACGCTAAAGAGGCGGAAGTTCCGATCATCGTGGCGGTGAACAAAGTCGACCTGCCCACGGCCAACGTAGAACGCGTGAAACAGGAGCTGGCCCGCTACGAACTGCAGTCCGAGGACTGGGGCGGCAAAACCATCTTCTGCGAAATATCAGCGAAGCAGAATATTGGTATCGATAATCTATTGGACATGATCCTGCTGCAGGCGGAACTCATGGACCTGCGCGCCAACGCCAGCCTGCGGGCCGTAGGAACCGTCGTGGAAGCGCGCGTGGACGCGGGCAAAGGCCCGGTGGCCACGATTCTCGTGCAGAAGGGCACCCTCAAAGAAGGGGATCCGTACGTCGTGGGGATCTTCTCCGGCCGCGTTCGTGCCATGTTCGACGACCACGAGCACCGCATTCAGGAGGCGGGACCGGCCACTCCCGTGGAGATCACCGGTATCAGCGGCGTGCCGCTCGCCGGAGACCCGTTCCAAGTCGTGGAGAGCGAGAAGTACGGGCGAGAAGTGGCGGCCAAGCGCCAGCACTACCAGCAGATTACCGACGCGGCCGCAGTCGCCCCCGCGGCCCTCACGGACCTCAAGGACTGGATTGACCGCGGCGAGGTGCGCGAATTGCGCATCATCATCAAGGCCGACGTGCAGGGTTCGGTCGAAGCCATCCGCGAAGGCCTCAAGAAGCTCAGCACGAGCGATATTCGCGTCAAGGTCATTCACGGCGCCGCGGGCGCCATCAGCGAATCCGACGTCGACCTGGCCAAAGCTTCCGATGCCATCATCGTCGGCTTCCACGTCCGTCCTTCGCCACGCGCTCAGGAACTCGCCACGCAGCACCGCGTGGACATTCGCTTCTACAGCGTGATCTACAGTTGTATCGAGGACATTCGGGCGGCCATGGAAGGCATGCTCGAACCCGAGACGGTCGAAGAGATCACCGGCCGTGTCGAAGTCCGGGAGATCTTCAAGATTTCGCGCGTGGGCAACGTGGCCGGTTGTATGGTGACGTCGGGCAAGATCAAGCGCGGCCAGGGCGTGCGCGTGCAACGCGGCACGGCTCTCATCCACACCGGCACGGTGAAAGGCCTGCGTCGCCACAAAGACGACGTGGCCGAGGTGGCCGAAGGATTCGAGTGCGGCGTGTTCATCGACAACTACAGCGCTCTCGAGAAAGGCGACGTGCTGGAAGTCTTCGACACCAAGAAGATCGCCCGCAAGCTCGAACAACGGCCGTAGCGCCGGCCGGGTAGGTCGGTTCGGGCGATTGCCGGTCACCTCGGCAGTCGGGCCGGTCGGGCGATTCGGGCGCCAGCCGGGTCAGGCCCGGGGGGCGACTCATTGGGCAGATGAGGTCGGGCGAATCCGGGCCACCGAGCGGGACAATCCCGGGATCCAGGACGGGCAGGCTCGCCGGGCCAAAGAGGGCGGGCTGGCCAAGGCTTTCGAGTCGGGCCAGCGCGACGGAGTCTGGGTCAGCGCGCGTTCCGCCATTGATTCGCTTTCCGATCCGCAACAACTTTGCCCTTGAGACTAAGGCTGGGAAATGGCAGAACCGCATCAGAAACGCGGTCGGCCCAATTGCGCAATAATTCCTGAACTGACGAGTGATCGCGTGGCCCTCGGCGGGTTTTGGCTATGCCAGGGCGCCGCCAAAAGGAACTCCGCGGTCGTCTGCGCCGCCGGTTCGAATTGCCTTTCCGGCGGCACAATGACGGCCAACAACGTAACGGTCAACATGAGCTCCTCCAGCACCACCGGTACGAGCTTCAACGTCTCGATGTCGATGAACGGACCGTTCAGCTTTTCGAGTTGCTCGACCTACGGGTACGACTACAGCCGCCTGCCAACCGTCGCTTACAGCTCCTTTGTGGTTTCGGGAGACATTACCGTCAATGGTTCATGGGCCTCTTCGGTTACCCCATCGGGAGGAACCGCGACGGGCAGCTCCTCCGTGAATGCCAGGTACTCGAGTTCGAATCTTGTGGTGAACGGGACGGCTGTTTCCATGGACGTTACGGACACTACCTCCTACAATTACACAACCTCCGGTAGTGGCAATACCATAACTTTGTCATTCACCGGCACCGTGCGTCTGAACGGTACCGCGAATGGCGTTGTGGTCGCCACCGACGTACCGGTCAGCCAGACGATCACCTGCACAATAAGCGGCACGTCCGTCAACTGCATCTGATTGGAGGTAACCGTCCGCCGCGCGCCGGCCCTTCCGGTGCGCGGCGCAAACGGCCGGTCCGCTATCGCCCGCCGACTTCGTCGAGAAAGGCCTGCACAGTCTCTGCCGGCAGGGTCAGGCCGATGCCCGTTCCGGGGGCGAGTCCGTACGTGGCCCTGTTCAGGCCGATGACACGGCCATCCATGCGGTAAACCGCCCCTCCGGAAGTGCCCGGGTAGGACAATCCCTGTGTCTGGATGAACGGAATGTGCGGGAAGTCGGGATCTGTTCGCCTGCGATCCGTGTGGGCGACCGCTCCCAGAAGAACGCTTGCGTGCAGGCCGAACGGCGCGCCAACAAGAACGAGAGGTTCGCCGGCCTGCAGCGAAGCTCGAACTGCCCACTTGGGCGCGCGGACGCCAGCGAGTTTGCCGCGGGCCTCAGAAACAGAGAGCAGCACGAGGTCAGTGGAGGGCTGGCCGCGTACGATCGTGGCCGGAACGCGCTTGCCCCCGATGAGAAGCTCGATGCGGGATCGGCTCAGCTTGGCCACATGCAGGCAGGAAACTGCGCTCCCTTCGGGCAGCAGGAGCGCGGTCCCAAACGCAACCGGTCCGCCGTCGATGTAGACGGCTGCGGAACCGGCGGTCGCCGCTTCGACGATGCTCTTAGTAGGAAAGCCCGCACGGGCTGCCTCCCGGCACCCGAGGGCGAGGACGAAGGCGAAGCTGGAACACGCAAGGACACGATGCACGCGCCATTCGCTTCGCCAACTCGTCATCGCGCAACTCTTGCGTAAAGCCCCCTCAGGCAAGAGTCGAGCACGCCGACCGGCATTATTGCGCAAAAGCCCCCGCGCCCGCAGTCGGGAGAGAGGCGCGGGCCGACGTCACCTCGGCGGCACCTTTCGCCGATACCGACGGCGACACATCGCCTTCCCCCATCTTTTTCTTGCCACAACTGCCGGTCCTGTGCGAAAGTGAGCCACCAGTAGAGCCTCAGGCCCCGGTTTTTTCTGGCGCCTGGGACTCACCTGGCGAAGCTTTGGGCGACCGACCGGTGTGCTCGCGCCGGAAGTCGCAGGTTTGCCGGCAGATTCGTCGCGGCGCGCCCCTACGGAGCGCCCAACGCCCAGAAAAAAAGCGCAACGACGGGCGAGGCGATGACCCAGCGCGGGTGTGGAACCCGGGCGCGTACGAATCGTCGTCGAAGGCAAACACCTCCGCGTGCAACTGGCGTACGATCCGGAAGACGTCGCGCGCATGCGGAAGATGTCGGGTCGGGTTTGGCTGCCCGAGGAGACAGCGTGGCGACTCCCGGCCTGCGCGGGCAGTCGCAAAGCGCTGCTTACGGCATTCGGTTCCCGGCTGCGCTACGAAACTCCGGCACTGAAGGCGCTCGAGGCGACTCTGCGATTGCGCAACTACAGCGCGCGCACCGTTCGCGCCTATCGCACGGCGAATCGCCTCCTGCTCATAGACTCCGGAAAGCCGCCCGATGAGATCGACAAAGGCGACATCGAGGCCTTCCTGCTCGATCACGCCGAGTCGCCCGCGACCTACAACCTCATGGTCAGCGCGTTCCGGTTCTTCTACGGAACGGTTCTTCGCCGTCGATTTGCGCGGTCACTCGTTCGCGCGAAACACCGCCGGGCGCTGCCCACAGTGCTCTCCCGCACGGAAACAGCCGCCGTGCTCGAAAGCCTCTCGAACCCGAAGCATGTGTCCCTGTTGTGCCTCGTGTACTCGACCGGCCTCCGAGTGAGCGAGGCGGTCCGTCTGCGAATCGAAGACATCGACACGGAGCGCCGACTCATCCGCGTGCAAAAGGGCAAAGGCTCCAAAGACCGCAACGTCCTGCTCTCTCCCCGCGCGCACGAGATGCTGTGCCTTTACTTGCGATTCAACAAAGGAAGTCCTTGGGTCTTCCCCGGCCCGAACCCGAAGCAGCACATCACGCCCCGGACCGCGCAGCGAGTCTTCAAGAAGGCCCTGCAGCGATCCGGAGTCACCAAGAACGCGAGCATTCACGACCTGCGCCATGCGTTCGCCACCCATCTGCTCGAGTCCGGAGCCAGCCTCGTGCACATCCAGAGACTGCTCGGTCACAGCAGTCTGCGCGCGACGGAAATCTACACGCACGTTGCGGAGAGTGACACCCTCCGATTGCAGAGCCCGCTGGACACCATGCAGAGCAACTTCGCTCCGTCTCCGCTTGCGCCGCTCCGTGAAACCCCTCCGTCTTCATCCGATGACCGATGAGACGACGGAGATGGGAGGCGCGACTCAAGCCGATGACCTTCTGCGCCCCACGGCCAACTCAGCCCCAACTGTTTGTCGCTTGACAAGAAGTCCGAACCTGCGTACAGTGAAACCGATGCTTCCCTGCGGCCACCGCCATGATCGAGTCTCCTCCAGCGGGCGCGCACTGTCAGCGCGTCCCGATAGCCCGGAACTGCCTGGCGCCGCTCAGCGGCCGAAAGTGTCGCATAACGCCAAGCCCACGACACAATGTGTCGGACAAGAGTAGTTAGCCGAACATCGTGAGCCAACCATGGCCTAACGGTGCTCCTCCGGGAACCGG
>CAZPFB010000119.1:0-7779 GCA_964585735.1 uncultured Leptospiraceae bacterium
CTTTGAGCAGACTGCGGCCGCCGAGATTCGCCGAATCGTACAGGATGAGTTGCAGAAGCTGCCCGATGCGTACCGGCTGCCCCTGATTCTGTTCTACTTCGAGCACATGCAGTACGCAGAAATTGCCGAGAGGCTGGATTTGAAAGAAGGAACGCTGAAGTCGTACATCCATCGAGGAAAACGAATACTGAACGCACGGCTGCGCGAAATAGGACTGAACCCATGAATCACATCATCGAAAACATCCTCTGGGATCACGGCAGCCTCAACGCGGCCGAACAAAGGCATCTCTCGGAGTGCGCCGCGTGCCGCCATCAACTGGCCATGGTCGAGCGCATCGAAGACGGCATCCAGAACCTTCCGTCTGCGCCGGTCCTGGTGCCCGAGCGACTGCGCGTGCTCGTCTTTCGCCGCATTCGGGAGCCTCTCTATCGCGTCTGGCACATACTGGCCGCGGGGAGTTTCGTGCTGGTCTCGCCGTTCTTCCTCCGTCACTATGCACTCAACAAGGAGATGCAACTCTCCGGGGACATGCTGACCGTTGTCTTCGCGGGGTACGGCGTGCTCCTGCTCCTGCTCATCCTGCCTCTTTCCCATCGCTTGTTCGATCTCTTCAGCGACGGCGTTCACGATTTCGAGCACCGCGTGGATGCATTCCTGGGCGACAATCCCCTGCGATCGATGGGCGGGGCCATACGCAAACGGGTCGGATTCTGATCCCGCGGTACCGGCCGCCGCGCTTCTGATGTCGACCATTTTCAGGCCGCAACTTTTCGCCGGCAAAAGCGCTCTGGTTACGGGCGGCGGTTCGGGCATCGGCCTGTACGTGGCGCGCGAGCTTCTTGGCCTGGGCGCGCGCGTGGCCATCTGCGGTCGGGATGAAGAGAAACTCTCACGCGCGCGTGCGGGTCTCTTGGCCGAGCAGGCCGGTGCCGATGAAGCCCTCATCGCCCTGTCGTGCGACATCCGCAGCGAAGAATCCGTGGAAAGCTGCGTGCGCGGGGTGGTCGCCGGGTTCGGCCGCATCGACATGCTCGTCAACAACGCGGGCGGACAGTTCCCTTCCCGAGCCGAGGAGATTCGCCCCAAAGGATTTCGCGCCGTGGTGGAGACGAACCTGACCGGACCCTTCCTGGTCAGCCGCGAGGTTTTTCTCCAAAGCATGCGTGAGCACGGCGGCAGCATCGTGAACATTCTCATGAACATGCGCAACGGATTTCCGCTCATGGCGCATTCGGGGGCCGCGCGCGCGGGCACGGCCAACCTCACCCAAACCCTCGCGGTGGAATGGGGACGCAGTGGCGTGCGCGTGAACGCCGTGGCTCCGGGCATCATCCGCACGAGCGGGCTCGACACGTACGCGCCGGAGTTTCGGGAGTTTGCCATTCGTGCGGCCCGCAACAACCAGACCACGCGCCTCGGAACCGAAGCGGAGACTTCCGCGGCGGTCCTCTTTCTTCTTTCGCCCGGCGCGAGCTTCGTGACCGGCCAGGTTCTGTACGTGGACGGTGGTGAAAGCCTGTACTCGCCCCTCTATCCGCCTGAACCAAACGACCGTCTTCCTCCTTTTGCTTGAACGGCGTTGCCCGCGTAGTGACGGGAGTAGAGCCGGAACATTGTAGTCGGTCGCGCGCCGGACCGATATTCTGGGTGGTACCCGAATGAATGCTGCCAGCACGCGTCCGCTATGCTCGGGCCGAATCCTGCCCGTCGCCCTGCTCCTTGTCATGGGTGGAATTTCGTGCGCTCGCCTCGTGAGCGCGGGTGAGTCCCGCGAGACCCTGGAGTTTCGCCTGGTGCGACCGACCTCCACGCTTCGCGTCAATCGTTCGGACTACGACGGACTGCGTCGCCTCGTCTCCATCTACCGTCGGCCCGACAGCACCGAGGCCGACCTCACGCGCGAACTGCTGACCATGGAGAAGCGCGCGGAGCTCGGAGGCGACCGGCTCTTCCTCTCGTGGGGCGGGGCCGGACCACTTTCTTCTCCTCAGGAGTTGGTCGTGCTCGGGCCGCCCCTCATGAACTGCGAGGACCTGGCGCAGGCCGAAAGCCGTACAACGCGCGGTTTCGGCGGACTGGTGTACCTGCGTTTCACGGAAGCCGGGGCCCGCCGCATGCGTTCCATCACGGCCGAGAACATTGGCGGACAGTTGGCCATCGTGTGGCGGAGGCGGGTGCTCGCGTCCCCCACGATAGAGCAGCCGATTCCCAACGGCCGCGCAGTCATTAGCAATATACAAACAGTTCGCGAGGCTCAATCGATTGCTCAAACGATTGCGGCCTGCATTCCGCCCGGCAATGCGCGTCGCACGGCGGCGCGCTGATACCCGATCAGTTGGTGCGGCGCAAGTCGGTGTAGCGGTCGCTGGGCTCGCGATTCTCCGGATAGTCCGTCGTGAAGTGCAGGCCGCGGCTCTCCTTGCGGAGCAGGGCGGACTCCACGATCAACCGCGCCACGAGCGTCAGGTTGCGCAGTTCCAGAATGCGGTTCTGGATGATCGTGCGGCGGTAGAAGTCCTGCACTTCTTCCAGGAGCAGGTTGATCCGCCGCAGCGCCCGGTTCAGGCGCAGGTCCGAGCGCACGATACCGACCAGGTTCCACATCACCTTCTTGACTTCTTCGTAGTTGTACTGCACGAGAATCCACTCTTCCGCGTTGGCCAGACCCTCTTTGTTCCACGGCCGCACGACGGGCCGCGTTTCGGGTGGCGGATGGCGCCCGAGGAAGGCTGCGCTGCGGGCCGCAAAGACCAACCCTTCCAGAAGGCTGTTGGAAGCGAGGCGATTGCCGCCGTGCACGCCTGTGCAGGCGGTCTCTCCGATGGCGAACAGACCGGGCAGGTTGGTGCGGCCGTCCAGATCCGTGCGGACGCCCCCGCACATGTAATGGGCGGCCGGCACGACTGGAATGAGATCCTTCGAAATGTCGACATCCTGCTCGAGGCAGTGCGCGTAGATGTTCGGGAAATGTTCGAGCAGCGCCTCGCGACCGCAGTGGCGGGCGTCCAGCCAGATGTTTTTCGCGCCGCTGCGCTTGAGTTCGGCGTCGATCGCGCGGGCCACGATGTCCCGCGGCGCCAGCTCCAGGCGCGAGTCGTACCGTTGCATGAAAGGCTCCCGATTGGGATCGAGGAGCTTCGCTCCGAAACCACGCAGGGCCTCCGTGATGAGAAAGGCGCCGTGCCCTCCCGAAGCGGGCAGAACTGTCGGATGGAACTGGAAGAATTCCATATTCGATATGACAGCCCCGGCCCGGTAGGCCAGGGCCACACCGTCGCCGGTGGAGACCTCGGGGTTCGTGTTGTGCAGATAGACCTGGCTTGCACCGCCCGTGGCCAAAAGTACGGCCCGCGCACGCACGATGAAGATGTCCCATGTACGACGGTCGTAGATGTAAGCGCCGTAGCAGGAAAGGGGACCGTCGGGGAAATTCTCCAGGTGGTAGCCGGTGATCAGCTCGACTGCGGCGTGGAATTCGAGCACCGGAATCCCCGCGTCGCGAACGGCCTTTTCGAGAACGCGTTCGATTTCGCGGCCGGTCAGGTCGGCGGCGTGCACGATGCGGTTGGCGCTGTGACCTCCTTCGCGACCGAGGTCGAGCTCTCCGGTCGGCGTGCGCTGAAACTGAGCACCCAGTTCCATGAGCCGGCGGATGTGCGCGGGTCCTTCTTGGACGAGGATCTCGACGGCGTGCCGATCGCAGAGGCCGGCGCCTGCCTCCAGCGTATCGGTGATGTGCTTTTCGAAAGAATCGGTGGCCGCGAGCACCGAAGCCACCCCGCCCTGCGCATAAGCAGTATTCGATTCGGAGGCCCTCTCCTTCGTGACGACGAGTACCTTTCCGTGCTCTGCGAGCAGCAGGGCCGCGTACAGGCCCGAAATGCCGCTCCCGAGTATGAGAAAGTCGACGTCAACGACCCGGGTCACGGAAACGGCCTGCGGCGCATTGCCTCCAGATAAGCCATGGACCGAACCAGCATGTAGTCGGGCTTGAGCGCGTCCTTGCTGTGTTGCTTCAAATAACCTTCGGCTGCGCGGTTGTCTCCGACCGCGCTCTTCAGGCGCGCCACCCAGGCCGCGCGCGCGGGGTCCGGCTTGCGGGCTTCCAACTGCGGAAGGTGCTTCCACATGTCTTCTTCCCGAAAGTGCGGCCGGAATCCTCCGTCCGCTTCGTCCGAAACCTGGATGTCCGGTACGACCCCGTGCACCTGGATCGTGTAGTCCTTGGGGGCGTAGTAGCGGGCCGTGGTGAGCTTGATGTAGACGTCGCCGTTCTGCCTGAGGCCCTGAACCGTGGCCTTCCCGAAGCTGCGTTCCCCGAGAACGAGAGCTACGTTGTGGTCCATCAGCGCCGAAGCAAGGATTTCGCTGGCCGAGGCGCTCCCCGCGTTGATCAGTACGATCACCGGAAGGGAGGGCTGGTTGCCGCTCATCGGAATGATGGGCGCGTTCGTGTTGCGCCGGTCTTCGGTCCCCCTGGGTCCTTTGATTTTGACAACTACCGCGCCGTCCGGTAGAAACAACCCGGTCGTGCGGATGGCTTCGTCGAGGTCTCCACCTGGATTGTTCCGCAGATCGATCACGAGTCCGCTCAGCTTCTTCTTGGCTTCGCGCGTGAGGTGGCGGTATTCGCGTTTCACCAGGGCCGAAGGGTTCTCGTCCTCATACAGGAACGATGAGATCTTGATCACGCCGATGTTCTCTTTGGGAAGGTACGTCGACGAAACGGCCTTGATGACGATCAGGCCGCGCTTGATCTTCACCTCGAGGCTGCGCAGCTCGACCGGCCGCTCGATGAACAACGTCACGACCGTTTCTTTCTTGCCGCGGATGCGCTTCACGACGGCCGAAAGCGGCAGCAGATCCACCGGTTTGTCGTCCACCTTGCGGATGATGTCCCCCGCGCGCAACCCCGCGTTGAGGGCGGGTGAGCCCGGGAGCGGTGTTTCGACCACGACATCCTGTGAACCACCGCCGCGCAGAATGGCGCCGATGCCTTCGAAAGAGCTGTCCTGAGATTCCTTGCGGATGCGATTCCAAGAATCCCTGTCGATCACGCCGCTGTGGGGATCGATGGCACCCAGAAATCCGTTGGCCGCCGCGAAGTGGACATGGTGCATCCCGAACGGGTCTTTCTCGAACGGGTTCTCCCCTTTGGCCGTGGAGGGCAGGCGATTGTACTTGTCCTTGTTCGCGTCAATCCAGGCGACGATTTCCTCGTAGTCCTTCTTTTCGAAGGCGACTTCTTTCCAGGATTTCTCGGCAAACGCCTGTTCCTTCTGGGCGCGCTCCTTCTGCTCTTCGAATCGTTTGGCGCGCTCGGCTTCGCTGAGTTTGGAGAGCTCGTTTCGCTCCTGTTCCTGGCGCTCCTTGTTCAGCTTCTCCATGGCCACGTAGTCGGGCTCGAAGATGATGAACGCCTTCTTGCTGCCGTCGATTTCGATGGGCTTGCCCGGCACCACCCGAAACCGATCCAGGAGCTTGTCGCGGTTGGCGTAGTAGTCCCGGGTCATCAGCATCAACGGATAGGGCAGACTCCGCAGAGCCGCCTCGGCGGCGCCCACGTACGATCGCGCCGTGTCGATGGCCTGCGGGTCCAGGTAGTTCCCTACGGCGTACCGAATGATTTCGTTGAAGTCGCTGTAGCTGAAGCCCGCAGGGACGTTCTTGCTCTGCGCTGAATCACAGCCGCAGAAGCCAGCGTACAGCAGAATGATCCCTGCTGCAAAAGAGCGAAATTTGAATTGCACGGGGTGTGTCCTCCGTTCCTGAGTGTGCCTTTCTTTGTGTGAATCCCCGATTGGCCGGGGTTCAGGCGCCCGCGGGGAGTACGATTTGAGACAGGCCCGGCATACGATTCTATTGTCGACCCTTTTCGGGGCGCTCCTCGTCGCGGGCTGCGGAGACGGCAGGGTCGCCCGCCCGGAAGGAACACCGCTGGAGATCTACGACAGGGCCGTGTCGCTCTTCTTCCGCAGCCCGCGCCGGCCCGAGGAAGCCACCGTGCTCCTGGCGGGAGCCTGCGCGCATATCAAGGAGCAGCAGGCACAGAGTTGCTACAACTGGGGGCTGCTGCTCGAGCTGGAAAAAGACACGCGGGGAGCGCTGCGGGCGTACCGACGGGCGGCTTCACTGCAGGCCACGGACGTGTACGTGGCGGCGGCCGAAGCGCTGGATCCGGATCATCAGCCGGCGGAGGGTCGTCTGCGTGCTCTGAAGCGGGCGGTCCGTCTCTGCGCTGACAAACGGGAGGGCCAAGCGCTGGAAGAACTGAAGGCGGGCGCTGCGCGCAACCCCAAAGCCTGGAACCGGGAGTTGGTCAGCCAGCCTCTCTTCCAGGAGTGCCTCGGCCACACGAAAGGCTACGCACAGTTTGTGGGGTCTCTTCCGAAAGCCGGCGGGTCATTGGAGCAGCAGCACCGGGCCGCCTTGGCCGCGCGAGATCCGTTCCACAAGCTCTGGGACCTGGAGTCCACTTTCGCGGGGCGAGAGCCGGCGTCCACCCACGCGGTCACGTCGGCCTGGCATCAGGCGCTGCGGAGCGCCGCCCGCGGCGACGGCGCGGGCGCCGGACAGGCTCTGGCCAGGTTTCAGGCGGCGGTTTCGGGCGCCGGAGCCCCGGCGGATCGTGCGCGCGGTATGCTGAAAGCGGCCGCCCTGGTCGTGGAACAGACACGCTACTTTGCCGCGGTGCGGTCCCATCCGGAAGTGCGGAGCTTCGTAGGACGGGCGCTCGGCCCGTGAGTTTCTGCCCGTCGCCTGTTCAAGCTGCGCGTTCCGCCGGACCGATAGGTACGGAGTGGAAAGTCCTCCCACCGAAGTGCCCCAGCCCGAGGACGAAAAGGTCGTCAACCTGGCCGTCTACAAGATCAAGAAGAGCCTCAAGGCCGAAGGCTTCGACTTGATGACCGACGAAAACGGGCGACTCACACTGGTGCTGCGTCTCCCCAATCGCTGAATCGGCGGTAAAAAGCGCGGATCGCCCGCGCTCGAAAGACCGGTTCACCGCGTCTTATAGATCCGGGCCAAAGTGGTTGCCACCCACGAAGCCCCCGGCCAGCCTGTCAGAACTACCGGCATGTCTGCGCAGATGGAACTGGAAGACCAGAAGGACGAAGAGATCCGTCGGCTGAGGCGGATTGTGGAGGCGTACGAAAGACTCACCCTCTACAACCGGGAAGAGCTGCTCATAGCAAACGAGACCATCGACGCTCAGGAGCGGGTTCAGGAACTTTCGCGAGATGAGCTGCTGCGGCTTCGCCGAAAGTTGCGGGACCTCGAGATGCACGGCCCCCTGCGGCGCGAACGAATCAAGCAGGTACTTTCCGAGGATCCGATCAACGAGAAGCTGATCCTGGAGCAGTTGGACGAACTGGCCAAGCAATCGGACGCGAGCTTCCACGTGGATCTGTTTCGAGTCCTCGTTCACCACGACTTCGAAGAGCAACTGGCCGAACAGCACTGGGAGGAGATCATCGCCAACAAAGAGGCCATGACGGTGGCGCTGGGCCGTGATATCAGTTTCCGCACGGCGCTGTTGGACTACTTCACGAACCAGAACCGCGTCCTCCAAAACCCGATGGTCATCGAGATCAGCATCTTCGATGAGATGCTGAAGAGTTCGCTCCTGGACGAACTGACGCAGCTCTACAATCGCCGCTACTATGAGATCAGCGTCGTGCGGGAACTGAACCGCGCACGTCGCCACGGGCAGCACCTTTCGCTGCTCATCTTCGACATCGACGACTTCAAGCTCTACAACGACACGCACGGTCA
>CAZPFB010000119.1:7789-16160 GCA_964585735.1 uncultured Leptospiraceae bacterium
GCCGGAGACGAGGTAATGCGTGGCGTCAGCCGGATCATGAAGAGCAGCTTTCGCTCGGAAGACATTCCCTGCCGCTTCGGCGGCGAAGAGTTTGTGGCCATCCTTCCGGAGACGACCGGTGTCCAGGCCGAAGCTACCGCCACCCGCTTTCTGGCCGCTCTGCGCAACTGCCGATTCGAAGGGGATCGACCGGTCACCGTCAGCGGTGGCATTTCCGAATACCCGACCCACGCCGACAACCCGGCGGCCCTGCTCATCGCGGCGGATCGCGCTCTCTATCGCGCCAAGCTGGCCGGCAAGAACCGGATCCTGTCCGCCGACGGCTGAGGCTGATCGCCGCTCATCCGCTCGGCGTTTGATTGCTTGGAAGCCGAAACCATCGCCGCACGCTCGCGGGTTTCCGAAAACTCTTCAAATCCTCCCCCAAGACGCCTTTGACGCGGGCCGAGAAAGGCTTCACGAGAGATCGCTTGTGGCCGAAAAGAAGAGAGGACGGCTCTTCATGCGCTTCCAGTTTGCCCCGGCTTTTGGCTTGCTGTTGTTGGTTCCGGCCGCCCTCGGGAGCCGTAGCGGAGAGGCACTTTTCGGCGAGTCTGACTTCACGCTGCGCCCTCTGCATCCCCCGACCGCCAAGGAACTGCGCATCTTTCACCACGTCCGCTCGGACACGCTGCAACGTCGTCTGTGTCCGGTGCGCAACTCCTCGCGCGCGCACTGCCGGGATCCGCGCAGCTATGTGCATACGAACGAAGCGCGCTCGTTTCTGTTTGCTCCGTACATCCGCAACCTGCGCGGGGCGCTGGTGGCCGTGGGCGCCGATGCGGGCTACACCTTTGCCGGTCACGCGCGCAGCGAGTGGGTCTGGCTCTTCGATCATGACCCGGTCGTGGTCCGACTGCACTTTGCGCTGCGCATCCTGATCATCAACAGTACGGGGCCGGCCCGCTTCGTGGAACACTTCCGGTCCGACCGGGCGAACCGCGCGGTCGCCTTGTTGAAAAGACACTACCATTCGGACGAGGCCCTCGAAGAAGTCATCTACGTGTACCGCAAGTATCGCGCGGAGTTGCTGGAGCACTACCGGCGCAGCGCCACGCCGAACCCGAGCTTTGGAGCTTTCGGTTGGCTGCGGAATCCGGAAGCGTTTGCGCACGTGCGACTGCTGTACCGTCAGGACCGCGTGTCCATTCTCTACGGCGACTTACTCAAACCGGACGCCATGCAGAGCATCGGCGCGGCCGCGCGTCGCCTCGGGACGACCGTGCGAATCTTCTACCCGAGCAACGCCGAAGAGTACTGGGCTTTCACGCGCACCTACAGGGAGAACGTCCGCAGCCTGCCGATGGACGGTCGCTCCGTCGTCCTGCGTTCGCTGAGCCCGCACCGTGTGCGCCTCGGTCGCACGAATCGGTGGCATCCGAAACAGGCCGGCCGCTACTGGCACTACGTCGTGCATTCGGGGCCCGCCTTTCAAAAAGATCTGGCGGACGCGCGTTTTGACTCGGTGGACGCCTGGAAGCAATCGCGGACGAGAGCCCGGACGGTAGATCTGAGTCTGATTGGCGTGCGCGAGCGCTGACGAAACTGCCTTGTCCGGCCCGGGACATTCTTTTTGACGAAGCCCGTCTCCAGGGTCAACCCGGTCGGCCGAACACGGGGACGAGTCCGCTGTCGTAGCGTTCCGCCGCAGCCGCCGCGTCCACCTCAAAGCGACCGAAATCGAGACCGGAGACACGGGTCTTGCCAATTTTCCAGACGCCCAGGCTGGCGTCCCGCGCCGCCTGCTCCACGCGGGAAGTTCGGTCGGGCGTAACGCTGACTAATGCGCAACTATTCGTCTCCCCAAACAAAAGCAGGTCCCGACGACCCGAAGCGAGGCTTTCGAGTTCGACCAGCGAGGCCCCGTCCAGGGCAAAACCGAAACCGGGTGCCCGACGGCCGGCGCGGACGCTGCGGTAGAGGGCCACACTCAGGCCGCCCAGCGAAAGGTCGCCGGCGGAAGCAAAGAGCCGCTCGCGCGCGCCCGTCGTCAGGAAGCGGATGAGGGCCAACTCGGCCTGCGTGTCCAAATCCGGAATGCGACCCGCCTTGCGACCCTCCATGGTGTACAGGTACTCGCTGCCGCCGAGCGAGGGAGCGAAGCGCCCGACGAGCAGGATATCCAAGTCCGGACCAGGAAAGGCGCGCGGCACGGTCAGCCGCACGTCCTCGAGGAGACCCACCATGCCTATCGTTGGTGTGGGCAGCACCGGTCCGTCCTGACTCTCATTATAGAAAGAAACGTTGCCGCCCGTCACGGGAATGCCCAGCGCGCGACAGGCTTCCCCCATCCCCGCGATGGCCTCGGCAAAGACAAAATAGTTTTCGGGTACATACGGATTCCCGAAGTTCAGGCAGTTGGTCACACCGAGGGGCTCGGCGCCGGTGACCGCAACGTTGCGGGCCGCTTCGAACACAGCCTGCGCCGTTCCCAAGCGCGGATTCAGATAGACGTACCGGGAATTGCAGTCCACCGAAACGGCGATTCCCAAGTTGGTTCCAGGCACACGGGCCACGCCGCCGTCGCCTCCGGGACCCAGCACACGCACGAGTCCTACTTCCGTGTCGTACTGCTCGTAGAGCGGGATGCGCGAGCAGAGGTTGGGGCTGCCGATGAGCCGCAGGAAGACGCCGGCGGGATCGTTGGTATCCGGGAGCGTGAGCGGATCGAACCCTTCGCCTTCGGTGAGATACGCCGGACGTTTCTGCTCGCGTACGTAGCGCGGCGCGCCGCCACCGAGGACCAGCGAAGCTGCAGGAATGTCGGCGCACAGACGACCCTGGTGTTGGATGCGCAGGCGGTCGCCCGCAGTCACGGTACCAATTTGCACCGCGTGCAGCCGCCACTTCTCGAAGATGCGCTGCACCTCCTCTTCCCGGCCGCGGCGCACGACCACCAGCATCCGCTCCTGCGACTCCGAGAGCATGATCTCGTAGGCGTTCATCCCGGTTTCGCGCAGCGGAACGAGGTCCAGGTCGAGATCCATCCCCACGTCGCCCTTGGCGCTCATCTCCGAACTGGCGCACGAAAGCCCCGCGGCGCCCATGTCCTGGATGCCGACGACTGCGCCCGAAGCTGCCAGCTCGAGCGTGGCTTCGAGGAGCAGCTTCTCCATGAAAGGATCCCCGACCTGCACGGCGCTGCGCTTGGATTCGCTTTCCGCCGAAAGGTCCCGGCTGGCAAAACTGGCGCCGTGGATGCCGTCCCGACCGGTCGTGGCGCCGACGATGAAGACCGGATTGCCAAGGCCGTCCGCCCGCGCGCGCAGCATGCCGTCGTGTTTCACGATGCCGACCGTCATGGCGTTCACCAGACAGTTGCGCGAGAAGGACTCGTCGAAGAAGAGTTCACCGCCCGAAACGGCGATTCCCAGGCTGTTGCCGTAGTCCCCGATCCCCTTCACCGCCCGAGCAAGCAGGTGACGATTCTTGGCGTCCCCGGGCGGGCCGAAACGCAGAGAGTTGAGCGAGGCGATGGGCCGTGCACCCATCGTGAAGATGTCCCGCATGATTCCACCGACTCCCGTGGCCGCGCCCTGGTAGGGCTCGATGGCGGTCGGGTGGTTGTGGCTCTCCACTTTGAAGACGACCGCCAGACCGCCGCCGATGTCCAACGCGCCCGCATTCTCTTCTCCGGTCTTGGTCAGCGCGCGCGGTGACTCAGTGGGCAGCGTCTTGAGTTGCAGAATGGAATTCTTGTAGCTGCAATGTTCCGACCAGAGCGCCGAGTAGATTCCGAGTTCCGTGACCGTCGGGAGGCGACCGCCCAGGTGCTTGCGGATGGCGGCGAATTCGTCTTCGGTGAGCCCATGTTCGAGGGCGTCGGCCAGCGTGATTTCCTTTTCGGTGAAGAGCGAGCCGACCGCCTGCGAAGGAGCGCCTTGCGAACTCATGAGGGCCATGCTCGCCACGGCGACGACGCAAGCAATCGCAATACTTTTGGATTGACTCCCGCGAAGGGCCGTTACGCCTTTGAGTCGGATCATCCACGGAGGATCACCATGGCCACCAAGGACAAACGCCGCCGGGAAAAGAAGAAGCCCAAGAAGAAGGACGCGGACAAGAAAAAGCAGGCCACCTGATCGGGGGGCCGGCCTTGACCCTGCCCGATTACATCGCGCGGGCTCTGCGGGAGAACCCTACAGCCCGCGCCGCCTTCGATGCTTTCCCGCCTTCGCACCAGGGTGAGTACGTCCGCTGGGTGACCGAGGCCAAGAAGGAGAGCACGCGCCACCGACGCCTCCAGCAGATGATGCTGATGCTGGTGGAAGGGCGTCCGTCCACTCTGGGGGTCGTGCGTGGAGGGTCGGGTGGGAAGCCCGCCCGCAAGCAATCCGCTGGCCCGTCGGCTTCCAAGAAACGCGCCCGTCGCTCCGCTCCCGCGAAGCCGGACCGTGGGACATAACCGGGCCCGCTCCCGGCTGCATTCGGGGTCCTGTCTTTCCTGAATAGCGCGGGCCAAACAAGATCGTTTTGACAGACGGGCAACAAGTGCGGAAACCTGCCCGCGTGCGTTTGAAAGCGGCTATTCGCGGAAGCGGCTATTCTTTCTCATCCGTACGCGAGGTCTTGGCCAAGGCCAATCCTCCCAAGTCCGGTGACGACCTGGCCGGCATCAGTGCAGCCGATGCCCTGGAGCGCGTGGCCGCGCGGGCTGTGCTCTCCGAGGTCACGGTGGCGGAGCTGCGCGAAAACCCGGTCATCCCCTACGAACAGGATGAACTGACGCGCCTGGTCGAGGACACGCTCGACGAAGAGGCTTTTCGCTCTGTCCGACACCTCAGCGTGGCGGGCCTGCGCGAATGGCTGCTCTCTTCGGAAACCACCCCCGCCATGATCGGCGCCGTTTCGGCCGGCCTCACCCCCGAGATGGCCGCGGCCGTCTGCAAACTCATGACGAACATGGATCTGCTCGTGGCGGGTAAGAAATGCGAGGTCGTCGTGCGCGCCAACAACACGCTCGGTCTGCCCGGTCGCCTTTCTTCCCGCCTGCAACCCAACCATCCGCGGGATGACGTGTTGGGCATTCTGTACAGTACGCGCGAGGGTCTCTCGTACGGTTGCGGCGACGCGGTGATCGGCGTAAACCCGGCCACCGATACACCGGAGTCCACCGCGGAGATTCTGCGGGCCTTACAGGATTTGATGGAGCGCAACCGCGTCCCGACGCAACATTGTGTCCTTTCGCACATTACGGTGCAGATGAAGGCGCTGGAGCTGGGTTGTCCGATGGACCTGATGTTCCAGTCACTCTCCGGAAGCGAAAAGGGCAACCGCGCCTTCGGGATTTCGGTCGCGCTCGTGGACGAGGCCTGGGAGATCATGAAAGAGAAGGGGACCACGCGCGGACCGAACGTGATGTACTTTGAGACGGGCCAGGGTTCGGCGCTTTCGTCGGACGCCCATTTCGGCGCGGACCAGGTGACGCTCGAAGCGCGTTGCTACGGGTTTGCAAGACGTTATCGGCCATTCTTGGTGAACACCGTCGTGGGCTTCATTGGCCCCGAATACCTCGAAGACGGACCACAGATCACGCGCGCGGGCCTCGAGGATCACTTCATGGGCAAGTTGCTCGGTTTGCCCATGGGCTGCGACGCCTGCTTCACCTACCATTCCTCCATGACCCAGAACGAACTCGAATGCCTCAAGGTGTTGCTTGCCTCGGCGGGCTGCAGCTACCTCATGTCTCTGCCGGTGGGCGACGACATCATGCTCAACTACCAGTCCACTTCGTATCACGACATCCCTTCCGTGCGCGGCCTGCTCGGAAAACGTCCCACGCCAGAGTTCGACGAGTGGCTCCAGAACACCGGCATCATGTGGGGGGACGAACCCGGTCCCAACTTCGGCAGGGCAGAGGTGATCCGATGAGCCTGACGCGACAGATGGTGGATCGCCTGCGCGGACAGGTCCACACAGGTTACGAGCAGCACACGCCACCCAGGCCCGCAGCGCCGCCGGCGGCCGTGCGCGCTCATGACTCGGCCCCTAGTGCGTTTGCCTTGGACGCGGCGCGCCACACCACAGCGCTCCTCG
This sequence comes from uncultured Leptospiraceae bacterium, assembly GCA_964585735.1. Lineage (GTDB taxonomy): Bacteria > Spirochaetota > Leptospiria > Leptospirales > Leptonemataceae > CAZPFB01. Next base: position 13,865 of record CAZPFB010000119.1, read on the forward strand.
GAATCGGCCACACGGGAACGCGCTACCGCACTCAGGTTGTGCTTCAATTCCAGGCCGAGCTCGCTGTCGCCCACGAAGCTGTGGAGACTCTACTGCCGGAAGGTTGGGCCGAAGGGCACGGGTTGCTTCCGCTCAAGTCGCGCGCCACCAACCACCGGGAGTATCTGTTGCGACCGGACCTGGGCAGGCGTCTGGACGCCGAGTCACTTGCCCTCTTGCGCCAGCACGCCCAGAAGGACGTGGACGTGCAGCCAATTCTGGCGGACGGGCTTTCGGCCGTGGCCTGCCTGGGTTCCGGGCGCGAATTGCTCGAAGCGTTCACGAAAGAATGTCAGGCTCGCGGCTGGCGCGTCGGTACGCCAATGTGCGCGCGCTTTGCGCGCGTGTGGTTGGAGGATGAGATCGGCCAGGAAGTGCGGGCCAAAGTGGCGGCCATCCTGCTTGGCGAAAGGCCGGGTTTGGGAACGGGCGACGGCCTGTCCGCGTACGTGGTCTACGAACCCAAGATTGGCAAGGCCGACAACGACCGCAACATGATGTCGAACATCCACGCGCGCGGAACTCCGCCACCGGAGGCCGCAGCCAGGCTGGCACTGCTTGTGGGCGCCATGCTGGAGCAGAAGACTTCCGGCGTGGCGTTGGACCTGAGTCGCCTTGAGGAATTGGGTGAAGCGGGTGGCACGGGGTATCGCGAAGCGCAACCGCGGGTCAATCTGGTGGAGGTGTCGCGGTGATACTCGATCCCATCGTGCCGAAAATCCTTTCGGTGCGGCGCCTGCCCGCCGCGCATCCGGCCGTTCTACGCAGCTACGGAGCTGACCCGAATCGGCACGTGGCCCTCGGTCTGGTCACCTGCGATCAGGATGATCCCACGTACGTGGCGCTCGACGAAGCCACTAAGCATTCACCCGTGGACGTAGTGTACGCGCGGTCCTTTTACGCCGGAGCAGCGCACGCCTCCGGGCCGCTTTCCGGCGAGATCCTCGGCGTGATTGCGGGCGCGGACATCGACATCGTGGACGCCGGGCTTCAGGCCCTCATCCGCTGTCTCGAAGGCGACGCCTGTTTCTACACGGCAAACGCCACGGGCGATCTCGCGGTCTTCCCGCACGTGATCTCTTCGCTGGGGCGCTACCTGTCGGCCGAGGCGGGCCTGCAACCGGGGGACTCGATGGCCTACCTCGTGGCGCCGCCGATCGAAACCGGAATCGGTCTGGACGCCGCACTGAAAGCCGCAAATGTTCGTGAAGTTAAAGTATTTCCCCCGCCGACAGAAACGAACTTCGCGGCCGGGTGGCTGACCGGAGACCTGCACTCCTGTGAAGCCGCAGCTGAGGCGTTCGCCATGGCGGTGGTCCAGGTGGGGATGCAGCCGAAAGAGCCGTTGCGCTGAAGGGAAAGCGACCGTTCACCGCGGTTCAGGAGGGGACGGGCCCACACAGTGCCACCGTACGCGCAGTCGGGACGGGGCTTCTTTCTCCAACCAGATAATCACCTGCGCGGGGGTGGAGCTTCTGTGACGAGGGCCCCAAGCGGAGGCAGGCGCGATGCGCAATGACGATCAGTTCGATCAGGCAAGAGGTGCAAGACCCCATCCGCGCTACCGCGCATCGCTGGTCCGGCGCCACATCTGTCAGGCAACATTGGCTCCCGCCACCAATCTCACGAACCTTGGAAGCCCAGAGAAATCGGCCCACCCCTTGAGATTCATTGTATGTCGGGACAGGCAAGGAACATTGTCTCGTGGGTCGTTGGCGGCGGTCGGCCTTCCCATTTCCCAGCAATCAGAACTTGTTGAAGTAAGCTGACCTGACAATGGACCCGCAGTTGCGGGCGCCCGCGCCCGGGTCAATGACGAGCATGCCTCCCGCCGAAATGGGCGTGGCATATATTCTTCCGTCGATTCCGGCGACGGCGCCACTCCATTTGTCTGTACCGGCGGCAGGCGCAGCGAACGTCGTTGCCGTATCCGTGTCTGGATCGATCACCAGTATTTCCGAGGAGTTGCGCGGGATGCCGTAGATGCGCCCGTCGCCTCCAAGCGCCCCACCGGACCATGTCCCGGTCCCGCTGATGGGCGACGGGATCGTGATGGCGGTGTCGGCAGTCGGATCGATCACGAGGATCGCGTTTGCTGCGCGCGATCCCATACCCGATCGCGTTCGCGAGAAGAATCCCTGGGATGGCGGCGAGCGCTGCCGTGGCGATTCAATCTGATCAGCCGCGCCCAAACGCCGGAGCGCCGTAAGCGCTCATTTCCCCCTTCTTGACTCAAAGCGCCGCTCAATCTGTGCGG
>CAZPFB010000120.1:0-15935 GCA_964585735.1 uncultured Leptospiraceae bacterium
TGAAGATAGAGCCCCGCAATGAACATCGACCATTCGTTGGGTCTGCTCCAAGAGAAGAAAAGCGGCGGGAGCACATGGAGCGCGCTCTCTTTGCGGTGCGCATTTTGGTAGCTCCAGAACACGGGGAAGACGGTGAAATAGCCGTCATCCCCGCCCCCGTAAAACAGAACCGGGAAGACGCGCCAGGTGGCGGGCCCGGTGACACCGCGTTCGTAGTGAAATACCTTCAGCCAATCCCACTCGACACCACCTCCCTCGGCGCTGCGGTACAGAAGCGGCAGGGGCAGGATGGGAAAGACCGTGAGTGAAGACTCGGCTGTGGTCGCTTTCGTACCGGCGTCCGGTTGTTGTTCGGTCTTCTCCGTTCGGTGAATGACGAAGGGCGAGTAGAACCCGGTACTGCGAACCGTGTTGCCGGGTGCGCCGGACCGGGACTCCGAGTACCAGGTGAGCAGCACGGGCACTGCAGTCGTGGAGCTGTGTCCGTCGTCTGTCGTCCGCTCGCGCGAGCCGTAGTAGAACGGCAGCGCCCAGAAGGAAGAGGAAGTCGCGCTGTCATCCGAATGTACGAGGCCGTACAGAAGCGAGAAAGAGTTTTCCCCCTCTTTGGACTTCACGCGCCGATACAGGCCCACGAGGAAGGACTGCGACCAATAACCGTCCCGCACGTGATCGTAGAACCCGAGCATAAAGAAAGAGCGCGACCGGGAGTTCGGTTGCGAGCCCTGACTCACGCTGTAGTACAGGAGCGGCAGGCCAAAGAGCTGGAAGGAGCTGTCTACCACGGTCTCGGCATCGGTCTGGCGGTCTTTGCGCACGGTCTGGCGGGTGCGCGTGAGCGCCACGGGCAAGAAGAGCGACCACGCCCTCCGGTCCACTTCGGCAACCGGCGCCGCAGTCGATTCGGCCACCACGGTGCCGGTGGAGCGCGAAATGTAGAGCGGCACGATCGGTCGCCACGCCAGTTCGGATTCGCCGTCGGCTTTGACCTCCCGCGTGACGTACTCGAGTGGGTTGACGCGGAAATCAGAATGCTCCCATCCTCGGGGTGTGCGCGTGGAAGTGTGGCTGTGGTAGAGGAGCGGGAACACCACGGTGCGCGAACCCCGCCGCGTCTCTCCTTCGTGGATGTTGCGCCTCCAAAAAATAGGGAAGACCCGAAAGCCGTCGCGGGTGGGAGACGAGTACCGCTGAAAGAAGGGCCAGAGGACGGAGTGCGCGGTCTCTTTGGTGTCGTCGTCGTACTCGTGCAGGTACAGAAGCATGCCGTACGCGGTGACGGTCGACTTCCCGGAGCGCTGGTGGCCGTAGACCGGAAAGAGCACGGTGTAGGCCACGTCTTCGCGTTCGTAGTTCACGTAGGGGGGAAACACTGTCACGCGGTCGCGGTACTTGTCGTCCCAGGTGAACCACCACAGGGGAAAGAGTCGTATGTGATGCTGGGTGTCGGCGCGCTGGTAGGCGAACATGCCGAAGAGCGCGGTGATTCCCCAGAAGTCTCTGGCCGTTTCCCGGGTGATGTCGGGCTTCTTGGTGAGCCTGGGGGCGGCCTCATCCACTTTCTGGCGGCGGGCCACCTCCTCATCCAGCGGCACTCGCCGGAAGAATTCGAGCGAAGGCTCGGCCGACCCCCCGACGGTCTTTACCGCGTCGCCGGGCGTTTTGGTGTCCCTGGCGGGCTCTTCCGTGCCGGCGGGCGCAAAGATGGATTTTCGGTAGGCAAAGCTGAATAAATTGTATGCAAACGAATAATCTACGTCAACATACCAAATGCCGCGGTCGGAACGGCCGACGTTGGCAGTGAGGGCGCCGCTGCGCTGGCTGCTGGAGCCGCCGAAAACCCAGATGCGGACGAGCTTACGTTTGTCTTCGTACTGCACGCGCAGCGGCAGCAGGATGTTGCCGCTGGAGCCGTCCCGCTCCCATTCGTAGTAGAACGGGAAGAGCACGGTGGTGGCGGACTTGTCCGTCTTGTCGGAAGCGTCGTAGTACAGACCCAACCACAATCGCCGGTGGGTGGGGGACCAACTGTGATAGTGCAGGGGCCCGCCGCTCCAGCCTTCTTCGGCGTCGGCGCCGAACGGTCGTATGAAGAAGGGCAGGATGTGGAGGTACTGGTCGCGTTCGTAGAAGGCCAGCGGGATGAACCAGAAGCGTTCGAGTTGGCCGCGCGCGTCGGACTTCCAATCCGCCAGATACAGGACGTTCGTGTGGGTGCCCTCTTCGGTAGAGTGAGACCGGTAGAAGAGGGGCACGATCGGAAACCACAGCCGGTAGCTGGACGTAACTCCGCGATCGAGCCGCACCTGCGAACGCCGGTAGACGTACAGCGGACTGACGTCGAGCCCCAGAGAACTCTCCTCCTGCTCCTTGGAGAAGCGTGCCTGCCGCAGGCCAAAGTACAACCACGCGAACAGGGTGGAATCGGTGCCCGTCCGAGTTCCCTTTTCCAGGTATACGTCCCGCGCGTAGAACCAAAGCGGCCAATACACGCTCGTTTCCTGATGCGTCTGGCTTCTCGAAGACGAAATGTATGCCAGGGCCGGAAGGAAGAACCAGGTGAACTCATCCTTGCTGGTCCATGTGAAGGAGAGGGGAACGACGTGCAGATCCCGTCGATCCTCTGTGGGAACGCTTCGCGTGAATACAGGCCCGAGGAGAAGAGAGTACGCGCCACCTGCGGCCCGTTCTCTCCAATAGTAGTAGATCGGGCCGAAGGCCAAAGACTCAGTGGCCCCGTTCGAGCTGAAGTAGAAGGGCGCCACATGGAGGAAGTCCGGCCCGCTGTAGAGGAAGGGCAGGAAGTGCAGGTGCGTTCGTTCGCCCCTTTCATTGGTTACCAGATTGAAGAGCCCGGCCACGTTGTGAAGGGTGGAGCCCGCGCGCCGGCCACGTGAGTACAGCCAGGCGAAGAGGATCTCGCGCTCGTCATCCACGGCATGAAAGTAGAGCGGGAACAAATGGCGATACGAGGTGCGCTCACTCTTGAGGCTCACATAGAGCGGCGGCAGCACGTGCAGGTACCGGTCCGGCTCGTAGAAGAAGAACGGTATCGTCCACAGTCGCTTGAGGCCTGCGGTTCGATCGACAGAGAAATCCACGAGGCCGGCTACGTTGTGATGAACCTCGCTGGAGTCGGCGTACCGCGAGTAGAGCCAGTAGAAATCGATCTCTTCTGGTCCGTTTCGCCATTGAAAGAGAACCGGAAGCAGATGCCGATAGCTCCAGTTCCGTTCACCGAAGCTGACGTAGAGTGGTGGCGCAACGTGCAGGTAGTGCTCCGGACCCCGACCGTAGAACAGGAACGGAATGATCGCGAAGCGACGGAGCCCCTGCTTGGAATCCGTGACCCAGTCGAAAAACCAGAAGAGGTTGCGGTGCTCGGTCAGGACGCCGTTCTCTTCTTCGCTGCTGTAGAAGGAAAGGGGGGTGGCCTCGATCTCGCGCCGCGGCGATTGCATGTGCAAGTAGAGCGGAATCAGGTGCGTGTAGCTGAAATCTCTTTCCCGGAAGCTGACGTAGACCGGCGGCACGACGTGGAAGTAACCGCTTTCGCCCCGCTGGTAGAAGAGCAGCGGAAAGGCCCACAGTCGCTCGAGCGTGTCCTTCTTCCAGAGCGCATCGAAGATCAGCGCCATGTTGTAGTGCACGTCGTCCCCTTCCTCGGACCGGAAGAAGAGCAGGGGAACAATGGGCAGGCCGAAGGTCATGCGCCGGGGCGACGAACTGTAGTAGTGAAGCGGCGAGACACTGAAGGACGTGCCCTTTCCGCCCTTGGGCTGATGCGAGTTGTGGTACAGAAACGGAGTCAGGACGGTGCGTTCAGCCTCCTTTTCGTCTTCGCGTGAGCTGTGGAGGAACAGCGGAAAGATGCCCAGGTAGCTGCTGTTCGCTTTGCGGTTTTCTCCATAGTACACGAGCGGAAAAAGAACCCGTTTGGTTTCTTCCCGCGTGCGATAGCTGTACAGGGGCCCGATCAGCCCGATCTCTTCGCGGTTCGAAAAGAAATGGTACGTCAGCGGCGTGATGGTTTTCTCTTCGTCTCCATCGCGCGAGTAGTAGTACAGGGGGAAGACCCAGCTTTCCCGGCGATTGTCGATCTTGCTTTCCAGGTTGGAGTACAGAAGCAGACGCGTGCGGTTGAACTTGGGATAGCGATTGACGTTGATGGTCCAGTAGCCCAGCCAGCCGAAGCGGTAGGAGAGGTATCGCTCGCGGCTCTGCGGATCCCGCCAGTCTTCGATTTCGGCGATGGGCTTCAGGCCCAGCGGGATCTTTTCCTCTTTGTCCGACCCGAAGAGCTTGAACTCGTTGTCCTGGAGATCCGACCAGTCGCCTCTGGCTCGGCCGGTCCCACTTGGTTCCGCGGGCTCCGCAAACAGTGCACGGGTGGGCAAAAACAAGCCGCAGGTAAGAAAGAGACCAAGCGCGACGAGTGTTTCTGGGCGTGCCCTTCCGGATGCCCGATCCTTCCTTCTTTCAGAGAAACCCATGGGGATGCAGCGTCTCATAGTGGCAGCAGTGAATGTCCAGAGGTTGGACGAAAAGCGCGCGGGCCAAGTTCCTCGTTCCCAAAGCGGTCACGCCGGCAGCAGCGCCCCTGCAAGCGCCCGTGAACCGGCGCGAAGCTGCCACCCCTGCGAACAGCACGCGGCGCACTTCCACAGACGAGAACTCTCTACCCGCGCATGACCGCCGCCCGTCGCGGCCGGGCCTTCCACCCACCGAGCCGGACGCGCAAGCGGGATCTAACGTCAGACCCCCACCCCACACTCAGCCGGCCGATTTCTTGGTCCAGCGGTAAACACGCATGGGTGGAATATTCAGTAATTCAAAACCAATTTCGGGTTTCCCGAAGAGAGGACGCCCCAGGACGCTGACGTGATCCCGAAACTGATAGGCCACGAAGCGACCGCCCGGCGCCAGAGCCTCCCAGACCGCGAGGAGAATGGAGCGGGCCAGGTCGGGCGGCATGGTCGAAAAGGGGATGCCCGAGACAACCAGCTCCGGTGCGGGCAGCCCGTGCTGTGTGAGAATTTCTCGAATGTTGAGCGCGCTCCCGTGGTGAACGACCAGGCGCCTGTCCCCGATGGCAGCCACCCGGTCGGCGAACTCGCGCTGGAACTCGATGGCACACAGGCGCGCGCCGGACGGAAGGGCCTCCAGCAGGGCCTGTGTGGTGCCGCCCGTGCCAGGTCCGAGTTCCACCACCGTCTGTGCGGCGCGCACGTCTCCGGACTCGATCAGTTTTTGTTCGAGAAAGCGCGAACTCGGGATCACCGACGCCACCACTTTGGGGCTGCGCAGGAACCCCTTGAGGAAGAGGAGGTGGCTTTCACCGAACTTCTTGGGTTGTTTGGGTTTCTTGACGGTTTCGGTCACGGCACACCTGCAACCCCCCGTTACCTGCCGGCAACAAAAAAGAGGACGGAGCGGGGCAATGTCTGTTCAGGCACCGAAGTTGGTAGACTGTGGGAAGCACACCCCCTTCCTGGGGAAGATTGTGTGGCAAAGGTGGATTCGATGAACACTGCGCGCTTTCGTTCAACTGCTGCTGGCCTCGCGGCCACAATCGGCCTCTTGCTCTCAATCGCTCCTGCTGAACCTGGGCCGGTGGACCGGTTTCGCAAGGATCAGGAGGCGATTCGTCGTGCCTTTCTCACGCAGCGGGAGGCCATCACCAAGCAGTTCGACGCGTTTGCCCGGGATATAGCCATTCGCAGCGGTGGCGTTGTGCTTTCGAGCCCCATCGCCCTGCCGATGCAGGGTTCGCCGCAGGCCTTCAACCTCCGCGCGCACGATACGCCTCCAGGCGCCCGGGGCGCCGAACGGGTTTTTGCGGTCGTGAGGACCGCCTACGCCCTGCGCGCGCAACCGGAGATCAGCCTCGATCGCGGTCACGGCATTGCGGATGTCTCCGTCGGGGAACGCGTGGAGGTCGTCTTGATGCTGCGTGCGCCGCTCGAATATCAGGAAGACCGGGAAATGCGCTGGTGCCTGGTCCGACAAACCAACGGGGACGAGGGCTACATGCCCAACACTTACCTGCGCGGCGAAAAGGAACCCGAAGCGCCGCCCAAAGAGGACGGGATCCTTTTTGTCAAGGATACCCGCGGAGCACAATTGCGCCAGGAATCTTCTGAAGAAGCAGCGCTACTCGCCTTCCTTCCTTTTCGTACGAGACTGCGGGTGTTGCGCCATACGAAGACTCTCGAAACCATCGACGGCGTACGCGACTACTGGGTCTTCGTAGAACACGGAAAACAGCGCGGTTGGACCTTCAACGGGGTGCTCGCGCCCGTCGTGATCAAACCTTTCGGTCAGGATGACGGAAAACCCTTTCTCATGCCGGTGGACGGATCGCGAACGTCCGGTTTTGGAAGTCGCGTCGATCCCATTACCAAGAAGGCCGGGGCGTTCCACAGCGGCGTCGACATTGCGGCTCCGACCGGGACGCCGATCCTGGCGGCGCTCAAGGGCATCGTCGTTTCAGCGGAGAGTTCGGGTGGTTACGGGAACCTGGTCATTCTCGAACACGAAAACGGTTTGTTCACCTACTACGCGCATCAATCCCGAATGACCGCCAGAAAAGGACAGGAGCTCGAACGTGGGCAGGTGCTCGGCTATGTGGGTTCCACGGGCCGCTCTACCGGCCCGCACCTGCACTTCGAAGTGCGCAGCGGCGAGAACGCCAAGGACCCGGCCGCATTCCTCCCGCTGTGACGCAAGCTCGACGGTCGGCAGGGTCACACTTCTGTCGAAACGACGACGCACCTCCGAGCACCAAAGATGCTGCGGCCAAACTAGCGCCCCTTGCTCTTCGCGCGCTTGACCTTTGCTTCGCGGATTCCCTTTTGGACGAAATCGCTCTCTTCGCGCGGGCAGTTGGGTCCGGCCGCGTAGATCCATTCCAGAGTCGGATGTTCCACCCAGGACCGGGGCACGCTTCGATGAAGGTTGCCTCCGAAGCTGAAATTCCGCAGTCGCTTCATTCCCAGAAGCGAGGCGGGAGGTTCGACAATCCGGTTTTGGCTCAAGTCCAGCTTTTCGAGCTTCTCCAATCGCAGCAGGCCGCGCGGGAATTCGCGCAGCGCATTGCCCGATAGCTCCAGGCGTTGGAGTTCCGCCATGCCCGCGATCGAATCAGGGAGTGACTCGAGGCGGTTGTTGTAGAGCGTCATTTCGTTGAGCTTTGTCAGGCGACCGATCGTGTCCGGCAGTGCGGTGAGTCGGCCGAGCAGCGTGAGCTTGCGGAGTTCCTGCAGTTGGCCGATCTCGGGTGCCACTTCGGTCAGACTCTTCGACTGGACCGACAATACCTCCAGGCGCGGATAGCGCGCGACATTGGCCGTGATTCGTTCGGTCACTCCGCTCATGAGTAGCTGTCGAACCTGTGAGCCCGACGGCAGTGGTGTGGGCTCCGTCTTGAACAGGTTGCCGTCCAGAGTCAGGTCGCGAAGCGCGGGCGCGCTGACGACTTCGGGTGGAAGCTCACTCAGGTCGTTGTAGATGAACGATGCTTCTTGAAGCGTCGGGATGCGCCCGATCTCGGCCGGGATCTGCTTCAGGCCCATGACCATGAGCCTTAGACGGCGGAGTTTCTGCAGCCGGCCGATCTCGGGGGAGACAGAAACCGGCGGACCGCACCACGACCAACGATTGACGTTGGGCGCGCGGTAGCAGCGTCCGCCCAGGTCCAGATCCTCGACAGCCTCCAGGCCGGCGACGGCCGGACCGATTTCGCGGAAGCAGTTGCCGCGAACCCGCAGCGTGCGCAGCTTCTTGAGAGAGCCAAGCGGTTTGGGGAAGGCGATGGGGCATGCCCGTCCCGGGTCGTCGTCGCTGAAGGTCAACAGTAACACGCGCAATTGCTCCAATGGCCCGAGCGCGTTCCAAGGAAAGTGATTGGGTCCGGCGATGTACTCCACGTCCAGTACACGCAGAGCCGTGAGCCCGGCAATCTGCGGGGGAACGTGAACGGCTGTGCTGCGAACTTCGAGGCTGATCAGCTTCTTCCAATTGGCAATCGCCGGCGGCAACACCAGCGGCCGTCCGGCAGGCGCACCTCCCGTGAGACTGACCGCCTGCAGTGAGCGGAGCTGAAAAATGACGGGCGGAATGGCGTGCCCCTGCGCCATCGTGAGCTTGAGGGTGCGCAGGTTGACCAAGCGTTCGATGCCTTTGAGCGAATTTGTTTCCGCTTCGAAGAGGCTCAGGCCGGTGACCGCTGGAGGATCCACCAGCGCGGCGCTCATGCTCGTCACTTCGCGCCCGCGCTCCTGTCCGGTCAGCGGGCCCCAGGGCCCCCATGCCAGGAGAGTTGCAAGCGTCAGCCGCGTGGCTAGCGTGCGTGGCACCACTGGTTTCGGTTGCAGCGTGGCCTGATTCATGAGGTCGCCACGACCACGGCCCCTGTGTCTCACCGTGTCAAGCGAATCGATTTTGACTTCCAGTGGGAAAGGGGTTGCGGCCACGGGGCAGGGAACCGCTACCGTACGACGATTGCCGGGTCCGTCGCCACTGGAGTGTAGGAGAGAGGAACCATGAGTGAGTTCGAAGACGCACGAAAGAACGTGCAGGAGAGCCTGCGTTCGCGACTGGCAGACGCACTCATCGAGAAGAAACGTGACCCGGACCGTGCCGCAGAGGCCATCGTGAGCTTCGTGTTTCGCAGGGAGGAACTTCCCGGCGAGGAGCAGCGCTACGAGTGGTACTACGCCCGTCGCAATCTGGCCCTGAACATTGCCGACGGATGGCTCTCCAACTACCTGGCCGACCTGTCCCCCGCGGATGCAATGGAAGAAAGCATTCAGACTTATATCCGCAAGACTTACGGTTCGAACTTCGACAAGATAGGCTGACACGTGGGTTCTTGGGGCTGCGCGATGGAGAGTGGGCGCGCGGAACGGTTCAGAAAGGCCGCGGCACTGGGAAGGGTAAGCAGCGTCTGACGGAAGGGACGAAACCGCAATCGCGCGCTCTCAAGGTTCCGAGCGAGACAGCGTTGTTGGTCCCGACCTCCTCGGCCGCGCAAAGCGCGCGTGCCGCCGGCGTTCATCATCACGAACGCATGCGCCGTCATCCAAAGCAAAAGCTGTTCCGAACAGGAACGCGACCGGGTACGTGATCGCGAGAATAGAAGAGCCTTTGGAAAATGGGCGAGCGCATTCGTGGCGATTCAAGCTGGTGGGCCGCGCCGAAACGCCGGAGATGTTGCGGGCGCCTTCACGTTGCCCTCCGCGTACCATGGGCGACATGAACGGTTGCGGTCGAAGGGCGCGCGAGATGCTCATGAGCAACGGCGCTCTCGCCGCCATTCCAAGGAAGGGTCGATCTGGCAACGCGTGCCTTGTCTTGCAACAACAGCAGATGGTCGCGCCCCATCCGCACCCCACCCGCTCACCCGGTTGTCCCGGCCCGTGTCAGCGCCCTGTCAGAACAGCGCGTAGATGAACGGCGCCACGCCGCCCGCGCCCTGGGCCACGACCACCAGGCCGATGACGAGCATGAGCATCAACAGGATCGGCAGCAGCCAGAATTTCTTACGTTCCTTCAGGAATTCCCAGAATTCGGTCAAGATGCCCATACTTTCCTCTGCTCCGCTGCGTAACTCCGCGGCCTTTCCCTGTGTCAGAAATGGCGCCGGTACCGGCGTTGGTCGAACTCGATTCGCGGTCGGTCGATCCAGTAGGAAGCCCTCTGTGGATCGAGTTCTTTGTCAAGAAAGCGCTTCCCGACCAGTTTGGCAATCAGTCCTACCGGCAGGACTGCCAGGATGTACACGATCGTGAGAATGACACGCGACATCACGCTCTGCAGCAGATGCGCAAACGCCATCCATGCGCCAAAGAGCGCGTCCGCCACCGGGCGAATGGCGCCTGCCAGGAGGCAGACGGCAGCGGCAAGCGCCCACCAGCGGTACGCGCCCGGCGTCGGCGGCCATGTGATTTCCGAAACAGGCGTTACGTACTGCGTCTGGTAGAAGGCCACCAGCCCCGTCACGATGCCAGCACCCAAGAAAAAGCGCATGCCCTGCGAACTGCGGTCGACGAAGGCGCGCCACGCGCGATGCGGCAGGGCGCCGATCCCTGTAACGAACGCGAACAGCAGGCAAACGCCAATGGCCGCCCACAAGTACAGCTTCCAGGGCGCGCCGAACTTCCAGATGCTCATGACGAGCACGATGAGGAACAGGGCCGCAGCCAGTTTCAGGAATGTTTTGCGAATTGGGTTCACGTTCTGAGCGGGCCGCGGTTCGTCCTCAGTCGAGTTCGAACTCCTTCTGCCAGTCGCTGTCTCCTTCGAGTGTCGGCTGCTGCGTTTTGTCCAGGATGAAGTTCTCCAGCACGAGATAGTCCATGTTCGTACGCAGAAAGCAGGTGTAGGCCTGCTCGGGAGAAAGGACGATCGGCTCTCCGCGAACGTTGAAGCTGGTGTTGATGATGACCCCGAAGCCCGTCAGTTTCTTGAATTCCTGGATCAGCTCGTAGTACGCGGGATGGTTCTCTTTCGTCACGGTCTGGATGCGCGCCGAGTAGTCCACGTGAGTGATGGCCGGGAGCTCCGAACGTTTGACGTTCAGTTTCTCGATCCCGAAAAGCGCATCCTCGTCTGCTGTCATCTGGCGGCGCAGGTGCTCTTTCACGGGCGCCACGATCAGCATGTAGTCCGAATCCCCCGTGTGTTCGAAGTAGTCGGAGACATTCTCTCGGAGCACGCTCGGTGCAAACGGGCGAAACGACTCGCGGAACTTGATCTTGAGGTTCATGACCGACTGCATCTTCTCGCTGCGGGGATCTCCGATGATGCTGCGCGCGCCCAGGGCGCGCGGTCCGAACTCCATGCGTCCGCTGAACCAACCGACCACCTTCTCCTGCGCCAAAAACGCCGCGGTTTCTCGGGCGGCCGCGAGGGAATCAGGCAGTTCCCGGTAGGGAGCGCCCCTCGAATCCAGGAAAGCGCGTATCTCGTCTTTCGAGTAGGCCGGGCCGAGGTACGAAGCATGTTGGAGGCGAGCGGCCTTCTTCGCGTCGCGCGGATTTCCCAGGTAGCGAAACCAGGTGAAGAGGGCGGCACCGAGCGCTGAACCTGCGTCGCCGGCCGCCGGCTGGATCCAGATGTCCTTGAAGGGGCCTTCCCGCAACAGGCGACCGTTGGCGACGCAGTTGAGCGCTACACCGCCCGAAAGACACAGGTAGTCCTGGCCGGTCGTCTTGTGCACGTGACGGCCCTGACGGAGCATCACTTCCTCGACGACGACCTGGATGGAGCGCGCCAGATCCATCTCCCGCTGGCCGAGTCGAGACTCCATGGGACGGGGTGGCGCACCGAACAGGCGATGAAACTTGTCGTTGGTCATCCGCAACCCGGCGGCGAAGTCGAAGTAGTCCATGTTGAGGCGGTACGAACCGTCCTCTTTCAGATCCAGCAGGTGGTCGAAGATGGCCTGCGCGTACTTCGGCTCTCCGTACGGCGCAAGCCCCATTACTTTGTATTCGCCGGAGTTCACCTTGAAGCCGGTGTAGTACGTGAAAGCGGAGTAGAGCAGGCCGATCGAGTGCGGGAAGTGAATCTCCTGCTTCATGTCGACCTGATTGTCGTGCCCGATGCCCCACGAATTGGTCGTCCACTCGCCGACGCCGTCGATCGTAAGAAACGCGGCCCGTTCGTAGGGAGAGGGATAGAAGGCCGCAGCAGCGTGTGATTCGTGGTGCTCGGGAAAAACAAAAACGGCCTCCCGGCGAAGACCGGGAAGCTGGCGACGCACCGTGCGTTCGATGAGCAGCTTGTGATCCAGCCAGGAAGGGATGGCCGCGAGCCATACCAGAAAACCGCGCGGGCTGGCGTCGAGGATGGACTCGAGCAGCCTTTCGAACTTGAGGAACGACTTGTCGTAGAAGCCGACGTGGTCCACGTCCTCGATGCCGATTCCTCCCGCGCGCAGTACGTATTCGATGGCGTGGCTGGGAAAGGAGGCGTCGTGCTTCTTGCGCGTGAACCGCTCTTCTTGGGCGGCGGCCACCACATCCCCATCCCGGACCAGAACGGCGGCGGCATCGTGGTAGTAGCAGGACAATCCCAGGATGTTGCTCATGGAGGGTTCGAGGTCCGCGGACCCTCTGGTTCTCGGCCCGAGGGCAAGCGCACTGTCAATCAGAAAGGCGCTCGAAGCGGGGCGAAGCGCTTTTCGGTTGACCGCGCACGCCTCTCTGGTGCACTGCATAAAATAGAGCCTTCGGGTTTGGTGCGGCGCAATGGCCAGGGTCAAGGAAATCAAACGGTACGCGAACCGCCGGCTCTACGACGCCGAGACCAGCAAGACCATCACGCTCGAGGATGTCGCCCAGTCGATCCGGGAAGGGTACGAGGTCCGGGTGATCGACAACATCACCGGCGAAGACATCACCGCGCGCGTGCTCGGACAGACGTTCCTCAAGATCTTCATGGACAACCAGAACCTGGAGTTCTCGAACTTTCTGCTCACCGCGCTCATTCGCGAAGTTTCCTCCAATCTCTCTGATTTTCTCTCGCGACTCGTGCAGGGAGGGATCGGCGCCGCCAGCCTGACCGTGGAGCGGCTCGAGAAAATTGTGCAGGATCTGGTGGAGCACGGGGAGTTGCAGCTTCAGGAGAAGGGCCACTACCTGGACGACATCCTGCACCAGCTCAAGGAGCATCGACCGCTGGTGGAAGAGCGAGCGCGTGCGGGCTTGGACGTGCTTCGCAGCGAAATGGACACCGACCGTTCCGAGAAGATCGAAGAGCTCTCTTCGCGCTTGGACGAGATGGCGCGCCTGATTCGGGACATGAGCAAACGCTGACGCCGACGGACAGACCTTATGTCCGTTGCTGCTTGCGCGCGTCGCGGTTCGAGTCGGCGCAAAGAAAAAGAAATTCACTTGCACGGACACGCGGCTCGTGGCCGGATCACGGAGAGCGCGCCGCAAATCGGAGTTGGGCGCTCCCGGAGTACGGCAATGAAAGGCTGCACGTTGATCCTTCTATCCTCCCTTCTTCTGATTCCCGTGGGCCTGGCGGCCGACGCCGAAGGAGAGTTCCTTTCCCAACTGGCGGTGTCCAAGCATCTGCGATCGCTGCACGGGGATCAACCCGAAGCGAAGATCGACGCCATCCTCTACCTCTCCGCTTCGCGCAAGCCGAGGTTCCTGCGGCCGCTCGGAACCGAACTCCTGGCCAACCTCGACAAGGACTCGGGAACGCTGTTTGCCGCGCCACAGGACCCGTACATCAAGAGCCTTCTGGCGCGCGGGCTCGGCAGGATGGGTCGTCCCGAGGGTCTCTACTACCTCTCGATCGCTCTCCAACGCACCGAAGAGATCATAGCCGATCAGAAGAAACGGAGCATGGCCCGCTGGGAGAGCGATAAGCGCTTCGCGGAATCCGAAAACGGCAAAGGTGAAAAGACAAACAACCCGGAATCGAAAGAACAATCCATCAACGCTCGCGCCATCCCGCGGCTCACGCTGGAGGCAGACCGACCTGGACCCGCTCTGATGCGCACAGGCCACTCGATACCGTTCAGCCCCGATGTCCACTGGAGCGTGAGCGACGAATTCAAGGACGCCGTGGTGGATGTTTCGGATGACACCCATCGTATGCGACTTCGCGGCTACAACTATACCAATGTGGCTGTGGCCATCCTCATCGCCTATGCCGAGATCTTCGAGGAGGTCGGCGAAAAGGGACGCGGAGATCACGGCCCGGCTCATGTGGACCTGATCCGGAAGTTCCTCAAGCACGAGTACGCCGCCGTTCGTTCCGCCGCAGCGCGTGCGCTCGGTCAGTTGGGTGGGCGCACGGCGCTCTCATCGATGGACGAGCAACTGAAAGCCGAGAAGGACAACGTGGTCCGCGTCATACTGTGCCGTGGCGTTCTCGAAGCGGATCGCACGCGAACCGACTGCTACGGGCAGTTGCTCGAGGCCCTGAAACACCCGGACAGAGATCCGCGGTTGGCCGCTGCCATCGCCCTCCGTGAGCTGGCTTTCGGGGAGTCGCTGCCCCTGCTGCGCGATGCGCTCGCCCTCGAAGAGACGGCCGACATTCGGCGCATTCTATCAGAGGCCATCCAGCGTGCCACGGTGGACAGCCTCGAATCTCCTTCCGAACTGTGAGGGGTGCGGTGCTGCTTCGTCTGGCAACGGCGGTTCTCTCGCTCGCTCTGCTTTCCGGTTGCCCTTCCAAAGAACCGGAGGTGAAGTCCGAGTTTCCTGCTTCGGCCACCGTCATTGGTGACAACACCAGCGTCCGTACGGACCCGCTGACCATGGCCCCGGAGGTTCAGACTCTTTCGACCGGTACCAAGGTGAAGATCCTCGGGCGCAGCCCCGAGCCCATGCGCATCGGGAAGCTCAACGAGCACTGGTACAGAATCGAACTCGAAAGCGGGCTGAAGGGTTGGGTCTACGGCGGCAAGCTCTCCTTGGGCTCCGGGAATGCGTCGCTCACCGGGGTCGAGCAGAAGCTTGCCGATGATTTTGAAAAACAGATTGTTGGTAAATGGTGGGAAATTCGACCGGACGGCTCCACCGGTTACCGCAAGTTCGTGTTCTGGCCGGATCGGAAATACAAGTACGGCTACGGTGCAGACTACTATGGACCCGGTGGAACCTACGAACTGGTCCTCACGCGCCGACTCGTGCATCTCGAACCAACTTCCGGCGTGGGTGACAATCTCACGGTGAAACATGTGGGCACGGATGTTCGTCTGCAGGCTGAGCACGACGGGACGGTGTACACGTTCCGTCGCGGCGACTCGGATCCGGACGGAAAGGAAGTCACACCCGCCGAAGCCGACGCCAAGAAGAGCCGCGTCCCCAAGCCTTCGCCCGCCGCCAAGAGCCCCTGATCATGAGCGTGTTTCGCTCGGAGATGCGGATCAATCGCTACCTTTCCGCCTGCGGCTTCGGGGCCAGACGCGCGGTGGAACGCCTGGTGACCGAGGGCCGGGTTCGCATCAACGGCGCGGTCGTAGAAGCGTTGCATGCTCGCGTCGCGCCCGGCGATCGGGTCGAGGTTGATGGTCGAGCCGTAGAGCCGGCCGCTGAGTCGGTCTACGTGGCGCTCTTCAAGCCCCCGGGATTCGAGACCTCGCACAGTCCGCGCGGGGGGCGTCCTTCCGTCTTTCGATTGCTGCCCGAGGAGTTCGCGCGTCTGCGTTACGCCGGAAGGCTCGACGCGGAAAGCCGTGGTCTGCTGCTCCTGTCCAACGATGGCGCGTTCGTGCAGGCCGTCACGCATCCGTCCGGAGAACTCACCAAGACCTATCTCGTTCGCCTGAGAGGGCCAATGGACCGCGAGGTTCTGCTTCGACGCTTCACCGAGGGAATCCGTTCCGAGGGCGAACTGTTGCGGGCCAGGTCTGCGCGCTTCCGTCCGGATGGGACGCTCGAACTCGTGCTGGCCGAAGGGCGGAATCGTCAGATCCGTCGCATGGCGCGCGCGCTCGGTCTGCATGTGGAAGACCTGCTGCGCGTCCGGATTGGGGCGCTCTCGCTGGACACTATCTCGCTCAAGCCGGGCGCTTTCGTGCGCATTGCACCCGAACAGGTACTGGGCGCCCCTGTCTCCGAGCCCGGTGCGCGAGCGGCCGGCGTGCCCAAAGCGCCCGCATCCGTTCGTCTCGAAAATTGATTGCCGGGAACCGGGAGCGCAAGCCCCGTTCCCAGGGCGACCGATGCTCTTCGTAAGCGAGACATTCCTGCTCTTTTTTCTCGTCGTCTACGTCCTCTTCTGGGCCAGTCCCGTCGGTCTGCGCATGCCACTCCTGCTCGTGGCTTCGCTCGTCTTCTACGCAACCTGGAGCATTCCGTTCACGCTGCACTTCATCACCGTGATCGCTCTGAACTTCGCCATCATCGAAGTGTGGCGCAAGGTTCGCTGGCGGTGGCTGTTTTTCGCGCTGCAGACGGCCA
>CAZPFB010000121.1:0-15693 GCA_964585735.1 uncultured Leptospiraceae bacterium
CTGCTCTGGAATTTCCTGTTCATTCCTCCGCGCTTCACGTTCCTGATTGCCCGCTTCGAAGACACCCTGATGCTGATTGCCTACTTCGCGGTGGCCGCCATCACCGGACAGCTTGCCGCTCGCGTTCGGACGAAGCAGTTGCACCTGTCCGAAAGGGAAGAGAGCATGGCGCTCCTCTTCGAGCTTTCGCGCGACATCGGCCAGGCCACCACGGTCTCTCAGGTACAGGCGGCCTGTCTGCCCCACTTCGCCAAAGTATTCGGACCGACAGACCTCTACGTCGCGTTCGGAGACTCGCTTCAGAAGCTCGAGCGTGCCGACACAAAGGCACCGGACGATCGCGAGGCTGCCGTGGCCCATTGGGTCTGGAAGATGGGTCGCTCGGCCGGACGATTCACCGAAGCCCTGTCCGATGCAGAGCGTCATTTTGTGCCGCTCCTCACTCCGGGCGGCGTGATGGGAGCGCTGGCCGTGAAACTGGAAATTCCTCCGGACACTTCTCGTCAGAATCTGCTGGGCGCCATGACCGCGCAGGTGGCGTTCGCTCTGGAACGCTGCCATCTGCTCGATCAGGAAAACCAACTGCGCACGGTGGAGGAATCGGAACGCCTCTATCGTGTGCTCCTGAACTCCCTTTCGCATGAGCTGCGCTCCCCACTCACCGCCATCCTCGGCGCGGCCACGGCGCTACAGAACGATCGTGTGGCCAAGCAACCGCCGCTGCGGCGCGGGCTCGTAGAGGAACTGTCCCGGTCGGCCACCCGCATGGACCGCCTGGTGCGGAACCTTCTGGACATGAGTCGACTTGAAGCCGGTCGATTGCAGCGTGGTTCGGAGCGCGTGGATGTTCGTGAACTCGTCCGCGACGCACTCGACGACCTGCAATCTGAGTTGGAGAACCATCGCGTGCAGGTGGAGTTCAGCGATGCGACAGCTTTGGTTTCCGTGGACCGGGTTCTGCTGGTCGAGGCGCTCACCATGATCATACACAATGCAGCCGTTCACACGCCGGTTGGGACGAACATCCGCATGCAGACCAGCCGGGATCCAGGCGGCGTCTTTGTCCGAGTGAGCGACAACGGACCCGGTGTGCCCGTGGACGCGCTCCCGAGACTGTTTGACAAATTCTTCCGGGCCAGGCCGAATCAACCCGGGGGCACCGGCTTGGGCCTGGCGATTGCGCGCGGCATCGTGGAGTTGCACGGCGGGAGGATCTCCGCCGAACCTTCCGCGGAGGGCGGTCTGGCGATCACCGTGGTGCTTCCGCCTGCATCCGCCACCTGATGCGCGGCTCAAGGAAACATGGAAGAACGGCAGGCGACGATTCTCGTCGTGGACGATGAGAAGGCAATCCGGCGCATGCTGAAGCTCAGCCTGGAGGGAAACGGGTACGCCGTACGCGAGGCCGGGTCCGTGGCCGAGGCGCTGCGCGAAGTCGTGTACCCGCTTCCCGATCTCGTGCTTCTGGATCTGATGCTCCCGGATGCCTCCGGCCTCGACGTTCTGCGCCGCCTGCGCGAATTCTCTTCGGTTCCCGTGTTGGTCCTCTCCGTGGTCGACACGGACGAAAGCAAGATCGAACTCTTGGACGCAGGCGCCGACGATTACATCACCAAGCCCTTCAGCATGGGCGAACTCCTCGCGCGCATCCGCGTTGCGCTGAGACACGCCGAAACGCAGGAGCCCGAAGAGGAGCTGGAATGCGGCGGAATCCGACTCCTGCCCGCCCAGCGGTCGGTTCGCGTGGCGGGCACCGAAGTGCATCTGACTCCGACGGAGTACGCCCTCCTGCTTTTGCTCATGAAACACGTCGGCCGCGTGATCACCCGCGAAGAGATCATCAAGCAGGTCTGGGGCACCGGGATGAACGAAACCAATGCGCTGCGCGTGCACGTCACACAACTGCGCAAGAAGATCTCGGCGCCCGGTGTGGCCGCGAAGGTGGAGACAGTCCCGGGCGTGGGCCTGCGCATCGCGACGCCGGCGCCGGCGGCAGCGGAATCGGAAGGCAACCTAAGGTAATCAATACAATCATGGAAGATCAACTACGACCTGACCCCGACGCTCTGCTGCGCATCGTTTCTGCGCGGGAAGAACGCGCGCAGCGCGGCCGACTGAAGCTCTTCTTCGGCGCAAACGCGGGCGTCGGCAAAACGTACGCAATGCTCGAAGCCGCACAGGAACGAAGGCGCGAAGGCGTCGATGTCGTCGTCGGCGTGGTGGAGACCCATGGTCGGACAGAGACCGCCGCACTGCTCGAGGGTCTGGAGGTGCTTCCCCGCCGAAAGGTCGAGTACCACGGAACCGAGCTCACGGAATTCGATCTGGATGCCGCCCTGGCGCGGCGGCCCGCGCTGATTCTGGTGGACGAACTCGCTCACACCAACGCCCCCGGCTCCCGGCACGCGCGCAGGTGGCAGGACGTCGAGGAACTGCTCCATGCGGGTGTGGATGTGTACTCCGCGCTCAACGTCCAGCATTGGGAGAGCCTCAACGACGTCGTCGCGCAGGTCACCGGTGTTGTTGTGCGGGAGACGGTGCCCGACAGTTTCCTCGAGCAGGTGACGTCACTGGAACTGGTCGACCTCCCCCCGGAGGATCTTCTGAAACGACTGGCCGAGGGGAAAGTCTATCGGGGCGACCAGGCGGCGCAGGCCGCGCAGAACTTCTTTTCACACGGCAACCTGATCGCCCTGCGCGAGCTGGCGCTCCGACTCGCGGCCGAGCGGGTCGAAGACCAGATCGTCGAGTTCCGCGAAGAGCACGCGATTGCCCCCACCTGGAAAGTAAGTGATCGCTTACTGGTTTCGGTGAGCCCCAGCCCGCTGGCAGCGCGCCTGGTCCGCGCCACGGCCCGGATGGCCCGTCGCCTCAGGGCGGAGTGGATTGCGGCACACGTGGAAACACCCGGCCTCCTGAAACTCTCGGAAACGGCGCGCCGGCGGGTTCTGGCCACGATGCGCATGGCCGAGCAGTTGGGCGCGGAAACCGTCATCCTTTCGGGAGATCGGCCGGCCGAGGAGATCGCCAGCTACGCTCGGGCGCGCAACGTCAGCCGCATCGTGGTGGGGAAGCCTGCGCGGCCGCGCTGGCGCGACTGGCTGGGCGGCTCGTTCATCAACGAGATCGCCCGGCGCGCCGGCGAAATCGACCTGCTGGTGGTCAGCGGCGTCGGGTCGTCGCTGGAGGAACGGCGGGAACGACCGCAGAAACGCTCTCCTTCCTGGTCAGGGCTGCCCTGGGTGATACTCGGCGTGGCCCTGCAAACGGTCGCGTATCTGTTCACGCTGCGCCCTCTGGGTCAGCAGACGAGCGTCGCCTTCCTTTACCTGCTGGGCGTGGTGCTGGTTGCGTACTTCTACGGTCGGCGGGTCGCCATCGTCGCCTCGGTTCTGAGTGTGCTGGCCTACGACTTCTTCTTCGTGCCGCCCTACCTGACGCTGTACGTGTACGAACCGCATTTCGTTACGTTCTTCATCGTGATGCTCATCGTGGGCGTGGCCGTGAGCACGCTGACCGGTCGGCTGCGCGCGCGTTCGGAGGCACTGCGACGGCGCAGTCTGCGTACGGAGGCCCTCTACCGGCTGAGCCGATCCCTCTCGACCGCCCCCGACCTCGCCGAACTCGGACAGGCCGCCGCCCGGCATCTGGCCGACTACTACCGCGCCGAGTCGGCCGTTCTGCTGCCCGATGCGAACGGCAGATTGGAGGTGGCGGCGGGGAATGTGAGGGACCTGCTGGACAATCCGCGAGAGCGCGGCGCCGCGCAATGGGTGTTCGATCGCGGTCAGGTTGCGGGGCGCGGCACTCTGACTCTCGCCGCAGCTGAGGGACGTTATTTGCCACTCCGCGGACGGTCTGCCATGCTGGGCGTGCTCGCGCTGCGATCTGCCTGGCTCGAAGACATGGATATGGAGCAGGAGCATCTGCTCGAAACGTTTGCCGTCGAGATTGGCGCGGCGCTGGAAAGCACGCAGCTTGCGGAGACAGCGGGGCGTGCCGCGGCCCTGGCCGAGACCGAACGGATGCGCACGTTCATCCTGTCGCGCTTCTCGGCGGAACTGCACGCGCCGCTCCGCCAGCTTGCCGCTGACATGGATCGCATGGCCTCGGCCGATCGTTTTGACCGCGCGGAACTTTCCCAGGCGCGCAATCGCCTCCTGTCCATGTACGGGCTGACCGGCGAGATGCTGCGTTTCCTGGCGCCCGAAGTCCAGGACGCAGGCGCAGCGGCCGGAAGTGGCCCGTCGAGCTCGACCCCCGACGTGAAGGGCGAACCGCAGCGACCGTCCGTGGTCGACTCCATCGATCGCCGCGCGATTGCCGTGCTTCCGAATCGCGCGCCTCTGATCGAAGTGGCCGGCCTTCTGGTGGAACGCCTGGGCCTGCGCGAGACCACCGAGTGGTCCGAGATGCTGGAGTCCGAACGCGTCGCGCCCACGCGCCTGACCCGCGACGTCGTCCTGCCGCATGCGCGCCTGCCGAACCTCGATCGGGTCGTCTCCGCGATCGCGATATGCCCTGCGGGGATCGAGCTGCCGGAGGGTGAGATCGCGCACGTGTGTCTCTTGTTTGCGAGCCCCACGCACGAACCGGGTATGCACGTGGCCTTCCTCGCGCAACTGGCGCGGCTCTTCCAGGACCGACAGTTTCCCGAACGACTCTGCCTCCAGCACACGGCCGACGAGATCCTGACGCTCCTGCGCGCATCCGAAACGAAGCTGGCCGGCGGGAGCTGACAACCGCTTCAGCGTAATTGTTTACGAATCACAAGTTTCAACCCGGACCATGTTTCATCGACGGCGCACACCTTGACGTCGACCAATCCCATCGGAAGGGCCAGGGAGCGAATTACGTCTTCGGTAACGTCCGTCGAGAGGGTCTTCACGAAGCGGACGTTCTCCGGCAGGGGTTCGAGCAGGTCTCGCAGGCTGGCGGGCACCCCCAAGAGCAGCACTGTGGTTCCCGGAACGATGCCGAGTTTCTTGGCGAGCGGCGTTCCCGAGTAGCCTGCCACGGAGCACCCTCCTTCTTCCCATCGATTGCCGCAAACCAAAAGACTGCGCGCGGCCTTCTCCAACCACCGAACACCGTTTCGCCCGCGGGGTTCACCTCGCGGCTGACAAGGGGGAACTTTCCACCTTGACCCACCCGCGCCGTCCCTATCGATCAGCATATCATAGGGGCCGCGCTCATCCCGCGCCCCGGGAGCGAACATGGGGACCGTCCGAAACCGCAGAAAGACCAGAAGCCAGGCCGAACGCAGCCCGGCCCGCCGCGCCACACGTGCGCCCGGAGGCGCTTCCCTCAGACGGGGAAAGCCGGCGCTCGAAGAAACGGTTTCCATCAATCCGGCCACACTCGAAGAGATCGGTCGCGTGCCGCACACGGATCTTTCGCAGATGCCCGAGCTCTTTCGCCGCGCCCGGGAAGCTCAAAAGGTCTGGGCCGAAACGCCCGTCCGAAAACGCAGGCGGCACATCCTCAAGATGCGCAACTACATCCGCGATCATGCGGAAGAACTTGCGGCGATTGTTTCGGCCGACAACGGCAAGTCCCGCATCGACGCGCTGGCAACCGAGGTCCTGCCCTGTGCGCTCGCGGCCAACTGGTATGCAAAACATACGGAAGAAGCGCTGCGACCGCACTCGCTGCCGCTTTCGACGATCCTCTTCTTCAACAAGCGCAATCGCCTGATCCGCGTGCCGCTGGGCGTCGTGGGGATCATCTCACCCTGGAACTATCCGCTCTCCATCCCCTTCGGCGAAGTCGTGATGGGACTCATGGCGGGGAACGCCATCATGCTGAAGGTGGCGGCCGCCACCATACAGGTGGGTCAGGCCATCGAGCGCATCGTGGCCGCGGGCGAATTGCCCCCGGGTCTGTTTCACCACATCGTGGGTGCGGGCGGCGCCGTGTCGCGCGCCTTCTTCGAAAACGGCGTCAACAAGATCTTCTTCACGGGCTCGGTTCCGACCGGTAAGCAGCTCATGGCGGCCGCGGCAGCCACGTTGACGCCGCTTTCGCTCGAACTCGGCGGCAAGGATCCGATGATCGTGCTCGAGGATGCCGACCTGGAACGCGCGGCCAACGGCGCGGCCTGGGCGGGCTACCAGAACGCGGGACAGAGCTGCGGTGGCGTGGAACGGATCTACGTGCAGGAAAAGGTGTACGACGACTTCGTGAAGCTTCTGGCCGCAAAGACGCGCGCCATCCGACACGGAGCCGATCGCAACTTCGACGTGGACATGGGCGCCATGACCACGAAGGAGCAATTGGCCGTCGTGGAAGGACACGTCAAGGACGCCCTCAAGCGCGGCGCGCGCATCGAAGCGCAGTCGAAGTCCACGAACGGCAGCAAAGGGTACTTCTATCCGGCCACACTCATGACCGGCGTGGACCATTCGATGCCGCTCATGCGCGAAGAAACCTTCGGCCCGGTTTTGCCCGTGATGAAGTTCCGCACGATCGAGGAAGCCCTGGAATTGGCCAACGACTCCACGATGGCGCTCACGTCCTCCGTTTGGACACGCAACATCCGTGCAGGACGTCGTATCGCCGCGCGGCTGGAGTCGGGCGTGACCACCATCAACGACCACCTCTACACGCACGGCCAGTCCGAGACTCCCTGGGGCGGCTGGAAAGAGTCCGGCCTCGGTCGCACGCATTCCCTGCTCGGCATCGAGGAGATGACGCAGGCGAAGCTGATCAACTGGGACCTCATTCCCGCGCGACGCAATATCTGGTGGTTTCCCTTCGATCACGAGACCTACGACGTGCTTCTTTCGGCCCTGCGCTTCGTCTTCCCGACTTCGCCGCTGGCCCTGGCCAAACACGGCGTGCGGCTTACGGTGTACATGATCCGCAAGATGTTCTCGCCTTGGCGGACGAACCAGGACGCGTCCCGATAACCGGCCGCGCCGCATTGGCATAGGTTCGGGGCAAGTTGGGTCTGCTGCGCAGAGCGGCCGCGGGGTTGATCCTCACCGAGCAGGCCGCGGGTCTGCCACGGGAGGAGAAGAAGGCGCTCGAGGTGAGCGTCATACTTGCGCTCTCGGCAGGGACGGTCACCGTCATTGCCATCGTCGTCTCGTTGGTGCGCGGCGGCTGGTTCAGTGATATCTCCCGCATCTCCCTCATCAGCAATACCATCTGCCTCGAGATCTACGTCGTGGCGTGGTTGCTGCTGCGCTTTCGCTATTTCCAGGCGGGCAAACTCGTGGTGGCGATTGGCGGCCTTCTCCACATTACGGGGCTCGTGGCCGCCTTCGGATTCGTAGCCGGAGTGCAGTACTACTACTTTGCGGCCGCCGTGGCCCCGCTCATCATCTTTCCTTCACGGGACCGATTCTGGCGGCCGTTTCTGATCACCACCCCTCTGGTACTGTTTGTACTTGCCAACCTCTACTATCTGGTTCTGAAGCGACCGGCGCTGATCGAGCGTCCATTCGAAAGCATGTACATCGGGACCTTCTTGCTCACGAATTCCATCCTCTCCGTGACTGTGCTCGTGGCCTGTGTCTATCACTTCTATCGTGTGGGCCACGCGGCCGAGGTGAGACTGGACGAGGAGCGCGCCCGCTCCGAGTCGCTCCTGCTCAACATCCTTCCCGAACCGGTGGCAGCGCGGCTCAAGGACGGCGAGCGGCTCATTGCCGATCGTTTCGAGAACGCCACAGTGCTCTTCGCGGATCTGGTCGGGTTCACGCCCCTTTCGGCACAGATGTCGCCGGAAGATCTTCTGCGCCTGCTCAACGATGTTTTCACGGACTTCGATCGCCTCGCGGACGAACACGGGCTCGAGAAGATCAAAACCATTGGCGACGCCTACATGGCCGTGGGCGGCGTCCCCGAAGCGCAGGCAGACCACGCCGTGCGCACAGCCCGCATGGCGCTCGGGATGCTGGAAGTCATTCACAGACACTCGCAGCGCACGGGACTCGCGCTCAACATCCGCATCGGGCTCCACTCGGGCCCGCTCGTTGCCGGCGTCATCGGGGAACGCAAGTTCATCTACGACCTCTGGGGGGACACGGTCAATACCGCCAGTCGCATGGAAGCTTCGGGAGTGGCGGGGGCGGTGCAGGTGACTCCGGCAACGAAAGCGCTCCTTTCCGGCAACTTTCGCACGCAATCGCGCGGCCTCCTGGAAATCAAAGGCAAGGGCCCGATGGAAGTCTTCCTGCTCGTGGCCGGCTGACGATTCCCGGTCACCGGAATCGAGTCGACGCGACCGGACCGATGGCGACTCCTGTCCTCATGAACCTCTTCTTGGCCGCTCTGATTGTCGCTGTAGGCGCTTACCTGTTCAGCTACCTGTGGTTCGGGCCGATGGTCTTCGCGCCCCTCTACATGCGCAACCTGGAAAAATCGAACAGAGCCGAGCAGCACCCGCGCCTGCTCGTCTTTGGACTCTTCTTTGTCTTCCTTTACGTTGCGCTCATCACGCTGGGGTACTTCGTCTACGGTCGCCCTCAAGCCGGATTCTGGGACGGGGCGCGGATGGGTTTGTATCTGTGGATATTCTACTTCGCCATAGAGTTCGCCAACAGTCTCTTCAACCGCGTGAATCTCATCGTGCAGTCCATCTCGTGGACGTACTGGTTATTGGTCGCGGTGTTCGGTGGCGGTTGCCTGGCGCTGCTCGCGCGCGTGGCCTGGTGAATGTTCCGGTGCGGTGGATCCGGGGCAATGTGAAACGTCGGTGGGGTGTGTTCGAAGGGGTGAGGGAATCAAGGTGATTCCGGTTCGGCCCGAAGAGCTGGCGGACATTCGCCAGAACGCTCTGTGGATCGGGCCGCGCGGCATAGGAGGCCATGGCAGCGGACTCAAAGGAGCTGGATCCGGACCTGGTGATCACTTCCCCGAAGTGGTACCTCGAACGGGAAGGGCTGGGTCTAAACCCGAGTCAAGTTCGGCATATGTTCGAAGTACTCGTCTCTTTCCTGGAGGAGAATGACTTGGTTGCTTCCCCCCTGCGCTCCGCCGGAGCGCCTGTGAACATGGGCTTGGAAATCCGGGTGCGCGATCTCACGGCAGAGGGCGTGGCGCTCATGAGAACGGGGTATCAGAATTGGCTTACTTCATTGGAGAGAAAATGGAATCCTGAAAACGTCCGTGCGCTGAACAATGGCTTGCAAAAGCTGCGGAAGGGCGAGTAGTCCGTCGAACCATCGGCGGCCGGGAGCCCCTCTCGCCTTTCCGGTGCCGAAACGTGTCGGCGACGAATGCGAGCGCGCCACCAGCTTTGTCGCTTTGTCGGATACCGTTGGCGGACTCGGCTTCTACCAGCCCTCGCATTCCCAAGGAGCTATGGTCATGCCAATTTGCAGGGTATGTCCATTTCCGTCGATCACCACGGAGTACTCAATGGAGGCCGGACCTGACAAGGATCTGAAGGTTACGGCTGCCTGTTGCGGATTCGAAAGGTATTGGATCTCGCGTCGGCGTTCACAATCATATGAAGCCCGTACGAGCAGGGTCGAACGCGCCAAGGACAGATGGAAAGGGCAACCAAACTCCCCCGTCGGCCTGCAAGAGAAGCGTGTGCCCGGACCGTCCAAGGCGCATTGCCATGCATTGTTGTTCGTCCTTACCGCCAGCTGAGTTGAGGGGCCCAAAGGGCGCAGATGTCGTTTCAGGGCGTAGCCGGGAGAGCCCACAACGCCATGCACGAAAGCAAATTCGGAGTCCGTCGGGGTCTCTTTCGTTGTCCGATCTTGAGACAGGGCATAAAGAACACTACCGCGGGGAAAGCGTTCGATGATGCCTGAGCCGTGAGCTGGTTGCGTGCGTAGTGCCGCCCAGTCCGCTTCAACCAGGAAGTATCTTTCCGGCGGTGGGTCGATGTTTCTAAGATAGCCCTGCTTTGCCAGAGCGCGAGGACAGGTTTTGATCGGTGTGTTCCATAGACCGAACGTGCCAAGACTCTGGGAGTTAACCTTGACGATCAGCCGACAGCCAAGGAGCAGACTAACTTGGAGCCGTTCTTTGCGCGACTTTGCGTGCGGGACGAACCAAATAGAGTAACTATTAGCCCCATCACTGCGGTATTCGACGATCTTCCCAGCATGGTAGCTCTCGGCGCCTACCATGGTAAGCGTTGACTCCCAGAATGAGATCGTCAAGCGCCGGCGATGCTCTGGATCCGCCAGATCGCTGTAGACCTTCTCGGAATAGAACGTCATAAGAGAGGGGAATATCTTGGGATCTCCCTTGCACGAACGAAACAGTGAGCGGCGGAGTTCCGAGCGTGGATCGTTTCGTGCTGGTGTTGCGCAGGCCAGTGGGAGGAGCAAGACAGGGATCACATAGGCCCGGATACACATCGCCTTCTATCAACCTTGAGCCGTGGCGCCTAACAGCGCATTCACTGCCCCGCTTTATTCGTGAAAGACACGATCACAATCGCATGCCCCCCCACCCTGACCAGACAGCCTGTCTTTCATGAGTACTGGCACGCAGGGGTAGAGATTCTCTCACCGCAACAAAGGCTGGTCGCAGCGCTATCCTTCTCCCGCGTGCTTCTTCAAATAGTCAATGGCCTCTCCCTCGGAATCCTGAAGGTTGAAGTACACCTTGAGACCGGCCATGGTCAGCACAGAGAGCACCTCCGGTACGACGCCGAACATCACCATGTTTCCGTTGGCATCACGCACCTTCGTCTTGGCCTGAATGAGCGCGCCGATGCCCGATGAGTCCACGTGATTCACCGCGGTCATGTTCAGGGCGATCAGCGCAAAGTCGGCAATGGCCTGCTGGAAGGCGGTGCGGAACTCCTCGGCGTTGAGGATGTGCAGCGGCCCGCCGATGTCGATGATGGTTACGTTTCCGTTGGCGCGACTCTGGATCATGACGGTCTCCGGTTTGGCATGGGGAATGGGCGAAGAACAGGATTCTGGGAGCGCCGTTCAGGTATCAACCGCACTTTTTCGTCCGAATTCCCATGTTCCTCGGACTTACGACAGCACGCCGCGCTCCCTCAGGGAGCGTTCCAGGCCGTCAGCGATGCTCGCGAAATCATCTATTCGCTCATCCAAGAATCCCAAGAGGCGGTGTTCGGATATATCAGCGTATCCATGAACCAGCAAGTTGCGCAGGCCGATCATTTGCTCCAGTATTTCGGCCAGCGGAGCGGTGAGCAGGCCCGCTTTTGCCAACTCGCGAGCAGTCTCACGATACGTTTCGAGACCGTTCACACCGGACGCTGCGCAGACATGCAGGCCCAGGTCTATGAGGGCCTGAGTCATGACCTGCAGGGCATGCTTGACGGCGAGCATGCGACCGGCCTCGGACAGAAACTCGTTGCGGTCCATGGCCCGGTAGTCGTGCAGGATTCGCAAATGGTCGCGAACGATACGCAGGAGACGCCGTACCACGTCCGGGTCAACCGGCATACGCCTTCCTGAGAAACGGGACCAGATCGAGATAGATGGACATGGCGCGAGCCGTGAAGGAGACCCGAGCGACCGGGTCGCGGTCGAAAACGACGGTTCCGTCACGGAAGACGCGGCTCTGTAGAAACGGCGTTGCCTCGTTCAAGCAGACCACATCGACGTCATCCCGTTCTAAAGCCTGCATGAGTTTCGTGGAAAGCCCGCCGAAGTCCGCGAGAGACGGAACCGCGGAGAACTGGACGGCCAGGTCAATGTCAGAATGAGGACCGGCCTGGCCACGCGCGGCAGAACCGAAGAGCCAGACCGCAACAATGTCACGACGCGGAGCGCAGACCGGCGCGATGCGCGACGCGATTTCGGCAGGACTCTGCACGGTATAGCTTGGCGCTCGGAAAGCAGTTCGTCAATCGCCTTTTTTCGGCTGCGGATTGTATCACCACAGCTTCATCTGCAGATCGAACTTCCGGGAAAACCAGGCCTCGGGCGCAAAGTACTCCCACACTTCGCGGAACGCTTCCCACAACTGTCGGCGGTAGTAGAGGGCGTCGTAGGGGGCCCCGCCATCACGGTAGGTCAGCTCGGCCCGTTCTTCGGACAGATATCGCCTGCGCGCATCGGGCGAACCGACCTGGAGCGCCAGGAAGCGGACCTTTTCGCCGGGCTGCACCTCCATGCCGTACTCGGCAAGCTGATCGAGCGAAAGGGCCGTGGCCCCCGCCACCGTGTAGTCTTCGCGCGCCTTCCCCACGGTCCGACGGAAGAGCAGATCGCGCCAGTTCACCGGACCGTCGCGCAGCAGCGCATCTCGGGCTTCGTACAGGGCGACCGCCTCGTCATGCCTGGCGCGCAGATCCGATACCCGAGCAAAAGACCCCATCCACTCCAGCAGTTCGAGCTGCGCCTCGCTGATGAAGGGCGGCACGTCGCGTCTGCGCACGGCGATGCCGCGGTACTTGAGCGAGCCGTCCCGAAATCGTCCGAAGTAGCGGTTCACGACCGGCAGTTCGGCGTCGTTGCGGGACGGCAGAAACACGACCCAGGAGTACACGCCTTCGATGCTCATTTCGACTCCGACGGCCCGACCGATCGAGTCGCACAGCGCTGCCAGCCAGTCGTCCAACCGATCGGCGCTTTCGGAGGAGTTCGCCCTGCCCACTTCCGGGCGAATGAAAAGCGAATCGGTGATGGCGTGCAGGAGTTCGAAGTGAGCCGCTTCCGCCAATTCTTTAGCTACCAATAGCTTTTCGCGCCCGAAGGCCGTGACGCTTTCGTGGCTCTCGATCCGTCCGAACTTCGCGTTGCGGAACCCCAGATATCCGAACGAGGTCACGAGCATCCATTTCAGGCTGTTCTGTCGGGCGTCGTACAGTTCACGCAGCTCGCCCGTGGTTTCCTGTTTGCGTCGTTTAAAGTAATGGCGACGTTCGAGCACCCTGCGCAACGCTTCGGAAACTACGCCGGTGCGGGACATGCAGATCCGGTAGCCGGTTTCAGGGACCCGCGGCACGTCTTCGGAATGACAGCACGGACAGTTGATCGTCTCCGGCGAAATGTTGTGATTCACCATGATGCTGGGGTACATCTGGCTGTAGTCGATCTGCACGACGTCTTCGTAGACGTTGCCTTCGCGCGCGTTCGGCACGAAGATCAGACCGCCCTTGTCCACCTGGAGCAGTTCGTAAGCAGTCTTGGGGGATTCCACCGCGCTTTTCTGCCAGGGCACGAGGTAGTTTCGCCGAATGGCCACCTGCGTTTCGATGTTCGTGAGCGCGCCACCGGTGGACGCCCGCGCCAGGCGCTGCACCGGCATGCGGCTGATTCGCGCGAGTTCGATGATGCCGGCCAGTTCGGCTTCCTTGTAGACGAACGAGTTGGCCGAATCGATGTGCCAGCGACCGAAAAGTGGATACGACGGCGCGCGGTAGATCCAACTGCCGTAGGTGTTGAAGCTGCTGCCTTTGCGAACGATCTTGCGACTCGTGGGCGGACTGCGATCGCGATCGAGGTGCAGGGTCAGGCCGCGCTCCTGCGCCGCGCCAAACAATGTCGGCAGAAAGGTTTGATCCCCGTGCGTGGTGAGCACGACGTCCGGGTCGGTGGAATCGAGGAGCTCGTTGAGTCGCCCGATGAGTTTGGCAAAGCTGCGTTCCGCAAGCACGTGCTCCTCGGTTTCGGTGCGAACCACGAGCGGATTGCGAACCGTGAGTCCAAGTCGATGCCCGCGCAAAAGAGCGATTCTCAGAAAGCGCAGCGGCGGTAGACTGTAGTCGAGCGCTTCTCCGTCCTGCTCTTCCGGCGCGAGGCGAATGTCCTGGACCCAACCGCTGCCATTCGCCTGCGCCAGAACTCGAGCCGTCGGAAAGATCCCCCGTGCGTACATGTAGGCGGTCGGCAGTTCGATGTCGGAATGGTAGATGTCCATGCGTCCGTAGAACGCGTAGAGCTTCTTGCGGATCGTCGGCAGCAACGACGGACGCGCGATGCGGATCTCCAGCACACGCTTCGGCCGGTTTTCGTAGAAGTGGCGACGGATGGTCCAGTGCGGCTCCCGGGCCAACGCCTGCAACTCACGCAGGCGATCCACAAATCGCCGCAGCAGAGCGGGAGGACCGTCCGCATAGATGACGGGATGGAACACATCGCGCAGATGCACGCGTCGCCCTTCGCCATCGATGAACCACAGATGGATGGTGTCATCGAAGTTGTAGATGTCGAATAAGGTATGTGCGCCCATTCGTTCGTAGGCGCGCCCCGCTCCGGCATCCTGCCTCCACCAGGCGCGCGTTTTGCTCACGCTCCTCGTTACACTCGCCATCCATGGCTCGCTGCTCATACTTCAAGTCTGGCACGCGGCTAACGCCGCCCGCGAGCAAAGCTCGCTACGCACTCGCATGCGCTCGTGCGCGTGCCATTCAGGTCTGCTCCTTCCATCTTCCACCTGAGCGAGCGCGCCCTTCCGAAGCGGGCCAGGAGGGCCCGCGGTCCGCGCAGTTTAGCCATGGATGGCGCACTGCGCGGACTCGGATGGGCGCGATCGCCCGAGCCAGGAGGGCGAGCCCCCCGCACAGTGAGCCATGGATGGCGATCTGTGCGGGGTCGCGTCTGCGCGATCGCCCCCGCTTGCGCACTCGCATGCGCTCGTGCGCGTGCCATTCAGCTCAGGCGACCACAGGCTCTATTCCATCCGACCCGAAAGCTCATCCACGGTCTTCTCCAAGCGACGCAGCCGTGCCGACTGCTCGTCGAGCTGCTTCTGTAATTCGAGCATCATCGTCATCGCCATCGAGTCGAACGGATTCGGGCTCGAAGCCATCACGCCCGACTGCAACTGTAAACGCGCAAAACGGATGAGCCTGTCGAACACCTCCTGATCCGCCTTGCGCAGGCCGCGTCGGAACTCCCGAAAACGCCCGAGCACCATTTCGATCTGCTGAGAATAAGGTGCAAGTGTTCGTCCCATTTTCAACTAAGGGCGCCGTGACTCGCACATCCTGTGCTCCCCACGTCGCCGATCTGCTCCGCTCTTCGATACGCTCGCCATCCGTGGCTCGCTGCTCATAGTACAAGTCTGGCACGCGGCTTACGCCGCCCGCGAGCAAAGCTCGCTACGCACTCGCATGCGCTCGTGCGCGTGCCATTCAAGTCTGCTCCTTCCATCTTCTGCCCGTGCAGCCTCTTAACTGAGCGAGCGCGCCCTCCCGATCAGCGCGCCAAGGATGGCGCGCCCCCCGGGCAGTGCGACAGGAGGTCGCTACTGCACGGGGTCGGGTGGGCGCGATCGCCCGCCGATCTGCTCACGCTCTGCGTCACTCTCGGACATCCATGTCCTCGTTGCTCGAACTCCAAGTCTGGCACGCGGCTTACGCCGCCCGCGGGCAAAACGCCCGCTCCGCACTCGAAGACTCGTGCGCGTGCCATTCAGGTCTGCTCCCTCCATCTTCTGCCCGTGCAGCCTCTTAACTGAGCGAGCGCGCCCTCCCGATCAGCGCGCCAAGGATGGCGCGCCCCCGGGCAGTGCGACAGGGAGGTCGCTACTGCACGGGGTCGGGTGGGCGTGATCGCGCCGCGGACTCGGATGGGCGCGATCGCCCGGG
The DNA here is from genome assembly GCA_964585735.1 of uncultured Leptospiraceae bacterium. Taxonomy (GTDB): domain Bacteria; phylum Spirochaetota; class Leptospiria; order Leptospirales; family Leptonemataceae; genus CAZPFB01. The sequence continues at coordinate 15,491 of CAZPFB010000121.1, forward strand.
CTGCGCCCGCTTGCGCACTCGCCAAAGGGCTCGTGCGCGTGCCATTCAGCTCATGCGTCGTCGTATGTTGGTTTGCTCCTTCCATCTTCCACCTGAGCGAGCGCGCTGACGCGACGGCGAGCCAGGAGGGCGAGCCCCCCGCACAGTGAGCCATGGTCTGACTATGTCAACACTCATGCCACCTTCCCCCGCAGAAATCGGTT
>CAZPFB010000122.1:0-15430 GCA_964585735.1 uncultured Leptospiraceae bacterium
GGCCACCCCCGCGCAGTTCATTCTCAAGGGCCTTTCCCACAAATTCCCTTAGCGTAAGGCCTCCATTCACAGCCGCAATCTTTGCTCGCTTGAGGAGAGAATCGGGCAAATCCAGAGTCGTTCGCATAGAAACATATTCCTGCATTTGTGCACGGATGTCCACCGCAATTCAGGTGGCGACGGGCTGACCCTGGCTTTCGCGCGAAACTCGCGGGAGGCCGGTCGATGATATCGGGGGGAAGATCCTGGCTCGTCGTACAGCAGTTGTTCGAGCGGGCGCGGCGGTTTTGACTTGCCTACCGCCCACTCGTTTGGGCCGGTGCCTGCATGAGCGCGGCCCCACCCGTACTTTCGCTTCAGACACAACCGGCGGGTGCCGGGGGTCGCACGGCGCTCCTGCGTCTGGAGCGACCGGACGCCATGAACGCGTTCTCCAGCCAGTTGGTGGCCGAGTTGGAGCGGGCGGTCGCCTCCCTCGAAAAAGACCGCGACGTACGCGCGCTCGTCCTCACGGGCGCGGGGCGGGCGTTTTCTGCCGGCGCCGATCTCAAAGAACGCGCCACGATGAACCGGACAGAAGTGGAAGAATTCCTCACTCGAGTGGGACGTCTGTTTCGCATCGTCGAGACGCTGCCCTTCCCCACCATCGCCTCCATCAACGGTTTTGCTTTCGGGGGAGGTCTGGAACTCGCGCTCTGCTTCGACCTGCGCATCGCCGCGCGCTCGGCGCAGTTGGGACTCACGGAAACGTCGTTGGGCATCATTCCCGGCGCGGGCGGTACGCAGAGGCTCGCGCGCGCGATCGGCGTGCCGCGCGCCAAAGAAATGATCCTGACGGCGCGTCGCATTTCAGCCGAACGGGCCCTCGAACTGGAGCTCGTTCACGAAGTCGTGGAGGATGGCGCGCTGGAAGAACGCGCTTCAGCACTCGCACTTGAAGTCACGCGCAATGCTCCGATTGCGCTGGCCGCTGCCAAGTGGGCCATCGACAGCGGGCGGCATCTGCCGCTCGACGAAGCCCTCGCTGTGGAGCGGACCGCGTACGCACGAACGCTCGACACAAAAGACCGCGTGGAAGCTCTGGCCGCGTTCCGCGAAAAACGTCCGCCGATCTTCACGGGAGAATGAGATGATCCTGACCGGACCCGAGATCGAGCGCAGACTGGACGGCGACATCGTGATTCGCCCGTACGAAAAGAAGCTGCTCAACCCGAACTCCTACAACCTGCGCCTGCACGACGAGCTGCTCGTGTACACGGGCGACACGCTCGACATGAAGCAGCCGAACGCGACCGAACTCATCCGCATTCGGCCGGAGGGCATGATACTTTCGCCGGGTCGGCTGTACCTCGGTCGGACGCTCGAGTACACCGAAACACGTAATCTCGTGCCGATGCTGGAAGGCCGCTCGTCCATCGGCAGGCTGGGGATGTTCGTACACGTCACCGCCGGCTTCGGCGACGTGGGCTTCAAGGGCTACTGGACGCTCGAGATCTCGACCATCCACCCGATTCGCATCTACCCTGGCGTTCAGATCTGCCAGATCTTCTACCACACCATCGAGGGCGCCATTCAGGAGTATCGTTCCGGGAAGTACCAGGGCAATCAGGGCATCCAGCCGAGCCTGCTGTACAAGGACTTCGAATAGGCAAAACATGGTTGCCCTGCCGCCGGTGGCGGGGCATTGGACCTGCGGTGTTCCCTCACTCGTTTCTCCAGAAGGCCCTGCGGCCGGTGCCGATCGTGGTTGCCGTTGTGGCGGTGGCAGCGCTGGTCATTCTGTCGGCCCTTCTCGCTTCCGGCAGCAGGGTTCCTTCGTACGTGGTCGTGATCGATCCGGGACACGGCGGCACCGGCAAGAAGGAGCCCGACGACAAGTGGGACGCGCTCTCGGGAAAGTATCTGCAACACTTCGCGCCAGGGACAAAGCACCAGAATCATTACGAGCATCGCATCGCCCTGGACCTGGCCAAGCGAACCGAAGCGTACCTCGCGTGGACACGCGCGGCCGCGGACTGGCCGAAGTTCGTTGCCCTACTGCGGGAGTTCTCGGACGCCAGCGATTTCCCGCGCATCGCTTTCCAGACGCAATTGTCGAGGCGCAACGGCTGGGACGAGCGCGGAGTTCCCCGTACGCGTCCCGAAGTCAACGCGCCGTACCGGCTGTACGACTTTCCGTCCGAAAAAGCGTCCACGATGCGACCGGGCCGAATCTCCTGGATGAACGCGCAGCATCCCTACCTGATCCTCTCGATCCACCTGAACCCGGCGGGCAAAGGAAGCGCGGGCGGCATGGCAGCGGTGCTGGCCCCCGGGTACGAGACGTTCAATCTCCTCCGCGAAATTTCGCTCGGGAATCGCAAGTCCGCTGAGTTCGAAGCCCTGCCCTGGAAGAACGGCTGGCTGATCACGGATGGTGGCTGGACACGCTTCGAAGCCGCGCGCTCGGACGCCTGGGTCTATTTCAACGGGTACCGGGCCAAGAAGAATGGCGGACCCTGGGCGGAGCAGTTTCGAGGCTATCGGCACAACATGATGACCTGGCGCTACGCGGACCCTGCCGGTTGGGAACGAACGGCGCGCGCGCATCCGCCGGGTCCGTATGCGGTGGAGCATCGCAATTTCCGACCGACCGGTAATTTCTGGAATCGGGAACGGGGCCGCGCCGAGTACTGGCGGCGCGAAGGTGGAGAGTTGGGGTACGGCGGGGACAACCACTACGCCAGCGACGAACTGTTGCGCTTCGTGCAGTACGGCGCCCGGCGCATGCGTCCGGCCCGTCGTCGCCCCGGAGCCATGGGTGAAATCCTCAAGCCATTCGTTAGCACATATAGTTTACCTACATATGTAAATGCCATCAACGCCTATCTGGAGATCGCGCACATCAACCGACCTCGGGATCTGTCGCTCGTGACCGACGATGCGGACGTCGTGGCGCGCAGCCTGGCGGTCGGCGTGTACTCCCTGTTTTCGGGCATGCAGCTTCGCGCGCAGGCCGGCCCCTACACGCCCCGCGGCAAGCCCATCGACTTTGCGCGGTACGAGAAGTTGGCGGGCGGGAACTACTTCAAGGTCGTGACGGACTGAGGCGATCCGGGGCGCCAGCCCGGACAGTGCCCACCTGATCGGGAACCGGACTGGCACGCACCCACTCCCTGCCGCGCAGCCAAGGACGGCGAAGTGCCCCGGACGGGGGCATTCGCCCCCTGCTTCGCAGTGCGTGCACGGATGCACGAAATCCGGGGCCAGGGTGTGGGTGCGTGCCTCCTGGACCCTGTCTTTCATGAATCATGCGGGTCAGAACACGCGCAGGCTGTGCGGATAGTGGAAGGCCTGCCCGCGAAATGCGTGCCGGGCGCCGTTTACCGTGTGCACGCCGCCGTAGACGACCAGAGACGCCGCGACCAGAAGGGAAAGCGAAAGCGCGGCCAGCGGGTCGATGACCCAGTCCGCCACAAAATACAAAACCGGCAGTGAGCTTCCTCCCAAGAGTACCATGGTCAGCTGGAAATTGACGGCCTCCCGCCCCTGTTGTTCCACGAAGGGCGACCGACTGCGCCACAGGTAGAAGAGCAGCAGCGGCAGTAGGAAGTTCACGAGGGGCAGGAGCAGGCCGCCGAGTCCGGCCAGGTGGCACAGGCCCGCCAGGCGCGTGTCCCGACCGTCCGTTGTCACTTCGGGCTCCGACCGTTCGCGAGAATGTCCAGCACACGATTGGCCGAATCGATCACGCTCGTGCCCGGACCGAAGATGGCGGCAACTCCCGCCTGAAAGAGGAAGTCGTAGTCCTGTTGGGGAATCACTCCACCGCAGACGACCTTGATGTCTCCCGCGTTCTGCTCGCGAAGCTTCTCAATCAACTCCGGAACCAGAGTCAGGTGCCCGGCCGCCTGCGAAGACACGCCCACCACATGCACGTCATTCTCCACGGCCTGACGGGCCGCTTCCTCGGGAGTCTGAAAAAGCGCGCCCACATCCACGTCGAAACCCAGGTCCGAAAACGCGGTGGCGATCACGTGCGCGCCCCGGTCGTGCCCGTCCTGGCCCATCTTCACGACGAACATGCGTGGCCTGCGGCCCTCTCGGGCAGCAAACTCCTCGACGCGCTTTCGCACTTTCTTCCAGTTTTCGTCTTCTCCGTACACTCCCGCATACACTCCCGAGATGGTGCTCACCGGCGCGTCGTAGCGTCCCCACGCGCGCTCCATGGCGTCGCTGACTTCGCCCACGGTGGCACGCGCCCGCATTGCTGTGACGGCCAGTTCGAGCATGTTGCCCTTGCCGCTGCGGGCAGCTTCGGTGATGGCTTCGAGGGCCGCGGCCACAGCGCTCCGATCCCGTCGCGCTTTGATTTGATTGAGTCGCGCGGTCTGCTTCGCAAGCACTTCGCGGTTGTCGACCGCCCGCACTTCGATGGGCGTTTCCTGGTTCGGTTTGTAGCGGTTCACGCCCACGATGACGCGGCTGCCGTTGTCCACCGCCGCCTGAAAACGCGTGGCGCACTCTTCGATGCGGGCCTTTGGCAACCCCGCGGCGATGGCGCGAGTCATGCCGCCCATGCCCTCCACTTCGTCGATGAGAGCCTGCGCCTTGGCGGCCAGGTCGTGCGTCAGTGTTTCCATCAGGAAGCTTCCGCCCCACGGGTCGATGACGTGCGGAATGCCCGACTCTTCCTGGATGACCAACTGCGTGTTGCGCGCGATGCGGGCCGAAAAGTCCGTGGGGAGCGCAATCGCCTCGTCCAGGGCGTTCGTATGCAGGCTCTGAGTTCCGCCGAACACGGCCGCCAGCGCTTCGAGTGTGGTGCGGATCACGTTGTTGTAGGGGTCCTGCTCGGTGAGACTGACGCCGCTCGTCTGGCAGTGGGTCCGCAACATCATGGAGCGCGCGTCTTTGGGTTGGAACTGCTTCATGAGGCGAGCCCACAAGAGCCGCGCGGCGCGGAGCTTGGCCACCTCCATGTAGAAGTTCATGCCGATGGCAAAAAAGAAGGAGAGGCGCGGCGCGAAGCTGTCCACATCCAGCCCGCGCGATATGGCCGAACGCACGTACTCGAGTCCGTCAGCCAGCGTGAAACCCAGTTCGATGTCGCAGGTGGCGCCCGCCTCCTGCATGTGATAACCCGAAATGCTGATCGAGTTGAAGCGCGGCATCTTCCGGCTGGTGTACTCGATGATGTCCGCGACCAATCGCATCGAAGGTTGCGGCGGATAGATGTAGGTGTTGCGGACCATGAACTCCTTGAGGATGTCGTTCTGAATGGTCCCCGAGAGCTTCTCGGGAGGGACGCCCTGCTCCTCACCGGCCACGATGAAGGCGGCGAGTACCGGAATCACCGCGCCGTTCATGGTCATAGAAACGGACATCTCTTCGAGCGGGATACCGTCGAAGAGGATCTTCATGTCTTCGACCGAATCGATGGCCACGCCTGCCTTCCCGACATCGCCCGTAACCCGCGGATGATCGCTGTCATAGCCGCGATGCGTGGCCAGGTCGAAGGCCACCGAGAGGCCCTTCTGCCCCATGGCCAGGTTGCGGCGGTAGAAGGCGTTGGACTCCTCGGCAGTCGAAAAGCCCGCGTACTGCCGAATGGTCCAAGGGCGATGCGCGTACATGGATGTGTACGGACCGCGCAGAAACGGGAAGAAGCCCGGAAGGCTGTCGACACCGGAAGTATCGGCGGCACGAACGGCTTCGAGGTCTTCACGCGTGTAGAGGGGACGCAGGGGAATCCCCTCGGGAGTCGAGTGCGTCAGGTCTGCGGCACTTTTTCCCTTGAGGTCTCCCTTGAGCTGCTCTTCCCATTCCCGCAAATCAGCCATGGCTGCAATGCGCCCGGAGAAACGCGTGGCGTCCACTCGGATCGGCGGGTCCGCCCCCACTCGCGGGCTTTGCTACAATGGACCCATTTTTTTGTTTGCCGTTCGAGCGGCGGGAGCGAACATCTTGGGATGTTTGCGTACTTCAAGCTTCGCGCCGGCCCGCGCCACACGGTCGCGCCCTTCGCCGCCTTCCTGGTCCTCATCACGCTGACACCGGCCCGTGGCGCGCCCCCCAGCATCTGGGAGGCGATTGCCGCCGGGGACGTCCAGGCGGTGGAGGGAATGCTCAAGAGCGGCCTGTCGGCCAATCTCCGGGACGAGAACTCGGCCACTCTTTTGATGTGGGCCGCCGAAACCGACCGTCCGGCAATCGTGTCGCTCCTGCTTGCCCAAGGAGCCAATCCGCGTCTGACGACGGCCGGGGGTTGGACGGCCCTGCATCACGCGGCCGGTTTTGCGGGAGCGGAGGTGACGACACTGATCTTGGCCACGGGCGCGGATGCGAATCAAAGGACCGGGGACGGCCGCACGCCACTGGACTTTGCCGCGCTGCGACCGAGCGGCAGCGCGGAGATGATCCGCCTTCTGGCGGGTCGTGGCGCAACGCTGGGCGCGGGCGGCGGGGACGGTTGGTCTGCCCTTCATCTGGCCTCCAGCCGCGGTCGCCCGGAGGCTGTGCGCGCGCTGTTGGCGGCCGGATCCAACGTGAATCTGCGCGACAGCTACGGTCGCACTCCGCTGATGCTGGCCGCAGACAACGGTCAACTCGACGCCGCCACGCTCCTCCTCAAAGACGGAGCCGACCCGAACCTCCAAAACAGATTCGGCGCCACCTCGCTCATGCTGGCGGCCGCGTCCAACCACGCCCAAATCGTATTGCCGCTGCGCAGGGCAGGCGCCGCGCTCGACACACAGGATCGCTACGGCCTGACAGCCCTGGCGCACGCGGCCCTTCGCGGACACCTGGAATCCGTTGCCGCCCTGGTTCAGGCAGGCGCGCGCGGTAACATCAGGGACACGGACGGACAGCGGGCCATCGACCGCGCCGCCGCCGGAGGCTACGGTTCGGTCGTGGAGTACTTGAAAAGCGGCGCGGGCGCCGATCCGCTTCCGAACGTTGCCACGCTGGAGGCGCAGTCCATACGCGTTCCCAAACACGAAGCTCTCCCCTCCTTTCGCTTCCTGGCACCCGTGGGCTGGCAGTACAAATTCGAAGGTGAGGACAACACGACTCTCACACTGTGGTCCCGGCATTTCGATGAGCCGGGCTCATCACCCTGCCGGATCATAGTCAATCGCCTCCTGACGGACGAAGAGCCCAACTCCTTCTTCGACCGCAATACGCAGTGGCATCGCTCCAAGAGAAGGGTGGTCACGGTGCACGCGCAAGCGGGCCTCCCCGCCGGAGAGGTGCCCGCCGGGTTTCGCGATGGCGCCGTGCAGCTTGCGTCTTTCGATTCGCTGTACTATACCAGCCACGACCAGCTCCTGGCCTTTCGTTCCAAGGAAGGCAAACAGTTCGTGTTGTCCTACCTGAGCTGCGCGAGCCTGGAGTCGGCCAAACGTTACGCACCCCTGCATCGCCAGCTGTCGACCGGGGAACTGAAGCTCGGAGGGGGGTAGCGGGGCGTGGCGCTCCACATGAGCCGGGGTTCGGGCAGGACGCGGCAGGGCCTGCGGGCGAGCATGCCAGGGAAAGCTCGGATCCCCTTCGGCCTGGGTCTCCTTGCGTGGGCCCTTCTTGGCTCCCCGGCCTTTGCGTCACCGCCACAATCCGCGACTTCCGAAGGCAGGGGGCAGGCGCAACCCTTCGTCCTCGTGAAAGTGGAGTCCGCCGTTGAGGTTTACGGGAGCTTTCCGTTTCGGGCGGAGGATCGAGTCGAGTTTGCCGACCCTTCCTACGATGACACTTCCTGGCGGCGGGTGCTGGTGCCCGCCATCTGGACCAACATCGGACTGCGCCATTCGGGAATTGCCTGGTATCGTTTCGACCTGCGCCTTGCGGAGTCGGTGCTCCGGGACGGGCGCGACCTTGGAGTCATGGTGCCCTACATACTTGCAGCACACGAAGTATACGTAAACGGCAGGCTGCTCGGCGGCCGGGGCGTCGTTTCCACGGATCCGCTGCGGGCGCGATTTTCCACCATGGCCCATACGGTTCGCGTGCCCCGCGAACTTCTGTCCAAGGGGCGAAACGTACTGGCCTTTCGCGTGCAGCCTTACACCTCGGTGGGCGGGATCGCCCTTCCGGACTTCTACGTTGGCACTCACGCGGCCGTTCAGGAACGTTTCCAGCGCTACCTCGTGTGGAACAGTCTCCTGGCGGGCGCCTGTCTCCTGGTTGGTTTGTACTTCCTCACCATTTACCTGGCGCAGAGACGCGACCGGTCTTTCCTCTACTTCAGCCTGACGGCATTTCTGGCGTTCCTGTACGCCGCCGGCAGCAAGTCCATCGACTACTACGCGCATGATCTGGGCAACGCAAGCTTCCTTCTGCACGAGTCTACCATTCAAATGGGCCTGGCCGCAACACCGATTTGTCTCTTGCGCTTCTACGAAAACTTCTTCGGCCTTCCCCGCCGCTGGTTCAGCGACCTCTTGGGCTTCGGCGCACTGGGTTTGGGGGCGTTGTTCCTACTTTCCTTCCTTTCAGACCGGCTCTACGAGTTTCACCTTTGGTACCTCTTTCCGGCCGTCTTCGGAATCGGCATCTGCCTTTTCGTGTATTTCCTCTACGTGAACGTGCGCTGCGTCGGAGCGCGGATGTTCGGCGCGCGCACGGTGCTTGTGGGGATGACGTTGTTCTTCCTGGCTCTCGCAAACGACCTTCTGCACCACCTGCTGGTACTCAAGGGCACCTCCCGATTGTACGAAGAAGGCTTCACCGCACTCACCATAACGATGGCCGTCGCGGTGGGTATGAAGCTGAGCGCCACTCTGGCCGAAACGGATCGACTCAACCGCACCCTGGACGCAACCGTTCTGGAAAGGACACGCGAATTGCGCGAGGCGGCCAGGAACGCGGAGCACGCGGGGCGCGAAATCCAGAAGCTCAACGACTTCACGCGCAAGATCAACGAGACGCGCGACCTGGGCGCCGTGATTGAGTACATCGCCGCCCACGTGCGAGAGAATTTCGACATCGACGGTCTGATGATCCACCTCCTGGACCGCAAGTCGAACGAGCTGCGGTTCCTTACGGTAAGTGGCGAAGGGCAACGCTCGGAGGAGCAGCGGGAGTTCGTACGCGGCCAGGTATTCCCGCTCGACGAACGGGGCGGCATGGTGGCTCGCATCGTACAACGGGGCAGGCCCATGTATCTGTCCCGCTTCCGCGACGTAAGCGACCAAACCGATCCGGTTGTGGCGCTCCGTCGGATTGCCGGAGTCGAGTCAGCCATGATCGTCCCGCTGGTGGTGCAACAGGCGCCCATCGGTGTACTCTTCTTCAGCAATTTCGATCGCAAGATGACCCTGGATAGGAATGCCATAGCTTCTCTGGAGCGGTTCGGAGAACAGATTGCGGGAGCCGTCTACAGTTCGAGCCTGCTGCACGAGGTGCAGCAGGAACAACAAAAGGCGAACGAACTGCTGCTCAACATCCTGCCGGGACCCGTCGCTGACGAACTCAAGACCAGGGGCGCGGTGGCGCCGATGAACTACGACCATGTGACCGTCGTCTTCACGGACTTCGTCGGCTTCACCGGTATCGCCCAAAAACTGCCCCCGGAGGCGCTCATCGAAGAGCTGGACGGGTGCTTCACCCAGTTCGACGAGATCACCGCGCGCTACGGGCTCGAGAAACTCAAGACGATCGGAGACGCCTACATGTGCGCGGGCGGTCTGCCGGTGGCCAACCATACCAATCCCGTGGACGCGTGTCTGGCCGCCCTCGAGTTCCAGGCATTCATGAGCCAAATGCAGAGCATCAAGAAGAGTCTGGGATTGCCGTTCTGGTCGCTGCGCATCGGAATGCACTGCGGACCGGTGACGGCCGGCATCGTCGGCAAGAACAAGTTCGCCTACGACATCTGGGGTGATACGGTGAACACTGCAAGTCGCCTGGAATCCACGGCAGATCCCATGACCATCAACATCTCGGCCGCCCTTCACGAATGCGTGCGCGACTTTTTCGTCTGCGACTACCGTGGGCCTATTGAGGCAAAGGGCAAAGGGCAGTTGGAGATGTTCTTTCTCAGGCGTCTTCTGCCCGAACTCTCGCGTGACGCCGAAGGCCGCCTTCCCAACGCGAGCTTCCGTGAGAAGTACGCGCGATTGTAGGGGGCGCCAAGCCGTTACGTCGGGCGCCGGCCAGAAGCCCTTGCTCCTTCCGGCATGGCGCTATTGCGGACAACGAGCCAGCGCCCGGTTGAGGTTGTCTTTGATCGCTTTGTCGCAGGCAGGGCGCTTGGCCGCAGCCTTCCTTGCACACATACTGTTCCCTTTGGCGAATTCCGCCTCCGCAGCCAGGCGGCACCGATTCTCACACCGCCGCGTCCGGGCGTTGCATTCCAGGCCGTGCTGGCAGGAAACGAGGGCGTCCTTTTCGAAGGCGCAGGATTCTCCAGCTTTCCGGACCAGCTGAGCCAGACAGCGCCTGGTTCGTTTGTGATCGCACTGCAGACCCTCCTTGCAGTCCGCCATCTCGGTAGAGCTGATGATCCCGCAGATCTGGCCGCGCTCTTGGACCTTTCCCAACTGTTTGTACGTCTTAACTTCTATCTTCTTGGCACAGCGACCACTCAGCGGACATTCGAGCCCCACTTCACATTCCGTAACTTGATTGCCAACCGTGCCACACGCCTCCCCCAAACCGGACTTTCGCGGATTGTAGACGATCTTGCGACAATAGGCGTCGCGCAGCCCTTGCTTGGTGCACACAAGACCCGCCTGGCATGGCTTTGCGCCGCGGCCGGTAACCGGATCCCCGCAAAATTCGCCTTCCCTGGCCTGCTGGGAAGCAGGGTTGGTCGTTACGCACCCACCCTTCGGCCCACGGACGGTCCCCTTCGGGCAAAAGCTTTGCGAAAAGAGGGGGGAGACTCCTACCACGACGATTCCGGTCAGGATCGTCGCTGCCGCAGCAGCGAGTACGACGGAGGCGATGTGCTTCATGCCGAAAGGAGAGCGGTCCAGCACCGCGTTGTCAACGGGAAATGGTTCCCGAGGCGAATCAAGGGAAGCAAAACTTTGCTCCTTCCGTGGGGAGCTTGCGCTTTCTTGGTCCCATGCGATCCTCCCGAGCGCGCATGCGAGAATTTCTGGCGGGTCATATGGCCGCCAGGAACGAGGGGCAGCCGGGTGGCACGCTCCGACTCGCCTACTTCGAATGGATCCGACCGTATCGGTTCACGATCGGGCGATTGTTTCTCATAGCGGTAATCGCCGAGGCCGTGCAGCTTTCGCTGCCCCTGGGAACGCGGCACATCATCGACAACGTCCTGCTCGGCAGGCCGACGACCGGGGACATCAAGGGAAATCTGCACACGTTTGCGTTGCTGATGCTCTCGGCACTCGTGGGTGTCCAACTCTTGGATTCTCTGCGGCGCGACCGGATGTCCCGCCTCAACGGGCGACTGGTGCTCGGCCTGCGCCGGCGGCTCATGCGTCGGTTCCTGCACCTGGGACTCGGGAAGCTCCACGAGCTCAAGAGCGGCGGCATCGTTTCGCGGCTTTCGTCCGATGTGGACGCGGTCACCGGCCTCGTGCAGATGGCCTTCTTTTCGCCCGGCATTGCGCTGCTGCGCATCACGCTCACTCTGGCCATCCTCGTATCCATCCGCTGGAAGCTTGCGGCGGCGGCCCTCGTTCTGCTGCCGCTGTTGGTTTGGGCCAGCATCGCCTGGGTGCGCCGCATCCGTCCGATCTACCGCTCCATCGCTACCGACAAGAACGACCTCGACGGACGCGTGGGCGAAGTCTTCGACGGGATTCGCGTCGTGCGCGCATTCGGACGAGAGCGAACGGAGGCGCGCTTCTACTCTACGGCGCAAAACACAATCGTTCGCAAGGGTGTGTTCGCGAACCTCAAGGAGGTCGTCGTGGACGGAGGCTGGAACTTCTTCCTGCCTGCGACCGGCCTTTTCGTGTTGTGGTTGGGAGGACTCCTGTATCTGCGTGGCGAAACCACGATCGGAGACATCGTGTCCTTTCAGATGTACGCCGCCATGTTGCTCGGACCCGTCTGGAACATCGTCTACTCGATCGGCCAGATCCAACGGGCTCTGGCGTCTCTCGACCGTGTATTCGGTGTGCTGGCGCTTCCGCGTGACAAACCTGACGCAGTCGACGCGACGGCCGCACCACGACACTTTCATTCGGTGACGTTTCAAAACGTGACCTTCAGCTACACACCCGGGCGGCCGGTGATTCGCAACTTCCAACTCTCCGTAGAGCGCGGGGCGGTTGTGGCGCTCGTGGGACCCAGCGGCGCGGGCAAAACGACCCTGACAGATCTCATCGCGCGGTTTCAGGATCCGGATGAGGGCCGAATACTCGTGAACGGAACCGACATACGAACCATGCGACTGGCCGGCTACCGCAGCCGACTGGCCATCGTGCAGCAGGAGACCTTTCTTTTCGATGGAACGGTCCTCGAAAATGTGGGCTACGGTCGACGCAGCGCTGCGCGCGCCGAGATCGAGCAGGCCTGTCGCCGCGCCAACGCACACGAGTTCATTGCGGATCTTCCGGACGGTTACGAGACGATCATCGGGGAAAAGGGATACAGACTCTCCGGCGGGCAACGTCAACGCCTGGCCATCGCGCGCGCCATCCTGGCCGACTCCGAGATCCTGATCCTCGACGAGGCCACGAGCAACCTCGACAGCGAGAGCGAGTCACTCATCCGCAGCGCGCTGGCGGACCTCTTTGTGGGTCGCACGACTTTCGTGATTGCCCATCGCCTGAGCACCACGGCCGGCGCCGACATCATCGTCGTGTTGGACCAGGGGCGCGTCCTGGAACAGGGAACACACGCCGAATTACTCGCGAAGAACGGCGCGTACGCGCGGATGGTGGCCAGACAGCAGAATGCGTTCGAGTTTGCCGGCTGAGCTGGGGCTGCGGTTTTCCTTTTTGCACTCGACCACCCGAAATGCGCCGGAGCCTCCGGGAGGTCCGCGTCCATGGCGGCGAGGCTCTCTCGGTTCTGTTTGACGCAATGCGTTCGGCCACGAACCTGACCTCGGGTAGTACACCCCGTCAGCCATGCTCTTCACAACAAGCGCATTCTTGCTGTTCCTGCTGGCTGTCGGGGTCGTCTACTATCTCCCGCTGCTTCGACGAGCTCAAGTGCAGCTGTTGATCCTCGCCAGTCTGTTCTTCTATGCTTGGGAGATACCGTACTACATCCTTCTGATCCTCGTTTCCATTCTTCTGAATGGAGTAGTCAGTCACCGTCTTGCCGTTCAAGAAGACCAACTTGTCCGAAAACGATGGCTGGTGGCCGGAATCACAGCCAATCTTTCGCTCTTGGCATTCTTCAAATACGGACGCCTGGTATCCACGACGCTGACCGCAATGACCGGCCAGACGGAGCTGGCGGCCCTTCAGAAGCTTCCGTTGCCTCTCGGGATTTCCTTCTACACTTTCCAGGGCATCAGCCTGATTGTGGATGTCTACTATCGAAAGGATGTGGAGCCGGACAAATCTCTCATTGGGCACCTGACGAAAACGGCGCTCTTTGTCTCGCTGTTCCCGCATCAAATCGCGGGCCCAATCGTTCGGGCCAGTCAACTCTACACGCAGATTGGCCCCAAGAACTGGCGTGAGACTGACTTTCCTGGGGCCATCCGGGCGCTGATCGTCGGCTACTTCTTGAAAATGGTCGTCGCCGACAACCTCAAGGACTACACCTTCTGGCTCGACGCGCGATCATTCTTCCACTTTTCGCCGGCAACTGTAGGAAGTATGCTCCTCGGCTATTCCTGCCAGATCTTTGCGGACTTCGCCGGCTATTCTCTGATCGCCATCGGTCTGGCGCGGCTGTTCGGGTACGAACTGTGCATAAACTTCGACCATCCCTATGCGGCCGCCAGCTTCCGCGAATTCTGGAATCGATGGCACATATCCCTGTCCAGTTGGCTGCGCGACTACCTGTACGTCCCGCTGGGGGGAAACCGGCTGGGTCGGGTCCGCACCGCACTCAATCTGCTGATTGTTATGGTCTTGGGCGGACTCTGGCATGGTGCGGCATGGGGGTTTGCACTGTGGGGGTTGTTCCACGGAGTGGCGCTGGTCTTGGAGCGCGCCCTCGGGTCGATCGTACCTGTGCCCGACGGCCGGTTGGCCCGCGCGGTCCGCATGACGGTGGTCTTCGTTTTCGTAACCCTCGGTTGGTCGCTGTTTCGGATCACGGACTGGCCGGACCTCGTGCGCCTCTACCGACATCTTCTTGCGGACAGCAATCTCTCTCTGCGAATCGACATTGTCGCAGGCAATCTGTGCTATTCCATCCCGGTGGCCATTGTCCATGCGCTCTACCTCGCGCGTGATACGAAGCTCGGGACGTGGCTGCAAGAGCGTGAAGCCCTCGGTTACGGCCTGTGCCTCTTCCTCCTGGCTACAAACAGCGGCACCGCCGATCGATTCATCTATTTCCAGTTCTAGTTGTAGCAGTCCGAGGTTGCGGCATGCAGGATCCGAAGAAGCTCAAGACTCCAGGGCCACTCGGCCAGGTTTGGCCTCCCCTCGGAAGGATGATGGGTGCAGCATTGCTGCTATTCGTCGCGTTCAACCTGCTCCTTTCGACGAGACTGTTCGGCGAGTACCGAATCGCACTTCCCAATCAGTGGCTCAACAATCACATCGTCGCCCAAGACTACAGCCTGCGCAAAACAGCTCCGCTTCTCGTGATTACGGGCTCGTCACTGTCGATGCGGATTCCCACGCTGGATTCCCGGGCCTTCAATTTGGCGCTCGGCGGTTTGAGTTCCCAGACCGGCCTGGAAATCATAGAGCGGAGCGGGCAAGTTCCGAGGTTCGTCCTGGTTGAAGTGAACACGCTGGAACGGGAGATTCAGAAGGACCTGGTCGCAGCGACTTTCAACCCGGTGCAACTCGGTCTGCGGCGCCTTTTCCGCTCCCAGCGGTCGGAGCACCGTCCGGGGAACTATGTCATGTTTTTCGCCGCGCAGCCCGTATTGTTGCTGCAATCCTTAGGACGCCAATTCTCGGTTCGCTCAGGCACGGACGGAACGGCGAGAGCTCTCAACGAAGCGCCCCGCTCGTCCGCGCCTGACAGGCAGCCGGAGGCGGGGCGAACCCACCGAGACCGCGACAGGAAAAGCGGCGCCGAACCCGACGCGGCATGGCTTGCCGCCCGCGATGCGTACAACCTGTATGGCATGCGCGATTCGTTGGCGATCGCTCGGGCGTACGCGCAGAGATTTCGCAGGCGCGGCTGCACGGTGATCTACTTTGAGATGCCGGTTCACTCGAGCATTTCCGGCCGGCCCGCTTATTCCGCGATTCTCGATCTGGCCCGTCGCACGTTGAAAGACGACATCCTCCTCGCGCCCTTTGATTCCACGGCATACACCTATACGGATGGGGGGCTTCTGGGATCTTCATGGCCGGGCAATCACTAATCAGCTGACGGGGACGTT
>CAZPFB010000123.1:0-15117 GCA_964585735.1 uncultured Leptospiraceae bacterium
GGCGTCCTTTCTGTTTGAAGTAGTTCATTTCGTTCCTCCCACCTGTTCTCCAGTGAGAGAAACCTACCCCATGCAACGCCCTGGGTCAATGAGCGCCCGTACGTCCGCGATGAGTAGATGTACCTACCCGGATCGGAATCAGTCCGAGATTCCTGTATTTTCCGTTTTTGTTGTCGCGTTCGCTGCTCGGTCGGCCGTCTTCTGGGAGATATGGAGCGCAAACGTCGCAGGGTATTCTGCCGAAGCTCGGCCGAGGTGCAGCAGACGATCCGTCACCTGCTCACGGAGATGGGTGAGGAAGCAGAAGTCGTCGAAACGCAGGCCATCCCCACCGAAGCCCACCTGTGGCAGGAGGGCGACGTCTGGATTGAGGAAACATCAGATGCACAGGCATGTCAGGACACCATAGCTGACCTGCGCCGACAGAACTCTTTGCTGTCGGTCGTCATTGTGGGCACAGGCTGGGGAATCAGGGAACTGCGCCGGGTCGTCGAGTACGGCGCCACTGCGGCAACGCCCGGCCCCGGCCCTGAAGCTCTGGCGGTCGGGCTGGCGCTGGCCACGAGGTCCACGCCCAGCGTGGTGGCGCCGCTCGAGTGGTTGGTGGAAACACAGCGTTGCCGCGTTGCTGCGGGGCTGGCCTCCGCTGTGGCGCACGAAATCAACAATCCGCTTTCGGCCATCATCACCTACGCTTCCGTACTGCTGCGCCAGGCCACCGACGAAGCCGGGCGAACCATGGGCTCCACGATTCGAGAACTCTGCCAAAACATCTCGTCCACAGTTCGCACGATGGCCGACTTCATGCGGCTGGATCGGGAGGACTCGACTCCAGAAGCCGCCCCACAGGAAGGCTGGGAAGAAGTCCTGAAGCTGGCCCGGCCGCTCTTGCATCGCTCACAGATCCGCGCCGAGACTTCCGTGCCGCAACTGCCGCCGGTTGTACTTCCGCGCCGTGAGTTCATGCAGGTGCTTCTGTCGATGGTTCAGGTGGCGGTCCGATCGCTCAGTGACTCGGACGACGAAGCTCATCCGGAGAAGGTGCTGTCCGTTCGTGGCGATGTGTCCAAGGACGAGACGTACGTCCGCTTCTCCGTTGGTTTCGCACGACATCCGGACACAGGCAAAGGGGGCCTGGCCCAACGTACCGCTGCGGCCACACTCTCCGATATGGGTTCCGCCGCGGCATTCGATCTGCGAATGAGTGGTGAACTGATCCGAAGGAGGGGCGGACAACTGTCGGTCCTCCATGAGGAACCGGACGGCCTTCGGTCTACAGTGGACATTCCTGTTTTCTCGTCGGGTACGAGAACGAACCGGTCCTGAGCAGCATTCAGCGCGGAACGCCGGCCAGGGCGGCGATCAGTTCCTCCAGTTCTTCCACGGCATAGGGCTTGTGGAGCGTCTTTCGAATCCCGAGGGCCTCGGCGGCCGCCGACTCTTTCGCCGTGAAATGACCTGAGCACAGGACGATGGGTACATGAGGCCGCAACGCCAGGATTTCCCTGGCCAGGTTCAAGCCGGACAAACCCGGCATGCTCGCATCGGTCACGACCACATCGAATCGGTCCGGGTCACGGCGAAATTCCTCGAGCGCCAGAACAGGGTTTTGAAAGACGAGCGTCGCATGACCCGTCATCATGAGCAGATTGGCAATGAGCCGGCCGATCAGCTCCTCATCATCCACGAACAGCACCCGCACGGAACGCGCCGCCCGTGCGGGGTCCGCGACCGCAGGCGCTCTCGGCTCCGGGGGGCTGGCCGGGAGGTAAACACGGAAGCTCGAACCGCGCCCGGGTTCGCTTTCGACCACGATGCGGCCCCCGTGGCTCTCGACAATGCGATGCACGACAGAGAGGCCCAATCCGCTGCCCTCTCCCGCAGGTTTCGTGGTGAAGAAGGGTTCGAAGATCCGTTCGACCGTATCGACGCTCATGCCAATTCCCGTATCGGCGACGAGCAACGTCGCGTAGGACCCCGCGGGCAGACCGACAGCACTCTCCTCTTCCAGCGTGGCGGTTTCCACCCGAAGGGTCAGCGTTCCGCCCGCAGGCATGGCGTGGGCTGCGTTCGTGGCCAGGTTCGCGAGCACGTGTTGGATCTGACCGGGATCCGCGAAGACCGGCGGCGTATCACGAGCGTACTCTTCGCGCAATGCGATTTGCGCGCCCAGAGTAGCACGCAGGAGTCGCGCAGCTTCCTGTGCCTCGGCGTCAAGGTCGAGTTGCTTGCGGTGCGGTTCGGCGCCCCGACTGAACGCCAGAATCTGTGACACGAGGTCGCCCGCCCGCGCGGCCGCACGGTCGATTGCGTCCAGGCTTTCCGCGGCAGGATGGTCGCGGGCGATGAGGGATTGCGCCAGACGAACGCCGGCCGAGATCATCGTCAGCGTATTGTTGAAATCGTGGGCTATTCCCCCTGCAAGTGTGCCCAGCGATTGCAGCTTCTGGGCATGAAAAACCTCCTTCTGTAGGGAGGCGCTCGCTTCCTGGACCCGCCGTCGTTCGGTCACGTCCTGAATGAAAGCGAGCACGTATTCCTGTGAGGCCAGAACGCAGACCGTCATCAACCCCCAGACCTCGTCGCCACCACGTTTGCGAAAGCGGACCTCCCGTTCGAAGGAAAACCGCCTCCGTTGGAAGACGTCGGCGATTCCCTGAAGGCTGCCGGAGAGGTCTTCCTCCGCGATCCAATCTTCGATCGAAGTTCCGGAGAGGTCGCCTGCGGAATAGCCCAGGAAATACGCAAAAGCAGGATTGCACGAAAGGCACCGGCCGCCCTCGGCCAGAACCGCAATACCAATGGCCGCAGACTCGAAGAGGCTGCGGTACTCCTCCTCCCGTTTTCGCCGGGCGGCATCCGCGCGGTTTCGGCTGAGCGACACCTGCACCAAATCGGCCAGCGCATGGAGCAGATCTCGTTCCTCGTCCATCGAGGAAAAGCCGGGATGACCCGCGTACGCAAGCGCCAGGACTCCGCTCTCTTCGCCTACCTGGAAAGAGGCGCTCACAGTCCACGGGGAAACCGGCCAGACACCTTCAAGGGCCGTCTCTTTCCCGAAGTCCACGCGGACCGCGCAGAGCTCGGGTCGCCGCGACCCGCCGGGCACAAGGCTGACCAACTCCTTCATCCAGGACCGGTCGCCCGAAGTGTCCCGCAAGACGGCGGCAGCCCGCCGCAGCAGCGAAAGCTCGCGCACCCTGTGTCCCAAATCGGCGATCATTCGCGCTCGATCCCGTTCGGCCTGGCGGCGGGCCGTGACGTCCACGGTCACCCCCACGACGCGATCGGCTCGGGGAGGGTTCTCGCGAACCAAGGTGGCTGTCGTGTGAAAGATACGTTCCCGGCCATCCGCATGGAGGATGCGGTACTCTTCCTCCATGCGTTCGCCGGTGGTCACCAATCGCTCCATGGCCCGCTGCATACGGGCACCATCGTCGGGCTGAATGCGCGCGAGCCAGAACTCGGCCGTTCGCGCGGATTCGGCGTCTCCCTTGGATTGCGGTGAAAGGCCGAACAGTGCAAAAGCTCCCTCCTCTGCGGTAACCTGCCCGGTGCCGGTGTCGATCTCCCAAACGCCGAGACCGCCCACCTCGGCGGCCAGCCGCAGGCGGAGGGCGTCGGCCTCGATGGCCCGCGCCTCGCGATCGCGCTGCTCGAGGGCGCCCCGCGTGTTCCGGAGCGAACGGCGCAGTTGTCGCGCAGCCAAATGCTGCACCGCGGCCCCAAAGGCGATCACCGCAACGATGGTCGACCAGTGGGTCAACGGGGTGGCCGGAGGCGCCGGCGGGAAAGCCCCCCGCACTGTGCCCAAGAAGAGGATGGCCGTCGCGGCAGCGGCAGCTCCCCCGGAGATCAGCCACCCGTACTGACGAAACAGGGTGGTCCCAATGATGGCCAAAGCAACGAGCCAGTGCGTGCTCTGGTGCGGCAGGCCACCCGCCGTCGTGACTGTCACGAGGACAACCACGTTGGTTGCTGCGAGAGAGAGAAAGCCCGCCCAAAACGAATGGCCGCGCGCGTTCAGCAAAAGGCAAGCCAGAGTGAAGACCGCGACCATCCCCAGCGTAGCCAACCAGCGTGGCCAAAACGAGGGGTCCTGGAGCATTCGTACTACAAAAAGGAAAAAGACTGCAAGAAGAATGGCCTGATTGAAGACGTGGACGTTACGCGCCACCGAGTTCTGGACGTCATCGCCCATGGCGGGCGGGCGCAGGAGTCGTTTCATCCCATCGTCCCACGTGGCCCACTCACTCGCTCCTGAATGAGAGCGAGCAGCTGATCGCCGTCGATCGGTTTGGGCAGGAACACTTCGTTTGCCGACAGCTCGATGGCGCGACCGAACAGATCGCGACTGTAGCCGCTCGTCAGGATGACCGGCAACTCGGGCCGGGCCTGGCGAAAGAATTTGGACAACTCAAGACCGGTCTTGCCGCCCGGGATCACCACGTCCGTGATGACGAGATCCACCTCCGGGTACTCTTCGAACGTCTTGATGGCCTCGCCTGCATCCGCCGCATCCAGAACGCGAAACCCACCAACCTTGAGCAGGGTCCGCATGGCGGAGCGTACGGCTGTATCGTCTTCGACCACCAGTATCGTCTGCCCACCGTGCAACGTCCGTGTGCCTCGGGCCGGTGGTGGAATCGGACCGGGCGGTCTGCTCTCGGCCGCGGCTCCTCCGAGCGGAAGGAGAACGCGAAACGTGGCTCCTTCGCCCGGCTCGGAATGAAGGAACAGCGCGCCCCGGTGTTGACGAACGATCCCGAATACCGTGGCCAAACCCAGGCCGGTCCCCTGACCCGGGACCTTCGTCGTAAAGAAGGGCTCGAACACGCGGTCGAGGTTTTCCGGTGCTATCCCGTCCCCGGTATCGATCACCGAAAGCTCCACAAAGGAACCGGGCGCCGCCTCCGGGAAAGCATGGAGGTCGGCCTCATGAAGCTCCACGCGCGCCAGCCGAATCGACAGGCGACCGCCGCGGGGCATGGCATCACGAGCATTGAGGGCCAGGTTCATGAGAATTTGGTCGATCATCACTCCGTCGGCAAAGACCGGTTGCTCCTCCGAACCCAAATCGAGGACGAGTTCGATGTCCACTTTTAGGATACGTCGGAGCATCTGCGCGACATTCTCGATGATGCGGCGCAGATCCAACCATTCGCAATGCATCACCTGACGACGCCCGAATTGGAGCAACTGTCGTGTCAGAGCGGCCGCACGATCGGCGGCCTTCCCGATTTGCTCGAAGGCCTGCCTGCTTTCCGGGTGCGTCGTGGAATCCAGAAGAGCAGCGTGAGCCTGAAGGGTGATCGCGGCAAGGATGTTGTTGAAGTCGTGCGCGATTCCACCGGCGAGCTGTCCGATGGCCTCCATCTTCTGCGCCTGGCGCAACGATTCTTCGCTCTGGCGCAGCGCGTCCTCCATCTGCCGCCGGCCCGTGATGACCTGAGTGAACATGATGACCCCGCCGATAGTTCCGTCCACGCGATGCCACGGCCGAACCTCCCACTGCAGCCACTCGACCGACCCATCGCTGCGCGGAAATGGGTCTTCCTCCGCTCGCTCCACAGCCCCCTGCAGCACACGCGCGTGGACCTCCTTCCATACGTGCGGCAGATCTGGAAACACGTCGTAGTGGGAACGACCCAACAGGTTCTGGCCCTCGAGGTGATAGTCCGTCAGCCAACGATCGCTCCACTGGAGGTAGCGCATCTCGGTGTCGAACATGGCCACCGCCGCGGGCGTATGTTTGATGAAAAGCCGCAGGAGCATCTCACTCGAAGCGAGCGATTGCTGGGCCCGAACCCGTTCCGATATATCCCTTCCTACCGATTGCAATTCGAGCAGACGGCCTTCGCTGTCGAAACGCGCCCGGTCCGTCCATTCTTGCCAGCACAGTTGACCGTCAGGAAGTATGCTCTGGTGAACATGCGTGGCGATCGGCCGTTCGGGCGTGAAACTCCGGACCTTTTCCAGAACGCGCTGCCGATCCGGCTCCGACACCAGAGGAAGGAAACTCGTGCCGATGAAGTCCTCATAGGTCCCGCCAAAAGTGCGACAGTAGGCGCGGTTAACGAACGTACGCGTACCGTCCGGTAGCCAGCGCACGATCATTTCCTCCTGGTCTTCGACGATGTCGCGAAACAACTCCTCTGCGCGCCGCACGGACTCCTCCGCGCGAGCGCGCGCTGTGATGTCGGTGACGGTCCCGGTCATATGAAGGGGTCCGCCATCCGGGCCGAAGTGCACCTGGCCGCGCGCAGCCAGCCAGCGCACTTCGCCCGAAGCAGTCAGGATGCGATGTTCCACCGAGTACTCGTGCGGCGGTTGCTCCAGAGTTGCCTCGATGACCTCGACCACGCGGTCGCGATCCTCCGGGTGAATCAGCGCAAGCACTGATTCGAGGGAATCCGGAAACTCACCGGGCCCCAGACCGAAAAGCGATCCCGCCTCGGAGGACCAGTCCACCCGATTGGTCTGAATGTTCCAGTCCCAGACTCCCACCTGTGCCGAAGCAAGCGCCAGGCGAATGCGGGCATCCGAATATTCGTTGCCCGCTCCTTCGAATGACGACGTGCCCTGGAAGCGTGCAGGCATGGTACCGCAAGTACAACCGAACCGCACAAATCGGCAAGCCAATCACGGGACCCACCGTGGTCCCGCTTTCGATTCGCCACGCCACTCAAACGGCGCGTTCCGCGTTGGCGCCCAGCGGATTGCTGGTCGGCAGCGAAACAGTGGCCAGAACGCGACGCTTCGGTCCGGATCGATTCGTATGATCGGTGATCTCGCCGAGATGAACGGATCCGCCCATCTGCTGGAGCAGGTTTTCGACCACGGTCAGGCCGGTCCCCATCCCGAGTTCCTCGTCACGAAAGCGCTCGTCGTACGCGTTGTTCAGGCGACAGAACGGCTCGAAAACGTTGTTTTCGAGGTGCTGCGGTATCCCGGTCGTTCCTCCTCCCATTTCGAGGATGTCGTTCATGAGAAGCAGGCGTACCATTCCGCCGGAAAGCATTCCGGTCAGCTGAACACCGGAGCCATCCGGCGAGTACTTGAACGCGTTCACCAGCAGTTCACGGACGACAAGCCCGAGTCCGTTCGGATCAACGCACACGTTGCCTGCGCAACGAGGGATCTCGCAGCTGACCGTGTGACCCTTGATACTCCGAAAAGAATCGACGTCGGTGATCGCCCTTTGGAGCAGGGAGTGCAGCGCTTCGTGACTCAGCTCGGAAGGAGTTGTCGGCCGATCGAGCGCGCCCATGAGCCCGTCGATCTTGTCGAACCAACCGAACGAGCGGTCCGCAGTCTGACAAAGGTCCGCGATGGTCTGTTCGGGCACAACGTAGTTGGAGCCTTCGCGCGTGGAAATGAGAGGGAGCATTTCCACCATTGTCAGCAGCGCTCCCGGGCCGAGCCCCTGCGCCAGCGAGTGTTTCAGGTTCTTGATCAGCTTTCCGTGCGCCTTCCCGCGTCCGCGCGCAAGAAGCTGCTGCTTCCAGAGAAACCATTCCAGACGCGCGAGCAGCCGGCCGTCCGCGCGGGCGAGGAAGTCCAGCTCACGACGGATCGAACGTCGCATCTTCACCGCCTCCTCGATCCGCAGCACCCACTCCTCGGGCGCTCCGTTCGATTCCATGAAGACCTCGGATTCCTCCGCCACGCTTCGTGTGGGCGAAGAATTCGCAGTGAGGACCAACGCCGTAGAAGGCGACATACGTCGAATTCCGGTGAGCACCGTGTCCATATGATGGTCGCCGCCGTCGATGTTCAACACGGCTGCCATGGGTTGATGTTCGAGCAAGAAGAGAACCGCCTTCTCAATCGTATCAGCAGCCCACACCAGCCAACCTCGGCTCTCCAGGGCCGCGCGGATTTCGTCGGGCACGAGGCCGGACGGCTCCGCCCAGAGGACCCCGTGATCCCGAAGAGTGGGCGCCACGCTGCCGGAGGCGTGCGTTAGATCTTCTCGGTTGGCCAATTGGCTGTTCATGAGCTTCTCCGCAAAGGGGAACTTCAACCGAGCAACTGCCGGACCATCTGTAGGAATTGCCCCGGCCGGAACGGTTTGACGACCCAGCCGTTCACCCCCGCGTCCAGGCCACGCTGTCGCAGGTCCTCTTCGGATTCCGTTGTCAGGGTCAGGATGGGGACTTCAGCGTTGAAGCGGCGAATCTCCCGGGTCATGGTCAGCCCATCCATGACCGGCATGTTGATGTCGGTAACCACGACGTCGACCGCCTCTTCCTGGAATCGCGCAAGGCCCTCGGCGCCGTTGCCCGCGAGCAGCACACGAAAACCGCCGGTCTCGAGAGTCTGTCGCACCATGTTCTGCATCGTTTCAGAATCGTCCACTGCCAGTATTGTCGCACCCATTGTCGTTCTCCCTCGTTTCGGTATTGTGCCCCAGATCCGCTCTCCGGTCCATCCGGGCCTCTGCGCCTTTGCAGAGTAGATCTACTCAATCCCCGTGAATTTTCCGCCGCTTCAGAACTTGAGCTCACTGCGAATGAATACCTGCTTTTGCACGCTGCGTCTCCCGACCAGATTGTTCGACGTAACGCGCGCCTCCGGAACATTCTTCTTCAAGTAGGCGTCGACCTGGGCGGACAGATCCGAGCCGGCCGGCCCTGCCACGCGTTGCATGGGATTCTCGCGAATGGGTCCGCCTTCGGCGTCCGAACCCGTCAGGCGACTGGCCCCGAGGGCCACCCGGAAGCTGTCGCTGTGTTGATAGGTGACGCCGAACACCGACTTGCGAAAGTTTGCCCGACCCGAATCGATCGTGCGCGCGTCCTCGATGGTCATGTCCCCAAGGCGACCGTTTTCGAGGTCGCGACGGAGGGCCGACACCCAGTACTCACCCGATTCGCTGGAAGAAAGCGTGGAAGACAGGCTGTCCGGTCGCCCGGTGCCAATAATGATCCGTCCGAAGGCGCCGAAGCGTGCGAAGCGGACGTGCGCGTAAACGTAGCGCGCCACCCCCCGCGCATCTTCGAGGCGACAATATCGTCCGGTGGCGCAGGAGTCGTCGGTGAGATCGAACGGGCGAACGACTTCTGATTCCTTGTGAGAAGTCCCGCGACGGTCGATGAAAACCACGGCTCCCCCGCCGAGCGTGAAACCAAAACCGGTATCGAAACGACTCACCCAAACGGCTTCGCCGCCGTAGGCCGAGTCACGCCAGGCTCGCCGGTCGCCTTTGAGGCGACTCCATTTGACCTGATTCGGATTGGAAATATCCGCCTGCTCATACTCCACTTCGGACGCGTCCATGCCGGCAACCGCGTTCATGCGAAAGGGAACCATGAAGTGAAACTGGTGCACTCGACCGAGTCCCGGAGCGCGCAGGGACAGGCGTCCGGAGAAGTCGTAACCGTACGAATCAGCCGTACCCTGGGCAAGCTCGAGGTGCGTGTCGTTCTTTCCGGGCGCACGTTCTCCGTTGTTGCGGTGATAACCCTCGCCGTTGCTCAGGAGCAGATGGAGCCCGAGGTATCGCATCGCGTAGAACAGACCGATTCCCCGATCGGCGCTCGAAGAGAGCTTAAGCTCGTCCCACGGAACTTTGCCATCGTTGTCCAAGAAGCGGTGTCCCCACAACTCGCTGGGATCAGAGCCTGTCTCACCGCCATCGACGGACGGCAGATTCTGTTGACCGAGGCGCAGAGTGACGCCGAACGGCAACGGGATGTCGAGGTAGGCGAATTTCAAGAAGAGCACCTGACTGTTGCTCTCGGTACAGAAACTGTCCTTGCCGCAACCTTCCCCGTACTTGGAAGCCGGCGCAATGTCCGTTGTGAGCCGGTACTTCCAACCCTGCAACCCGGCCGGGCTTTCGCCGCGAACATTCAGGTACGCACGACCGATGCGAAATCCCGCCGCTTCCGATTCCGGCGTTCCGCGATCCGAACTACCGTTAGGTGTGTGATCGAGAAATTCGTAGGCAAACCAAACCGCGCCGCTGATCTTGGGTCCGCTCGCTTTCGCAGGGGCGGGTCTCGGGGCGGCCTCCGTGGCGGGAGGTTCGGGATGCGCGGCGCGCGCGGGTCCGGGTTCGGGTGCGCCCTGAGGGTTTGACTGCGCTTTGACTCCTCCCGGTGCAACCTCCCGCGATTTCGGCGGGCGCCGGGCCGACTTCGGCACGCGCGAAGGCCGAACTCCCGCTGCCCTCGTACCCTTCTTGGACGAGGAATCGGGACGCGGCACCCGTTCGTCATCGGAGGGTCCACGAGTGCCGCGACGGGACTCCTGCGCCTGGGTCGGAGAGGATAGGACACAGGCAAGCAGGAACGTGGCTGCCGCAATATTGACAAATCTATAGTAACCGCGCCGCGCCCCGCAGAAATTCAAGCGTCCCATCCTACACCTCCGAGTCGCGCTCTTTGCGCAACCAAAGGGAGGGTAGCAGAAGGACAGCACTCAGTCTATGGAGGAGGACGCGCAGGTACTGAGTAGGAGTACCCAAGCACCGCAGAAAAACCTGGGAATGCCCCGGTCAGGCGAGCCAGAGTTCCACTTCGAAACAGGCGCCGCTGTCTCCGGGAATGTAGCGCAGGTCGCCCCCGAACCGCCTCACGATCGCTTGCGCGATGCTCAGGCCGAGTCCCGTGCCACCTGAGGCGGCCTTCGTCGTGAAGAGCGCCTCAAAGATGTGACCCCGAATGGCCGCGGGTACGCCTGGCCCGGTGTCCTGTACCCGGATGCGGCAGAGCTGGGCGTCCACTCTGGATGAGATGGAGACGTTCCGGTGATCGGTACCGCGCACGGCATCGACGGCATTTCCGATCAGGTTGACGAACACCCGCACGAGTTCCGATTCGTTGGCCCGCACGCAGAGTTCCAGGTCCAGGCCGCTCAGGTCCAAAGCGACCTCGTGCTCGTCCAGTTTACGTTTCACGAGCAGCAGGGTGTCCTCGAAAACCGCACGCACCATCACCGCGGACAGTGGCGTCTCGGGACGCCGGCCCACGAGGGAGCGAATGCTGCCGATGATCCCGTCGATGCGGTCCACCATGCGCCGGATGAGCGCGGCCTGCTCGGATACCGCGCCACCACCGCTCAGCCTTTCGAGTGTTTCGGTGGTCGCCTTGATGACCATGAGCGGGCCTGCAATCTCGTGCCCGATGCTTGCGGTTCCTTCGCCGAGTACTGCCAGTCTTTGGGCGCGGTCGAGCGCGGCCCATTGCTCCTGAATTACACCCCTGAGCACAGTCTGCGCTCTCAGGAGGAAGTAAGCCGCAAAGCCTGTGACCAGCACCGAGATGGTCCACAGGATCGCGGAAGCAGTGAGCGCCAACGTTGCGCTGCGCTGTGCCTGCTCAATCCGGCGTTGGTTGATGGACGCGAAGGCGCCCAACCCTTCGCTCAGATGATGAGTTGCGACGGGAACGAGTCGGGCGAGGACCGCCGGCCGCGTTTCGACCGGGGCCGCAAGCGCCTCACGGAACTGTGCCTCGAACGATCGCGACGTTGTCCGGAGGGATTCGGGAAGGGAGCGGCCGACTCCCTCTTCCTGCGACAGTCTCTCCTGTGCAAGCAGCGCGCGATTGAGACTGCGCAGGTGTCGCTCGAGATAGGCGGCGCTCACGGCGCGACTCGTGGGATCTCGGGGGAAGGCGGCAACCGCGGTTTCGCCGGCCACGAACATCCCTGGAAAGGCCAGAAGGAAGGCATCCATGAGGTAATAGGTCCGAAACTCGGGATCGAAAAGCAGATTGGACTGATCGAGGAGCAAACCTCGATAGAAACCGAGGGCCCGCAGCAACGTGAGCTGGCGATCTCCGGTTCCCGGTGTCTGGAGGCGCGCGACTGCCTGCCGAAAGCCGACGGCTTCGTGACGGTCCGGATCGTTCAGGCGATGCAGGGCCGCTTCGCTGCGAAACACCGAAGACCGAAAGACCAATTCGTCGGCGGCGCCAAGAAGCCGCACGGTCGCGTCCAGTTGCACATCGGAAACCACTGGGCTCGAGGCGATCTCCACCATTCGCTCGACGATTCTGCGAGCCCACGCAACTCCCTTCTGTTCGTCCCGGAAGAACTCGATGCGCCGCGACTCCTGACGGTAGTACCGCAACGCCACGAGCGCCAACGCGGAGGAGAAGAGGAGCACGAGCAGACTCGTGCCCAATACGATGCTCGAAGGGCGGCTTGGTTTTTGCATAGGTTGAGGCCGAACCGCCTCCCAGGTGTCGTGCGCCGCACGAACGTTTCTTCTATGACATCTGTTTGGCCCTGTCAATCGCCTTTCGGAAAGAGGGAACGCGGAGTCGGCTTCTGCTTGACCCGCGGCCGAGTTTGCGCCATAAACCAGACATGCTTTCCCTCATCACCAGACTCGCAATACTCCTGCCGGTCATCGCGCTCGCGCCGGGATCGAACCTCACCGCCGGTCCCGCAACTCCTCCCGTTACCGGAGAGCCCGCACCCGGAATGACCGCCATCGACAGCATGATGGTGCGCTTTCTCACCGACCATCGCCTCACGGGAGCTTCTCTCGCCATCGCCCGACGCGGCCGGCTGGTGTACGCGCGGGGCTTTGGACTGGCCAATCGGGAGACGGGTCAGGCCGTGCGACCGGACATGCTCTTTCGCGTCGGCAGCCTGAGCAAACCGATCACTGCGATCGCCATTCTGAAGCTGATGGAAGGCGGCAGGCTCGGGCTTTCCGACCGGATGCTCGACCGGCTGCCGGTCAAGGGCGTGAGCGGAGATCCGCGGCTCAGGGAGATCACCATCGAACATCTGCTGCGACATCGGGCGGGCTGGGACCGCGAAACGACGGTGGACCCGATGGGACAATCACAGTCGATCGCGCGCAAGCTGGGCGTGCCTGCACCCGCTTCGCCGCGCGACATTCTGCGCTACATGCTCCCGCAGCCCCTTCAGTTCAAACCCGGCGCGCGTTTTGCCTATTCGAACTTCGGCTACTCGGTGCTCGGCCGCGTGATCGAGCACGTGTCAGACCGCCCGTACGACGAATTTGTGAAGCGCGAGATCCTTTTGCCCCTCGGCATCGAAGACATGCACATCGGGCGCGGCCCCGAAGAAGAAATGCGACCGAACGAAGTGCGCTACTACACGCCTGACAATCGCAGGCGGCGCGCATGGTTCGGGCCCAAAAAGGGAACCGAAGTTCCCGTTGCTTACGCGCTGCCGGTCCACGTCTACGATTCACATGGCGGTTGGATTGCTTCGGCTCCTGCGCTGGCACGCTTCCTGACACTCCTCGATGCAAAACCCCCTGTGTCGATCCTTGCACCCGGAACCGTGGCGCAACTTTCCACGCCGGCCCCCGGCGAAAGAGGCGCCACGTACTACGGGCTGGGTTTCAGTGCGCGCAAGCGTAAGCAGGGCGGCTACAACCTGTTTCACACGGGCGCCATTGCGCAGTGTTGCACGGCAATGATGGCCCATCTTCACGCCGACGACCTGGTTTGGGTGGTACTCTTCAATATGTACGAGGTTCCGGGAGGCAAATCGCCAACGAAGGTATTCGAGAAACCCTTCTACGCCGCGCTGGACTCCGTTCGCACATGGCCCGACCAGGATCTTTTCGGGAGCTTCCTCAAGAAGGGCGCGGCGGCCGAGCCCGCCGTTGATGGGCAGTGTCTCAAACGATGCTATGACGAGCATCGCACGGCTGCGGTGGACTGGAGCTACGTCGAAGACTCGTGCAGGAGGCGGTGCCGCAAATAGCCTCGCGGTTGAGGCCGCCCGGCGCACCCCCGGCGCACCCCCGGCGCGCCCCCGGCGTCTCACCTGGGGCGCGCCTGTTCTTCGTCACGCAGCGTCCGGTACAGGCCGTAGGCGATGATCACCAGAACGACCGCCAACGGAAGGGCCGTCGTCAGCGCAGCAGCTTGCAGCGCGCCCAGACCGCCGGCAATGAGGAGCACAGCAGCGGCAGCCCCCTCCAGCAGCGCCCAGAAGATCCGTTGGATGGCGGGCGGATTGGGATGCCCGCCGGAGGTGATGATGTCCACGACGAGCGACCCGGAGTCGGAAGATGTGACGAAGTATGTAACAACGACCAGAGTGGCCAGCACTGCCGTGATCGGCGCAAAGGGCAATCGCTCCAGGAGGACGTAGAGCGCCGTGGGCACGGTGTCCACCGAGGCCGTTGCCGCGCGTAGAACCGTACTCCCGCCCAGTTCCATGTTCAAAGCCGTGTTGCCGAAGATGGAAAGCCACAGAAAGGCCAGCGCCGTCGGCACGAGCAGGACACCCGTAATGAACTCCCGAATCGTACGTCCCCGCGAAATCCTCGCGATGAACATCCCCACAAAAGGGGACCAGGCGATCCACCAGGACCAGTAGAAGAGCGTCCACTGCTTCTGCCAGTCCAGACCGCGGTAAGCGGCGTTCCAAAAAGTAAGGGCCAGCAGGTTCTGAAAATAGTCGCCCGTATTCTGAACGAACGAGCGCACGAGAAAGAGCGAAGGCCCTGCCAAGAAAACAAAGAGCGCGAGCGACCCGGCGGCCGCCATGTTGAAACGGCTGAGCCAGAGAATCCCGCGATCGACTCCGGAGACTACGGAGATGGTCGCGACCAGTGTGATGGAACCGATGAGCCACAACTGATTCGTGGGGTCCATGGCCATCCAACCCAAGTGCGCAAGGCCCGCGTTGATCTGGAGAACGCCCAATCCCAACGACGTTGCGATTCCGAACAGCGTGCCCAGGACAGCAAAGCCGTCGATCACATCGCCGAGGCGCCCGTGGATCCTGTCGCCGAGGACGGGATGGAGAGTGGATCGAATGGCCAGCGGCAGGCCGCGCCGATGCGCGAAGTATGCAAGCGCCAATCCCATCACGATGTAGATGGCCCAGGCGTGCAGTCCCCAATGAAAGAACACCACTTGCATGGAGCGTCGGGCCGCCTCCGGCGTTCCGCCCGTACCCATCGGTGGGTGAGCGAAGTGTATGACCGGCTCGGCCACACCGTAGAAGACGAGCCCAATGCCCATTCCGGCGCTGAAAAGCATGGCCAGCCACGAGCCGAAGTTGTACTCGGGCACGCCATCATCGGGACCCAGGCGAACAGAGGCGTACGGACCAATCCATATGTACACCACAAAGAACAGCAGCATCCCGACGACCACGGTGTAG
>CAZPFB010000124.1:0-15069 GCA_964585735.1 uncultured Leptospiraceae bacterium
GAAAGCATCTAAGCGGGAAGCCCTCCCCAAGATTAGATCTCCCTGGACTTCGGTCCCTGAAGACGCGTGGAAGACTACCACGTTGATAGGTCACAGGTGTAAGCATGGTTAACATGTTCAGCCGAGTGATACTAATAAGTCGTGAGGCTTGACCATATTACGCAGCAGCTGCTGATTCGCGCTGCGACCGAAAGGCCGCACTGCGAAGAAGCACTGGCCGCGGTTCAACAGACCGCGGCCGCGTGAGTAGGCGGACTCTGCCGTAAGCAGGCAGGGAAAGCCGATGCAAGCAAAAGAATGGATGTGCGCGTCAACAGCGCGCATGTCCGAAAGGCCCGTCGCCGAAAGGTGGCGGGCTTTTTTTTTGCGGGCGGACCGATCAAGTGCACCCGGGGGGGGGGGCGCCAGCCCGTAAGCCCAAGGGACGTCCAGGGTCCAGGGGGGTGCGGGCGCACCCGCGGCTCAATGGCCCGCCACCCCTGGGTGAAGGGTGAAGGCCAGGGTGATCGGTTTTTTTGTCCCGGACCAAAAAAGTAGGTATTCGTTGAACCTTATACGGTCGGTTGCAGTCGAACGCAAGAGACTGTATTTCGAATAGTACAGTCTACTTTCACAATATTTAGAGTTCTTTGGAGAATGCCTTATGAAGAAGCGATTGAAGAAAGCCCTGATTCTGTCACTGATTCCAGTGATGGTATTAGCGGGGGCAGGCTGTGGTGGTGAGGAAGAGTCAAATGATGAAGGCCTCCTGCTGATTGCCCTGTTCTTACTGCAACCGAACCCGAAGGTCCGCTTTGCGAATACCTCCAACACGACCGAGAACTACAAGCTCTGGAATTTCACTACGACCAGCACCTGTAACTCGACCTTGGCGTACACTTTCACGGCGAACCCGGTAGCCAACAACGTCACCACAGAGTACGAGTCTGTGCCTGCTGGTAAGTATGACATTTCCTTCAACGCACCCGAAAGTACCAACTGCAAGGTCCTCACTTCGGGGTTCAACTTCGTCAAGGGGAGTACCTACACCTGCTCCTCCACGACGAGCACTATCACCTGCGCATCTCCGTAGCGAGACCGTCGCGAGGGGGTGCGGCCCCACGAATACTGTACTTGGGGCCGCACCCGCCTTGAACCGCGACGCGCCGGCATCGTTTGGGCTGGTGCCGTTGGTCGATCGGCGCGCTGCCCGAGAGCCTGTGCCGCCCTTGGTGTTGCCGCCCGAACATGTTTGACGGGCCACGACCTGGACGCGAAGCTTTCGCAATGGGCTTGAATGTCTGGCACGGCAGGCGGGCATTGTCATGAGCGTCTCCTTAACCGAGCAGGCCGTTCGCAACCGAATTGCGCTCGAACTGGCGCGATGCCACCGACTCCACCTCGACGCCGAGCTCGCCAAACCCGCAGAGCTACTCGCTGCCGTCACGGCCGAAGGCATCCCCTTCGAAGAACACACACGCCAGATTCGCGCGGACCTGCTGCGGGAGTTTCCCGAGGCCGCGGCCGATTTCGATCCGCCGGGCAGGAGTGGACCGTCCAACTTGATGAGGACTTGGTACGAGAAGATTGCGAGACCCCGGGGCGGTCCGCGCTACGAGCAGTCTACCTTCAAGATGATGAACGTGGTCTTCTGGCACCGGATCCTCCACGCGCGGGACGGTTCGGACGAGGAGCGCGATCGCATGGTGCGGGCCTGCTCCCACAATATGCGCATCAGCCGAATCGTCGATCGGGGCTTCGCCTTCCGCCAGCTGATTCGGGCCGAAGTGTTCATGCGCGCCCAGGTTGTGGAGTACCTGGAACGGATCGGTCTTGCCGAGATCGCCATCGTCCGCCGGGTGGCTGACGATTTGCAGACTGCCGTGCTGGACGCCTGGTTCACGTATTACTACGAACTGGCCATGGAGGAGCGGAACCGCAGCGAGGTGCTGCTGCGAAACATCCTTCCGGTGTCGGTGGCCGATGAACTGCGACGGAACGGCCGGACCACTCCGGTACACTACGACAGTGCCACCGTCGTCTTCACGGACTTCGTTGGCTTCACTTCGCAGGCGGCCGTGATGTCTCCTATTCACCTGGTGGATCATCTGGATCGACACTTCCGCGCATTCGATCAGATCATCGCCGCGCACGGTCTGGAGAAGCTCAAGACCATCGGTGATGCCTACATGTTTGCCGGAGGAATTCCGGCGGCTTCGAAAGATCACGCGGAAAATTGCGTGCGGGCGGCGCTCGTGATTCGTGACTACATGCTCACGCAGGACACCGGGTCCGCGTGGCCGATTCGCATAGGAGTGCATACAGGCCCGCTGGTGGCCGGGATTGTCGGGGAGAACAAGTTCAGCTACGACGTTTGGGGCGATACGGTCAACGTGGCCAGTCGCCTCGAAACCGCGGGTGAGGCGGGGCAGGTGAACATCTCGGACGAGACGTACCGGCTCGTTCGTGGCCAGTTCGATTGCACGGACCGCGGGTCCATCGCCGTGAAGAACCGCGGCGAAATGCGCATGTGGTTCGTGCAGGGAGAGTTGTGAAGCCGCGGGGTCACGCGGGTGGATTTTCTTTCGGTCGTCGCCCCTGAAGACGCAGGCGGTAGCCGGACGCCAAACGGGCGATGGTCTCGAAGTGTGACCGCTCGGGATCTCGGTACGCACTCGGTTCTGCACGCTGGGCGCCATGGTCGAGTGCGCCAGGTTCGGCCAGGGCTTTCGGGCTCCCGAAAAGGCCACGCAGAACGATGGATGCGTTCGCTCGACGTTCGGATGACCTCGCGGGCGAAGTCCGGGTTGCTGCGTATCATCGTATCATCGCCATGAGGTCATCCCCCGAAGCAACGGCCAGCACCACATCTGTCTCGCAGACGGCGCTCGCGTTGCGTGGTTGTGCCGCCGCAATCGCCATCTCGCCGAAGATCTGGCCGGGACCCAGGCGACCGAGCACGGTGCGGGTGCCCGCACTGGTTTCCCGGTAGATCTGAACGGACCTCATGGGCCAATCAACAGTTGGGATTCTGTTACAAGAATCTGCCCTCCGGCAGGTACACCGTAAGCGTGCAGGCGAGCAATCACGGCGCGCTGCCGCCAGGATTTGCGGCGTTTGACGTGGCTGTCGCCGCGGATGGGGTGACCGGCTCGGTTTCCATTCCCGCCTCCACGGACACCATCAAGACCGGGAAGACCACGCTCGATCTGCGTGGTGGTGACATCAGCCTGCTGCTCTCCTGGACCAACGACCAGTACGTGAGTGACGACGTGGACGCCGCCATCGAGATTCAGAGCATTGCGCTCAAGCGTGTGGGAGACTCCGAGCGCTCCGCGCTGACTGCATTTCTGGCCGCGCCCACCAAGAGGTCGTGGCAGTTCTGGGCCCTTGCCTGCGGCGCGGCTCTGCTCAGTGTGGCGGGCGTGGTCTTTCTGCGCTGGCGGGCGAGCGGGACCGATTGAACCGAACAGGGCTCCACTCAAGGGCCAGGGCCGGCCGCCATTCGGAGCAGTGCGGTTGTCGTGTTCCAATTGCGGATCGTCATGCTCTTGTAGACCGGCAGGGCGGTGATGCGGCTCAGCCTACTCTGCGAAGCGCGCGCAATCAAGCGCGCGAAATAGAGCGCGTGCCGGCCCGCGTGAGCGGTATCGACCCCCTCGCGCAATTCTAGTTCCTTCATGGCCCTTGGTGCAGGCAATTCGGGCATCAGGAAGATCACGTCGTAGCGGAATTTTTTGGGTTCGGCTCCGAATCCGGGCGGCGCTGCTCCTATGATGGTTCGCAGCCGCGCTTCCGGCAGGAGCACCAGGCGCGATTCGTAGCGGAATTCGGCCCCCAGCGCGCCCTCGATGCGCTTCCCCAGGGTGCTGACGGCTCCTTGCGCGGTGAACACGACATTACCGCTCTGGATATACGTGGACACGTCATCAAAGCCCAGACGTTCGAACGCCGAGCGCAGCGCCGTCATCTTGATGATGTTCTTTCCACCCACGTTGATGCCGCGGAGCAGCGCAATGTATCGGGCCTTGGGTGCTCCCGCCATGAAGTCAGCCGAGACGCTTTGACCCGAAGCGTCAACCGCGTCTGCGGTTCGCCCCGCCCGCACGACCGGCGGCCCCAGACCATTCCAAGAAGCGGCGGTCACGTGATAGTCGTTTCCCCGGAGGCAACCATGAAAACAACGACCCACGCGACCCCCACGAGAGGCGCACGAACCCGGCGCGGCTCTTCGGATCACCCACTCCAAGTCAACGACGTACACAGCCGCTCGAATGCGACCCTGGTAGACAGGGTCATCCGGCCGGAAAGTCTCAAGGAATTGCGCGCGGTCGTTTCCGGCTCTGCCCGTTCGAATCGACCGGTGTCTTTCATGGGAGGACGGCATGCGATGGGCGGCCAGCAATTCTTGTACGGTCACACGCTCTGCGACCTGCGCGGCCTCGGTCGGATCCTGTCGTTCGAAGCGCGCGAAGGATGGGTGGAGGTGGAAGCGGGCATTCACTGGGACGAATTGGTGCATGGGCTCTTGATGTTGCAGGGCGAAGAGCCGAAGTGGGGCATCATTCAGAAACAAACCGGCGCGGACCGCCTGACCGTGGGGGGAGCTCTGGCGGCCAACGCGCACGGTCGCGGGCTCACCCTTCCGCCCATCGTTGCCGACGTGCAGGAGTTCCTCCTCGTGGATGCCCACGGTGAGCTCAAGCGGTGCAGCCGCACCGAGAACTCTGAGCTCTTCGGACTGGCCATAGGCGGCTACGGGCTTTTCGGTCCGATCTACTCCGTGAAGCTGAAGCTCGCCAGGCGCAGACAGCTCGAACGCATCGTGAACATCGAGGACAGCGCTTCACTCATGCAGCGATTCGAAGAACGCAAACGCGAAGGCTTCGAGTACGGCGACTTCCAATTCTCGTGCGCCGAGGATTCTGAAACCTTCCTTTCGAAGGGAGTCTTTTCGTGCTATCGGCCTGTCGAATGCAGCCGCGAGGTCGACGGCGAACAGAAGTCCCTTTCCGAAGAGGACTGGCGACGGCTCATTCTTCTCGGTCACACCGACAAACGGCGTGCGTACGAGGCCTACGCCGACTACTATCTGTCCACCTCGGGGCAGCTCTACTGGTCGGACACCCACCAGCTCTCCACGTACATCGATGACTACCACACTGAAGTCGATGAACGTTTGGGAGCGCGCTGCCCCGGCGCCGAGATGATTACCGAACTCTACGTACCACCGGAGGGGTTCGCTGAGTTCATGGGTCGCGTGCGATCGTTGGCGCGGGCGCGAGCGTTCGATTTCATCTATGGGACTGTGCGACTCATCGAACAGGACACCGAGACCTTTCTGCCATGGGCCCGTCAGCCCTTTGCATGCATCGTCTTCAACCTGCATTTCGAACAGAGCCCGTCCGGGATGGCCAAGCTTCGGGAAGAGTGTCGCGCGCTCATCGACTTGGCCGCGGGTCTCGGTGGTTCGTTCTTCCTGACGTACCATCGTTTCGCCACCCGCGAACAACTGCTGGCGTGCCACTCGCGATTGCCCGAGTTCTTCGAGCGAAAACGGGCCTATGACCCGAACCTGATCTTTCGGAGCGATTGGTTCGATGCAATTTCGATGCGGCTTCGCGAGGAGGAAGGATGAAGGCGGGCCGCGCGAGTTCTACCGCGGGCCTGATTGCGCGCGCCATGGCCTTACTTTTCAGGGAGCCGTGCTGCGCGGGCCTGGTCGACCGGCAGGACCGCGCATGGTGGGATGCCGCCGCGCGAATGTCGGTCGCGGGTCGCGCGTTCGTCCCGCTGATCGAGTGGTCGGCGTTCCGACGTCTCCTCTGGTTCCTCGAAGGCTCCGTCCTGCCGGGGATTGTGCGCCACTACGCGCTACGCAAGCGCACCCTGCGCGGTCAGGTGATCGAAGCTGTCGAACACGGCTTCCGCCAGTTGGTCGTGTTGGGGGCGGGCTACGACCCGATGCCGCTGAGGATCTCGCAGGAGTGGCCGCTCGTGAAGTGCTTCGAGTTGGACTTTCCCGCCACACAGCATCGGAAGGTGGGCCTGCTCCAGCAATTCGCGGAGCACACTCTCGGAGCAGTGGTTTCGCAGCCAGCCCTCCTGCCTCTCGACCTCGAGCAGACTTCATTCTCGAACGCCCTGCGCAGCGCGGGCGTTTCGCGACCCGATCCGGCCTCGCCAACACTCATCGTTGCGGAAGGTCTGTTCATGTACCTTGAGCCCGACCGAGTTCGCGCCATCCTCACGGACGCGGCCGACTACTTCTCCGGGCCCGTGCGGTTCGCCTTCACGTTCCTGGAAACGGACGACATCGGCGCGCCGCGATTTCGAACCGGGCGGCATGGCGTTGCCGCCTACCTCCGCTCGGTGAACGAACCATTTCGTTGGGGTGTGACCCCGGACGCAATCGCTGACTTCCTGCCGCCGCCTTTCGTTCCCCTTTCGATTCAGCTTCCGGAAGGCGAGGGAGAGGCTGGCGCGCTGGGTGAGTGGATTTGTGTGGCGGAAAGACCCACGGACCTGCGCGGGACGAAGGCTCCAAATTTGGGCTGACGAAAGGATTCACCGGGGACAGGATGTCCCATGCAAAACGGTCGCATCAAGATTGGGATTGCGGCGGCGCTGGTCGGTTTCTTGGCCCTTCTTGGGCTTGCGCCCCTGGCGGCGGAAATGACCACGAAGGTGATCGCTGCATTCCGAGGGAAGATCGTCGTCTCCCGGGGCCCGCTTCCCGAGGGCCGCAACGACCAAGACTCGATCGTACAAATCAAGAAGGCCTGGCTGAAGGAGCTGACGGGCCAGGAGCAGGATGGGGCGAGGACCTGGAACTTTCACTACACCGCCTTTCTGGCCGGGAACCCCCGGCCTTCTATGACGCTCGCGTTCCGCCAGGGCCGCCGTACCGTCGCCACGAAGCGCCTGGAGGGCATAGATCCGAAGGGGCGCATGTTCGAGGGAGACATCAGCATCTCTACCGATGACGGACTCAGACCGGGCCGCTACGAACTCGAACTTACCGCGCCCAAGCTCGGCCGTCTGGCCGCCTGCTATCTGACCCTGAAGTAGCAGCGACGCGGGCTGTTCTCTGCGGCGGATGAACCCGCCCGTTCAAGATCCCGCCCGGATTTCTGCCATCTTCTTTGCGGATTCTTGCCAGAGGGCCTCCTTCTCGCTTTCCGGCAGGAAGGTTGCGAAGATCCCGTTGCATACGAGCGTTTCGCAGTCTTCGAGCGAAAAGTTGCAATGGTTGAACAAATTCATGTACTCGTCGGCGAGTTCGACACCGAAGATCGACGGGTCGTCGGTGTTCACGGTTACCAACAGCCCCTGCTCGAAGAATTCGCGTATGGGATGCTCACCCAGGGCGGTCACGAAAGCACCTGTGAACACGTTGCTCGTGGGACAGGCTTCCACGGGAACGCGGGTCTTGCGGAGATGATCGATCAGCGCCGGGTCCTGAACGCCGCTCGTGCAGTGTCCGATGCGCTCGGCGCCCAAGTGCCGCAAGGCGTCCCAGATGGCGTCGGGGCCCAGGTCTTCGCCCGCGTGCGCCACCCGCCGCAGGCCCGCCTCTCCGGCGCGGGCAAACACTTCGGCAAAGTCGCGCGCCTGGCCGCGGCTTTCGGCGCCACCCAAACCGATCCCGATGATCGAGTCCGTCCTGTGTGCGAGCGTGAGTTCCAGGTTCGCGCTCGCGTTTTCGACGCCGTAGCTGCGCGAAACATCCACGAGAAACTTCACGACCGGCCCGCCCCCCTCGAAAATACGCACGGCCTCCCGGTGAAGGACATCGACCATATCGCCAAAGGCGATTCCGGTTTTGAGAAAACGGGTGGGCGCGAAGTGAATCTCGGCGTATCGGACGTTGTTGCGCTTCAGGTAGGCTTCGGCATCGCGCATGAGAAAGCGAAAGTCCTCTGCCTGGCAAATAGCCGGCTGGATGATGTTGATGAACAGATCGATGAATTGGTCGAGCGTGCGCACCTGGAACTTGCGGTACAGGTCGTCGAGCGAGCGCACCTCGGGATGCTCGCGGCCGTTGCGTTGCATGAGTTCGTGAATGCTTTCGCACGAGGCCAGAGCCTCCAGGTGCAGGTGGATTTCGGTTTTTGGGGCCTGGCGAAGAAACTCGTACGCGGACTCCTGTTGTTCCAGATTGGGTGTGTGGGCGCCGGGACGCAGCAGGCGTTGCACGGATTCGCGCCCGGTCAGGACGCGCACGTCCTTCCAGAAGGCCACGTACCCCGCGTAGCGCTGGAACTTCTCGAGCGGCTGCGGATAGAACCAGGCAGCGGAGCGGCTCGACGTTCCACCCGAGACGAGGTCGTAGTAGTGGGCGTCGCCCTTCCAGGGGCAGCGCGTTCGCTCGGAACTCGGACGAAAGAATTCGGTGCGCAGCGCGGAGGGCGGGAAGTAGTAGTTGCCCTCGACGATCACGCACTCGTCGCTCTCCGCCACCGTGTGGCCGTTCCATTCGGCTCGGGTCGCCATGGCTGCCTGCCGCCTCACGATGAGGGCCCTTCCGGCCCCGGTCAAGCCGAAAGGAAGCGCTTCGTGGGCGCAATCAGGTTCGCTCCTTTCGGCCGCCGCGGGCGTGCCCATTCGCATGAAGGGAACCGACACGGGCATGAATGGCAACCCCGGTATATCGATCAATGGGCCGACGTTCCGGTTCCATTCTTCAGTTCCGCTTCCGACGAAAGAAGCGCGCGGAGCGTGCGAACGCGACGCCGGCTGACCGGGATCACGGTATCGTCGCCATCGGCAAGTATTGCGAAGTACCGCCCGCCGCCTTCATGTCGGAGCGTGCGCACGGCTCCCGTGTTCAGTATGTAGCTGCGGTGCACGGAAAGGAAGTGTGGTGGAAGCCTTTCCGCAAGCGCACCGAGAAACTCGGCCACCTCCACATCGCCGTCACGCGTGTGAATGACAGACCTGCGACCTGCGGCCGACAGATAGAAGATATCACCACACGGAATTCTGGTGGCGCCACCGCGAAAGAGGACGTGCAGCATCGCCGGTTCTGTGCCGTGTCTGCCGTCGGCACTCTGTTTCAGCTTCGCGACCTGTTCCGACTGCCATTCCAGGTAAGTTGCGAGCGGCGCAACTACGAGCGTCAGGATCACCGACAGGGCCGCAAACGCCGGGAGACGGGGCCAGAGAATCTCGAAAAGCGGCGGAGGCAGCGCAAGTCGGTAGAACCCAAAGCAGAAAGCATCGGCGATGAGCACGGCCGGGATGATTGTGAGCAAGAAGCGCATCCAGAATTTCCAATCGGGATGGGAATCGGTACGGCGAATGCGCGCGATGAGAAGTTTGCCGCCACTCGTGGCCGTGCCGGCGATTGCGTAGGTTGCCACGCTCGTTACGAGGAGCATCTGACCGAACGAGAACTCGGTGGAAGCCGACATCAATATGGCGATGCCGACCGCACCGGACGTGGTACCGCCGAGCCAGATGGCAACCTGCCTGCCTCCCTTCACCGGACCGCGACCTTCGCACCGCCCATATCCGCCGTCGACCCAATTCCCGCTGCCCGCGGGCGCAGCGCGATCCTTGGACGGCGCCCCATAGGGCGAAGATTAGGGGGCCCACTCGGTCGCCAGCTCGCGCGCAACACCCACCATCGCCTTTCGGGTACTCAACAGCTTTCGCAATTCCAACCCCGTTCTGAACACCCCGAACAGCGCGGCCACGGCCCGGTTCTGTCATCGTTTTGCGGAGGGTTTGCGACCGGCGTGGACGTTGCGATTCATGTCCTTGGGGGTGCATTTCGTGCTTCGGCCCAGCTCGCTGTGAGGTTCCGCCGTTGACATTCGGGAACAAATCGCTTCCAATACCACTCTGGAGGGATGACCATGCCAGCAAAGATGCGGATGACCTGTCTGTGGATACTCGTGGGAGCTTGCAGCTGCACCTTGCTCGTCCCGCCGACCGACGAGCTTCCGGTCGGTTCGTTGCTGCTGCTCGCTGCTCTGTTGCCAAACTCCGGAGCCGCATCTGCTTTGACCTGTGATACTGTTGTTACAGGATCTCTGTCGTCCTTTGGCACCCGCTCCCTACCGGAGAACAACTCTTGGGCGGGAGCCACCTGCGGCGGGTCGCATTTTGTAG
Source organism: uncultured Leptospiraceae bacterium (assembly GCA_964585735.1). Classification (GTDB taxonomy): domain Bacteria; phylum Spirochaetota; class Leptospiria; order Leptospirales; family Leptonemataceae; genus CAZPFB01. The sequence goes on from CAZPFB010000124.1 coordinate 10,099, forward strand.
TCGTGGCGGCAACCGGAAATAATCGTATTGCAACTTCAATGGACGGCGAGTCCTGGGTTTCCGTTTCCGCGCCGGAGCAAAATCTTTGGCGGTCGGTAACCTACGGCAACGGTTTGTATGTCGGTGTTGCTGGCAACGGCACCAACCGAGTGATGACCTCTCCTGACGGAATAGTCTGGACGGCCAGGTCTGCAGCAGAAGCGAACGTTTGGAGGGATGTGACGTACGGGAATGGTACGTACGTCGCGGTGGCCGCGACAGGTACGAATCGTGTCATGACATCGCCTGACGGCATCACGTGGACGGCGCGGACTGCCGCAGAAGCCAACGGCTGGACCTCAGTTACGTTTGGAAACTCCACGTTCGTAGCGGTCTCTGAGGACGGGACCAATAGAGTGATGACCTCACCCGATGGTGCCACGTGGACGGCACGCAGCGCTGCCGAAACCCAAGGATTTCAAGATGTTGTATTCGCGCAGAATCAATTCGTAGCCGTCGGCTACCCGGCCGCCAATCGGGTGATGACCTCCCCCGACGGGATCACTTGGACGGCACGCGCCTCCGCAGGCGCCGTCAATTGGCAATCGATTGCCTTCGGGAGCGGAAGGTATGTTGCCGTGGCTTCCAACGGCGCCAGCAATCAGGCCATGACTTCTGGCGACGGCATTTCATGGACCGCCCTCCCAACCCCCGGCAGTGGCATGGGCTGGTTTGGGTTGGCGTATGGCATGGGCCGCTTTCTGGCAGTCGGTAACTCCGATCCGGCGGCGATGGCAAGCAGCATTGAGTAGATTCCGGTGTTTGGGGAAACCCCGGCGTACAAACAGCGCAGAGCCGCGACCCCTGTGCAAACGGTTCTGCTTTGGACCGCGCTTCCAGCTGACGGTCCAGTTAGTCAACATACCACAGACCGGGATTCATCTGTCCGCGCGGATCCAGCGAGCGCCTGAGCTCGCGAATCGCGCCGCGATGAATGTCAGGGAATTCGCGACGCGCCCAAGGTTTGTGGTCTCGGCCCATGGCGTGATGATGGCTGATGGTCCCTCCGCCGCGCAGTATCGCCTCGTTGCCCGCTGCGCGAATGTCGGTCCACTGACTGCAAAGGGAGCCGTGACGTCCTGGTCCGTAAAACGAGAAGTAAAGCGAAGTTCCATCCGGGTACGCGTGCGTCACGCGACAGCCCACGCGCCCCCCGCCGCACACCTTTTGGACCGCCTCCTGAGCGGCGGCTTTCACTTCGTGGTAGAAGTCGGGCACCCGGCTCCAGGGAATCGAGGTCTCGAAGGTGTCCGCCACCACGCCCCAGTCCAAAAGAAAGTCGCGCATGTACGGCTGCCGGAAGAAGAAGCGGATCCAGTCGCGCACCGTTCGAGAAGCCTCCGGGTCCAGCCGTCCTCCCGCGTCGAAGGCAATCTCGGTGAGCACGTTCAGACGCTCCTCCACGACCGGCAGATTCGACTCGTCGGCGAGTATCAGCAATGCCTGCCTGGGAACGGCGCGACCTCCGAGCACCATCGTGTTCTCGTATTCATCCGGGTCGAGCACGCGAAGTTGCGTGGGGAACAGGTCGCTCTGCGCGATGCGCCTGGTGGCTTCGAGCGCGCTTTCGAAATCCGCAAAGGCGATGCCGCGAAATGCACGGTAGCGGGGGGAGGGATAGACGCGCAGGCGCACGGCGGTGATGAAGCCGAGCATGCCTTCGCTGCCGATCCAGTAGCTGCGTGGATCCACCGCCACACTCGTGCCCGGGAGCGGTCGCGTGGTGAACGTTCGCCCATCGGCCAGCATGCCTTCGATGGACTGCACGCGTTCCTCTATGTGCTGGTGCACCGTACTGTTGTGTCCTGCGCCGCGCGTGGCGACCCACCCGCCGAGCGTACTGTGGTGGTAGGATTGCGGGACATGGCGCGCCACGAGGCGGGCCGGGCGTAGCGCTTCGTCCAGGTCGGGTCCGAGAATGCCGGCCTGCGCGTGAACCACACGCTCGCGCTCGTTCACTTCGATCACCGCGTTCATGCGTTGCAGGTCGACTGTCACCACTCCGGGAAAACCATCCGTGCCATCGGGGTTGATGCCGCCCACCACGCTCGACCCGCCACCGAACGGGATGACCGCCAAGGAGTTCTCGTGAGCCCACTCCAGCACGCGCGCGAGTTCGTCCAAAGTAGACGGCGTGGCCACGACGTCCGGCGCCCGAACAGGTCCGCCCTCCCGCAAACGGGCCAAGTCGTGAAAGCTGCGCCCCACCGCCCGCAGCAACCGATCCTCGTGCGCATCGGAAACGAGCGAACGCAACTCCGGAGGAGGCGCAAACCTGGACGGCGTCAGTTTCACCTGCGCCGCAGCCGGGCGGGCCTGATGTGCAAGACCGGAGGGATCGAAGAGGCGACTCATGGAAGCCCCCAGATGCGCGCGCTCCTCCTCGGAAAGGTCCTCTTCGATGTAACCCCAGCCGACAGGGTTGCGCGTCCGGCTGTTCTTGGCTCGTCCCATATGGACTGAAGGCGCGCTGCTCGGCCATGGCTGTCAATCACTGGAGAGCGCGACCGACATTTGTTCTTGCCGTGGAGGCCCCGATGGCCGTCGTGAGGTTCGTGGCTGGGAAGAGAGTTCACGCGTTCAAGGGCGGAGAGGCCCTGATTCTCAAGAAGGGCCGCGAGCGATCCGCGCTGCAGCGTCATCATTGGATCTTCTCGGGCGCTGTGGCCGAGTTGCCAGAGTGCGAAGGCGGCGCGATCGTTCCGGTGAAGGCGACCGGTGGCGAACTGCTCGGCCATGCGTACGTGAATCCAAAGTCGACCATCGTCGGCCGGTTCGTCTCCTTTGGAGACGAAAACCCGCTCGACAGCGTTCGCATGCGAATGACCGAGTCACTGGCTCTGCGCAGGCGTTGGCTTTCGCGCCGTGACCCGCCTGTCACGAATGCTTTCCGACTCGTCAATTCCGAGGGCGACGGGTTGCCCGGCCTGATCGTGGACATGTACGAAGATGTCGCCGTGCTGCAGAGTGGGACACTGGGCATGGACTGCCTCAAGGGTGTCGTCCTCGAGGCCCTCTGTGAGCTCGTTGCTCCCCGCTCCGTCCTCGAACGTTCCGATGCACCGGCCAGGCGCGAGGAGGGGCTCCTTCCGGTGGAAGGCCTGCTCTTCGGTGAGGCGGTCGAGCGCACCAGGATCCGCGAGGGCAGACTGCAGTTGAGCGTCGATTTTGCACGCGGACACAAGACCGGGTTTTTTTTGGACCAGCGCGAGATGCGGGCTCTGGCTGCCGAATGGGCTTCGGGGCGGGATTGCCTCGATTGCTTCTGCAACACGGGCGGCTTCGGCCTGCAGATGCTGGCCTCCGGGGCCAGGTCGGCGCACTTCGTCGACACGGCCGAAGGAGCCCTGGCTATTGCCAGGGAGAACGCCGCGCAAAACGATATTGCCCCTGACGGGAAGGACGGGGCCCTCCGCTTCACCCAGGCGGATGTGTTCGAGTTTCTACGTAAAGACAAAGATAGGTACGACTTTCTCGTTTTGGACCCGCCCGCGTTTGCCAAGAAGAAGGCGGACGTGGTTGCGGCCTGTCGGGGCTACAAGGACATCAACCGTTTGGCCATCGGTCGGGTGTCGCCCGGGGGACTCGTGCTCACTTCCTCCTGTTCGCATTTCGTGGACCGCAGACTCTTCGAGCAGGTGATCTTTCAGGCGGCCCTCGAGGCCAGGCGCACCGTAAGGATCCTCTCGGCGCACCGCCTTGCTCCCGATCATCCCATCTCGGTGTACCACCCGGAAGGAAACTATCTCAAGAGTCTGCTGCTGGCGGTGGTTTGATGGCGGGGTCGCGCAGTGCTCTCTTTCTCGTCGACATCACCTACGAGGTGTTTCGTTCGTACTACGGCGCCCCTGAAGCGACGGCGCCCGACGGTCGGCCCATCGGCGCGGTGCAGGGTCTGTGCGCTTCGCTGCTGCGGTTGCTGCGCGATCCGCGCCTGACGCATGTGGCGGGGGCCACGGACCACGTCATCGAGTCGTTTCGCAACGATCTGTTTGCCGGCTACAAAACCGGGGACGGCATGCCCGAGGACTTGGTCGCGCAGTTCGAGCCTGCCGAGGAGGCGGTGCGCGCGCTCGGCATGACGCTGTGGCCGATGGTCGAGTTCGAAGCGGACGACGCCCTGGCTGCGGCTGCGCACCAGTTCGGCGCACAGGTGGACGATGTTTTTGTCTGCACGCCAGACAAGGATCTCATGCAGGTCGTCGGGGGAAACGTTCGCCTGTGGGATCGCAGGCGCGATATCCTGTACGACGCGGAGGCCGTGCGGGCCAAGATGGGGATCGAACCGCGCTCGGTTCCTGACTACCTGGCTCTCGTGGGCGACACAGCCGACGGCATCCCCGGCTTGCCGGGCTGGGGTGCGACGAGTGCCGCCGTCATGCTCGCTGAGTTCGGCAGCATCGACGACTTCCCCGGGGATTCCAGCGCCTGGCCTCCGGGTTTGCGCGGGCGGGAGAAGCTCCTGCGCACGTTCCAGGCGCGTCGAAGCGACCTCGAACTGTATCGAACGCTCGCGCGTTTGCGTGTTGACGTCCACTTTGAGCAATCATTGGAGGACCTGCGGTTCGCGGGAGTGCCGCGGGACCGCTGGCTTGCTTTTTGCGAGAACCACGGAATCTCGACGGCCGTGCGGGAAGGCGGGTTGAAACTTGCGGGCGAGGGCCCATAGTCGCCGTCTCATAGCGTGACGGCGAGACCCAGCGCGTATCCCCTTAGGATCACAGGCGTGCGGCTTGCCGCTCGCTCGGCACGGACTTCAACGAGCGGCCGCACCGTCCCCAAGCGCAGAGCCAGGCCAAGTCGCGCGGAAGCATGGACGGCACATCCGCCACAGGCGTCCCGAGATGCCGACAACCCGAAATAGGGATCTGCGACTGTTCGCTGTAGAGGATGGAACGTGGTGCCCAACTGAAGAAAGGAGGCGCGGGAGGT
>CAZPFB010000125.1:0-15058 GCA_964585735.1 uncultured Leptospiraceae bacterium
GCAAGACGACGCTGACCGAGAAGCTGCTGCTGTACGGCGGCGCCATCCAACTTGCCGGTCATGTGCGCGCGCGTAAGGATCGTCGCAGTACGCGTTCGGACTGGATGACGATGGAAAAGGAGCGGGGCATCTCCGTGACCACGGCCGCTCTGCAATTCGACTTCGAGGGCCATCGCCTGAACCTGCTGGACACTCCCGGCCACCAGGACTTTTCCGAAGACACCTACCGCACGCTGATGGCGGCTGATTCGGCTGTCATGGTCCTGGACGCCGCGCGCGGCGTAGAGCCGCAGACCATCAAACTCTTCCGTGTTTGCAGGGAACGCAACATTCCGATCCTCACGTTCATCAACAAGATGGACCTTCCCGCCAAGGATCCGTTCGCGCTCCTCGACGAAGTGGAGAAGGTTCTGAGCATCACGGCCGTTCCTCTTTTCTGGCCGATGGGTTCGGGCTCCGATTTTCGGGGTGTCTACGATCTGGAAAGTGGCCTCGTCTTTCGTTACGAGCGCACGACGGGTGGCGCCTACCGAGCGCCGGAAGCCACGGGCGGCCTCGACGATCCGGAGTTGCGTGCCGTAATGGACGAGGACATCTATCGAATGTTTCGAGAGGGAGTGGAACTGGCCTCGGGCGCGTTGCCTGATTTTGACAGGGAGTCCTTTCTGAACTGTCAGATGACGCCGGTCTTCTTCGGCAGCGCGGTGAACAATTTTGCGATCGAACTTTTTCTGAAGCGTTTTCTGGCGCTCGCGCCGTGCCCCGGCTCCATTGCACTGACGGACGGCTCTGTTCTTAAGCCCGAAGTCGATCCATTCTCCGCCTTCGTGTTCAAGCTGCAGGCCAACATGAACCAAAAGCATCGTGATCGTGTCGCGTTCGTTCGCATCACGAGCGGCGTGTTCGAGCGCGGCATGAACGCCAACATTCCGCGGCTGGGGAAGGCCGTGAAACTGTCGAGCCCGGTCGCCTTCTTCGGTCAGGAACGGTCGGTCATCGACGAAGCTTTTCCTGGGGACATCATCGGGCTCATCAACCCGGGGACTTTTCGGATCGGAGACATACTCTGCGCGGGCAATCCTCCTGCGTTCCGACCTCTGCCTGTTTTTGCTCCCGAGATGTTCGCGCGACTGGTCCCGGAGGATACCGGCAAGATGAAGGCCTTTCGCAAAGGGATCGAGCAGTTGGCCGAGGAGGGTGTGGTTCAGGTTTTCTCTACGCGCGAGGGCCTCCCGGTGATCGGTGCTGTCGGTCGTCTGCAATTCGAGGTGTTCCGCTTTCGTCTGGAGGATGAATACGGAGCTCCCTCTCGTCTCGAAGTTCTCGGGTACGAATGTTCTCGCTGGGCCCGTGAAGAAGACCTGGGCAAGCTGTCGAGCTACGACATGGTCGTACGCGATGAGGCGGAAAGACCCGTCGTCCTGTTCAAGAGCGAGTTTCGCCTGAAGACTTTCCAAGAAAACAATGCGGAAGTGGTTCTCCTGCCGCATCCGCCCGCGTAGGAGACGCCGGCCGACTGGGCTGGCAGGCATGCAATCGGTGCCATCTTGATGAAGTGCAGGCTTACGTCCGAGCGCGTCTTCCGGTTCGTGGGCGACGATCGCCGCCGCGTCGGTCGGTGACGTTCAGGCGAGGTGGCTGAAATTTCGTGCCCGCTCGCATATTTCTTGCGCCGACGACCCCCGGCGGACGTCCAACGTTGATGCGGGCCGCCGGACTGTTGATGACCTGCGCCATCGCATGCACAGGCGCCGGGGGGGAAAACCCGGGGGACCCTGCGAGCCGGGAACACCAAGTGCTCGCCCTTCTGGACTGCCTGCTTGCGCGAGAATGCCCTCGCGACCCCATCCCGCAGGCTGAAAGGGACGCCGTGGTCCACCTTGCCGGGCCCGCCTGGGGCGGAAGCTTCTATGAGTATGACCTTGCGGTCGTGCGCTGCACTCTCGGCCAGACCCTTACCGATACCGGTTGTGTCGGTAGCGCCACCACCTATGCGTACTGCACGTCCAATACTAACAACTGCAGCGCGCCGGGAACCCTGACAGGTGCGTCTGAATGGCTGGGTGGCGATACGAGCCCATTGCACGCGGCATGCGCTGAGTTGAACGCGAGGAACGGGGGGCTGGGTTTTGGTGGCATTGCCACCTGGCGGGTTCCCGGATGCGTCGGGGGTAGCGCCACACCAAGCGAGTGCGAGCTGCGTCAGGTCTTTGACTACGTCGCGGCCAATCCTTCCGCGTTCCCGAACATCCCCACCGGAACTCCCGGCGATTTCGTTTGGGCGGCGACTTCGCAGTCGGCAGCGAGTGCCTTCTATGTTCGCTTCGCTTCGGGTGGCTCGACCTCTTTCAGCAACAAGACCCAGGGCCTGCGAGCCCGCTGCGTGTCCGGGGGCCCGTAGGCCCCAGGTTGAGTCCTCGGCGCGACGATTGAGTAGACGGGAAACGCTCCCCTGGCGATCTTGGTCGGATCCCCCTCGATCCACCCCACCATGAACTCCACTGAAACGCCCGCGACGTTCGCGTCCCTCGGGCTCGATCCTCTCGTCGAACAGGCGGTGCGGGACATTGGCTACGAAGCCCCGTCGCAAATCCAGGCCGAAGCGATTCCGCCGCTACTTGCGGGTCGGGACCTGCTCGGGCAGGCGCAGACCGGAACCGGGAAGACGGCCGCCTTCGCGCTGCCGCTGCTGTCGCGCCTGGATCGCAGGAACATGTCGCCACAGGTGCTGGTTCTTGCACCGACGCGCGAGCTCGCGCTGCAGGTGGCGGAGGCCTTCCGGGCCTACGCCCGCAATTTTCCGGACTTCCACATTCTGCCGGTCTACGGCGGCCAGGGCATGGATCAGCAGTTGCGCGCGCTCAAGCGGGGCGTGCACGTCGTCGTCGGCACCCCGGGTCGGGTCATGGATCACGTGAAACGCCGGACCCTCGACACGACACACCTGCGCGCCCTGGTGCTGGACGAAGCCGACGAAATGTTGCGCATGGGATTTGCGGAGGATCTGGACGAGATCCTGCGCGCGCTCCCGACACCACGTCAGACGGCTCTGTTTTCGGCGACTTTGCCGGCCGGTATCCGACGAATCGCCGAAGGCCATCTAAAAAATCCGGTCAGGATCCAGATTCGGGCCAGCACGGCCACAGTCGCCACAGTGGAACAGAGCTATTGGCTCACCACCGGTACGCACAAACTCGACGCCCTCACGCGCATTCTCGAAGCGGAGGACTTTGATGCGGTGCTGGTTTTCGTGCGGACCAAGAACGCAACCGTCGAGTTGGCCGAAAAGCTCGAAGCGCGCGGATACCGGACCGATGCGCTCAACGGCGACATGAGTCAGGCCGCTCGCGAAAAGACCGTCGCCCGCCTGCGCAGCGGGGCACTGGACGTGCTCGTGGCCACCGATGTGGCGGCCCGTGGGCTGGACGTGCAGCGCATCAGTCACGTCATCAACTACGACATGCCCTACGACGCCGAGGCCTATGTTCACCGGATCGGCCGGACCGCGCGCGCGGGCAGAACCGGGCGGGCCATCCTGTTTGTTGCGCCCCGCGAGAAGCGCATGCTGCGCGTGATCGAGACCGCGACACGGCAGAGCATCAGCGAACTGCGACTGCCGACGCGCGCGCTTGTCGAAGCGCGTCGCCTCGAGAAATTCCGGACCGAGCTGACCGAGGCCCTGGCCGACGAGGCTCGTCTGCAGGAAGGCCGCTCGCTCGTTGAAGAAATCCGCCGCGGTCAGGAACTGGAAGCCGACGACCTGGCGGCGGGGCTTGCCGTCCTGCTCTCTGAGTCGCACTCCGCCGGACGGTCTCGAACCCAGGGCACGCCGTCGGCTTCGCGCGATCGAGCTCTGGAGGGCGACCGCAAGAGTAGTTCGCGTCCGCCCCAAAGAGAGCGAGCCCCGCACGGTCACCGCACGAACCGTACGGAAGGGCGGGATACGCCGCTGGAAGGTGACGCCAACGCACGCCCCCCCAAACCAAAGAAGACAACCCGGGCACGCCGCGAGGACGACCTCGTTATGGTGCCGTACCGCCTCGAGGTGGGCCGGGCACACGGTGTGCTTCCCAAGAACATCGTGGGCGCTATTACCAACGAAGCCGGACTGGAGGGTCGCCACATCGAAGACCTCCAAATCCATGACACCTACTCCACAGTCCTGCTGCCTGAGGGGATGCCACGCGAAATACTGAGGCATCTCAAGAAGGTGCGGGTGGCCGCGCAAGAGCTCCGAATCCAGCCTCTGGATGAAGTGCCAAAACCCCCGCGCCCTGAGTCCACTCGCGCCCGAGAACCCCATTCGGATCACGACAGACCGGCACGTCCACGTGCCGCGCGACCCCGACGGGCTGGCGCCGGTCCAAATCGTCCGCGCTTGAATCGCCCGCACGGCGGTCAACGCCCGCCCGGCGCACAGGGCGCCTCGGGACGTCCGGACCGCCCGCCGGGGCGCAGGCCGCATGCCCATGCGAAGCAGAAGCGACAGTCATTTACAACCGGTCGGCCCAAGCGGAAGATCAAGATCAAGCGCAAGCCCAAAGTCCCAGAATGAACCCGGGCCGAGCGGCCATGATTGGATATGTCGCGCGCCTCCCGGGCTTTGCAGGCCAGACTCCCCGGATACGCGGAGCACGCGGGGCGCGTTCGCTGGCGTCGGCAAAATGTTCCATCAGGCCGAGGACGCGAAAGTCAGCGTCGGAAATGCTTGTACAGGATCTCCTCGGTCAGGAAATCCGGCGCGCCTTCCTCTTCCGGCTGAGGACATTTCAGTGCGGAGCCAAATAGGGATTGTTCCAACTTCAATTCCTGGCGCTTGCGGCCGAGACCGCTGAGTTCGCATCGAAAATCCTCGGAATGGAGGAAGATCAAAGCGTCGAAGACGCTCCACTCTTGGGCATGGAAACCCTCCTGATGTGCAAACACATCCAACTGAACGGACTCGAGGCTCTCCATTTCCAAGAGTGCTGTCGCCTTTTCATCGAGGGACATAAGCTCCCAGGTGCCAGTATCCACAGGGGCTTTTCCTCCATAAAAGTCGTCCCCGCCCGCCAGAAACTCGAGGCAGAGATCCGCAAAGTGCGAGCCCTCTTCGCGTGAGTTCAGGAGCCTTCGGAAGTTGTCGGAAAATTTGGACATCGGGCGACCAAAGCTCGAGTAAGTTCGCTGCCTTGCCGGTGGAGCAAATCAGGGCTTCGTGCGACGGTAGACGCGCAGGCGACTGTCCATGAAGTCAGACGAAGCAAGCAGCATCCCATCCGGTGACACATCCAGGCCTGTCGGTTGGTTTCCGCCTTCCCACCACTCGGCCACCTCCAGTCTCTCCGTATCGATCACATAGATGCGACCCATCTTGAGGCCTGGCTTCGTGTACCCGGCCGGGTTGTTCGGCCCGCGGCAGGAAACGTACAGGTAGCGTTGGTCCGGTGAGAGCACGATTGTGTTCGGCTTGTGGTACACGGCGATTCGCTTCACTTCCGTGTCCGTGTTCATATCGTAGACTTCGACACGCTGGTGTGCCATGTCGGACACAAAAAGCCTTCCGCGTCGGTCGGCCACGAGGTGGCGTTTTGCGCCGTACGGCCCCAGGTACTTCAGGCTGCGGCCGGTCTGGATGTCGACTTTCAGCACGCGACCGCGACCGTCCGATTCACCGACGAGCGTGAACTGTCCAATGTACAGCGACCGCCCGTCCGGAGAAACGACCATGCCTCGCGGGACGCCTCCCGCCGGGATGCGCCGCACTTCACTCATGGTGGTCACATCCACCACGGAAATGTTCTTGCTGGCCCAGTTGGCCACGTAGACGACACCGCGTTCCCGGTCGCGCGTCAGGACCTTCGACCAGGAAGCACGCAGCTTCACCGTCTTGCGGTGCGCCAGGTCCGATATAGAGAAGGAGTGCACGGCCGCGCGGGTCATCTGGCTCACCCAGAATTCGCCACGGTCCGGAAGGATCAGTGTCTCTACGAAACCGCGAACGCGTGCGTCCGCCGCGGCGGGCGCGGCCAGACTGATCGAACCATCCGTGATGTTGAGGACGTCGATCCCTTTGCCCTCCAAAAGAGGGACAAGTACCCGGTGACCGTCGAGGAACGTCACGCTCTTGGGCCAGGTGCCGGTGGGCCAGTACTCCATGAGCTCGAAGGCCGAGTCGCCAGCGCGCAGTTGCAGGAGTCGTGGGAGCTTGCGCTTGGCCAAACGCTCTTTCTCCGCTTCCACCGAAAGGGTCGTCTCCAGGGGGCGAAAGTCCCGGTGCTCCAGACGTACCCGGACGCCCTCCGTTCCCTTGAGGATGCGCAGTTCGATGAGCCCGAGCGTCTTGTCCGTGCGGAGGATTCGGGGTGTGATGGCCTCTCCGTTGAGAAACACTTTTGTTTCTCGTACGGGTTGAATGTACAGCCGCAGTGACTCGAAAGCTTGGCGGGGGGCTGCGTCACCCCCCGAGAAAGAAAGGGCCCAGAGGGTCCAGGCGAGCAGAGCCGCGATCCGGCCTCCGCTCAGAAGGGGACGCAGTCGAATCGAGCGCATGATCCCGTATTCAGAAGGTGTCAGTACACGTCGACTGATTTAAACGAGACGATGTCTCCGAGCCGCCGGCGGCTGAGGCGTTGGGTCACCGCGAGTCCTTCCAGAATGAATTCGACGCCCACGGCAAACTCACCGTCGTCCTGATGCCAACCGCGCTCTTGAATGAGGTCGAAGAAAGCGGGAACCACTTTGAGGAGGTCCCGATAGGCGGCCAGCGGCATGGAGTCGGAAATCTCGACTTGATTCTGCTGATAGATCTGACGGGTGATTGCTTCCAGGGATGACTCGTGTCGCGCGGGGGGGAAGTACTCCTGAAATACCTCCCGGATTGCGTTGTCGATGAGTTTGGTGATCACCTGATACTCGGTTACGGCTTCGTCTCGGTACGGGTCCAGTTCGATCTTGCCCGAACTGGAGGCAAACAGATTGCCCAGGTCCGTAAGGCGTGCCACACCGTGCCCCTCTCCCAGGAGGAGGGCGCGTCTCCGGGCTGAGGCGACGCATGTCTCGTAGTTGGCGATGGACAGTCTTGCGGATACCCCCGACTTCTGGTTCACGAGAGGGTTGCTGCGCGCCTGAACTGTAATCTCCTCGATGATCTCCTCGATGAGTTCCGGCACAACGATGGGCGGCTCGAGTTCAGGGCGAAACACTTCCTGCCGCGTGATTTCCAGTCCGACTTTGCGAGACCGGGGGTAGTGTGTTCGGATCTCTGCGCCGATCCGGTCCTTGAGCTGCGTGATGATCTTTCCCGAACGTGAGTAGTCAGCCGGGTTGGCTGTGAAGCAAACGAACACATCCAGCGGGATCCGCACCGGCATGCCGCGAATCTGAATGTCGGCTTCTTCGAGCACGTTGAACATGGCCACCTGCACAAGGTAATCCAGATCGGGCAATTCGTTGATGGCGAAGATCCCCAGGTTCATTCGGGGAAGCAGACCATAGTGCAGCACGTCTTCGTCCGAAAGAGAACTTCCGGAAATCACACGGGCCGGGTCCACGTCCCCAATGATGTCGGCGATTCGGCTGCCCGGGGCGAGCCTCTCCCCGTACCGTTCTTCGCGATGCAACCAGCGCAGGGGCAGGTCGTCACCCGCCTCCCGCACCAGAGCCCGCCCGCGCGCCGTTATCGGGTGCATCGGGCTCTCGGGTATCTCCGTGCCTTCAATCACGGGAAGCGCTTCGTCCAAAAGACCGGCGAGCGATCGCATCAGGCGCGTCTTGGCCTGTCCTTTCTCTCCGAGAATTGCAATGTTCTGACCCGCAAGCACGGCATGGATCAACTGCGGCAGCACCGTGTCATCGTAGCCGTGGATGCGTGGAAACACGGGCTCGCGAGCGCGTAGCCGCGCCACGAGATTCTCCGCAAGCTCCTGCTTGACGGAGCGATGGCGATATCCCGCCGCCTTCAATGCTCCCAATGTGCCGATCTTGCCTGAGTTCATTTCCTTCCTGCGCTCAGCCCGAAACCAGGATAATTACGCAGGCCGTTCCCTGCAACAGCTCTTTTTGTCCTGTCATGGCCGGCGGTTGTGATTGACCGCATTGCGACTGGACGGGACGGGAGTCGCATGCCGGGAACTCAGGTTCGTGTGGGCGTGATCGCCGCCGCGGGGAAGGGAACCAGAGCTTACCCGCGCACCAGCTTCATTCCCAAACCTCTCTTTCGCTTCGACGGCCGCACTCTACTCGAACGAAACGCGGAGATGCTGTTCCGAGACTTCGGCGTCCGCCGTCTGTACGTGCTGGTGGGACACCTTCGCGAACAGGTCGTCGAGGAAGTGGAGCGCATTCGGGCGCGCTATCGCGACCGCGAGATCGAGCCCGCTTTGTGGACTCAGAAAGGCTTGGCCTCCGATGTTGCTTCGTTGCGCAGCCAGATCCACGAAGACTTTGTCCTCGTTTTGGGAGACGAATTCTACCACAACACGGATCCCAAGAAGCTCGTTTCTACGTGGAAGGCGCGCAAAAACGCAGCGGCCCTGATTGCCGTTTGGAAGTCGGATCTGGTCTCATACATCCGCAAGAATTACTCGGTCGAAATGAAGGGCCAGCGGGTGGAACGCCTCATCGAAAAGCCCCAAGACCCGCCGAACAACCTGGTCGGCTTGGGAACGTACCTGTTTACTCCCGACTTCTTTGATTTCTTCGACCGAACGGAGCCGTCGCCGCGCAGTGGCGTCGTCGAGCTTACCGACGTCATCGACCACATAGCTCGGGATACCGGTCGCGTCTTTGCGCAGGAGATCGGCGGGCGTTATTTCAATATCAATTCGCTGGCGGATTACTACGCAGTGAACTACTTTCTGAGAACGGAGTCCTTCTCCAAGTATCGCATCAGTCTGGTCATACCGACCCGCAACAATGCGGCCACGCTGCCCGACGTTATCAGTGATTTCCAGAAGTCCGTTCATGAGGTTGTCGTTGTGGACATGGGCAGCAGCGACGACACCGTGAGTCTGGCCCAGAAAGCGCGCGTCCGCGTGGTCACCCTGCGTGACGAAGCGCCGCACAGCGATGGTCGCGCCGTATACGAGGGACTGTTGCGTGCCACGGGCGACATTCTGGTCGTGGCTCCACCGGACGGTTCTTTCCGCGCGCACGATCTGCCGAAGCTGCTCGAATACCTCAAGGATTGTGATCTGGCGGTCGGAACCCGGACAACGCGACAGATGATAGAGCAGGGAGCCAACCTGCGGCCGGCGTACCGGTGGTTGAATGTCTTCTTCGGTAAGTTCGTCGAGATCCTCTGGTGGGATCAGGAACCCAGGTACACTGACATCGGATGCGCGTATCGCGCCATCTGGAAGGACTCATTTGAGAAGATTTCTGGTGAGCTCCGTGCTCGAGATCGCACCTATTGCCTGGAGATGATGATTGAAACGATGCGGTTTCACATGCGCTGCATCGAAGTCCCGGTTTCGTACTACCAGCGTTACGGTCAGTCCCCGGAAGAGACCCTCTCCTCCCGGTGGCGCTACTTCTTCTCGGTGCTCGGGTTGATTCTGAGTCGCCGTTTCCCGTCGTTGGGGAGAATAGGCCGCAGACTGAGCGCTTCGGGCTGAACCTCCGCGCGAAAGGACGACTGTCGGGGCCGCGAACTCCCTTTCGCGCGCTGCCTCTATTGCCAGAACCGCAGGACGCGGCGCAGAAGTTCTCGTTTGCTGATCACGACGCGCTCGCGGTTGTATTCCACCTGTAAATCAGAGAACTCCGACAGCGTGTGCGTGAGCGCCTGTATGCTATTCGAAAAGTAGTAGTCCTTGATGGCTTCCACGCCGCGCACGAGGATCGGAATCAGGTGAACTCGGGAGGGACGCTCTCGCTCGATGTAGTCCTTGATGGCGCTGATAGTATCGGTACCCTGCGGTACGACGACATTCTCGAACCACGGCGGAGGGTCGTCCGGTATGACCTCGTTGGGGTCGGTTTGAAAGTGGACGGCGAGCGGGATTTTGCCGGACCGAATGTAGTTCTTGAGGAAGTGCACGATCCCCGGATGAAACTTGGAGACCAGGATGATGTTGCTCCGGTCCACGGGAAGTCCCTGAAACGCCGGGTACCACAAAGCTACTTCCAGCGGTGCAACCTTCAGCTTCTCGTTCCAGATGGAATAGATCTCTTCCGATACGAGAAAGACTATCATATAGAGAAACATGAGCACTACGATGAACCAGGCCCCCTCGAAGAACTTGTTCACGAGGATGTTTCCCAGCATGAGGAACATGACGACCAGACCGAGCATCGTGAGCACGGACCACTTTTTTAGCCGGATCTGCCTGAGCAAATAGCTGCTGATGTCGATGTTCATGGCGGCCAGAACGGCCAGGCCGTACATGCTCTCGATCGCGTGGCTGGAAGGGAAGAACACGAGGATGGTGCCCGAGAGGATGCCGAGCAACACCGTGGCCCGCGGATTGTAAACCCCGTGGCCGCCGATGACGGGCGTGGGCCTCGTTCTGCGCCAGGCAGTGTCGCCTATTGCTTTGGGGAAGAAATTGCTGCGGGATGCGCGCAGCATCTCCAGGGGAAAGTCTGTTTGCGCCGTCTGGGCAGCCAGAAGCAACATCATGGCTGTGAGAATGCCGAACGGCTGCGCCAAAGCGTCCCCGCCCAGGGCCCGCGCAATCTGTAGAGGCACCGGAATGTGGTGGTTGAGGTCGTAGACGACGCCCAGTCCGAGAAAATTGACCAGCTGCATGGCGTAGGTGACTACGACAATCCCGTAGAGGAGCCACATGGAGATGCGGATGGCCCTGCCTCGATGGTGCGGAATGTTGACGGAGCTGTAGCCGACCTCCACTCCTGTGATGAGCGTGCTGCCGTTGGCGATAGCCTTCTGGAGGATGGGCAGAAACAGGAGCGCCGAAGCATCCGGCGTCTGTCCGAGAATCGTGGGCGGTTTCCAACCCTGCGTGGCAATCGTGGCAATCCCGGTGGCGTTGATGCAGATATTCGAGACGTAGAACGCCAACACGGGCCAGATCATGTAGCGGGCGAGGTTGCCCAACCCGTAGCGCTGCACGAACGAAAGCAGCCCCATGAACGCGAAGGCCCAGTAGAGCTTGTGACCCGGCAGAAAATACAGTGCCTCCACGCCTGCGATGAGGCTGATGGCCTGGGTGGCCGGAAAGTCCGCGAGCAGGCTTGCGGTGCCGCCTTTGCCCATGAGCCGAAGCACCTTCTGGAAGATGGGAGTCCGCACGTGCTCGGCGGTGATCAGAGCAGAAACGAAAGCTCCCCCGCCCAGAACCCGGTGCGTATGATGGCGGGTCATTCCATTGTAGACCAGGATGGCCAAGAGGTAGACCAGCATGATGACCCCGCCACCAACGCAGGTGGCCACGACTCCGGTTCGGTACGTTTCCGGGGTGGCCAAGAGGACTACGGTCACAGCAATCAGAGCATCAGCGCCGTAAGCAAGCGAGCTGCCCGGATCCGTTAGGATCGTGGCGAAGATCAGGCGGATGTCTTCCAGAAGATGGGGCGGCTTCTTGCTTGGTTGGTGTTCCGTCACGAGGGCGTGTTTCCATCCGAATGCAGCCACTCACGCACGATCGCGGCGGTCCGACCCGCATCGGTAAGAGCGGCACTGCGCACGTTTGCGAGCAGTTCCTCCCGCTCCCGACGGGTGAGCTTGCCCTTCCCGGATTGCCTCACGGCCCTTGGCGGCTTCGCGCTCGTGGCAATCCCTGCGGAGGGACGGCTCCACCGGAGAAGGAGGAACAGCGCAATGCTGAAGAGGAGGGATCCCGTCACCAGGAGGAAGATCCAAACCATGTCCGAGTGAGATTGAGTCGGACCTCTTGCCGGTCAAGGCATTCAGTCGCCTGACTGCGTTTGTTTTTTCCTTGACCGGTTACGTTTTGCCGCTCGTATCGCCAGCATGCTCACTGAAAAGGAGTTCGCGAGTCTTTGCGGTCTTGCCCGCTTGGATCCGCGGGACCCGAGTCTTCAAGGAGTTCTGGGAGAATTCAACCAGATCTTGGAGTACGTGGAGCAGATCCGGGACATCAATGTTCAGGAGATCAGCGAGTACTTCACGTCGATGGACCTGCACAATGTGATGCGTCCCGATGAACCGGCGGCTGTTCTTGCCCCGGAGGCGGTTCGGAGGATCGCGCCACAGTGGGAGGCCGGTCATTTCGTGGTCCCACGGGTGATCGAATGAGCGGCCAAGAGGAAGGCACCTTCTGAAGCAGGAATCCGTTCACGCACTGATCGGAAAGCTGAACGAGGGTCAGCTCTCGGCCCGGCAGCTCGCGCAGCAGTGCCTGGAGCAGGCCGATCGCGTGCGTCACCTGGAGGCTTTCCTCCAATTGGATCCCGATGATGTGCTGCGCCAGGCTTCCGCTTCGGACGAAAGGCGTGCCCGGGGCGCGCTCCGCGGTCCCCTCGACGGCATTCCGGTGGCCATCAAGGACAACATTTGTGCCGTGGGCTCCCGTACCACCTGCGCCAGCCGTATATTAGAGGAATTCGAGCCGCCCTACGATGCTGACGTGATCGAGCGGCTGCGTGCGGGCGGCGCCGTGCTCTTCGGGCGGACGAACATGGATGAGTTTGCCATGGGCTCCTCCACGGAAAACAGCGCGTTTCGGCTGACGCGAAACCCTTGGGATCCGGCCCGTGTTCCGGGCGGTTCTTCGGGAGGGTCCGCGGTCGCAGTCGCAGCTTCCGTCGTTCCGCTCTCGCTCGGTTCGGACACGGGCGGCTCCATTCGGCAACCTGCTGCTTTCTGTGGCGTAGTTGGCCTCAAGCCGAGCTACGGCCGTGTTTCACGGTACGGTCTGGTCGCTTTTGCATCTTCCCTCGATCAGATTGGCGTCTTCGGTCGGAGTGTGGGGGATGCTGCGCTCGGTCTGTGGGGCATCAGTGGTTACGATCCACGGGATTCCACGTCCCAGAAGCGCGCCGAACAGGATCGCATTCTATCGGACGCAAAGCCCTTTGCTCCGGGAGAGGTGTCCGCTCTGAGGATTGGAATCCATCTGCCCGAGGGCGGATCGGTGCAGCCCGCAGTTCGAGCTGCCGTCGAGCGGGCGGCGGAGCATTTTTCCCGGGCGGGAGCCAAGATTGCTCCTGTCAGCTCTCCACTGTGGGAACGTGCCATCCCCATCTACTACGTCGTGGCCACCGCTGAAGCCTCCAGCAACCTGAGCAGGTACGATGGTATCCGCTATGGGCGCCGGGCGCCGGATGCGGCGGACCTGGAAGAACTCTACGTTCGGAGTCGAACGCAGGGATTCGGGGCGGAGGTGAAGCGGCGCATACTCCTTGGGACCTTTGTGCTCTCTTCCGGCTACTACGATGCCTACTACAAGTCCGCCCAGAAGGCCAGAAAGGCCATTCAACTGGAGTACAGGCGGTTGTTTCGGGATTTTGACCTGATTCTCCAGCCCACTGCGCCCAGCACTGCATTCCGGATCGGCGAGAAGTCCTCCGATCCCGTGGCCATGTACGAAAGCGATCTTTTAACGGTGACCGCCAACCTGGCGGGCATTCCGGCCCTGAGCATTCCGGCCGGAATGGACGATAGCGGACTGCCTGTCGGGCTGCAGTTGATCGGAGACTATTTTCAGGAGAACACGCTGCTTCGAGCAGCTGCTCTTTTGGAGTCCGAGGTGTTCGGTGGGCTACTCGACTATTCGATCGCGGCTTCGGCCTCGAGATCGAGTGTCACGAGTGATCGATCTCCAATCCAAGCGAGTTCAGATCCCGATCTCGGTACGAAAGGAAAAAGTACCGCAGAAAAAAAATCAGTAGAACAAAAAAAGGAACAGTTTAAAACTGGTACGATTCGAAGGTCGCTGCGCGTTTCGAACGAAAAAGAAAACAATAAAAGCGCAGCAGAAGAAACATCGCGGGGCAAGGCCGGAAGCAAAGCAGCCGGCATTTGGAAACCGAAAGGGAAATCGGAAACACCAAAGGAGAAGGTAGGCAGAAAAATGGCAAAGAAGAAGGCTGCTAAGAAGAAAACCGCCAAGAAGAAGGCCAAGAAGAAAGCCAAGAAAAAGGCTAAAAAGAAGGCCAAGAAAAAGGCTAAAAAGAAGGCCAGAAGAAAAGTCACGAAAGCCGCGACTATGATGTAAAACTCGGATTGGGCCGGAAGAGGAGCCGTTTGCTTCGGCATCTTGGCTTCACAGGCCCTTCCACCTAAAGACACCGCTTGCGTTGTCTCTTTGATGATGACGCAACGGTGGTTTGTTCGGGCCGGGGCCGAGAAGGCACCCGCCAACTCGGCCCGGTCCCGATTCTTTCACTTCCCACTACCGCTCAGTGCGCCGCCGATTAGGCCAAGCCCGCGTCCCAGTGAGGGGTGAATCATTTCGCCCTGTCACATATGGCCATTCTTGCGGACTTTTTCGGCTCTTGGGCGTGTGTCGGCGCCGGGCTCCTCTTTGTGTCGATGGGAGTGCCCTTGTTCTTGCGGAAGGTGCCGCGAAATTCGTTCTATGGGTTTCGGCTCTCTTACACCATGAAGGACGATGAGATCTGGTTTGCTGTGAACGAGGCGCTCGGACGCCAGCAGTTGTTCCAAGGTGGCCTGCTGGTGGCCGCGGGACTGGGCAGCTTCCTCCTCGGCTCGGCGCGCCCGGTGCAGATGGGTTTTCTCGTCGGCTGTGCCCTTTTTCTCACGATCGGCGTTATCTACTCGCTCGTTCGTGGCCTATTGCTGATGAACGAAATGGCCCGCAGCCGTGGGCTCCGGGGCTGAACCGTGGTGCAGTGGGCGCCGGATTGCGCTTGAGTCCCCGCGTCCGACGTGCCGTTCGGTGGTCGGCGTCAGGTGCCGACGATGCGCAGGTACTTCTTCTTGCCGATCCGGAGCACATAGGTTCCGGGGAACTCCAGGGCGTGATCCCGATCGCGCACCGTTTCGAGGGCTTCACCAAGTTTCACGGCTCCCGCGTCAATGTGGCGGCGCGCGGCGGAGAGACTGTCCTCCAAGCGCGCATCTTTGATGATCTGGACGAGGGCGACCGTGCGCGGACCGTTGCCGGGTACGGTAAAGGTCGGCGTGTCC
>CAZPFB010000126.1:0-14946 GCA_964585735.1 uncultured Leptospiraceae bacterium
GCAGCCAACCGATTTCTGCGGGGGAAGGTGGCATGAGTGTTGACATAGTCAGACCTTGGCTGCGCGACAGGGAGTGGGTGCGTGCCAGACAGCCTGTCTTTCATGAATCCTGACGGGCCGCGCTGTAGCACGAAGAAAGCCGCCGCAAACTGCGGCGGTTTTCTTCCAATGACTGCCGTGTTCAGTAGAGTCGAGGACTGGCGCGGTGGCCGGCTGGTGCTGGCTCCGTTTCCAGTCCCCGCTCATCGAACCGGACGTGCGGGTTTCCCGCATCCGGCTCTCGGACAGGGCATCACGCCTTCGCCCACGGAAAGCTGCTCGTTCGCGTAGAGAGGCGTACCAGACCGAGTTTGTCGTACAGATACAGGTCAGGAAACCATGACGTTCCGCGACCCCTCTTCTTGTGCTTACGCAACAGCCATTGGCGTAACCTGAAACGCGTGTGTGAATCCACAGCGCGATAGGCTTTGCTGACCGGACCCAAGGAGAAGTAGTTCGCCCAGCCGACCAGAAGTCGGTTGAGCCGCCGGGCCGGACGTGTCCCGATGTAGGACCGTCCGGTCTGCGGTGACCAGCACCGACCGATCGTGTATCCCAGGAAGTCTACTGAATCGCTCGGGATGACCCGGATGTGAGTCTTGGTCTCGTTCACCGTCAACTTGAGGCGGGACATCATGTTCCGCATCGCTGACATAGCCGCCTCGGCACTGCCGCGACAGCAAATCACGAAATCGTCCGCGTAGTTGACGATGCGAGCGCCGAGGCGCGCCTCGTGACCGAGTGTTTTCCATCCGAGTAGGAAGCGCCGCATGTAGATGTTGCTCAAGAGCGGAGATATGGGTGCCCCTTGAGGAGTCCCCTTCCGCAGTCTCCTGTTCGGATTCGAGCGTTTCTTACGACCACGATGGTCCTCTTCCTCGATCGGCTGGACCAGCCACATCTTGATAAGACGCAGCATCGCGCCGTCGCTAACGCGACGTGCCACCGAGCGCATCAGCTCGGCGTGCGGAACCGTGTCGAAGTATCCGCTCAAGTCCGCATCCACCACATTCCTGTGTCCCGTGTTGAGCAGCCCATGCACGTGCTTGATGGCATCGTGAGCGCTGCGACCCGGCCGATAGGCGTATTGTTCCGGCAGCAGGTCCGCCTCGAAGATGGGTTCGAGGACCAGTACTGCTGCCGTCTGCACCACCCGATCCCGGATCGTTGGGATTCCGAGGGGGCGGGTTTTGCCATTCGGTTTCGGAATGTGAACGCGGCGAACCGCTTCCGGTCGATAAGTCTTCTTCCTGATTTCCTCCGCCAATTCACCGAGCCAACCTTCCAGTCCTGACGACTCGATCTCGGCGAACGTCCGCCCATCGGCACCGGGTGCGCCGTCGTTGAGGCGACACAGTCGATACGCAAAGGCCAGAACGTCCCGTCGATACACCTTGTCGTACAGCGCGTGAAAACGTTGCTGCGGCGATTCCTTCGCTTTCGCGTGCAGCGTCCTTTGGAGTTTCTGAACTTTCTCTGGAGTTGGTAGACGCATCCGTCAATCTCCCCAATGCCCGCGCTCCCACAGACGCAGCCCTGAACTGAGGCCCCTTCCCTCTGCCGGCGTTACCCGGCTTCTGCGGTACTACGCGCCTCTCCGCCATCCTGTCGGCCCCGCCTGTCCCTCGCGGGCTGCGGGTTGGCCTCATGCCGCCACCGACAGGACTTCCCGTGTTGCCACCGACTCCCCTGTGCGCACATGCCGCCGCCATTACCCCGGCGGAGCCGCTGAGTACCTCACTCATCCACTCAGCGATACCAGCCTTCCCCGAAATTCAGACGGGTCGGCCTCCGCATCACCCTTTTCGAGGCCTGCTCGACGTTTACTCACGTTGCGGCCTGCGCGCTCGCTGAACCGCTGATACGGTCCTTCTCCTGGAGTGCTTCAGCAGATGTCGTTACCTCCATCTACCGCCCCAGGTGCTACCGGCCGGAGCGAGAGTTGCCGGGTGGGAATCTCACCCACTGGGAGTCGGCGCCTTTCCACGGCGCACTGAGTAATGCGGGCTAGCAACCCAGTTGTGACAGGGGGCGACTGGAGGGGCTTTCATGGTGTGATGACGAACCGAATCGGATTGCCATTGCGGTGGTAGAGGTTCTCCAGGCAATCGTTGACTTCTTCGAGTGGATGATGAGAGGTGATGCTCTTGGTCAGGTCCAGTCTTCCCGTGCGCAGAAGCTCGATGAGTTCGGGTACGGCGCTCCGCTCGCAACCGTAGGAACCGCAGACACAGAGTTGCCGGTACGTTAGGACCGAGGGCAGTGCCAGTTCCAGCCTGCCGCGCCCCAGACCGACAAGCACGATTCTCCCCAACGTGTTCATGCAACGCATGGCCTCGGCCACGTTGCCATAGTGTCCGGAGAAGTCCACGGCCAGGTCCACGCCGCCGGTCAGTTCCTTTAGGGTCTTGCCGACGCTACGCGTGGCGCGTGCGTCGACCAGTTCGGTGGCGCCGGCGCGCCCGGCGTTTTCGAGGGCGCCGGCGTCCACATCGACTGCTATCACTCGACCGGCACCGAGAGCCCGGCCGAGCAGGACCGCATGCAGGCCCAGGCCGCCGCAGCCGAACACGACCAAGGTTTCGGACTGCTCCAGGCGGCCCACCTTGCGAATGGCGTGGTACGGGGTGGAGACCGCGTCGGCGAGGATGGCACCCTGGTCGAAGGGGATCGAGTCGGGAAGTACGTGCACGTACCGTTCAGGAACGACGATGTACTCCGCAAAAGCGCCTTCGCGATCGAAACCCAGTACGCCGACGCGTTCGCAGGCGTTGTCACGACCACTCAGGCAATGTTTACAGCTTCCGCACGAAGTCCCGGCCCCGACAACGACGCGCTGTCCCACCCGCAGAGATTTCACCGCGCTGCCCACGGCGTGCACTTCGCCGGAGGACTCGTGACCCATGGTTCGAGGGTACTCCTTCAGGGTCATGATCGGATGAACGGTGGCGTGTACATCTGAACCGCAGACACCGCAGGCACGCACGCGAATTCGCACTTCCCCCGGGCCCGGTTCGGGCGTGGCGATTTCTTCGACGCGCAGACGGCGTTCGCCTTTGTGAAGCCTGGCCGCTTTCATACGAGATCGCTGCGGACGACGAAGAAGAGGCCCACGATGATGAGCACCGTTCCGAGCGCGCGCTCCCAGGTCACGTGTTCACCGGCGTAGAAGCCGTAGGCCAGCGTGATCAGATACCCGAGGGACATGAGCGGTCGGGCCAGGCTCAGATCTTTCGTGCTCAGCACGGCCAACCAGAACAGAAAACTCACTCCGTAGCACGCGACCGCCAGAAACATGGGAACGGAAAGGCCGGCGTTCACGTAGTACCAGAACAGCTCCATCGCGCCGGAAGCGCGCTGGATGGAACCGGCCGACTTCATGGCGATGCTCATGAAGATTTGCCCGCAGGCGCCCAGCACGATGGAGAGAATCAGCCACAGCCACATGAACGACACGACCTCAGAGGCGCGGCCGGCTGACCACCGAAATCAGGAGACGCATCGCGTCGATTTCTTGTTCTCGTCGCCCCTGCTTTGTGAGGTCGCCCCTACGGCGAAGGCCCGGACGCACGGATTTGCGAGAGTGCCTGTTCGAGTACGAGCCCCATCAGTCGCCCGAGGGCAGGCCCTTCCTGCCCGGGAAAAACCGGCTCGGAAACCGCGGCGCGGAACTCCCGGCGAAGGCCAATCTGCGACACCTTCCAGACCCCGGCGACCTGGGCCCGCACGCGACCGGGCCTTTTGGCCTGTGGCGTCTGGATGAATTCCTGAGGTGGGCGCCATTCGAGGACCAGATCGGTGACCTCCCATTCCCCCGTCAGTACCTGCGCGGAAGCGTCGCCTCCGCCCCTGCCGGGACCGCCCCGCGGGCGCAAGTTGCGAAGCTCCGCTTCCAGGGCGGGTCGCAGAAGGTCGGCCACGCTGCCGGTCCGGTTGGAGATGTGGCGCGACACGAGGCGTGAAAAAACGGCGCGCGAGGCAGGATGGGCCACGGCAAAATCACGACGGTGTACTTCGGCTCGCCCGGTAAAGCGTACGCGCACCGCTCGCAGGTCCTGGGGTTGCGTAGTGCCCGCGGGCAAGGGCGGCGGGACTTCGATGCGCAGGCAGGTAGGCAGCGAGGCAGAAAAGAGGACCGGCAGGCAGGCCAAGAGCAAGATCCTCCCCGACCCACCGAGAGGGCGGCGGGCAAAATCCTCTTGCCGGGGAGAAGGCCCCCCGGAATCGCAAAGGAGCGCGACGTTGAGACGCATTCGCGCTATGATAGGAGACACATGGGCGCGCAGGCAACAGAGATTCAGGTACGGCTGGGCGGAGATCGGACAGAAGGCGTCCCCTCCGGCTCCTCGGCAGCCGACCTGGCCAAACGGATCAAGAAGGACCTCAAGGGCAGCCCACTGTTTGCCCGAGTCAACGGCGTGCTACGCGACCTGAACACGCCGTTGGAATCAGGCGACCAGGTGGAGATCCTTACTTTCGAGGATCCCGAGGGACGTCAGGGCTTCTGGCACTCCTCGGCTCACCTGATGGCTCAAGCCATCCTGCGTCTTTTTCCCGAGGCGCTGCCCACCATCGGCCCCGCCATTGAGAACGGATTCTTCTACGACTTCGCCAACCTGACCCTGTCCGAGGAAGACTTTCCCCGGATCGAAGAGGAGATGCGCAAGATCGTCAAGGAGCACATTGCGCCCGAACGCGTCGAATACCCGGACATGGCCACAGCCAAGAGGGAGTTCCAGGGCAATCCCTTCAAGTTGGAACTGATAGAGAAACACGAAGAATCGCTCTCGGCCTACCGCCAGGGGGACTTCATCGACCTGTGTACCGGTCCGCACATCCCCAACACGTCCGTCGTGCAGGCCTTCAAGGTGATGAAGACTTCGGGCGCGTACTGGCGGGGAAACGCAGAAAACGCACAGCTCACCCGCGTTTATGCCATCAGCTTCCCGGACAAGAAGCAACTGAGCACGTACCTGCACCAGTTGGAAGAAGCCAAGAAGCGCGATCACCGAGTGCTCGGTAAGAAACTCGACCTCTTCTCCTTCCACGAAGAAGCGCCGGGCATGCCGTTCATCCACCCGCGCGGCATGGCCATCTGGGACGAACTGCTGCAATTCGAAAAAGAGCTCCAAAAAGCCGCCGGGTACGTGGAGATCAAAACTCCTGTCATGCTCGCGCGCGAACTCTGGGAGACGTCAGGTCATTGGGACTACTACCGCGAGAACATGTACACGAGCGAAGTGGACGACCGCGAGTTCGCCATCAAACCGATGAACTGCCCCGGTTGTATGCTATTCTATAGGTATGCACAGTATTCCTTTCGGCAACTGCCGCTGCGGGTGGCGGAGACGGGGCACGTCCATAGACACGAACTATCAGGCGCCCTTTCGGGTCTCTTTCGCGTGCGCAGCTTCCACCAGGACGACGCGCACCTGTTCATGGAGCCCAAGGACCTCAAGTCGGAAATCCAGGGTGTGCTTGAGCTCGCCGAGAAAGTCTACAGCACCCTGGGCTTGGACTATCACATGGAGCTGTCCACGCGTCCCGAGAAGTCCATCGGTACCGCAGAAGCCTGGGAGTTTGCCACGGCCAGCCTCAAGGCGGCCCTCGACGAAGGTGGATACACCTACCGCGTGAACGAAGGCGACGGTGCATTCTACGGTCCGAAAATCGACATGCACATCAAGGACGTCATCGGTCGCACGTGGCAGTGCGGGACCATCCAGTTGGATATGAATCTGCCCGCCCGGTTTCAACTTCACTACGAAGCCTCCGAGGGCGAACGCAAGCAGCCGGTCATGCTGCACCGCGCCATCTTCGGGTCTGTCGAGCGATTCTTCGGAATCTTGGTCGAGCATTTCGGCGGAAGGTTCCCGCTGTGGCTTTCGCCGGTACAGGCCCGCGTGCTCACGGTGGCCGACAGGCACGAAGAGCCTGCCCAAAGTATCACGCAACGCCTGAAAGAGGCCGGACTGCGCGCCGAACTCGACGCGTCCGGCGAATCGGTGCCCAAAAAGGTGCGCAACGCTCAGTTGGATCAAGTGAACTACATCGTGGTCCTCGGGGATCAGGAAGTCGAGAGCGGGAAAGTGTCCGTTCGAACCCGAGAAGGAAAAGTCCACGAATCAGTAGCACTGGATGCACTGATCGCTGCGATGACCGAAGAATATCGGACGCGCGCGCTCACCGGGACGTTCTGAGGCCGGGGGCCTGCTTCGCGATTTCGCGGTGCGGTGGGGTCCGGATGATGATCGGGGGTGTCAAAGGGCGCACGCGGCAGGAGAAACGGAAGGACCAGATTCTTGTAGCACTCTCCCTCCGTCGATTCCCGAGCATCCACCACATACTCGCAGCAGGTCAATGTAAGGGAAATGACCACTCCCATCATCAATCGAGTCATGAATCATAGCCTCCACTCGATGGTGTGATGGTGTGGTAGGTTTGCCGAGGGTGGTCATCGACGGCTCCTATTTGAAAATGGGTTTCGTTTGCCTGTCGACTCGCTCCAGGCAGTCTTCGTACGCGAGAAGTTCAGCGAGCACGATTGCATTCCCTGTTCGCACGGAATTCTCGGTCTGGCCAGGGTCCGCAATCCAGGAGAGAAAGCCAAGGGCGGGAACGGCATGCAGAGAGAAGCAGTAGCTGTCGTCCAGCTCGCGAGTGTCCACGATGTAGTCGCACGCAGCGAAAGCAGGGGCTGCGCACAGGGCCCAGATAATAAGCACCTTCCGCACGACTCGCGCGGTGGAGACGGGAGCCCCGATTCCGACGGCGGCGTTGAAGTTGTGGAAGGTCCCCATGGATGATTCCTGTAGAGTCTGCGGACGGTCGTGATGTCCTGCGTTGCCTGAACGACATTGTCGTTGAATTTCTAATGCTTTGTCAAGTGCCGTCTACCCCACGCCACGCCCGGTACGTCCGTCGAGCACCGTCGCCTCCCGCTACGGGAGCGTGAGATCAGCTACCACCCCGGCGTGATCGGAGAGCCAGAGGCGGCGAGCGGGAGGACCCTCGCTGCGGACCATGTCGGCTACGACTCGCGCGCTCTGGACCGAGAAGTGCTTCGACGCCAATAGCAGGTCCCAGCGCGCGCCGGGACGATGCGCAGTCGAGGTCAGCGGGATGCTGAAGCAGCAGGTCCCCCCTCCTCTTGCGCCACGCGCCACGGCCCACGTGTCCCGGTAGTCGGTTCGCCACTTTCGAAAGAAGGCCGTGTCGACGGACGGGTCTGCATTGAAGTCACCGCCCACGATGGTTGGCAGTGTGGCTTTCCCGAACCGTTCGAGCAACTCCTGGTTCTGAGCCTCTTTGAATCGCCCCAGACGTTCCAGGTGCGTGTTCACAACCCGGAACCTGCGTCCGGCCTTCTCGATCGTGACTTCCTGATAGCCCTTCTTGAGCGAGATGGTGCGAACGGCCACACGCCGCTCCCATTGCTGCCGGAAGTGACGATCGCTTCCACCGGACCAACTCAGGTCACGGCGGACCAGGATGGCGTCGCGGTCGGTGAAGCGAACGTAGCCGTACTTTGCCGATGGCGCCTCTTCGTCGAAGTTTTCGGTCACGACGGCCGCCCGATACTCCAGGCCTTCGGCTCGGAGTGCGGCCATCAGGATCTCCAGGTAGTCGTACACACAACTCTGCGCAACGGCCAGCCAAACCAAGTGCCCCGGGCACGCGCGCCTGCGCAGCAGGGTCACTTCTTGCAGAAGGAGAACGTCGGCGGTGCTCGTGCGCGCCTGCCTGGCAATTCCACGGGCCCGGGCCGGGAAGTCGTGGAACTCGATGTCCCGCACGATGGAATCGACGGTGCCTTCCACTTCGCGGAGAATCTGGCGAAACGATTTTCCCCTGAAGCTGCGCCCGCCCAGGGTCAGGAGATCCGCACCGATGAACAAATTCTGCGTATAGACAACGACGCGAACGGGCCCACCCGGCACCGTGGAGGGGACACTGCACGCGACCGCCCCCAGGAGGAGCGCCATACACGCGACGCGCGCGGCCTGGCGTGCCACGGGGACCCCCTTCACTTCTGGGGAACCAGTGCCGAAAGCTTCCGTGCCAGCAGGCGCGCGCCATTTTCGAGCACATGACCGGTCAGCGCGGGTCGGTCGATCCGACCGGTGCGAACATCGTCTTTGCCGGCGGAGAATTCGCGGGCTGTTTCCGCAGAACGCTCCTCGGAAGCTGCGAGTATTTCACCGGTCTCCGCATGCACCAAGCGCGCATCGAGCGAAGCCTGCACGGTCAGCGTTCGATAGCTCGCGTCACCCGCCGTGGTTACGTTGGGCTCGCCCTTCAGCGCGCTCACGCGGACCAAGAGCACGGCCTGGGCCCCCAGCAGTCTGCCGATGCGCATGGCACTGTCCGTTTCCACGAGGCCAGTCTTGCCCAGCGCCTGCTCTTTCAGGATGACATCCACGCGATCACGCTCGATGAGTCGGAGCCTACCGCCGGCCACCAACTCGGAGATCAGGATACTGCGCACGGACTCCAGGTACGGTTCTACGTCCTTCTCCGCTGTCTGATTCTCCACGCGCATGACGGCCACGAGGTACCGCTTGGCGTGCGGATACGCGGTCGGAGTGGAAGCACATACGAGCAGGGCGAGCGGGATCAGGGCGACGGGCAGAACCCGGTGCACGACCCGGCGGAATGAGAAGAGCATAGCAGCGCAGTAGGGAGAAAGGCAGCCCACCGTCAATTTCAATCCCGCTCGGTCGCAGGCATCTCAACCGTAGGGATTGTCTTCACGCCGCTCGCCCGACGAACCGGCACGACGGGGCTCATCGCGAGCGACATCCGTCGAGGGGGGAGTGGGAAAGCGCGCTTCCTCCTTCACCTCGGGGACTCGCACGGTGCCGGTGGCCTGCGCGGAATCGGGTGAAGCGGTTCCGGGCACGTCTCCGAGGAGTTGCGCGATGGCAGCGCCCTGAATGGCCATCCCCAACGGATACGAAACGAACACGCCAACGCCACAGACGAGAAGTCCCATCACGGCGATCAGACCCGAAAGGAAGACGACCAGCAGCAGCCACCCATGGTAGGGACGGGTCACGCGCCACGAGGTTCCCAAGGACTCCATCACGCCATAGCCACGCTCTACGACCAGCGCAGTGCAGAGCAGCCAGCGTCCCGCAAGATAGTAGCCTGCCGCAGAAGCGACGTAGAGAAACAGGCTGGATGCCCGGACCGAACCGCTCTGCATACTGCGCGTAATCTGCTCGGCAATCTTCTCGCCCGGTGTCCCCGCGGTCCAATCGAGTCCCGACAGCAACCCGAGCAGTCGATAATGATAGGGACCGCCCACCACGAAGTAGATAGCCGAGGAAACCAAAGCTACGATGATCGAAAGGAGCAGGACGCGCCAATAATTGCGGAATCCAGAAAAGAGATGCTCGGAGCGCAGTTCTCCGCGCACCAGGTAGTAGCCCATCAGCGTGGCCCCGACCACCAGATGCGGCAATGCGAAGAACCAGCCGGGACAGCACAGAAAAAGCGAACCGCCGATCAGCAGGAACAGGAGCATGTACAGCCCGACGGCCGGTCCAAAGTTGCGGCTGAGACCCTGCCAGGCAAGTTCGAAGACCTTTCCGAACTCGAAGGTCCCAAACGAGTCACGCCCCGGCGAAGGCACGGGAGAGCCGGCGCCCGCTGCCGCGAGTCCACTTTCCGGAGGGCTGTAAGGAGTTTCCATATCGCTTGGATCCTGTCAAACGGGGTCAGGTGGGCCTTGTCTCAATCCTCGAAGCGAATCCTCAGGACAACCATATCATCGGGCAACTCCCGCATGGGCGCCTGGGTTCGCAGCAGGTCGTGGAAGGCGCGCAGGGTTTCTCCCGTGATGGCGCCCGGGAGATCCGTGTGGCAGTTCACCTGCTCGCCCGGACTCCATTCCATCTTCTGCTTCATCGTGAACCATTCCGGAAGCACGCCCGCCGGCAATCCCGATCGAACAGGAAAACTGAAACCGGAGGGGCCGATGTGAACGAGGGGTGGCAGTCCTGCCGTGAACACGCTGATGACCGCGATATTCTCCTCGGCATCATCACCGCGGCCGTCGATTTCGAGCAGGGTGGCGCGCACCGAAAGAAGCAGCATGCGGGCCCGCTCATGCAGGCGGGCCAGGATCACTTCCGGCTCCGACTGCGTGGTCATGTCGGAAAGCACGACATCCTCCGCCAGACGCGTCGGATCCATCATGCGTCGCATCTCCGGACCGTTCTGTTCGCAGGAAAACAACAGGATGCGCAGCAGCCTGTCCGGTCGGTACAGGAGGCAGCCCGCTATCTCCCGGCGGGCATCCAGACGATCCGCTACGAAGCGGACCAATTCTGGAGTGGAATCCTGGAAGACCTCCGTGTCCCTGGGCAAGAAACCCAGGACCGAATACCGATGAGCGCCCAGGTGAATGTCGCGCAGTTCGTGTTCGACAAGTTCAACGCCCATTCCCTTCCGCAGTCTCCTCAGCCCGTCCCCCGGCCCAAGAGGAGCGCGGAGCTCCGGCAGCCGCCTCCGAGAAATCCCAGAGACGGGGAGCTCTACCGGAGGCAAGCGCCCTTCCGACCCGTATCGCACCTTGATACTGGCGATTGCGCTCTTGGGCAAGCCCCTTTGAGACAAAGGTGAGTCTGCGGATATAGGGGGCACGACGGTACTTCTCCAGGTAGACGCGCACTCCCGTGCTCAGGTTCTCCAAATCGAGGTGGGTGTTGGTCCGATTCGTGGCCCGGCCGTAGCCCGCTTCCAGAACGCTCATGAGTTCCCGCCCGGTCTCGCTGTGGAGGGCGACGCCGGGAAGAACCAGTGTTACCGCAAACAGGATGGCCGAAGGATCCGCACCCGCGATCGAAGCGGGGTCCGCTGCCAACACAGGACCCACTCGACGAAAGAAGGAGTAGCGATACTCGATCCCCTCCCGTTCGAAGACGATCTCCCGGTCGCCGTCCCGCTCCCGGATACGGGTGGCGCTGTCGGCGGCCAATTCCCGTTCTACTTGCGCAGAAGTGGCGCCCCAGGCGAACACCAGTGGGTGACGAACGGCCGGTGCTCGCAGCAGCCTCTCCATGGCCGCATCGCCGTCGGCAGCCAGGGAAGCAGTGGCGACGAGCACCGCCAAAACGGACGCGAGACGGCGTCGCGGCCAGGGTCCCGAAATCGCCGTCGGCAGATTCACCAGCAGCCAGGTTCTCATAGGAATAGTATCGACGCCTTCGGCCGACGCGGAGGGTGTGGATTTACCAAGATGAAGCTCGGGCTCGTGAGGTTCTTGAACGCGCGGCCGCTGGACTACGGCTTTCGGCAGGCCGCCCTGCGCGGAGAAGTGGAGATCGTCGAGGACACGCCGGCGCGACTCTACGAGGAGCTCTGCGCGGGCGGGCTCGATGCGGCGCTCATCAGCTCCGTGGAGGTGCTTCGACATCCGGAACTCTTCGGCTCCTGCCGCAGCGTCGGCGTTTGCGCCTCGGAACGTGTGGATTCCATCGTGTACCTCAGGGCTGCCGGCTTCGCACAACAGCCTCCGCGCCTGGTGCTGGCGGATTCGGGCTCGCGTTCGTCCGTGGCCTTGCTCGAAATCCTGCTCCGGCGGACCTTCCCGGAAGCACAAATCGAGTGGCGCGCCGCGGATCCGAGTTCTATACCCGATCTCGTGGACGAAGACACGGCCGGACTTCTGATCGGAGACTCCGCGCTGGCCCTCCGGACCTCGGGTGGCCGCAGCGGGTTCGTGCTGCGCGACCTGGCAGAATGGTGGTTCTCCCTGGAAGGGCTGCCCTTCGTTTTTGCCCTGTGGGCCTACCCCCGGGCAAGACCTCTGGCGGATGCGTTCTTCGAAGAGTCCCTGGAGTCGGGCCTGGGCCATCTTTCCGAGATGGCGCGCGCCAGCCACTACCCGGACGCGTATGCGTACCTCGCCAACGTTCTGCACTATCGCATCAACGATCGCGACCGGGAAGCGTTGAGAAGATTCCACTCTCTTCTTTCGGCTGCTGCGGTGCCCTGAGTTCCATGCTCCACGAGTGAGGTTCGGTCCGGTCCAGGGTATCGGAAAGCGGCAACGTGAACAGGTGCAATCCCGTCCGCAACGACACGCCACGGTTGCTGAAAAGCGAGTAGCCCTTCGGAAACTCGACATAGAGTTGGAGGTAGTGGTTCTCCAGCGCACGCGCGGTGTTTTCCCGAATGCGCTTCTCAACGCGGTCAGGCTCACGCTTGATGGCCCGACGAACCGGGAACGTCCGCTCCAGCGCGACCCTTCCCTGGCGTTTTCGCACGTGAACCTCCCCAAGCAGGAGCCGCTCCAGGTCCCGGGGCTCACGAAAGGCTATTTCGAAACGAACCTCGGCCGCCGTGCGCAGCCCACGCAGGTCCGCCGGGCGTTCGAGCATGCGCGCCTCGAAGTTCTCGATGCGCCGGCCGAAGCGGGCCTCGACAGCGGCGCGATCGGCCGGCAGGAATCGGATCAAGGAACGTTTCGTACCCGCGTCCACCGGCACGACGTACCGATAGAAGACGCGACCGCTGAAGTCCGTCTCGAAGAGCACGCGTTCTTCGTAGTCGAAGCAGCCACAGATCAGAAGCGGCAGGATCCACCAAACGAGCCGTAGAGACCTTCTGTTCCCCTTCCGCCGCACGGCACAGGGGGACGGTAGGGGTGAAGGTCGTCAACGATTCTGTGCCGGCATTGGTTGACACGGCCGCCGCGCAGGCACGCCCTGCCCGCATGAGCGCGCGGGTCATCAGCGACTACCTCCGGATGATAAAGTTCTCTCATACAATTTTTGCGCTGCCTTTCGCGGGCATAGCCTTCCTCCTGGCGCTGCCCGGGACGGGACTCATCGTGGACGGAAGCCCCACGCGGGCCCTGTTCATTTTGGTCGCCCAGGTGGTGGTGTGCATGGCGGCGCTCCGCAGCGCGGCCATGGGGTTCAACCGAATCGCGGACCGCCACATCGACGCCCGCAACCCGCGAACATCCGCGCGTGAGATTCCCCGCGGCATCATCTCGGTGGCCCGCGGCTGGTGGTTTGTCGGCGTGTCCTTGCTGATCTTCTTCGCCACGGCGTTCACCATCAACCTCTGGTGCGCTCTGCTCTCGCCTGTGGCCATCGCCCTGGCGCTGGGCTACTCGTACAGCAAACGATTCACCTTCCTGTGCCATTTCCTGCTCGGGATCGCCATCGGCATTGCGCCAACGGCAACGTGGCTGGCTGTGCGCGGCCACCTCGGCTGGCCAGAGTTCGCAAGTCTGCACCCGCTCCTGTGGAGCGCGGGGCTCGCGTTCTACATTGCCGGTTTCGACATCCTCTACGCCTGCATGGACGCGGACTTCGATCGCGCGGAAGGATTGCATTCGATTCCGGCCCGCTTCGGCGTCCCACGCGCGCTGTGGATCGCGCGCGCCTCACACGCGGTGGCGCTCACCTTCTTCGTCCTGGCCGGAAGGGACGCAGGCGCGGGAGCGGGCTACTTCATAGCAGCCGTCATAGTGGCCTTCCTTTTTGTGACCGAACATCTGCTCGTTCGCGCGGACAACCTGAAGCACGTCCCCGTTGCCTTCTTTCATGTGAACGCTTCCATCAGTTCGGTCCTGTTTTTGGGCCTGCTTTCGGACGTCATCCTCCGCGCCACGACCGCCTGATCGATCATGGAACGGCCCCAGCGTACCGAGTTGAATCTGATCGTCGGTGTCACCGGCGCCAGCGGAGCACTGTACGCGCGGGGATTGCTACGGGGCCTGGCCCGACACACCACAGGCGAGGTTTCGCTCGTCGTCAGCCCGTCCGCGCTGCGCGTCCTTTCCGCCGAAGCCGGCGTGGAGGTCGCCTCCCCGGCCGGGTATCTGAAAGAAGCGCTGACGGGATTGGGGCCCCTGTCAGAGCACGGCCCGAAGTTTCGAATCGAATCGCACACCGATATCGGTGCGCGACCGGCGAGCGGTTCGGCGCGCTTTGATGGCATGGTCGTCATACCCTGCTCCATGAAAACGCTTGCCGCGGTGGCCGGCGGGCACTCGGCCAATCTGATCGAGCGGGCCGCGGACGTTTGCCTGAAGGAGCGCCGGCGCCTGGTGCTCGTGCCGCGTGAGACACCGCTCTCGCTTGTGCATCTCCGGAACATGACCGCCGTCACCGAAGCGGGCGCCATCGTGCTTCCGGCTGCGCCTGGATTCTACCACCGACCGCAGAACCTGGACGACCTGGCCAACTTCATAGCGGGGCGCGTGCTATCGCTGTTCGGGGTTCGCCACGAGATGCTGCGCGCCTGGGATCCGCCTGTGCCGGAAGCCGATTGACAGCTTCGGCCCGCGCGTGGTTCAGGAAAGCGTGCTGGTCGGAGTTCCCAAGGAAATCAAGACCGACGAACATCGCGTGGCGCTCACGCCGGGCGGCGCTGGCGAAATCGTCTCAGCCGGCGGTCAGGTGATCCTCGAACGCGGCGCGGGCCAGGGCAGCGGCTTCTTGGATGACGAGTACGAACGCGCCGGAGCGCGCCTGGGGGTCCGCGAAGAGGTCTTCGCCGAAGCTGAACTCGTGCTCAAGGTGAAGGAGCCGCAGGCAGTAGAGTTCCCTCTGCTTCGCCCCGAATCGGCCCTGTTCACCTACCTGCACCTTGCGGCCAATCCGGGAGTCCTGTCGTTCCTCCTCGAGAAGCGCATCACCGCTTTGGCGTACGAAAGCCTGCGCGAAGGTTCCGCTCTCCCGCTCTTGGCACCCATGAGTGAGATTGCCGGTCGCATGGCGCCGCTGGTCGGGGCCTACCACATGCAGAAGCATCTGGGCGGTCGCGGGGTCCTTCCCTCGGGCGCCATCGGAACGCCGCGGGCCCGTGCACTCATCCTCGGCGCAGGTGTGGTCGGTGCGAACGCCGCGCGAACGGCGTACGGGATGGGGATGGACGTGACCG
>CAZPFB010000127.1:0-14734 GCA_964585735.1 uncultured Leptospiraceae bacterium
ACTAGTTGGACGAGGGCCGCCATCGTCGGGCTGCTGTAGAGCAGTTCGCGCCCCTGGATCATCAGGCGATGCACGGCCCGCTTCGAAATCACTTCGGTGAGTTTGACGACCTCCGCTTCCGTGCGCAGCTTCGATTGCAGTTCCGTCAGCGACGCTTCCAGTTGAGACGTGCGCAATCGCACTTTCTCTTCCAGGTCGCGGTTGAAGGACTCCAATTGTTCATTGAGTTCTTCGGCCCGGGTGTGCGCGCTGCTGAACCGCCGTCCCAGCATGATGGCGCACGTGCCGACGAGAAGGAGCAGCCCGTACCGTGGAGGGGAGAAGGGCGCCTCGAAGAGACGCTCGACCACTCGCATGGCCACCATGAGGTCCCAGATTCCCGCCAGACCGAAGACCACGGCTCCGCCCGCAACCAATCGCGCGTCGGGTCTGCCGTACCAGGCGGCGCGCAGCACGAAGGCCAGCACAAAGAGCATGGCGGGCAACGCGATTAGCTGCCAGGCGAGCAGCAACGTGCGCTTGGTGCCGTAGTCGACGAACCATACCCCCGCGGCGGCGAGTACCCCCACTGCCAAAAAGGCGCGCGCGGAGCGGAGCAGGTACCTGTGCCAGCCGGTCGTGTCCGGAAAGAGGTCGGCGAAGAAGAACAGGAATGGTTGTACCGCGCAAAACAACGCAACGAGTTCGAGATTGTAGCGTACGAAACGGGGGTCGCCCTCGAAGAGTCCCCACTGCCGGCAGTACTCCTTGAAGAACCAGTAGCCCGAAAGGAGCACGACCGCCATTCCGAAATGAAGGTTCGTCGTCTCCTTGGGCCGGAAGGCTGCCAGCAGCAGGTGGTAGGCGCCGACGGCCAGAAAGAAGACGAGGAAAGCCAGCGCCTCGAGTGCTTCGCGCGCGTCGGCTCTGTGCAATTCGGACAGGGCGCCGAGCGCTACCGTTTCACCGGTGAGCAGAGGGCGGTCGCCGCGCGTGTGCAGCACGAGGGCGATCACGAACGGTCCCTTTCGCGCCGCTTCAGGTAAGGGGAGGATGGCCCGTCGCCCCAGGCCCGATTCGTACGGTTGCAGCGACCCCAATCGCCCCAGAAGTACGCCATTGACGTAGATCTCGGAGACATCGCCCAGGCGTCCGGTGTTCAGCCCGATCGGTTCGCGAGCCTGGAGCCAAACGCCCCGTTCCGACGTGGCTGTGACGACGCGCCGCAGGGTGATCGTCACGCGGCGATTGCGCAGTTCGGTCAGGTCCGAATGGATGCCCGGAATGCGCAGCGTCCTCCAGCCGCTCTGCCCCAGGCTTTCGGGCCGCGTCCAACTTGCTTCGAATCCAGGACGCCATTGCCAGGGGCCGGTGAGGGACGTGGTTCCCTGAACCGAGCAACCGAGCAACAGACCAAGAGCCGGCGCGGCCCAAAGGCTTCTTTGCCGCGCGTTGCTCGGTCGACTCCGGTAGGCGATTCGACCGGTGCGGGGCGCGCGCGGTGCCGTCATGCGCCGGAGTCTTGGACCGAGCTTCCCGGGCGCAACCAAAGCGCGAGCAGCTCAACGAGAGTCCAGGCGAAAAGCGCAAGAGGCGAATGGCGGCCGGGCCGAAGTGTGAGGGAATCACGCGCCGACGTAGATGTCGTCCACGAGCATGTCCGGTACGCGCACGGAACTGAAGGAGTCCGAGTACTCGTTGGAAAAAGCCCGGATGCGTGGGAGCAGGTCGAACCAATTAGAAGCTATGGTCATGCGATCCACGGGATGAACGGGAGCGCCGTTTTCGTACAGGAAGCCCTGCATCCCGATAGAAATCTCGCCGGACACGCTCGAACAACCCGAGCCGCCTTCGAGCTTAGTGACGAAGAGGCACCGCGGGTGAGTGGCGAGCAAAGAGGCCAGGCTGTTCGGCATCGTCTCGACGATCAGATTCGTGAAGGAGGTGGAGGCTCGCCCCGAGTAGCCACGAGAGCCGTGGCCCGTCGGGGGCACGCCGTCTTCTTTAGCTGACTCCAGGTTCTGGAGGAACGCAAGCAACACGCCGTCTTGAACCACGACGAGCGGTGAAGTAGGGACCCCCTCGGAGTCCCAGAGGCGGGAGCCCGGCGCACCGAAGATGTGCGGGTCGTCCCGCAAAACGAGGACGTCAGAAGCAATGCGCTCACCGAGCCTGCCCTTCAGACGCGACTGCCCTTTCTGGACAACCTCGGCGAAAAAGGGCGATGCAAACATCGAGAACAAACGCCCGCTCACGCGGTTGGAGAAGACAACGGGCAGCGTTCCGGGAGTAACGGGGCGCGCACCGAGCATTTCCACGGCGCGTTCCACGGCGCGAGCGGCCATGAAACGCGGTTCGAGTACGGGGAGATCCAGCGAACGGCCGCCGTTGGCGTAGACGCCCATCTTGCGCACTTCGTCCTGTTGGGCCACTGCGCCCACGTACGCCGAGACGGAGTTTCCGCGTGCGGAAAGCGAAAGCCCGCCGCTGTTTCCCAACAGCGACCTCCCCTGCGAAAGCGAAGCGCCGGCGTACGGGACGTTTTCGATCCGCGCATCACCGCTGCGGGCCAGGGATTCGATCCGCAGCGCATGCTCCTTGAGCTCCTCGAAACCAACGGAGTCCAGCCCTGCTTCGCACGTACCCAGCTCCCTTTCCACGGGCGCCACCGTCGGGAGGTCCAAGTACAACGGGTCGGTCAACTCCGTGTGAGCCCAGGCATCCCGCGCGGTCTGCTGCAGGGCTTCGGCAGTCAAACGTTCGGTGAACGCATAGCCCGGCCGACCATCGCGAAAGAGCCGCACGCCGATTCCGCGCGAACTCGACATCTCGGTGTTCTGCACGCGCCCTTCGAAAACCTCGACGGACGTGTTCGAGGATTCGCCCGCGAGAATGTCGAACGGAGCCGCACCCAGCGCCTGCACTTCGGCCTGGAGGAAGAGCACAGCGTCTTCCAGAGCGAGCGACGTTGCCTGGGTTTGCGTCATTGCCGTTCCTCAGCGACCGCCCACGAGGATCTCGTCCACTTTGAGCGTCGGCTGACCCACCGTCACGGGCACGCTGCCTGAAGAGGCCCCGCACGTTCCGGCGGCCAACTCGAGGTCAGCTCCCACCATGGAGATGCGCGGAAGAATTTCGTGTCCGTGTCCGATGAGCGTGGCCCCGCGCACCGGTTCGGCCAACTGTCCGTTACGGATGGCGTAACCCTCTTCCACGGCGAAGTTGAACTCTCCCGTGGCCGGATTCACCGAACCGCCGCCCATCTTGCGCGCGTACAGTCCGTAGTCGATCCCGGAGAGCATGTCTTCAAAGGTGTCGGTGCCCGCTGCAATGTAGGTGTTCCGCATCCGCGAGACGGGCGCGTACTGATACGATTCGCGGCGCGCGCTGCCCGTGCGCGGCACTCCCACCTCGGTTGCGCCGACACGATCCGAAAGGTACGAGCGCAGCACACCTTTCTCGATGAGTACCGTCTTCTCTACGGGGAGGCCTTCGTCGTCGACGTTGAGCGAACCCCAAACATGTGGAGGCGTGCCGTCATCCACCGCGGTTACAGAAGGGTGCGCGATCTGGCGGCCCAACTTGCCCACGAAGGGCGAGGCCTTCTTGCGAATAGCCTCCGTTTCCAGAGGATGGCCGCAGGCCTCATGAAAGATCACGCCGCCAAAACCGTTGCCCAGGATGACCGGCATGCGTTTGCCTTCCACGTAGCCGGCCGAAAGCATCCGCACAGCCCTTTCGGCCGCAGTTCGCGCGAGGCCATCGACGTCCACTTCCTCGAAGAACTCGAAGCCGCGGAGCGCGCCCGGAGACTCGCCCGCGGAGAAGCGTTCTCCGTCGGCCTCAGCGGTCACCGAGATGGTCAGGCGCGCACGGGTGCGACGGTCCTCCACCCAGAGTCCTTCCGTATTGCAGATGAGCACGTTTTGCACCTGATCGAAGGCGCGCACGCTGACCTGCCGCACACTCGGTGAGGTGGCCCGTGCGATTTGATCCGCGCGCTTGAGCAGTTCGAGTTTGGGGGCCTGTCCGACCACGCGCGGATCCCGAGCGGCGGCGTGGGCGTCCGGAAGCGTCACGCCGACCAGGTGTACTCCGGGCGCGGAAGAGGCGGACCCTTCGGCCGAGCGCAACCGGCTGGCCGCAAGCGACCGTACGAAGCGCGCCAGGTGTTCCTCGTCGTCGAGGCTCGTGTGCGCGTACAGAACGTCCGTGCCATAGATGAGGCGAATGCCGACGCCGTACTCCGTGCCGGCGGTGGCGCTCTCCACCTTCCGATCCCGAAATCCTACCGAGGCGTTGCGGGTTTCCTCTTCGAAAATCTCACAGAAGTCGGCGCCTACGTCCAGGCCGAGTTGAAGGATGCGTCCTGCTTTCTCGCGATTCATCGTGACCGTTTGCGCAAATCGTTGTCGGGTGCGCTCTCCATCTTAACGTCCGGCGCCTTCTGCGGCCAGCACTTCTCGGATCAGGGGATGGCCCGGCCGCTGTCGCGCTCGGATACGGCCTGCTGGAAGCCGGCTTCCTCGGCGCGCTTCTTGAACGCGACGCCTTCGGGCGTATGTCGAGCAATCCCGTCGAAGAGCGTGGCGAACATCTGCGTGCTCTCCAGTCCCATGTTGGCGTAGGCCTGGTTCACCAGGAGCTTGTGCATCATGAGCTGATTCTTGGGAACGGCGGCCATATTCGTGGCGATCTCCAACACGCGCCGGTCGAGGTCCCGCTCGGAGACCGCTTCGCTCACGAGGCCGAGGCGAGCCGCCTCCTCCCCGCCCACCACGCGGCCGCTGAACAGAAATCGTTTGGCCTGCTCCGGTCCCAAGCGGTAGACCCACATGGCGGTGGTCGGACAGCCCCAGACACGGGCCGGCGGATAGCCGATGCGCGCGTGCCGCCCCATGATGACGATGTCGCAGCAAAGCGCGATGTCGCTGCCTCCCGCCACCGCGAAGCCATGCAGTTTGCAGATGGTCGGCTTGTAGCTTCGCCACAGGCTCATGAAGTGCTGTGTGTTGCCATACATTAAGTCGAAGTCTATCATCGGATCCCAGGGCATGTCCTGCGAGCCGGCCGTGGGCCGCGGGGTCTCGGCGTAGAGTTCCAGGTCGTAGCCGCTGCAAAACGAGCGCCCCGCTCCCTGGAGCACGATCACATGGATCCCCGGATCCCGGTTGGCCCGCGCTACGGCCGCCGAGAGTTCTCCCGGCAACTCGTGGTTGATGGCGTTGAGCTTTTCAGGGCGATTCAGGGTTATGTGGGCAATCCGGTCCTTCGTTTCGTACAGAATCGAAGTGTAGTGGTCCTGCATGGTCATGTTCCTGCCTCCTCTGCCAGTGGTCGGACAATGAACTCACTTCCGCCGTAGGAAAGAAGATAGCCTTCCGGATGTGTCACGATGTCGCGGCTGATTTCCAAGGTCAGCTCGCGAGAGAAGGCGCCATATCGTCCCACGGGCGCCGGATGGATGAGGCGACCGCCCGGAACGGTGAAGCGCATGCCGGACGGCTGAAACCCAACGACCAGGTCCGGCGCATATTCGAGTTGTCCTTCCCGGAGTCTGCGAAACACCAGCGGCCAGCTTTCGGCCCGCACGAAGTTCAGTTCCAGACCGCACGGCGAAAGAAAGGGGAAGTCAGGGTGCGCGCCGGTTTCGTTCGGGCCCAGGCGCTTGTAGAAGAAGTTGAGGAAACGCGCGTCGGTGAGCTCGGTTCCATCGTGCCACAGGCGACCCGAAGCGTCGATCGTATAGAAGTACTCCCGTGCGGGTGCGGCCACACTACAGTCTACGACTCGTCGTCGGCCAGGACAATCAATTGGTCTTCCGGGGAGAAGGCGACGGCCTGCGTTTTCTTCGGATTCAGCACCACGCCGAAGTGATCCTGGACAGAATTCCCACGTTGTGCCAACCGATAGCCGATGCAGATCTCCTGTCGCTTTTGAGCCGCGAGGATCAGGTCAGCAAAGGTCAACGCCTCGGAGGGGAAGGGCTGGAAGTACAGCCGTGCCGGTTTGAGGTAGAACTCCGAACCCTCTTCTTCGAAGAGTTCCTCGTACACGCGCAGTACCTCAGGATCCTGTGAAACCTGCGCGAAGATCTTGCTGACCATCTGGCTCGATATCACGAAGTCGTTGGCCCCCGTCCGCGAGAGCAACTCCAGGTTCTGCGAGTCCATCACCTCCGAAATGATCTGCGTGCGGACCGGTTGACCGGTCTTGGCCTGGGTTTCCCGGAAAAGCGCGCGCAGTTGAAGCAGGATGCGGATGCTCTGCGAATCGACCTTTTCCAGGTCATCCTCGGTCTTGTTCAGGAGGATCACGTTGTTGTACGTTTCAGGGCGCAGCGCGGAGAGCTCCCGTGCTACGAGGGGATTGGCGCTGCGTACGTTGATTTTGTGGTCGGGATGTCTCTTGCGGATTTCGTCCAGACCCGCCGTACCTTCCGTGTAGACGCTCGGCAGGACCACGTCGATTTCCGAACCGGGCAGGATGTAGTCGGTGTACTGTTCGATGATCGTGGCGGCTTTCGTATTCCACCCGATGATCAGTTCGCGTTCGGTCCGCTTCTGGAGCCTTTCGCTTCCGGCCGGGAAAGAGCGTGCCTGGCAGATGGGACGTGCCGACAGACGAATACTGGAGTCGTCTTCGGCAATCAGGATGACCTGGTCGTCATCGGCGATGGGATGATCCGCGTCCGGGCGCAGGTGAATATTTCCGCCCGCGTCCTTATAGCCGAGCGGGATTCCGTCCGGAAGGTGGAAGGCCAACTCGCCGAAATTGAGTCCGCGCCAAGGACCGGCGCGGAAGTAGAACTCACAGCCCTCGAAGCCGATCAGGTCCCCGTAGACTGCCGACAGGCCCGAAGAGCGCGAAGTCTGCACGATCATCTTGGCGAGCATGTCCTCGGTGTCGATGATCGTGATGTTTTCGGGGGCCAGTCCCTTCAGCAGCTCGTGATTCGTTCGGTCGAACAACTCCGTGACGATGCTGGCTTTTGTGGCATCGTCGCGCGAAGCCGCCACGACTGCCAGCGCCGACTTCAGGGTCTTGGAGTCCGAGGCGACCTTCTCTTCCCAGGTCGAACCTTCGTTGGCGGACGGGAGGATGATGACGGCTTTCGATTCGGTCACGGAAACGCGTTCGAGGGCTTCGAGGGAACTCGTCACTCCGGTGCGCGTGATGATCCGCGTGTTGCCGCGTTCTTTCACATGCTCCAAGAAGAAGTCGTCCATCTCCTCCTTCTCTTTTTCGGCCAGCACCACAATGGCCGCGTCCTTCTCCGATTCGTTGGCGACGATAAGCTCCCGAATGATCTCGAGTACCCGGTCGCCCCAGCCCAGGATCAGGGTATGTCCTGACTCCAGCACACGACTGCGTCCCTTCTTGAGGTTGGTGAGCTTGATGTCGAGCTGCGTGGTGATGAAGGCGATCACGGCCGAAAAGAACACGAGCCCCAGGAGTACCGTGATCAAAGCGACAAGCTTGATGTACCAGGGGGCGTTGTTGTCCTCGGTGACGGCGCCGGGGTCCAAGATCTGGATCAGCGAATTCCAGAGGTCATCACGGACCGAAGGCTCCTGAACCTGCCCCTTGGCGTCCACCTGGGGGGGAGTCGTCCTTACGACGAGCAGCCTCAGACTGCCGGTGAAGATCAGCGCGCCGCAGAAAAGCAGGACCAGCGCAAAGAAGATGGAGCGGGCGCCTCCCGCCATGAAGTTGTCGAACCGGTACTGAAAGCGTTCGCGGAGGGTGGGGCGGGAAGGTTGGGTGTTCACGTGACCCAAAGCCGCGGCTCCGTTTGGAAAGCGTCAAGCAAAAGGCCGGTTTGTGCTTGTATCGATGGGAGCTGCGGTCCTTACTGGTGGACATGGTTTCTTTGCGTCGGATCGGTTGGGCCTTGCTCGTCGTGCTGCCGGTGGCAGGCCTATCGGCGGCCGCCTACTTCTCGGAGCGGGTTCTGTATCCCACAGGGCATTTTTGCAAGAAGGACCACTACATCTACTGCTCGGATCCTTCCGAACTCGGGTTGCCCTTCGAGAACGTGGAGCTCAGGACCGCGGACGGTCTGCGCCTCGACGCTTGGTATCTGGCCGGGCGTCCGGGGGCCGGTGGGATTGTGCTCGTGCACGGACACGGCGCCACGCGGCGTGAGGGCCTGCGTTTTGCCCCGGCGCTGC
Source organism: uncultured Leptospiraceae bacterium (assembly GCA_964585735.1). Taxonomy (GTDB): domain Bacteria; phylum Spirochaetota; class Leptospiria; order Leptospirales; family Leptonemataceae; genus CAZPFB01. The sequence goes on from CAZPFB010000127.1 coordinate 8,154, forward strand.
TTGCGCGGGGTTTTCACCTCTTGATGCCGGATTTGCGGGGCAGCGGGAAGAGCCAGCCCTCCGTCATCACCATGGGTTACCTCGAGCGACGGGACGTTCACGCCGGCGTGGACTACCTGCTGGTCCGGCGCGCACTCCCTGGAGTGGGCGTCTTCGGTTTTTCCATGGGTGCGGCCACGAGCATCATGGCCATGGCCGAGGACCGTCGCATCCGGGCCGGCGTTTTCGACTCGGGCTTTTCGAGCATCGACCAGGTCCTTTCAGATCGAGCGTGGTACGATTACCATCTGCCACGCTTCCCGCTCGTGCCGCTCGTGCGTCGTTTCATGGAGGCGCGCGCGGGCATCAGCACAATCGCCCCGACTCCTGAGGCGGTCATCGGTCGCATCTCGCCGCGCCCGGTGTTTCTGATCCATGGGCGCAAGGATCAGACCGTACGCTTCCACGAAGGAGAGAAGCTTTTTGCCGCAGCCCGCGAACCCAAGCGCTTCTGGAGGCACGACGGCGAGCACACGCGGGCCTACCAGGCCGACACCGCCTATGCCATCCGCGAGGTGCCCGCCTTTTTTGCAGCCTTCCTGCCCACGGGCCGCTGAGGCCGGCCCTTCCTACGCGCTGCCCGACTGAACCGCGGCACATAAGGGACACACTACTCTGACTGATCGCCTGCTTGTCGTTCCACATCACTTGATCCTTCCCGGGAACCGCGTCCATCACCCCAGCCTCCTCCGAATCTCCGCCGCCACCTCCGGCGCCTCCTCATCCAGCGCCTCAACCACGGTCGCCTCAGTGCCCGCGTCCGTATGCCGCAGCACCTCCGCAACGACTCCAATCCCGCCCGTCGTCTCGCCGGCCCCTTCCGAAGCGACGCTCACAAACGGTAACCGGGCTTCCAGGACGCGTTCGACTTCGCGCACCACATCGGGTGATACCGGGCGCAGCGTGGCCAGTCGCAGGGCAACGTCAGCCTGGATTTGGTGCGGCAGGTTCGCAAGGACTGAGGCGGCCCTGCCAGGTTCCAGATACGAAAAGACGAGCGCTATCGTCTGCGCATGTTCGTCCGCAAGCAGTTCCGTCAGCGCAGACGCAGGCGTATCAGCGAATGCTGCAAACGGGCCGCGCGAAATCGAAGCGGTCATGGCGTTGATGGTATCAATCGCCTCCTGCGTTCCGCGCGCTCGGACGAGCAGGTCGCGGACGCGTTCGATTCCGCCGCGCGCCAGTCTGCCTGTGCGCAGCGCTTCGTAGAGAGCACACGCGGCGGCAATGTCTTCGGCGGATGCAACTTCGACGCGCGCCACTTCGAGCGACAGGGCACGCAGACTTTCGTCGTCGGCCGCCCGAAGGATTGTGGCCGCGGCATCACCGAGTGCGAGCAAGAGCGACGCCGCGAGGCGCCCGCCGCTCGGGTCCGGCCCCAACGCCACGGTATCCACGGCCGCCAGGGCCAGAAGCGAGGCCAGCACCGCTTCGGGATCCTGATCGACGCGATCGCGCAACGTGGCGAGCACGCCGTCTGTGTCTATGTTGGCCGCCCTGGGTCCTGCGTCTGCCGGCAGGCCGGCGGCCTCCTGGGCGGGGCGGTCCGTCTCGCGCTGATCGGGGGCCTCTGATCCTGCCACCGCTGCCGAAGCCGAAGCCGGCTGCGTTGCCGGAGAACCAACCGCGGCGGCGACCGGGCCGTTGCCGGACGAAACTTCGATGATACGGCATCCAAACCATTGGTTGACCACAACTATCTCGCCCAACAGCACCGTGCCATTCTCAAACACAATGCGAACCGGGTCGCGGATGGTGGAATCGGTTCCGATGCACGAACCTTCGCCGATGCCGGCAACCTCATAAAGTGACAACTGCATAGAAGCCAATACCATCTCAAATCCTATGGAGGGGGCATCGTCGAGCGGTTCGGAGGCGACGGCGGCTGCGGCTTCGGTTGCGGGCAGGCCGGTGACGCGGGCCACAATCACGTCGGACTCATCGTAGCAGATTTCGCAGCTCGCAAGTAGATGCGAACCGACCCGCACCTCGAGCGGCTCCCCGGCCAGGCGGGAGGTGCGGAGCAGGTCGCCTGAGGCGACGTGTTCCAGGCGCGCAACCGATATCCGGCCCGAGGCCACGACGATGCGCGCGCCGAACTTCATGCGATGCACCAGTTCGCGCAGTTGCGCGTCATCCGCGGAAGCAACGGTCGGTGCGTTTTGTAGGGTGAGCCCGCCGCCCGGCAGAGCGCGCGCCGTACCCACGCACAGCCCGCCGAAGTGGAGCGCGCCGACATCGTCGCCTTCGGCCTGCCGGAACTGTAGCGGAAGCCGCACCTGGCGCGCTGCGACCTCCTGGCGTGCCTGCGCCTCCATCCGGAGTCTTGCCTGAATCGCGCCGCCAAGGAGCTTTGCAAGCTGAATCGCCCTGTGTTCTTCGGCCGCGCGCGGATCCCCGGGAAGCTCCGCAACCGAATCGAGATATGCGCCTTCGTCCGCGTCAAGCCGCGGCAGGAGTGCGTTCACCTCTGCGAGAGAACTCGCGTCTTCTGGATCGAATCCTTTGTCGCGCGCGGTGATGACGTCGCCAAACTTCTTCAAGATGCGTTCGCGCTCGGGCGCAAAGGGCGCGGCAATCGTTGCAGGGGGGTCGCTCGGTTGGCTTGCGATTTCAAGCAGCGAATCGATTTCTCCCTGGGAGAGTACGCCGTCGCTCATTTGTCACCTCCTGTCACGCGGGTTCGGAACTGCACGAGCCCCGGTCCGTCCGTAATCGGGAGCGTGGGCTCAGGTTGCATGGCGACGAGTTCTGCCAGCGAGACCAGGCCCGCGCCCCAGGTTTGCACTCTGTCAAAAGCAAGATGGGCCGCGAGTTCCGGACGCGGCACGCGGCTTCGAGCCGCGGTCTCCTGCGCCGGAAAGTAGTCCCCTGACAGCGAGAGGTTGGAACGCTCCAGTGCCGCGCACGGGACGACCAGATTCACCATGCCCTCGATTTCGCAGACAGCAGTCTCCAGCGTGGCGAGGCAAACCATAATGTCGGACGCGTCGCCGCGCAGGAGTTCGGGGTTTGTTTCGATATTCACCAGCCGCGGACGCAGATCCGTAACCGGGGCCCACGCTTCGCGCAGGCAGCCGAGCAGCCGCACGATCACGCCCTCCATCAAGGAAAGGTCTACGGCAGAGAGCTGACGGGTGATCTTCGACGGCTCGCCTTTGCCGCCCAGCAGCCGGTCGAGGATCGTCATGCTGATGCTGGGGTCTATCTCCACAAGCGCGCGCCCGGGAAGCGGACTCGGGTCGAACACGGCCAGCGCGGTTGGGTTCGGAATGGACCGCAGAAACTCTCCCAGCGTGAGCTGGTCCACGCTGCCGACCTTGATGAAGGTCATGTCGCGCAGCATGGCGGACATCGCCCTGGCACAACCGGTAGCAAAGCTCTCGCAGATGAGAGTGTAGGTCCGGACCTGGTCCGTGTCCAAACGTTCCGGCCGCCGGAAGTCGTGGATCCTGAAGCGCCCGTGCGGGGAGGCGCCTTCTCCCGCACTGATGGCTGCAAGGAGCGCGTCGATTTCGTCCTGTGAGAGAATTTCGGTCATACGATGTCCCTCCTATATTTCGCCGTATGATCGCAGACCCGGTGCGGCGACCACCCTACGCCTGCCCACGCACTCGATCAGCAAGTTCACCGTAGTCTTGGCTGTTGTGCATGAAATAGCAGGCCAGCTTCTTTCGTTTGCCCGCGGCGTTCACGAAGAACACCCGTCCCTCGTGAAGGATCAACTCCGCATACGGTTTTCGCGATTTGGCTGGGCCGATGACGCTGCGGTAGACGACCTGCCGGTTCTCCAGATCTACTTCGTACATCGGCCGGCCGAGCATGTTCCACCCGGTCCACACGAGGACGATGGGTGCGACGAGGCTCGGCAAGGCGCCGAACAACCCGATCACCAAGCCCGTCGTGCCGCCGATGATGAGAAATGCGTATGCCATTTTCTTGTTGTAACGAACCTTCATTTGTTCTCCCGCGCGTTTGCTCTTTTCAAACTGAGTATTGCCGAGGGCGCGCTCCACTGCATCCATAGAGACCGAAGTTCATATTTTTGGGGCAAAGTAGGCTGTCCTGCGCCTCACGTTTGTCGCCGGTACTATCGCATTGATTTCGTCCTGAGACAACGTCCGGGTTCAACTCACCGCGCCGCTCCCAGGTCCGCTGCCAGACGCTTCTCCAAGCCCGCGAAAGCCGCCGTGAGCATCTCCGAGTATACATCAGAGGCCGAGACCTCCTGCGTTCCGTAGCCATAGCGGCTCCATTTCGTGACGGTGAGTTTGTCAGGTGGCGCGGAATGCCCGCTGAAGCGTACGAGCACCCGTCCGGTCTTGCGTTCGGAGATGGCGACGTTTACGCGCAACGTAACTTCGTGCACTTTCAGTCCCGTGGCTTTCAGTGTGTAGATGGAAGACCCCGGTGCAGCGATGACCGAGACTCGCGCGACAAGCGGCGGCGCAGGACCCTCCACTTCTTCTCCGCTGTCCACCATCCGAACACCCACACTCAGGACGGAGTCCAGCCCGTGAGCAACCACCCAATGGGCACGCCGCTTCAGGGAGTCCACATCGACCGAGTCTCCGGGGGCCGTGATCCCGAAAGCCCGCCGCAAGGCCGCAGGCATTTGGCGAACCCCCCCGGAGAATCGCAAAGCAATGCGATCGGTGCGCTGTGCTTTCAGGACGCGAAGCATCGCCTCTATCCCCTCCCGGGTACTCGGCGCAGTTCCAGGGCGCACGGACCTGCCGTACTGCCGCAGGGCCTCGTCGTATTTCCGATCCGCTTCGGTACCGGCCTCGGCACTGAAGTAGCCTGCGGGGTGGTCCCGGACGTAGGAAAGACACGTTCCGACCGATGAATCAGCCTGGCACCGTGCGAGCAGGGCGCGCTCGTACAGGAAAGCGTTTGCGATCGGAGCGCAGACGGACAGCAGGGCGACGGCGATGGCGGCAATCCCCATGGCGCGCTTGCCCAACGGGAACCTGTCCTCCGCCTCCGCGACAGGTTCAGCGACATTCGCAGGTTCTCCAAATGCCGCTTCAGGTACGAGGGCTTCTTCATGGTTCCCCTCCAGAACGGAGCTGATCAGCGCTCGGCGGCGCGCGAGGGCCTCATCTCCGGTAGCCGAGGCCTCACCCGAATTGCCGAATCGGATTTCCTGAACCATTCCGCCGAACTCGAGGCTGAGAATGGCGTGGGTCGGTACACCGTTGGTTCGATGCTCCGTCACGCCCGCGTTCCTGAGGTGCAGGAGAGAAGCGAGTCTCAAATGCCGGTCCCGGGCCTGCACGAGATGCTGGGGCGTAAGCGCGGCGTACCTGCCGAACGGAGTCGTCTGGTTTCTGCGCAGCCGCCGGAATGCGAAAAAAGCCGTGATGAGGACGGCGGCCATGCAGAAGGATAGAATAGGCCCCTCTCCCTGGAACGCTCTCCCGTTCCGCATGAGGAACAAGAGGAGGACAAAGACCGCGCCGGCCAGACCGAGTACGACAAGCGGTCCGAGTACCGGCGACGATTTCGCGACGACCACAGCCCCATCCGATTCCGCGGAGAATGTGCGGCGCTTTCCGAGATCGCGGAAGTACTGCCGCTCCCGTTCGGGCAGTTCATCGTAGCCCAGGGTGCGGTCTTCCTGCACCGTCTCCAGGGCCGCCTGGTAGCGTGCAAGCAGTGCGGGATCGATTTCGTCTGTGCTCTGGTCTTCCGGATTGCCCATGCTGTTGTCCATACCCTTTCCTCCCGCTGGTCCCCGGCCGTCACCTTCGGATTCATCGGGTATCCTCGCGAAACGGGTGTACGTAGGCCAGCACGCAGGCGAACTCGCTCCTTCCCCGGAAACCGTGCGAAAGCTCGGTAGGCTGAATAACTTGATACTGTGCACTACAGTACACCGCGCAGTCCAATCGCGCCCCGCCCGACGTTACATAGCGTCCACAATGCCGTCGGCACGCATCGACACTGCGCGTCTGCTCCAGAGCAGCTACGCAGGCGTGTTTGAAAGCAACCTCCCGCGTATCGGACGACTCCACGATCCCGACGACGCAATTCCACATCCGATGGGGGTACTGCCACTTCTGCCGTTCCCGTTCGAGCCTTGGACCGATCACGGCGTCGCGTTCGCAATCCTCGATATCCACTCTCTTCCCGCTGATTCGGTCCGTCCACTCGGCATTGGAACCTGCTGCCCGCGTGATGCCACAGGCCGCCGTCACGCAGAGGAGGTGCAGGCAGGACACCCGGACGAATAGACTGACGATTTGGCTCGTGCTTCTCATTCGCTTCCTCCTCACCTGACCGGTTTTGGTTTTCCCGAAGAATGCCGGCGGATTAGTTCCTCCTGCGCGTGACGCCGGAAGAGCGCGGCGCCGCGGCGAACGAGCGCTTCGCGCAGCCCCGGCCCGGACCATAGGCAGGCCTGCACTCCGAGCCTGTCAGCAGCCTCTGCCCTGAACGCCTGCGACTCAAAAAGCCATAAACACCCGGGCATTCCCTGCGGAGCCGGCGCGGCAGCAGGCCGCTGAATGGAAATGATGACGTCGGCGCGCCCGTCT
>CAZPFB010000128.1:0-14618 GCA_964585735.1 uncultured Leptospiraceae bacterium
CAAACCGTCCGCCTCGGGAGCGGTCGTCCTCGTGGAGAGACTCTCGGGCGGTCCTGGTTTCACCGTCGCGGATGGCGGCGGGCTTCTCATCTGGCGCGAGCGTTTTTCGGCGGGAGTCCTCGGCACCGCCAATCTGCTTTTCTTCGGCGTGACGCTCTCGGTCGTGGGGCTTGCGCTTGCGGAAGGGATTGAGCCGCACGCGGGCGGCTTTTTGTGGGGCGCGTACATCTTTCTACAGTGCATCGGCCTCCTGGCAGCCGGTGCGGCCCTCTTTCTCCGTCACGAGATCCGAATCACGGAGGGCGACGTGGAGTTTCGCACGCGGATCCTCACGCCCGCGCGAGAGCGGATCGAGCAGCGCCCCGAAAACGAAGCCACCCCGGAATCCGCCCAAGGCCCGCCATCCGCCCGGACCGCGCAAGCTGCGGACCCTGCTCGACCGGAGTTGGTCTTTCCACGCGCGCGTTTGGCGGCCGTGACGCTCTCTCTGGAGCCCGAGCGCGGCGTGCATCGCCTGCGACTCATGACGCCGGAGGACCTGGAACTGCTCGAGGAACTGGCGCGTAGCGACATCTCCTTCCTGCGCCGCTGGCGGTTGCATCGCCGCCTGCAACGAGTCGTGCGCCTGCCGCTCTTCGGATTGTCCTTCGGCCAGGCGCTGGAACTGCGCGCGCACCTCTTTGCACGGGCCCGCTGAAAAAAAGACACCGCCGGGTTGCAGCGGTGTCATCAGTTTCCACGGATGCAGCCTTCCGGCAGCCACTCCTATTTCAAGCTGTCCGCACGGTAATCCGCTTGCGGCTCTGCTCCGCGGGCGCGCGCTTTTGCAGCTTCACGCGGAGTACGCCGTTGCGAAAGACCGCTTCCGACTTCCCTTCGTCCACGTCGGACGGCAGAGGAACGATTCTACGGAAGGAACCGTAGCTGCGCTCGACGCGATGGTAGTTGTGATCCTTCGTTTCGCGCTCGGCCTTCTTCTCCCCGGTCAGCACCAGCGCGTTCCCGTCGAGGGTCACCTGCACGTCCTTCTCCTCGATACCGGGGAGCTCGGCCGTGACGACCACTTCCTTTTCAGACTCGCTTACGTCCACGCGCGGCGAGAGGCTTTCGACTTCGCCCCACGAGGTCGCCGGGTTTTCGCCCCAGAAACCGTCGAAGAGGCGGTTGATTTCTCGATGCAGAGAAACGAAGGGATCCTGCGCGGGCGAATCGCTGCGCGTGACCGCCTTGTGGCTTCTCCACGGAAGAAGATCTTTCATGGTCATATGTCTATCCCTCCTCACTTACTGCTACTCTTTGCGTCATCCGGCCTGAACCGAGATCTTGCGCTCCCGCACCTGCGCTTTGGGGAGCTTGACTGCGAGCAACCCGTTCTTCATGCGCGCCTCGATCCTTTGCGAATCGATCTCGGCGCCCAGTTCGAAGCGACGGTAGAAGTCACCCAGCCCGAACTCGCGGTAGACGGGAGTGCCCTTGGGTGCGTCCAGTTGCACGCGACCTTCCAGGGTGAGCATGCTCCCTTCGACCGTGATGTCCACGTCGCTTTCCCGCACGCCCGGCATGTCGGCGAACAGGTCGAGATACTCGCCCCGATCGACGATGTCCACGGCGGGAGAGTACTGCCGACGGCTGCGCTCGCGCGCCTGCTCTACGGCGCTCCCGGTTTGTTCAGTCTTTTCCAGTGTTTGCGTTCCCATAGTATCCTCCTGCGGCACGCGCCGCCTGTAATCCTTCAGGCCACCTGCACGGAAATCTTGCGCGGGCGCTGCTCTTTGGCTCGCGGCAATTCGATGCGCAGAATCCCGGCCTGGGCCGTGGCCTGCACTTCATCCTTCTCGACCGGATACGGCAGCGCAATCCGTCGCGAAAAACGGCCGCGCGGTCGCTCACGGCGGAGCAGTCGTTCGCCCTTCTTTTCATCGAGCGTTTCAGCCGGACGCGTGAAGGCGACGGACAGAATGTCCTCTTCGACCGAAATCTCCAGAGCATCCGGTTCGACGCCCGGGATTTCCGAAGTGACCGTTACGAGTTCGTCGGTGGCGTAGACGTTAAACGCCGGGTACGAACCGCTGCCCGAGTCGTTGAGCAGATTCCAAGTATTTGCGAACAGCATCGTTCCACCTCCTGGGGGCCTTTTGGCCGCCCGTGACAAGGATAGAGCAACGGGCGTGCCGGCGCCGGTCGCGGCCCAAGGGGCCGGGCGCGCACAACCCGCGACGCGCGGACTGCCGTTTTGTCAGGCGGTGGCAGGCGCCGAGCGCCAGCCTGAGAACGCGCGCACTGGGACTTGGGAGACCCCCGCAATGTGCGTATTTCCGGCACGAAACTTGGCGTGGCGGAAACCCGGGTCCCGAATGCGCTCGGGCGCAAGACCGCAGTCGTTCCCCGATCGGTGGCTTGGAAGATTCCTTTCGAAGGTGGCGATTGTGCCCTTGTCCGAGAGTGCCAACGGCACGCGCGCTTTTGAGCGGCCGAGCGGTCTCGGGGCGACCAGGCTCACTCGCTCGGGACCTCGAGAGCGCGCGGGGAAAGATGGCGAGGCAGCAACAGACGCGCTTCCTTCTGGCACTCTCTGCCGAGTCTCAGCGTCATTCCGCGCCCGCAGTTCCTGTGTTCCTTGCTCTGCGGCCATCGCCGTCCCCGCGCCCACGGTACGCGGCACCGTGGCGTGAAGGTCTCGGCGCATCTCCGGCGTACAGGCGCGACTGGAAAGCTGAATCGGCACTGCCCGCGTTCACATCATTCCAAAGCTCCGGTCCGTGAAATACTCCCGCTCTCGACAGCGTGCGGGCACACGAACGCGGTCGAGGGTGGAGGGGTCTCGCAAGAGTCTCTGGAAGGTAGCGAGTGCGGTCGTGTTCCAGGAGGGCCAACGGCACGCGCGCTTTGCGCGGCCGAGCGGCCTCGTGGCGACCACGCTCACTCGCTCGGGACCTCGAGAGCGCGCGGTGAGAGGTTTCGTCCCCAGATGACAGCGGCTCGATCGCTCGATCATGAGCGCTCCCCGCTTTTCTGTCCCCCCATCGGCAGCAGCCGCTCCCGGCGCCCACGGTACACGCCACCGTGGCGTGAAGCGCACCGGCCCTCACCGGCGTTTAGCCGCGCCTGCCAACTTCCATCGGCACACCCGCGCTCGCCCTATTTCCAAGGCTCCGGCCCCGAACCCGCGCGCGCTTACGAAATCTGTCGGGTACAGGACTGCTATCGTATGCTGCCTGGCTCGATCAGAAGAGTCTTGGGAAGGTGGCGATTGCTGTCGTGTTTCAGGAGAGCCCGCGGCACGCGCGCTTTGCGCGGCCGAGCGGTCTCGTGGCGACCACGCTCACTCGCTCGGGACCTCGAGAGCGCGCGGTGAGAGGGGTTGGGTCCTACACGGAAACGCCGGGGCCCTTTGTCTGATGGCTCCGGCAGAAGCAGACGCCTTCACCCAACGCGGCTGCTCCGTCGCGACACGGCCGGCATCATCATCCCCGTCGGCCGGGACCGTTCCGCGCGCCCATTGTACGCGGCACGCTCGCGTCAAGTGTCCACGACATCACCAGCGTACAGGCGCGGCCGTGCAGCTTGAATCGGCACGCCCGCGTCCACCTCATTCCAAAGCTCCGGTCTCAAAGCTGCTCCGGCTCCGAATGTTTCCTGGTACAGGACCGCGATCGTTTGATGATGGTTTTCTCAGGAAGAGTCTTGGGAAGTTGGCGATTGCGCTCTTGTTTCAGGTGAGCGGGCGGCACGCGCGCTTTGCGCGGCCGAGCGGTCTCGTGGCGACCACGCTCACTCGCTCGGGACCTCGCGAGCGCGCGGTGAGAGGTTTCGTCTCCGTGACGACGACCCGCGGCCCATAGCGGCGCCTGCTGGATCGCAGCGTCATTCAGCTGTTGCCTTGCTCCTTCCCTCTGCGGCCGCAACCGCTTCCCGCGCCCAAGCGAGCCAGCACCCGGACCCGGAAGGTCAGGAGATGCGCGTTTCGCATCAGCAGCATCGCGGCGCGCGCGCCCGTTCTTCGGCTGCCTTGGCCCACTGCTCGCCCGGCGACAATCGACTGACGCGTTCGGCGGCCATCTCGTCTCCGTGAGTGTGCCCGGCTCCGGAGGGACCGGGCGCCATCGTGCGGAAGAGCCCGGCCGTAATGAAAATGAGCCCCGGCACTTTGCCTGCGAGAGTGGCTGCGCGTTCGGCGGCGGCGGGCAGCCAGACGGGTTCACTTTCGCGTAACACTTTGGGATGCCGACCTGTGAGCAGACCCACCCAACGCGACACCGAGATGCCCACGATCAGACCCACCATGGTCAGGAAGGTGCCCGCCACGGCCGCGTTGAGGTAGTTGTTGAACAACAACCGAGTGGCAAACGGCGGCGCGTTGCCCGCGGCGATCTTGGCCTCCAGCGAAGCGGCCATGGCCAGAAAGCCGATGCGCGGGTCGGAGTGAAAGATCTTCTGAAAGCCGGCCGTGAAGGTCACCGAAAGGAGCCACAAGAGCGGCAGCAGCGTCACGAAGATCTGGCGTTCGCGGCCCATCTTGATGAGCACCGTGGTGCCCAGGCACAACGCCACCACCGCCAGCAATTGGTTGGCAATTCCAAACAATGGCCAAAGACTGTTGATGCCGCCCATCGGGTCGATGACGCCCGTGTAGAGAAAATAGCCCCAGCCGGCCACGAGGAGCAGACTGGCGAACACGTTGGCGGGCAGCGACTGGATGTTCCCCAGCGGCTTGTGGATCTGTCCGAGGAACGCCTGAATGAGAAAGCGACCCACGCGCGTGCCCGCGTCCACCGTCGTCAGAATGAAGAGCGCCTCGAACATGATGGCGAAGTGATACCACAGCGCAAGCAGGTCCGTTCCACCCACGACCCGCGAGAAGATGTGCGCCATCCCGACGGCCAGCGTGGGCGCGCCACCCGTTCGCCCGAAGACGGTGGACTCGCCGAGGTTGGCGGCGAGCGTCTTCATGTCCGCCACGTTCACCGGGAAACCCCAACCGCTGATCGTGGCCACGGTGGCCTCGGGCGTTCCGCCGACCAGGGCGGGCGGACTGTTGATGGCAAAGTACACGCCGGGGTCGAGCGCGCAGGCCGCAATCATGGCCATGATGGCGACCGACGATTCCAGGAGCATGCTGCCGTACCCGATGGGGCGCGCGTAGGTCTCGCGCGTGATGAGCTTGGGCGTCGTGCCCGAAGCAATCAGAGAATGAAAACCGCTGATGGCCCCGCAGGCGATGGTGATGAAACAAAACGGAAAGAGGTCCCCCGCAAAGACCGGGCCCGTGCCGTCGATGAAGCGCGACAGCGCGGGCATCTTGAGGTCCGGCAGCACGACGACGATTCCCAGCGCCAGAGCCAGAATCGTGCCCAGCTTCATGAAGGTGCTCAGGTAGTCGCGCGGGGCGAGCAATAGCCACACGGGCAGAATGGAAGCAGCCAGCCCGTAACCGATCACCATCCATGCCAGCGACTGCTCGCTGAAGGTGAGCGCCGAGGCGAGCGCCGGAATCTCATGGAAGAAACGCCCGCCCCAGACGGAAGCCAGCAGCAGCACGACACCGATCACCGTCACCTCCAGCACGCGGCCCGGCCGGAGGAACCGCAGATACACGCCCATGAAGATGGCGATGGGCATCGTCATGGCGATCGTGAAGGTCCCCCAAGGAGAATGCGCCAGAGCCTTGACGATGACGAAACCCAAAACGGCAATCAGGATGATGATGATGGACACGATGGCCAGAAGCGACACGACACCGGCGCCCGCGCTCACCTCCTCTTTGACCATCTCGCCCAGAGAACGCCCGTTGCGGCGAATGGACAAAAACAGAATCAGGAAGTCCTGCACCGCGCCGCCCAACACCACGCCTATGAGAATCCACAACGTTCCCGGCAGATAGCCGAACTGCGCGGCGAGCACCGGACCCACCAGTGGACCCGGCCCCGAGATGGCGGCAAAGTGATGTCCGAACACGATCCATTTGTTTGTACGAACGAACTCTTTGCCATCCTCCATGACTTCGGCCGGCGTGGCCCGCAGTTCTTCCAAGACCAGCACGCGCGCGGCAATCCACTTGGAATAGAAACGATAGGCGATGGCGTAGGTGCAGACCGCGGCCGTCAGAATCCAAACCGCGTTCGTGGTTTCCCCTCGCTGCCAGGTGGTGAGGACGTAGGCCAGCGCCCCCAAGAGCGCCACGGCAAACCAGACGATGACCGAAAGAGCCTTTTGCATGGAGAAACTCCCGATTGTGCTGCCGTCAGTGACGAGCCCCGGCCGCGCGTGTCAATTGCAACGCGCCTCAGGTTGCCAGGAGTTGTTTCATTCCGGCGCGAAACTCGGGTGGCACTTCCACCGCGCAGCGTTTCCGGTAATCGAAAAAGACGAGGCCCGTCTTGGCCCGCGCCACCTCGACCCCTTGGGCGGCGGGGGTAGCGCCCTCCGGCTCGGGCGGGTGGCGGGTCATGAGATACAGGAGGTCGCAGCCTTTGGAGCTGTATTCGCCGGCCGCGATTTTTACGACGAGTCGATCTCCCAGGAAGGCTTCCGCGCGGTAGACCACGACCAGATCCGCGAGAATGATCCCGACGCCGAAGATATCCAGCTCGTGCCCGCCGAGGCGACGGAACAGCCGCGCGCGCGCTTCGTGCAGAAGCGTGACCACCGAATCGTGACCGAGGTGCCCGGCGAAATTGACATCGTCGACGCGAACCGAAAGCTCGGTGGAGAATGCAAAAGCTTCGGGCAACTCCAGTTCGATGCGAGGCACGGCACGGACCTTTTTTGTTTGCTGGCACGGGTCAACGAAGAAACCTGGCTGGCATGACCGCGAACTGTGTCGCTCTGGGGCTCGGCGCGCTGCTCTTCTTCTCCGCATGCGGGAAGTCATCCCGGCCGCTTTCGGGCGCGAGCGCTGGAAAGCAGGCGGCCGAAAGCTACTGTGATTGCCTCCGCAAGGAACCGCCCCCGGGCGGCCAGGAAAAAAATCCGGCGGCGGACGAACGAGCAGAAACAGACGGCAAGGGCGCAAAGGCCTCAGGCAGGCGGGGGCCCGGAATGGTCGAGAAGCGCATCGCCGATTGCACACAGAGCAACGAAGCGCGCTTCGACGATCTCATGAGTCGCGTGCCGCGGACTGTCGAACAGGCGCAGGAGTTCTCGAACACATTCCACGGGCTGGCGCGCGAATGTGAAGACGCCTTGCGCAAGAAGCTGGAAGGAGCAGGTCCGTGATCGATCGCTACTCCAACCCGGAAATAGCGGGCATCTGGACGCTCGAGAACAAGTACCGCATCTGGCTGGAAGTGGAAATCGCCGTTTGCGTGGCGTGGAACAAGCGCGGGCTCATCAACGACTCGGACCTCCAGACCATCCGCACGCGCGCCGGCTTCAACGTGGAAGCCATCCATCGCATCGAAGCCGAAGTTCAGCACGATGTGATCGCTTTTCTCACGAACGTAAAGGATCACATCGGACCGGCCGGTCGTTTCGTGCACTACGGTCTGACCAGCTCGGACCTCGGAGACACGGCTCTGTGTCTGCAACTGGTGCGGTCGGCCGACATCCTGCTCGAACGTGTCGGTCGCCTGCTGAAAGTATCGGCGGACCTGGCGCGCAAATACCGCAGGCAGATGATGGTCGGTCGCACGCACGGAATCCACGGTGAGCCCACTGTTTTTGGACTCAAGTTCGCGCACTTCTATGCGGAGCTCCAGCGCCACCAGGAACGCCTCGAACAGGCGCGCGTGCAGGTGGCCGTCGGGAAGTTCAGCGGCGCGGTCGGCACATTCTCGAACATCGAACCGGAAATGGAAGAGGAGATCTGTCGCGAGTTGGGTCTTGCGCCCGACCCGGTCACCACGCAGGTCATCAACCGGGACCGGCACGCGCACTTCATGGCGGTGCTCGGCGGAATCGCCGGAGCGCTGGAACGCATGGCGCAGGAGATTCGCCTCTTACAGAAAAGCGAAGGGCGTGAAGTCGAAGAGCCGTTCGCCAAAGGACAGAAGGGTTCGAGCGCCATGCCGCACAAGCGCAACCCCGTCATCTGCGAACGGATCTGCGGGCTGGCGCGGGTCATTCAGGCCAACGTGCAAACCGCGTATCGGGACATGCCTCTGTGGCACGAACGGGACATTTCGCACTCTTCGGCCGAACGGGTCATCCTGCCGGATTCCGTCATCGCGCTGGAATACATCCTCTCGAAGATGCTCTACGTGCTCGAAAACCTTCAGGTGTACCCGGAGGCCATGGAGCGCGTGCTCGGGATCACTCGTGGCCTCGTCTGCTCGCAACGGCTGATGCTGGCTCTGGTGGACCAGGGCATGGAGAGGGAGGAAGCCTACGCGCACGTGCAGCGGCTGTCCATGAACGTCTGGGGCGACGCGGGACTCCATCTCAAGGAGGCGTGCCTGGCCGAACCGGCGGTGGCCGACCGGCTCGGAGCCGAACGTATCGCCGAAATCTTCGATCTGAGCTACTTCGTTCGGAACGTCGACTTCATCTACCGTCGCCTCGGTCTGGACTGACGGACCCGGCCGACCGGTCAGCACGGGTCGAATTTGTTTGACGGCCCGCGCGGCGACGGGAACGACCCGTTCTATGGAAAAGGAGTCCCTCTACTACCTGGTCCGGGACACGGTCGCCACTTTTGCCGAACGGCCCTGCTACTGGGTCAAACCCAGTGGCGGCCAGGACTATGCGGCGGTCTCCTATTTCAACTGGCGCGCCGACATGAAGCGCTTCAGCTCCTACCTGATTCACAAGCTCCAGATGGAACACGGCGAACGTGTCGGTGTCCTCTGCGACAATCGCTACGAATGGAACATGATCAGCATGGGCATCACCACCGTGGGCGGCGTCGACGTGCCCCGCGGCTGTGACGCCACGCCCCAGGACGTGGCCTACATTCTGCGCCACACGCAGTGCCGCATCGTCGTCGTCGAACACGAGAAGATGCTGCGCACGCTCACCGACGTACTCGGGGAGGTTCCCGATCTCAAACACGTCATTTCGATCGAGCCGCGGGGGCGCTACAAGAAGCTGCCCGAGCTCGAAAGCAAACTCAGCAAGATCAAGCTCCACTTCCTCATCGACGCGCTCACGGTCGGTGAAGAGCTGCTCGAACAGCAGGGCGAAGTCGCCCTCAAGAAGCGGGGAGAAGCCATCCGTCCCGACGACCTGGCCACGATCATCTACACCAGCGGCACGACGGGCACGCCCAAAGGCGTGATGCTCGACCACCGCGCCTTCTGCTGGGAGGTTTCGCAGATTCAGCTCACCTATCCCATCAACGAGCAGGACCGAACGGTTATCTTCCTGCCGCCGTGGCACATCGCCGAGCGGCTTCTGGAAACCACGCTCATCGCCTGCGGTTCGAGCATGGCCTGCTCGGGCATCATCTCTCTGGCGCTCGACCTCGAAGCCATCAAGCCCACGCTGCTCGTGTCCGTGCCCCGCGTTTGGGAACAGCTCTACAAGCGCGTGTTCGACAATGTTCGCAAGCAGCCGGAATCCAAACAGAAGCTCTTCGAGTTCGCGCGCTCCACGGCGCAGACCTACACGGACGTCATGGACACATTGCTCGACCGGTTTGCCGAAACCGAAGAGGAACCCGAGTCGGCCATTATGTTGCGCAAGTTGATAGCCGCGGGAATGTTCCCGGTCTACAAGCTGATGAACATTCCGGCTCAGCTGATCCTGAGCAAAGTCAAGAACGTGCTCGGCGGCAGGATGCGTTACGCCATCTCCGGCGCGGGGGCGCTGCCCGAACACGTGGCGTTGTTCTTTCGCGGGATCGGCATCCCGATTCTCGATGCGTACGGCATGACGGAAACCACCGGTGTTTCGGCAGCGGCCGAGTTGCCCTGGCCCAAGCGCGGCGCGGTCGGCAAGCCGCTGCCGGGCGTACAGCTCCAGATCCGCGACGACAACGGCAACATCATCACGCGACCGGGACACAAGGGAGTTCTCTGGCACAAAGGCCCGCACGTCATGCGCGGCTACTACAAGGAGGCCGAGAAGACCGCCGCCGTGCTCAAAGACGGATGGCTGAATTCGGGAGATATTTTCACCTGGACGCAAACCGGAGAGGTGAAGTTTGCCGGCCGCGCCAAGGACACGATTGTGCTGGCCGGCGGTGAGAACATCGAACCAGGGCCGATCGAGATGAAACTCCTGGAGAGCGAATTCATCAGCCAGTGCGTCGTCGTGGGGCAGGACCGCAAGACGCTCGGCGCGCTCATCGTTCCGAACTGGGACCGCACCAAGGAACACCTGCGCGCCGAGGGCGTGCAGGTGCCCGACGATCAGGCTGCCTGGAACAGCAACGCGGCCGTGCGCAAGTTCTTCGGGGAAATCATCAAAGACCAGGTCTCCGGCGCCACCGGCTTCAAGGCCTTCGAACGCGTGACCGGCTTCTCCATCCTCCCCAAGGACCTCGAAAAGGGGGTCGAGATGACCGAGACGATGAAGATCAAGCGCAACGTGGTCTTCGACAAGTTCGAGAAAGAAATCGCGGCTATCTACGACTGAGGGATTGCCGTAGGGGTCACGGGCAAATAGGGTTTTGGTTCTGGAGGAAGGGAAGCTATGCCGGTGCTTCCGGGAGTCTCGATAGCGTTCGGGGTTCTCACCCCAGGAGCTGCGGACGATGCGATGCCAGAACGCTTGGTAGAAAGGTGCGTCTTCGAGCAGCAACTACTGCTGTCGGGCGATGACAAGAACCAGCACTGGCGCTTCAAGGATACGCTCGAGATGGAACTTCCGCAAGGTATCCAATCCTGCGCTTTCGGGTTCAGAATCGCGAAGGGGCCGAAGAGCTTGGACATATTGACCAATTTCGGTGACGGGCTTCACCGCGGCCTCGAGTTCCGACAACGCGACTCGGTCGCACTCGAACCCGAGCCGTCGCTTAGCCGCGGTGGAGCAGCCTGAATCGGCAAGCCCGCACTCGCCTTTCTCTCCAAAGACTCCGGGCAGGAACGCGTTCCGGTACAGGATCGCTTTCGCCCTTGGAACAGCTTTTCCTTGGGAGGTGGCGATAGCTCAGGTGCTCCGAACGCGACCGTCACGCGCGCTTTGCGCGGCCGGCCGTCATCGAACCAAGCACGCGGACTCGCTCGGGACCTGGCGAGCGCGCGGCGAAAGCGATCCAACCGTTCGGTGACGGGCTTTCACCGCGGCCTCGAGTTCCGCCAACGCCACTCGGTCGCACTCGAACCCAAACCGTCGCTCAGCCGCGGCTGAGCAGCCAGAGCCGCGGGCCGCTTTCACGTCACGACAGGAATCGACGCGCCGTCACTCCTCTCCCGGTTCTTCCTTCTTGGGCTCGTCGCCTTTGGGTTCTTCCCCTTTGGGTTCCGCCTTCGGTCCTGACACAATGCGAATCACGAGCTGCGGATGCTGCTTCTTGAGGATCATCTCCAGCGGGACCGACAGCTTCACCTCGTTTTCCTTTTGGGAGGCGCCGGGGCCCGAGGACTTGGCCTTCAGCGAGCTGATGTCGATGCTGGCCGGCTCCAGAACTTTCGCTTCCTTCACCGGATCGGGAAGTTTCACTTCGAGGTTCACTTTGTCCAGAGCCTGGCGCAGACCTTCCATCATGGCGGGCAGCATCGGATTGCTTTCGCCTTTTTCTTCTTTGGCAGCCTTTTCCTGAAAGAGCTGAAAGTTCTTCCGCTTCCGGGCCAGAGAGGCTTCGTTGATGTTGAGCGCACGCACCCAGGGGGCTTTCGGGTCCAGCGGAACGGACATCGTGAGCGTGGTATCGTCGCCCTTCTTCTCTCGTTTCACGCGCACGCCGCCGAGGTTGGCCTGGTTGATGTCGGTGAAGGTCACTTCCATGCTGTCCACGCTCATGGCGGTTCGACCTTTTCCGGTGACGCCCGCGAAACCTGGAATGTCCCCGACATCCCGGACCGAGAAGTTCATATCGATGAACTGCGCCTTTCCGGAACCGTCCGGTTCGAGCTTGATGTCGAGCCCGCCCACGGAGCAGGCCCCGACCACCAACAGACCACCGAAGAGAGCAGAAAACGAAAGTGCAGTGCGAAGGGAACGAGAAGCAAGTTTCATGAGCCAACTCCTGTTGGTGGCGACCGCCTGTTTGATTTTCCTTGGACGAACGCGAGGCGCGGCGGGTGCATTTTTCGGCAGCAGTCGGCGACCGCGTCCGTTCGTCAATCGATGGCGACCGAGGCGGCTTGGGCGTGTCACGGCGCCCAATGCGGGCTGCAGGCGCAACGGCAGCGCCAACCCCGCCTGGCGGGGGCGCGCGCGCCGGAGCCGTCGTTATGTCGCTGTGGGGAAGGCCCCCTTTTCGCCCGCGAGCCCTGTCCAGGCCGGCGACCGACCCGGGTAAGCCCCGTTATGAACCTCGATGTACGCCGGGATGGTCGCGTGGCCGTCATTCGACTCGCGGGACGGCTCGATCTGGGCACGATCGCCACAGTGGACGAACGCGTGAAGGAACCCATCGCCGAAGGGGCGCGAAGCTTCGTTCTACGTATGATTGATGTTTCGGACCTGAGTTCGTCCGGCCTGGCCAAGATCCTGGGACTGAAGCGCACGGTGGAAGGGCGCGGTGGCCTACTCACACTGCTCGAACCTTCGGCGGTCGTGGAGTACGTGCTGAATCTCGCAGGTCTTGCAGGAGACTTCGACGTGTACCTCGATGAAGCTGACGCCCTGCACTCGCTCGGCGCTGCTTCGATGCGCTGACCGCCGGCTCGGTGGCGCCAAGTAGCGGGCAGCCAGGTCAGCCTGCGCGGTCCCACACTACTCTCGGGAGCCATCGCGTCCTCCGCGATTGTTCTTGTCGGGGGGACCTCGCCAGGGCAAACCTGCGAGGTGGCTTCCCCCGGGCCGAAGTGGCGAACCGCTGGCGCGTGGGCTCCCGTCGCTCTTTTTTTGGCCTGCCTGCACTGTTGGCCAGTAACCAACCAAGAATGCGCCATCACGGACGTGGCCTGTAACCCCGGCTGGCTGCTGCTCCGATTCCTCCGTCCGGCTGACAGTCTTTCGTCGGATCGGTTTTCGTACTCTGGAGCGGACATTGTCGGAACCAACGCCCAGTGTTCGGCCGGAGACCAACCCACCGGAATCGGTCCTTTTTCGTTTTGGGTGAATCGCCTGAGCCAGGAGATCCTGTTCACGGCCAACACGAATCTCGAGATGGGCACATGCAACGGGCAGAACGACGGCGAGATGAGATTCTACATCGACGGCGCGCTACAGCAGACGTTTGGTTTTGGTCGCTGCTGGGGACAACACTCGGCGCTGACGACCGCCTTCGTGCTTCCGATGAGCTACGGGCAACACACGATGGAGCTACGCTGGTGCGTCAATCTGGCCAACACGCCGAAGATCCTCGGTTCGTATCCGACGATCCTGACCGCCACCGCGCTCGCGAGCAGCCCCTACTACGAGGCGCGCAGTTCAAGCATCCTGCCGATGGGGGGTACCAGCCTTGCCGTTTCCGCGCCTTTCACGGCGATCAACAACGCGGGACAACCGATGCAGACTTCTCACACGGCCGGCTCCGACGTACTCCTCTGGCAGGGTCTGAGCCTCGGCGGGCTGAAGGGTAACGGGACCAACCTGCGCTTCGACCCCTTGACCGGCGAGGACTGGACGATGTTCGACGACGGCGCGGTCGGCGTGGGTCTGTACACCTACACCACGCTTGCCGCCGGCGCAAGCACCACCGTCACGGCCCACTATTCCTCGGCGGGTGGAAACAACATCGTCACGAAGTCCGCGTACGACAACGTGCTTAACACGATTGCGTTTCGCACGCCGCCCGCGGGGAAGTTCGGCAAGACCGTCGTTACGGGACCCGTGAACGAAGCGGTGGGCACCATCACCAATCTGGCCATGGTTCCCATCACCGCGTCCGCCGAAGCACGCTATCTGATCACCTTCTCGGCCAACTATGCCTACTCCAGCGCCGCGGGAGGCGGGTGCGACTTCCTCCTGTATGTGGACGGCGTCGAACGCACGCGCGCGTATCTGAGCTCTTCGAATGTCACGCAGACGCTGGAGTCGAGTATCATCACGATTGAAAGCATTGCCGCGGGAACGGACATTCCTGTGCAGATCCGCTTTCGACGAACAATCGGCGGCACCTGCACGGTCCAGCGAGCGACGCTTGCAGTCATCGCGCTGGAGTGAGGCGTTGGACCCCAGGAGCGGCGAACTGCCCCACGCCGATTCCACCTTGACGCGCGCGCTTCCGCCGAGCATCTTGGAGACCATGGCCACCACAGCAAAGCAGGCAGGCCCGCGCTACCAGGGCTTGCGCGTCACGCGCGAGGAATATCTGGATCTGCCGGACGATGGTTTCCGGTATGACATGCTGGGGGGAGTGCTGTACGTGTCGCCATCCGGAGATTTTGTTCACGGCCAAACCTACGGCCGCTTCTTTGCGCTCCTGCTCGCCTTTTTGAAAGAGAACCCCGTTGGCCAGGCTACTCTGGAGACCGATGTCTTCCTTCCGGATGGAGGTGATGTCCTGCGTCCGGACGTTTCCTTCCTGCTCCAAGAACACACGCCCATGGTGAAAACGCACATCCACGGTGTTCCCGATCTGGTGTGCGAAGTTCTTTCGTCCTCCACGGCCGCGCGCGATCTGGGCG
>CAZPFB010000129.1:0-14261 GCA_964585735.1 uncultured Leptospiraceae bacterium
CGGAGTGGCAGGATTGGGTCGGTTTCAGGGGCAGGAATTCACCGGCGCACGCACACAGGGGCCGTCCCCGGCTCCATCGAGGTCATCGAAAAGCAATTCGGCCCGGTTCTCGAAATCGAGCACCGCGCGAGCATGTTCACCATGCCCAAACACATGGGCTCCGGGTTTGCTCGAATCGACGCGTATCTGAGAGAGAAGGGTCGCGAGCCGAAGGAACCGCCTTACGCTCGCTACCCGGACATCGACTGGGAGGCGGATCTGAAGGGTGGGCCGCTCGCGTTTTTGCGCATGTTCTTCAAGAAGTGGCACTTCTTCACCGGCTTTCCGAGCGGCGCTTCCTTGGAAGGCACCGGTTCGATTCGCGCTGACAACCTGGGCCGTCGCCGCTATGTCGCGTGCCTGTACATTGGGCCCTACCGAAACGTGGGAAAGACCTATGAGGCTATGTATGCGTTCGCGAAGGAACGGGGGCTAACCCTGGAATCCTGGTGCATGGAACAGTACCTCAACGATCCGGGCGAAGCAGGACAGGAGAAGGCCGAGACGATGTGTCTGATCCCGATCCGAGAGTGAGGCAGCGCGGGCCGCAGGCAGGGTCCGCGGCTCCCACACGAGTGCGCCGCCGCCACGCGAATGGCGCCTTCACCCCGGTTCGTAGCCGGACCGGATTTCGCCTTCGACCGGCCTGTTTTCGATTCGGAGAAAGTCCTCGACCGTGCGCTCCACGAAGTGGGCCTCGTCCGATTGATCGAATCCCGTGATCAGCGGAACATGTCGCCCGGTTTTTCCATCCACTGCCAGAACCGCATACGAGTAGTGCGAGCCGCCCTTCCCTTTGTGCTTCTCTTCGCGAACGTAGAGCTGCTCGACCTCACGCGTCGGGATCGTGCGCCCGCCCGGCCATGGCAGCGGACCCACCTCGATCTGGATCGCTTCACTCGAAACCGTGATCGTCCGTTTATTGGCAAGACCCGCCACGCAATAGTAAAGCAGTCCGAGCCCCGCCACCCAGAACGGAAAGAGGAAGAAGTAGGCGAACCACGGCGCCGTCATGGTGAAGAAAACGACCGCGCCGTCCCAGAACAGGGCAAACACAAGGACCGTGAGGTACTTGATGCGAGATCCCCTGTGCTCGATTCGCAGAGTTTCCTGTGATGGAAAGACCTCGAAGCCGGGCGGCATGGGGAACACCGGCACAGTGTCGCCGGCAGCACGGGCAAAATCGCCGCGCTCGTGGAAGCGCAGGCGCTGCTTGAGGAGTTCGGAAACCCGGAGCGCTTCTCCTTCGTTGGCGTACCCGTCCACCAGCGTCTCTTTGCGACCGGAACCCAGAACCGCGTGGAGTCCAAAAGTATTCTGACGCCCGCCACTTTTTCCTTTGTGGCTGCTCGTCCGACTCACGAAGATATCCGTCAGTTGCTCCGCCGGGATTTGCCTGTTTCCGGGCCAGGGCAGCGGTCGGTGGGTCACGCGCAGCCCCTCGGCGTCCACGATCGTGGTCGTTCGTTTGACGATTCCCGAGAGCCCGTAGTAGAACAGGTAGATCCCCACCAGCCAGAAGAGCCCGCTCATGGCCAGCATGAAGTAGGCGGTGGGGTCGGAGCGAGACACGAAGGAAGCGAAGAGCGTGAACACGGTCAGAAAGCCGTTCCAGAACAGCGAAAAGAAGAAATAGACTACGGCCATGGAACGCCGCGGGCGGGAGACGACGCGAAAGGTCGCGCCATCGTCCTCCACCTTCACACTATCGAGGCTCAATGGCCCTTCCCGGAGGCGGTGTCCCGGCCTCCCAGCAACGTCCCCCGTCCATCAGCCGTCCGGACATCGAGAGTGCTCGAGGCAACGCCATCGCGGATCAGGCGTCTGTCAGCGCAAGCACGCCCGGCAAGCGTTTGCCTTCCAAGAACTCGAGCGACGCGCCACCACCGGTGGACACGTGGCTGACCTTGTCTTCGAGTCCGGCTTTCTCTATGGCGGCCGACGAATCGCCTCCACCGACGACCGTGATGGCGCCGGCCGCCGTGGCATCCGCAAGAGCAAGAGCAATCGCCGTTGTGCCGCCCGCGAGCGCTTCGATCTCGAAAACACCCAGCGGGCCGTTCCACAGCACCGTCTTCGAAGCGAGTACCTCTTTGCGAAAATGCGCCTGCGCTGTCGGACCGATGTCCAGTGCGAATGCATCTGCGGGAATGCCCGCGGCCGGCACCGTCCGCAGAGAGCCGACTTTGCGCTCCTTGAAATCGAAGGTGTCCGAGACCACGTAGTCCTCGGGTAGAACCAGACGATCTCCACCGAGCTTGAGCAACTCCTCGGTCAGATTCATGGCGTCCGCTTCGTACATCGATTTGCCGATCTCGAGGCCTTTGGCTTTCAGGAAGTTGTGCGTCATGGCGCCACCGAGGAGGATCCGATCTGTCTTTTCGAGCAGGTGGCGGATGACACCAATCTTGCTGCTCACCTTGGCGCCGCCCACGATGGCAATGAAAGGGCGACGGGCATTGTCCAGGGCGCCGTGGAGATAGTCGAGCTCCGCCTTCAGCAGATAGCCCGCCGCGCACTGCTGGAAGTGGTGGGTGATTCCTTCCGTGGAAGCGTGCGCGCGGTGCGCGGTGCCAAAAGCATCGTTCACGTACAACTCTGCCAGGTCCGCCAGCTTCCGGCTGAACTCGGCATCATTGCCCTCCTCCTCGGGATGAAAGCGCAGATTTTCGAGCAGCAGAACCTCGCCGTCCTTGAGGCTCCGGGCCGCCTCGGAGGCCTCCGGTCCGACGCAGCTTCGCACGTACCGAACCGGCGCGCCGATCAGTTGTCCCAGCGCTTCGGCGACCGGGCCGGTGCGCATCTCCTCGACGACCTTGCCCTTCGGTCGCCCCAGGTGAGTCATCAGGATGATGCGCGCCCCGTTTTTCCGGAGAAACTCGACGGTGGGCAGCGTGGCCCGCAGACGCTTGTCGCTTTCGACGCGCCCATTGCGGATGGGCACATTGAAGTCGACGCGAACGATCACGCGTTTGCCGCGCACGTCGAGCTGTTCGACGAAGAGCTTGTTCATGATTTGGCGATGTGGGCGATCAGATCCAGCACCTTGCACGAATAGCCCCACTCGTTGTCATACCACGATACGACCTTATGGAACGTGTCGCTCAGGGCGATACCCGCGTCAGCGTCGAAGATCGACGTGCGCGAATCATGCAGGAAGTCCATGGACACAACGTGGTCCTCGGTGTACCCGAGAACACCTTTCATGGACCCCTCAGAAGCCTTTTTCATGGCAGCCTTGATCTGGTCGTACGTGGCAGGCTTCTCCAACCGCACCGTGAGGTCCACGACCGAGACGTTTGCCGTGGGAACGCGAAAGGACATACCGGTGAGCTTTCCATTCAGAGCCGGGATCACCTTGCCGACGGCTTTGGCTGCGCCCGTGGACGAGGGAATGATGTTCTGATACGCGCCACGACCGCCGCGCCAGTCTTTCTTGGAAGGTCCATCCACGGTTTTCTGCGTGGCGGTGACCGCGTGCACGGTGGTCATGAGCCCCTCCGCAATGCCCCAATTGTCGTGAAGGACCTTGGCAATGGGCGCGAGGCAGTTCGTTGTGCAGCTGGCGTTCGAAACAATGTTCATGGACGCTTGGTACGCGTCCTGATTGACTCCCATCACAAACATGGGTGCATCCTTGGAGGGCGCGGATATGACGACCTTCTTTGCGCCCGCCTTGAGGTGCGCTTCGGCTTTCGCGCTGTCGGTGAACAGGCCGGTAGACTCCACGACGTACGTGGCGCCCACATCGCCCCATTTGAGATTGGCCGGGTCCGCCTCGGCCGTGACGCGGATCTTCTTTCCGTTCACGACGAGTTGGCCGCCGTCGACCGTGACCTCGCCGCGGAAGGGACCGTGGGTCGAATCGTAGCGCAGCATGTAAGCCATGTAGTCCACGTCCAGAAGGTCGTTGATACCCGTTACAACCGTGTCTCCGCGCTCCACGGCGGCGCGCAGGACCATGCGCCCGATGCGCCCAAAACCGTTGATGCCAATCTGAATCGCCATAATCAATGCTCCTGTTGCCCCGGAGGGCGTAGATACTAAATATTGCTAAACTAACCCATCGGGAAACAGCCCGGCGGTACTTCAGCGAACTACGGTCACGCTGCACGAAGCGTGGTGAACCACGCGATCCGACACCGATCCGACCAAAAACCGCGCCACCGGATTCAGACCGCGGCTGCCGATGACGATCATGTCGTACTTTCCTTCTTCCGCCAGCCGGCACACTTCGTCGGCAGCGTAGCCCTTGACCACCTTGCGGTCCCACTTCACCTCCGTGGTGGTCAGGATCGGATGCACCTTCTCGAAGCGGTGCTCGGCCACCCAATCGACGCGATCCCGACCGGGCGGCGGGGCCTCGTAATAGCCTGGCAGGGGTCCAAAATCCTCGATGACCTCGACCACCGTCACCTGGGCTTTGGCCGGCCGCGCCATGGCCAAGGCCATTTCCAGGGCCTTCTTGGAGCTGTCGGAACCGTCGACGGGCACGAGGATCTTCTTGATGAAACGTTCCATATTGATGTTTGCTTCTCCCGAATCGGCGCCCCGAATCAATCGAAATTTCAGGTCGGCTCCGTTTCCCTGAAGTTGGGGTCAGGCGACAGGCGGCGCAGAAACGTTCGGTTGTCCGCAAAGAACTCGGGGTCATCCAGCCTCACGGAAGCGAGTTCTTCCAGGAATTTCCGCACCGAGAGAATATGATCCAAATCGTGGTCGGCCCCGGTCAGTATTCCAAAGCCGGCCTCGGCCAGTGGTTCTTGGAGGTCGGCCGCGTCCCGTAGCGCAGCGGTCAGGCCATCGGCCAGACCCACTTCCATGCGTCGAAGGAAACTCTCGACCAGCGCCACGCGCAGAGCTGCGGTGGGGGCAATCGGATCCACGAACACGAGCTCCCCTTTCCACTGAAAGACCGGAAGCAGGCCCAGCCGACGGCCCCGGTATTCGGCGGTCAGCGACCGAGAGCTCTCAATCAAACGCTGCAACCGGTACAGACTCAACGGCCGCGGCAGTCCCAAGCTTTGGCTGAGCTCGAAGAGCTGCTCGATTTCCTCGCGGTCGTCCGCCGAAAGGCGAATCAGAATCCCCTGATTGCGCCATCGCATCCACAGCCCCACGGCGGTCACGACGCTCACCGCCGTCTGAATCCAGGGCGCAATCCGCCAGCCGTGGGCGACCGGATGATCGGTCCAATAGTCGCTCAGGCGAATCGTCCAGAGGGCCCGCTCCACAGGTTCAGAGACGGGTGCAACCAGACTTGTGAAAGCCACAGTCCCCAGCGGTGCGAACAAGGCCACAAAGAGCGGCAGGAGGAGAGCATGCGTCGGTCGCAGGCGCGGCCACGCGATGGCGAGAAGCGCGCCCGGCAGACCGGCCAGAAAGAGAGCCGCGCTTTGCGGGCTGCCCTCGAAGGCGACCGAGAACAACGGCAGATTGACGGCCGCGCACGGAAACACGGCCGCCAGAAGCAGGTAGGTCAGGACCGGCATGTTCACGGGAGGCATGCCGGTCCCACGCTTCAGCGGTATTCGATCACGACGCGAAAGCCGTCCTTCTCCATGGTAAGAGCAGAGAGAAACGGAAAGTCGACGAGCGTGAGGTTGCCCAGCGCCGTGGGCG
Organism: uncultured Leptospiraceae bacterium; assembly: GCA_964585735.1. Classification (GTDB taxonomy): domain Bacteria; phylum Spirochaetota; class Leptospiria; order Leptospirales; family Leptonemataceae; genus CAZPFB01. Next base: position 5,662 of record CAZPFB010000129.1, read on the forward strand.
TGATCTTGACCTTCTTGCCGGTCTTCGCGTTCACTACGTACGCATCTGTGACGGTCACGTTATCCAAGACGAACTGATAGCGCGCCGTGGACAGAAAGAGTCCCGCGATCTTTTCTGCCTGCGGGTTGGACTCCTTCTTGCCAGAATTCTCCTCTTCGTCGTCGTCCTGGCCCTTCTTGGGACCCTTCTTGCCGCCCTTTCCGGCCTTCTTCTTGTTCTTCTCTGCGAGCGGGACGAAGTCGAACACCATCGTCTTCTTGGCCGCATCGATGGTCGGAAAGATCGGCAGGCCTTCGTGACCGCGGATGGGCGCGTTCCATTTGGCGGAGAAGCGTACTTCCTGGGTCGTGTCGTACTCCGACTCAATGGTCCGCACGCTCACGTCGGTGGCGTGCTGCTTGAGCATGCTCGCCAGAGCGTCCGACTTTTCGAAAGTGCTCTTCATGAGATCCCCGGCCACGTTGTCCCCGCCGGCCTTGGGACCACTCTCTTTCTTCTCGTTCACCTGTTTGCGCATGGCAGCAGCCAACGAGAAGCGCCAAGTGACCGAGACGGTTCCGTCCGGGTTCATCTTCAGGTAGTGCAGGATTTGGAAGCAGTTCGTGAGTGCAAAAAGCGCCAGGGGCGCGACGAGCCAACGCAGCACGGTTTTTCTCATGGGTGGACCGTCGCCGGACCCGCCTGGACGAGCAATCAGAAAACAGGAGTGCCGCCGTCACAGGAGCACGCGGTACACCGGGAAAGTCCGCCGAAACCCCTTGGGCTGGATGTCTCCGGCCGGCTCCGTTCGCACGACGCGATTCACCAGCGCCCAAGTAGAATGACTGAGAAGAATCCCGCCGGGTTCCGCGTGCGCCTGGATGCGGCTGGCCAGGTTCACCTGAGACCCGATCACGGTGTAGTCGACCCGCTCGTCCGAACCGAAGTTGCCGACAGCCGCAAAGCCGGTCGTCAGGCCGCAGCGGATCTGGAGCGGCTCGGAAAAACCCTGCTCGATCCAGTGCGCCGAGAGTTCACGCATGCGCATCTGCATTTCGACGGCCATGGCCACCGCGGCCTCCGCGTCGCCGCGCTCGCCCCGAGAAGCCACGGCCCCAAAGTGGCACAGAAGAGCATCCCCGATGAACTTGTCGACGACCGCGTCATGCTTCTTGGCAATGCGCGTCATTTCCGAGAGGTAGTGGTTGAGAAGGCTGGCCAGATCCTCGGGTTCGAGCTCGTCGGTGATGCGGGTGAAGTCCACGATGTCTGAGAAGAAGATCGTCAGCTTCTTGCGCTCGGAGCTGACGTGCGCATCGCCTTCCTTGCGCAGTATCTGGTCCACCAACTGTGGCGGCAGGTAGTTGCGGAACTTCTCGGACAGAAGCAACTCCGATACTTGAAGTTGCACCTGGCCCGCCAGCTTCTCGTTGAGGTCCTGAAGTCGGTCGCGCATCTGTACGATCTCGCGCTGCATGCTACGAATGCGCAACTGACCGCGAATGCGCGAAAGGAGTTCGGCCGAGTTGAAGGGCTTCACGACGTAGTCATCCGCACCCTGGTCGAGGCCCTGCACGCGCATGCCCACGTCGGCTTTCGCCGAAAGGAGCACGACCGGAGTGTTTCGCAGATCTGCGTCGCGACGCACGGCAAGCGTGAGCTCGTAGCCGTTCATCTCGGGCATCATGATGTCAGAAAGGATCAGGTCCGGTCGCAGGCGACGGGCCTTCTCCAACCCCTCGCGTCCGTTTCGGGCGGTCACCAAACGGTAGTGTGGCGTGAGCAGGAAGTAGAGCAGTTTGCGCATGTCGTGCGTGTCTTCGACGATGAGAACGGTCTCTTCGCTCCGATGCGCGGGAAGATGATCGACGACGAGCTCGATGCTGTCTTCCTCATTGCCCAATGTCACGGTCTGGCGCTCCTGCAACTCCGCAAGGAGCGCTCCCTTCGTGGAGGACTTGCGCGGGCCATCGCCCGCAGCCGGGGACGGGGACGGGGACGGGGACGGGGACGACTCAGGAGTTGCTTGGTCCGTACCAGCTTCATCCGAACCGGCCCGTTCCCCCTTGCGCATTTCCTCGGGCACACGCGGAAAGGTGAGCACGAAATGCGCACCCTTCTCGCTTTCCACCGCGACCAGTTTCCCCTGATGCGCCTGGGCCAATTCCCGCGCGAGCGCAAGGCCAATCCCTGTGCCTTCGAACCTGCGACTGGCCGACCCGTCCACCTGCGTGAAGCGTTCGAAGACCTGTTCGAGTTTGTCCGCCGGGATGCCGATGCCGGTGTCCCGCACGTGAAGCTGCACGATGCCGTTCTCTTCGTCGATTTCGACCGAGACGGTGCCGTGGTCAGTGAACTTGAACGCATTAGAGAGGAGGTTGAGGACGATTTTTTCCATCCGTTCCGGATCGAAGAAGGCCATGATTCGGTCGCGCCGCGCGTCGATGGCGATGGAAATGCCCGCCGCACGCGCCGAAGAGTCGAAGGCCGCAGCAAGGCCCCGCACATATTCCACGAAATTCAGCTCGCGGTACGAAAGTGAAAGGCGACCGGCCTCCAGCTTGCTGAAATCGAGCAGGTTGCTGATGAGCTTGAGGAGCTTCTGGCCGTTGCGATGGGCCGACAGCAGAAATTGCTTCTGCCCGTCATTCACCGGACCGAGCTCCCCGCCAATCAGGGACTCCATCGGTGTCAGCATGAGCGTCAGCGGCGTGCGCAACTCGTGCGACACGTTGGCAAAGAAGTTCGTCTTGAGTGCGTCGAGCTCCTTGAGTTTGTCGTAGGCGCCCTGCAGCTCCTCGGTCCTGTCGGCCACTTTGCGCTCGAGATTGTCCCGCGCATCCCGAATCGTATCCATCATAGAATTGAAGCTCTCGGAGAGAAAACCGATCTCGTCGGCCACTTTGACCGGGACCTTCGTATCGAGATGCCCGCGATTCACGCGCTTCACGCCGTCGAGCAGTTGCTGGAGCGGAGCAAGGAGCGCGCCCGCGAAGAAGATGCGATAGCCGACGAGGATGACCGCCAGGCCGATCAGAAGAATGATCGTGAGCTTGAGCGCCGTGGGGTGTATGAAGGCTCGATACTCGCGATAGGAAAAGCCGGCCTCGTACACGACGTTTTTTTCGAGGTCCACGTGCAGAAAAGCGGTGAACGGATCGGCGTTCAGGTCGGAAGACGTGTGCATTCGGTACAGACGGGTTCCGGCCGGCTGCATGGGCGCAACAAACGGGAGCACTTCCGCTTTCAAGGCCGCGCCTTCGGATTTGCTGCGACCGATGTGCTCGCGCATCGCCAGCGCGAAGGGCACGAGGTCGCCCTTCACTTTGCCGAGAGCCCTGGCCAGGTCGGCCCGAAAACTCGAATCGTCCATGCGGCGAATTTGATTGGATAGCACAAGTACGGGACGGCGATGATCGTCGATGCACTCCACGACCTGAGCCCACGTTCCCGTCGCGCGCAGCCCCACGTCGCCCGCGCGCGCAGTCGCGGGAAGACCGGCGCAGCCCAGAATCAGGCCGCGGTAGCCCGTGAAGTGCGGATGTTCGAATTCGTCGAGCAGGGCGATGAGGTCGCCCGTGATGTCGGAGCCGGGCCCGGCCGACGGCGTTCCGACGGCAGGGGCGGCGGTGAGACCGGGGCCGAGGAGGTGGGACCAAATTGAATCCAGAGTCCGCGCCAGCCTTTCCCCCTTGGTTTGGTACTCCCGCGCCGCCGCCTTTCGGTCTGTGCCGAGACGCCGGACGCGGGAAAGGGCCAGAGTGTTGCGAGCTTCGGCCAGCCCCACCTTTTCCGAGGGCAGGCCCGGTCCCCGGCCGCTGACGCGCATGGAAGTGACGGAGGAAGCGAGGAATCGATGTTCGGTGGCATAGCGCAGTTTCCCGGATGGGGGCAGGCCGGCCAAGACCAGGTCAAGGTCTCCCTGGCGGACCGTATCATAGGCGACTTCCTGATCCTTGAGCGCAAAGAAGCTGACGAATTGAAAGAGCAGCAGGAAGGTCACGACGCTCACGCCGACGATCTTGGCCATGAAGGTGGTACGCTCTTTTGACGTATTCAGAAACAGGATGAAGGCTACGAAGAACGCCGTCAGAGAGGACAGAGACATCGTGACCTGATGAATCCCACGGTCCAACGCGCCGTCCCTGCTCATCAGGTTCGTAACAGCGGCCGCAACCGTTCCAGCGAAGAAGCACAAACCTATCATCGCTACCGTGCGATTGGCACGACCACCTTGGGCCATTCGAATCGCTGATGCAATCAGGATTGCTCCCGGACCCAAGCCGATGATAACACCAATTCGAGCAGACAATCGCTCCAGGCGAAAGTCCCAGCCGTGCACTTGAAAGATCAGCTCGCGGGAGGCGTGCAAAGACTGTGCCATGAAGAAGAGCAGGGAGCCCAAGAACAACGAGAGGAGCAGGCCGAGCACAGGCACACGGAGCCACCGGTGCAGCGGTTCAGGGTATTCCATGACGAAGGCCACGACTGCCAGCATCCCCGGAAAAACACCCGCAATCGTGAACCATCGATGGAATGCGAGCGAAGAGTCCAGAAGGCTGTACGCCGGAACGTACGCGCCGTAGAACAACGCCTGCGCTGCAAAGGAAACGAGAAGCCATGTTCCACCGCGTGACCGATCGCGCATCGTGGCAAAGAAGATGGCCAGGTAGCCCGCGAAGAGCGCGGGGATCAGACAACCGATGCCGAATTGTGTCAGAAACACGTCATTCATCGCGCCGCATTCTCCAACCGGACCAGCTTCGCGCGAACCAGAGCATTCCGCGCCTCCGCGGCCGAATCCGCCGGGCTGGGGACGCCCTCTACGGATTCCGTTTGACGAGTGGACACCGGCCCCAAGCCGGAAAACTCATGCCGATCGAAATAGCGTACGCGCGTGCGCGCGCGTCCACCTGCCAGCCACAACGACTGATCCTGCCTGCGCGCCGTATCGTACGCCACTTCCTGATCCTCCAGCGCGAACATGCTGATGACCTGGAAGATGAGCAGGAACGTGGCCACGCTGACACCCACGATCTTGGCCATGAAGGTCGTTCGTTCGGTGGTAGTATTGATGTAGATGATGGCAATAGAGAACAGGCCTATCACGAATAGCGGGGTTGTCATCGACACATGCACATTCCGCGCCACCTGGCCGCTACGGCTCGCCAGGTTGGTGATGGAAGGCAGCGCCGATGCCACAAGAAATGCGACGAGGATGCCCGCAAGCGCACGCCGTTGGCCAGGTAGTGCATGCGTGATCCCGTGCGCGGCTACAACGATTAGCACGACCAAATAAAAGGCTATGAAAACACCAATCAAGACATTGGGGAATTGCTGTTCGAAATCCCAGTAGGCCGCGACAAAGTCCAAGCGCGGCACCGTCCTCCGATTCGCGATCGCAAAATAGATCAATGAAGCAACCGCTCCCCCGCTCCCCATGAGCAGCAGGCCGCCGGTCCGCCCGTGTGCTCGGTCCCGTCCCCAGTTCAGAAAGAAGGAGGCGAAGACCGTGATTACAGTCATGACGGCCGGGATCGTCAACCAGCGATGATAGGCCCCAACCGGATGAAGTACGGCCTGCGCGAACACATACCCGCTGTTGAACATCGCGGTGGCCAGGAAGGTCATGCCCAGCAGGCGAGCGGCAGGTCCGGCCTTTTCGACCGAGAGCAAGAAAACGCCCACGAGCCCAGCAAGGAGCACCACGATGAGCCAACCAATCGCCTGCGAATTCCAGTAGACGACCGTTTCGAGCCCGAACACCGCCAGAAACTATGCACGCCACAACAAGCTGTCAAACAACTTTCAATAGTTGAGCGTGCATGACCGCACCGAAGGGGCCAGCCCGTGCGGCGTCAGGTTGTGAGGAAGACGTGAGCTATCGCGTCGGCTTTGCCAATCGGACCAGCTTCGCCCGAACGAGAGTGTTGCGGGCTTCGGCGGCCGATTGCGCCGCGCTCCGGTTCCCTTCCGCCGATTCCGTCTGCCGAGTGGACACCGGCCCCAAGCCGGAAAACTCGTGTCGATCGAAGTAGCGGACGCGGGCCCGCGCACGTCCCCCCGCCAGCCACAGCGACTGGTCCTGCCTGCGGGCTGTGTCATACGCCAATTCCTGATCTTCCAGAGCGAACATGCTGATGACCTGAAAGATGAGCAGAAACGTGACCACGCTCACCCCGACGATCTTGGCCATAAAGGTCGTGCGCTCGGTCGTGGTGTTGATGTAGATGATGGCGATGAGAAACAGACCAACCACGAAGAGTATGGTTGACAGGAAGTGGTGTAGACCCCGGGGAAAGGAACCGTTGCGACTGCTGATATTCGTGATCGACGGCACCACCGAGGCAATCAGGAAGCTGACACAGAGCGCGAGCAACGCATACCGGCTTGGAGGCGGGATCCGAACGATCTGGCGTGCGGCCACCACGAGGAAGACGCCCACATACGCGGCAATCACGATCGCAAAATTGACGTTGGGACCGGGACGTTCAAAATCCCAAGCTCCTGCCGTGAAATCGAAACTGGGACTGGTGCTCCAAGAACTCCAGCAGAACATTCCGGTCGCAACCGCGCCGATCCCCAAGCCCCAGCCAATCAGTCTGCGCACGTTCCGCGGTGCGGATTCGTTGCCAAACGTGCCAACGAAGGCCGTCATAAACACCATGACAACGAGAACCGAGGGCACTGTAATCCAGCGATGCCAGGCCGCCCAAGACTTGGGCACGAGGAAAGCGACCACGTAGCCGCCATTGAATGCCGCCGTGAACAGGAACGTCAAAGCGAGCAGAAGGGTCGACCTATCGGCAGAACGCAGACTGAAAAGGAACGCCCCGCACAAGCCCGCCATCAAGACGACAACGAGGGCGCCAATCGCGGATGCATTCCAGTAGACGACCGTTTCGAGCCCAAACACCGCCGGAAACTATGCGCGCCACAACAAGCTGTCAAACAACTTTCGGTGCGCTGCCGGCAACACCCGGCCATGGCTACCGCCGCCCGCCATCAAACCAGGCCCGCCAGGAACGGCTCCGCCGATATCACCTCAATGCGATCGTCCGGAAACCTCCGGTGAACGCCGGTATCCCGCACGAGCTGGAAGTTGTGGTCGGTGCGGAGTTCGCGGGCGAATCGTACGAGTGCCGACGTCGGTGTCTTCTGACCGGATTTCACCTCCACGAGCATCCATGGTTTCCCATCGCGGACCAGAAGGAAATCCACTTCGCGACCGTCCCGCGTGCGTATGAAGTGCAGATCGAATTCCCCCTGAGCCGTGTCCGTCCAGTAGTGGGCAGCTTTCAACAGATGAAGGGCGATGACATTCTCGAAGCGCGCGCCACTGTCGCGGACCGAGAGGTAGTCGAACAGGTACAGCTTCTTTTCCGATCTGACGGCCCGCGCGATCTTCCGATGATAGGGCCCGACCAGAAATGCAAAGTACACGCCGGCAAGCGTTTCCATCCAGGTGCGCACCGTGTCATGTGCTACGTGGAGATCCTCGCGGAGACTGTTGAGAGAGAGCACGGACCCTACACGATCCGGCAGCAGATCGGCCAGCAACTCGAGCTGACGAATGTTCTGGATGTTCCGTAGATCGCGGATGTCTTCCCGCATGATACGCTCTCGCCTGAGGCGACTCCAGCGCCGGGCGCGTGCTTCGGGGCCTTCCAGCAAAGGCTCAGGGAAGCATCCGAGCTTCACCATGTCTTCCAGCGGAAATTCGACCTTGCCGGACCTCCCGAACGCATCGGGGGTCGGCGGCCGAGTTCTTTCACCAACGCTGAACCCGTGCACGCGGTAAGGCAGATACCGACCGAGCAGGCTATCGCCGCCACGTCGGAAAACGTCCAGCCTGGCGCTGCCCGTCGCTATGACGGGGATCTTCGCGCCGCGGGTATCGTACAAACCCTTGAGCTTGCTCTTCCAACGAGCATCCTTGTGGATCTCATCGAGCAACACGGGTCCGGGGCCGCGCTCGGCTATCGCACTCTTCGGAGTGCGCGTCCACGCCCGCCGGAACTCCTCGTCGTCCCAAGAGAATTCGTTTTCAGGCGATTCCAGCAGAGCCCGGCCAATGGTCGTCTTCCCTGTCTGGCGCGCGCCTGATAGAAAGGCCATCTTGCCCGACGCCAGAGCATCTCCCCGGATGGCCGCCTCCAGATACCGCGGGATGGGCCTCATATCCGATAATCTCGGAGCCGGCAGAATTCCAGTCCACTGGAAATCTGCCGCGGCAGATTCTCAGCCCACTGGAAATTTGCCGCCACCGGCGGGCCCCGTCCGCCAAACCCATCGCAGACGGGAATGCCCTACTTCTTCTTGCCCTGCGTCAGCCGGTCCCGGAGGTCCCGCCACAGCACCATGTCCGATTGCGCCATGCCGGCCGGAATCATCGGGAACACCTTTTCTTCGGCGGGGATGACCACTTCGAGCATGGCCGGTTCGCGATCGCGGAGCATGAATTCGAGGCCGTCTTCGATCTCGTTCGGATGTGCGATGCGCATGCCGGGGATGCCGTAGGCTTCGGCCAGCTTCACGAAATCCGGATTGTACTGCCACTCCGACTCGGCGAAGCGCTCCTCGTAGAAGAGTTCCTGCCACTGTCGCACCATGCCCAGAAA
>CAZPFB010000130.1:0-4640 GCA_964585735.1 uncultured Leptospiraceae bacterium
CAGGGCAGGCCCGTTTCTTCGGAGAGCATCGTAACCCAATCCTCGCCTGTTATCTCCTCAAGGGTCTCCGAGATCCGGCCGCAGAGCTGGTGCGCAGTCCATTCCAGCGACAGGCGCTCTGCGAGTTGCGCGCAAATCTGCTCGGTCTCCTCGATGACCATTTCGACCGTGGGTCCGGCAACGAGCAGGCCGTGATGAGACAACAAAAAAGCGCGCGGTCGCTTGCCCTGCCCGGCCCACGCCTGGGCAACCGCTCGGACCGCAAGAGCCAGGTCGATGCCCGGTGTGTGATAGTCGACGAAGGCGCACTCCGGCAGCCACTGGGCCGCGCGTTCCCTGGCCGCGTCGTTGTGGAAAGCGGCGTTGACCGCAACTGGATGCGTGTGCAAAACGAACCCCTCGAGAAGAGAATGGAGCAACGTTTCGATGGACGGTCTGGCTCCGTCGCGCGCGGCCTTTGCAACCAACTCGGCCGCCGCAGACTCCCGCGCCGCGCGGTCCAATCCGCTCCAGTTCGTATCCCTCAATCCGGACAGAAGCTGATCATTGTCCACCAACGCGATGCCGGACGTTGCGCGGACATCGGAAAGCCGCAAACCGGAAGCCTTGATCCACATGCGACCGGCGCTCTTCCAAGAGGTGTTGCCGCCTCCGGCCTGAACCAAGTCCGACCGCTCCCCGGCCCTTCGCGAGAGTCGCGCCAGCTGCTCCAGACTGGTCGAAGCCTCAGGCATGAGACACTGCCCCCCCGGCCCACTGCTCGAGCAACTCAGGCAACGAGGAGAAGTCACTGACGGACTCGGGTTTGCGCCGGGCCCCCGCATCACCCGCGTGGTGCGGCACAGGCCGGGAATCCGGATTCCACCAAACGGCCTCCATGCCAAAGGCCATCGCCCCCAGCACATCCCTGCGCAGGTCATCTCCGATCATCACACAGCGGGCAGCCTGTGCCTGCGCTTTCTGTGCGGCCAGCCTGAAAATCCCCGCATCGGGTTTCTCCACGCCAGCCTCCTCACTCGTCGTGATCGAATCGAGATGAGCGGAGAGCCCGAGGGCCACAACCTTGCGCAGTTGAATCGAGGCGACGAGGTCGGTGACGAGAGCAAGCCGCATGCCTCCCGAACGAACCCAGCCGAGGAAATCGAGCACGCCCGGATGCAGGCGCATGGATGCCAGGTAAGCGTGCCAGTAGGCCTGCTCGAACTCCAGCGCGTGCGGGGCGGCGGGACGGCCGGCGCGTTCACAAATGGCCTGCGCGTACAACAGACGATGATGGGAAGCGGCTGTGCCCTGCAGCCTCTCCTTCGTGGAGTGACGTCCTGCTTCGTAGTAGGCCTCCGCCTCTCTCGGCGAAATTCCAAAGCGCACGGTAACGGTTTCCGTCAAAGCCGCAAGGCCCGCCGCGTGACACGGTGCGTAGTCGTAGAGAGTATTGTCGAGGTCCACCAAGACCGCGTCAAAGCGACGTGCCGTCATACGGGGCCTCCTGCAGACAGTGTTCGACCATGACCAGCACGAAAAGCTGCACGACGCCCGCGTACCCCTCGTCCCAGATCGGCTCCGAACTAAGGATGTCGTTGTAGCCGGCCACGAAACGATGAGCGTAGGCGCGAATCTGATCCGCGCTCGGAAGGCCGCTGAATACGAAGTACTGACCGCGGAGGTTGTCCAGATAGTCCCATTCGCGGAACCAGGGCTCCTGCTCCATCCGGAAGACCATGTCTTCAATGTGCAGGTCAGCCTGAAGCGTCAGGCGTAGTTCCAGGTCGAGCGCGGTGACCTCCTTATCCTGCTGCAACCCTGTACGCGGCCGGTACTCGACGATCATATCCGCAAAATCCCTTTGCGGACGAATGAAGCGCTGTGCGTCGCGAGTCCGTTTTTGGATCTGCGCTTCGATGGAAGCGATCGAGTGGCCGCGCTCGACGTGGTCCCGCTGGATCTTCCAGTGGCGGCGGAGGTCCTCGTCCGTGTCCAAGAAAATCTTGATATCCAATAACTTCCTCATGCGCGGCAGGTAGAAGGGGTGCAAACCGCTCAGAAGTACGAAATCCGCAGGACGGACCCAACGTGGACCGGTGAAACGGCCGGTGCTGTGCTCGTAGTCGCTGCGCTGGATGGCGGCGCCGGTTTTCAGCCGGTAGAGATGCTCCATCTGGCGCTTGAGGAAGTTGGCGCGCGGATTCAGGTGCGTGTATTCCTCCCAATTCGCATCGCCGCGCTCCCACCGGTGCTCGGCGTCCCCTTCCATGGACGTCATGGACGAACCGAACAGACGTTCGAGGCTGTGCCTGAGCGTGGATTTGCCGGACCCGCTGTCTCCGCCGATGCCCAAGAGGATGGGACCGGGTCTTCTGTAGATCGTGTTGGCCCGCACACCGAAACGGTAGATCGCCAGCAGGTTTGCCAGCAGCGCTCCTTGAAGCAGGGTGAAAGCGAGGCCCGCCGACTTGCCCGCCAGAGGTTTGGAGTCGAGGGCGCGCCCGAGGAAGGAAAGGTCGAGATGGTCTCCGCGCCAGGCGAGTAAGAAGTACGCGAGGTGGGCCAGCGAGAGAAACCCACTCAGATACAGCATGTGGCGATCGTTGGTGACGAACTTCATGAAGAAGTAAGTCAGGAACGGCATCAGCCACACGTACCATCCCGGCGCCGGCGGGACGAACAGTACGAAGACGGCAAACAGACACGCCATCCAGCTGAAGAACAGCTCGGCGTTGATCCGTCGATAGGCAAAGAAGCGCATATAGATGAGGAGAACGGCCAGGATTCCGGGATAGACCGCATGTCCCCCTGGTTGCGCCACTCCCTGAAAGATGAGGTCCTGTTTGGGATTGCGCAGCACCATGGCCTGAAAGCTCGGGTCCAGGTACCAAGGTCCGCTCAGAATCCCGAAGCAAAGGACGAATCCAAGGCCGAAGCGCGCGATCGCGGTCGGACCGCTACGTCGCAGGAGAAAGATGACCATCAGCGGCAGCGCCGCCAGGACGTGAAGCTTCATGGAAACGGCAACGCCCACGAGCACGGCCGCCCCGAAGGTCCCTCCACGCATCAATCGGTAGCAGGAAAGAAACAACAGCGCCGTCGGCCACAGATCGAGCTGCCCATGAAGATAGATCGCGTAGAAGGGAATCGGCGAAAGGCCGTAGAGGACGTTGATGGCACGCCTTCGTTCCGGGAAGAACTTGAGCAGCGTGAATAGAATCAGACCATCGGCGACCGCGGACGGAAGGACGAACCAGAACTTGTCCCAGAGCGCGCCGCCCGGAATCAAGAGGGCGGGCAGGCGACTCAGGCTGTGGAGATACAGCATGGCCGGGTGATACGGAAACGCATCCGGGCGATCGGACAGAAACAAGGACCACGGGTTCACCCAAGAACCCGACAAGAGACCATTCGCAAAGGCAGACAGGAAAGGCAAAAAGAGCCGGTCCGCATAGTCGGAGGAAAAGGGAAGGCAGACGACCAGCTTCGAGACGAGAATGAGGGTGGTCCAACCGCCGGGTGTCGAAAGGGCCGCCGTCCAAGCCGCTGCCGGAGGGCGAACCCGAGCGTGCGCTTCCGCTGATGGTGGCGAGGTCATGGAGCACGAGGCTCCGCATTGCTGCCTGCCTCTGCGAGCCGTTTGCGGGCGCACAGCTCCGGCTGCAAGGAAAAGCCAGTGGCGGGCCGCGGACCTTGCGCTTGACCTGCTCGGTCCCTTCGTGCAGGATCTCACCATGGCGGTAGATGCGGCGCGGCTCGCCGAAATGAAGAACAGGCTGGCCGGAATGGAAGGGTTGGCCGCCAGCTGCGTACGAGCGGCCCTGCTCGAAATTTCCGGCGGGAACGTCCAGTTCGGCCGCGGGCTCGTCGAGGCCATAGCCGATCTGCCTGATACCAGCCCGGACCTCAACTCGATGGCCAAGGAACTCGAAGACGCCGCGGGCTGAAGTCGCAGCCATGCGCGGCGGGGCCGCACCAGCGAGTGCACTCCAGCCGTGCGGTTGACGCAGCCTCTGGGGAATGGTGCGACTCAGGCCGACAGCGCGGCTTCTTCTTCGCGGATTCGAATCATCAAGAGCAGCGCGTTACAGAATGTGAACACGCACGCGGTGAGCCAGGCTGTGTGCAGCAGCGGGAACGCGGCCAGTTCGAGGACGACGCCCAGGTAGTTCGGATGTCGCACATGGCGATAGATCCCGTGGACGACGCGCCCACCCTGAGCGGGCGTGAGGATGCGGACCGTCCACCTCTGCCCGAGCGTGCGAATGGCCGCGTACCGCAACGCCTGTCCCGCAAGCACGAGAAGGGCGGCCGGCGCGGCCAGCCACCACACGAAGGGCCTGCCCCAAACCAGCACTTCCAACAACATCGAGACGAACCATGCCGTATGCATGAGTCGTATCCACGCAAAGTGTCGCGGCGCGTGCTCGCGACCGCCGCCGTCCAGGAGGGCCTTTTCGTGGCGACGGCTCCGCCGCATTTCCAGGATGCGCTGCACTGCCAGCAGGAGCGCGAAGCCCGTGAAGACGAGCGAAGTGGTGCGTACGTCCCAATCCAGCATTTCAGGTTCCGTAGGGCACGAAGTACGCTTCCGCGATGGCCGAGCCCACCTCGTTGAGTCGCGTTTGCAGTCCGTCGAGAAACTCGTGCAGGCCCCC
>CAZPFB010000130.1:4650-14046 GCA_964585735.1 uncultured Leptospiraceae bacterium
GAACACATCGTCCATGAGCAGAAACTCAAGGTCGGCGTCCAATCGTCCCAGGAGGCGCGCGGCCGTACCGCTGCGATGAGCCTCCTCCGGAAGGCGACCGAGCGCCTCTCGCGCCGCCCGCACACAGTGATAAACAGAACGCGGGAACTCCGGGTTGAGGAGCAGGAATGTGGCAATGCGTACCGGGTCGGCCTGACCGTACGCCTTGCGGTACATCTCGAAAGCGCTCACGCTCTTGAGAAGGGCGGTCCACTGCAGCAGGTCCACTGTCGTCCCCACATCTGTCGGCGCGGGCAAAAGATAGAAGTACTTCATGTCCACGATTCGCGTGGTCTTGTCAGCTCTCTCCAGAAACCGACCGAGCATGCCGAAGTTCCAGCCTTCGCCGTGCGAGAAGCCGGAGTCCATGATCCCCGAAAACAACTGGCTGCCCGATTTCACCGTGGCCAGGTAGCGGCCGCACTCCTCTTCGGAGAGCCGTTTTTGCGCGGCGATTTCGCCGGCCGCAAGGTACATCGTGTTGAGCTGATGCCACATCTCCGAGGAGATGGCGTCGCGCACGGAGCGAGCATTCTCGCGGGCCGACCGCAGGCAGGAGAGAATGGAGTTGGGATTCTCGCTGTCGGAAATGAGAAAACGAACGACACTCTTCTGAGTGTAGTCGCCGTAGCGTTCTTCGTAGGCCGCCACATCACCGGTGGTCAGCACGAGCGGGCGCCACTGTGCTTCCAACCCCTCCGGAAGGTCCAGGCTCATGTGGAGGTTGACGTCCAGGATGCGCGCGTAACTCTCGGCGCGCTCCATGTAGCGGTTCATCCAGTAGATGGCCTCAGCTGTGCGGCTGAGCATCATGCGGGATCCCTCTTGAGGACCCAGGTGTCCTTGCTGCCGCCGCCCTGCGAAGAGTTCACCACGAGCGAACCTCGCTTGAGCGCCACGCGGCACAAGCCGCCGGGCATGACGTAGATTTCCTCTCCGTAGATGATGAAGGGCCGCAGGTCCACGTGGCGCCCCTCCACCTTGCGACCCACGATGGTCGGCACGCGAGAGAGAGCCATGACCGGCTGCGCGATGTAGTTGCGCGGGTCGGCTTTGATCTTCTCGGCAAATTCTTTGTGCACGGCGCGCGATACCGCCGGTCCGATCATGAGGCCGTACCCGCCCGCCTCGTTGGCCGGCTTGACGACGAGCTCGGCCAGGTGATCGAGCACGTAGGCCCGATCCTTTTCTTCCTGGCACACGTAGGTCGGCACGTTGGGCAGGATCGGTTCTTCGCTGAGGTAGTAGCGAATGAACTTGGGTACGTACGCGTAGACTACCTTGTCGTCGGCCACGCCTGTTCCCGGGGCATTGGCCAGCACGAGATTCCCCCGTCGGTACACGTCCATGAGCCCGCGCACACCCAGCACGGAATCCGGGCGAAAGACCCCCGGGTCCAGGAACACGTCGTCGATTCGGCGGTAGAGAACGTCCACCTTGCGCCAGCCGCGCGTGGTGCGCATGCAGAGCCTCTCGTCCACGACAGCCAGGTCCCGGCCTTCCACCAGTTGCACACCCATTTGCTGCGCAAGAAAGCTGTGCTCGAAGTAGGCCGAGTTGTAGATGCCGGGCGTAATCACCGCCACGACCGGTTCGCTCTCCGACGACATGCGCTGGAGCATTCGGAGGAGGTGGTACGGGTAGTCGTAAACGGGACGAACGCCGAGGTCCTGAAACAGGGCCGGAAACGTCCGCTTCATTACCTCGCGGTTTTCCAGGACGTACGAAACACCCGAGGGCACGCGCAGATTGTCTTCGAGTACGTAGAACGCGCCGTCCGAGTGCCGGATGAGGTCCGTTCCCGTGACATGACACCAGATCCCCTGCGGAGGCGTGAACGATCGCATTTCTTTGAGGAAACCGCGACTGCCTTCCACGATGTTGCGGGGGATCACGCCATCCGCCAGAATGCGCGCGTCGTTGTAGATGTCCTGGAGGAACAAATTGAGCGCGCGAATGCGTTGGCGCAAACCCTGCTCCACGCGATCCCACTCGGCCGCGGCGATGATGCGGGGAATGATGTCGAAGGGAAACACGCGATCGGTCCCCTGCCCGTCCTTGTAGACGCTGAAGGTGATGCCCAACGAGAGCAGCGCTTTCTCGGCCGCCTCCTGACGTCTCAGCACGTCAGCGGCCGCCATAGAGGACAGCTTTTCGACCAGGGCGGCGCTCTGCGGGCGCACCGTCGTGGGATCTGCGAACGTCTCGTCGTAGAAGCCGCCCGGTTCGTATCCGTCGAAGATGGCAGCCATTCGAAGAAAGACCGTCAGGCCATCAACTGCACGAAGTTCTCGAGGCCCATCTGCTTGATACGTTCCTGCTGTGTCTCAATCCAATCGATGTGACTCTCTTCGCTTTCGAGGATGGCCTCCAGGAGTTCGCGGGTGACGTAGTCTTTGATGGATTCGCAGTGCGTGATCCCTTCTTTCAGATCGGGAAGGGCCTCCTGCTCGAGCAGCAGGTCGCACTTGAGGACTTCCACGGGGTTCTCTCCCACGCGCAGCTTGCCCAGATCCTGGAGGTTCGGCAGGCCCTCCAAAAACAGGATCCGCTCGATCAGGCGATCGGCGTGCTTCATCTCGTCGATGGATTCTTTGTACTCGTACTCGGCGAACTTTTCGAGCCCCCAATTCTTGAGCATCCTCGAGTGGAGGAAGTACTGGTTGATGGCCGTGAGTTCGTTGCGCAGGGCGCGGTTGAGAACCTCGATGACCCGGGCGTCGCCTTTCATAGTCGGGGGACTTCCCGCGTGTTTGGATCGGGGTCCAGCCCTAAATCCGACGCGACTTCCGAGCAGGGCTGAAAGTGAGAATCAGTCGCAAAAGAGGGCGACGGGGATCGGAAGTCACTTGACCGAGGGGTTCGATCGGGCACCGTCATCAGGAAGCGACCGGTGTTCGGGTCTCTTGAACCACCTGGTGGACGCATTCGTGACACCGGCCGCAGATGGAGGCCACGCCCAACTCGCGTTTCACGTCATCGACCGTGGCGCCCGTCCGGACCGCCTCCCGGATGCGCTCTTCGTTGACTGCGAGGCACACGCAAACGACCATGGGGACAATCAATATTGAGACTCATTCTCTGTCAACGATTTCCCAATCCAGCGGGCCAGTCCGTGGTGGGCCGGAAATCGCTGCTTGGATGAGCGGCAGTCGCCCGCAGCCGGAGGCCTTCTGTTGAAACAGAAGCACTTCATCGATTCCCACAAGGGTGCCACGTTCCTGTGGGTCCTCGGGTGCATTTGGTACTACGAGCAATGGCACAACGTGACCGCCTGGGTCTATCTGGGACTGCACGGAACCTACGGCCTCCTGTGGCTCCTCAAGAGCTTCGCCTTTGGCGATCCCAAGTGGGAGGCTCGAACGGGGCTCGGCTATGGTCTGGTCATCTGGGGGTCCCTTTCCCTCTACTGGGTTTCCCCCTGGATCATCTGCTCCTTCCCGGTCCAAGCTCCCGCCTGGTGGATCGGAACGTGCGTCGCCGTATACGTCTTCGGCGTCTTCTTCCACTTCACAGCGGATATGCAAAAGTCAGCCACCCTGGCGGTGCAGCGCGGCCTGATCACGACGGGCCTGTTTGCGCGCTGTCGCAACCCGAACTATTTTGGAGAACTCCTCATCTACCTGGGTTTCAGCCTACTGGCCATGCACTGGATTCCGCTCGCGGCGCTCAGCGTCTTCGTACTGGGATTCTGGGTGCCGAACATGATCCGTAAGGATCGGTCGCTGGCACGGTATCCGGAGTTCGAGGCCTACCGAAAGCGAAGCGCCCTGTTCATTCCCTACCTCCTGTGAACGTCAGTCCATGAACGCCAGCCGCAAACAGACGCGCGTCTTCTGGAAGCGACTCTATGCCCTGCGGACTCTGTTCGCTCTGCCTTGCGCGCTGGTTTGCCTGGTCCTGGTCCTGGTGCTGCCGGAAGTCGCATCAGCCGACACCGTGTTTCTGCGCAATGGTTCCAGGCTGGAAGGACGCGTGGTCATGCAGAACCGCACCACCGTCACCATACGCACAGCCGAGCGAACCATTACCGTCCGCAAAACCGAGATCCGGCGGCTCACCTACGGCGCGCTTTCCGACCCGGAGGAGGCGCGCCGGGAACGCGAGGCCAAGGCGCGCAAAGCCCGCGAGGCGGAGGAACGCAGGCAGGCCGCGGAGAAAGCCCGCGCGCAACGCGAACAGCGCGCCAAGGAAGAACAGCTCCGCCGCGAGCAGCAGGAACTCCAGGAGGCCGAAGTTCAGAAGAAACGACAGGAGGAGGAGCATCGCCTGGTAGAGGAGCAAAGGCGCGAGGGCGAACGCCGCCTGGTGGAAGAAAGAAAGCGGGCAGAGGAGTCCAGGCGCCTCGAAGAAGAACGGAAACGGGAAGAGGAGCGCACGAAAAAAGCGGAAGCAGAACGACGCGAGCGCGAAGAGCGATCGCGTCGCGAAGAAGAATCTCGGCGGCTTGCAGAATTGCGCAAGCATCAGTACTCTCGTGGCGTTTTCGTCTTGAGCGGGGGCCGCCAGGTGAGCGGCGTCGTCGAACGGCGCGTGGGGCAGACGGCCTATGTTCGAACGTCGTCGGGCCTGTTCATCCTCCAACCCCGCGACATTGAAAAGGTGATCATCCAGACACAGACCGGGCCGAAGACGATCCGGCCCGGGGAGTTGCGTGGCGTGATCGAATCGGAAGCGCCTCGCCTGGAGATCTCGGGGCGACGAATCGAACCCGATCAGGTCCAGCGCGTCGGTGCGGACTTCTATGCCCGAACACCGCAGGGTTTGTTTCGCCTGGACGATGGAGAAGTCGCGGCCCTGGGCCTGCGCCGGGACGCGCCACCCGGACCCGAGCCCGTTATCGGCGAAAATGGGGTGTTCCGACTGGCCGGCGGCACGGAGGTGCAGGGCCGCCTGGTTTCGCGGGATGCACACGAACTGGTCGTGCGCGCCGAACAGGGACTCGTGTTTCTCGCCGCGGGCGAGGTTGTCTTTGCGCGAAAGGCGCCAGCGCCCGCGCAACGTTCCTGGCTGCAGGGCATTCGCTCCGTACTGGGGCTTTGAGGTCGGTGCGTAGCTTTTTCCAGAAAGGAGCCATGGGCACGCAGAGACGCGACCTCCCGGTAAGAACGCGGCGCGGCCTTTGCCGAGTCGCCTGGGCTCTGCTCGTTCTGCCGGCCACGGCCTGCTCGCATTTCGGCGGGGACGGCACGTACTACGGCTACTACTACGCCTGGAGAGACACCGGCAGCCGCGTCCGCTTCTCGAAGTCCAGCGGCATCATTACCGCGGAACCGGCCGTGGCCACGACGATAGAGGTCAGCCTCGAAATGCGTCCGGACGACACGGTCACAATCACGCAGATCGCCAGTTCGGACGCCACCGAGGTCACGGTTGCTCCGGACAGCCTTACGTTCACCGTGGACAACTTCGACACGCCGCAGACACTTACGCTGACCGGCGTGGACGACTTCGTTGCGGACGGTCCGCAAAGGTACTCCATCCGCTTCGGGCCAACTCAGAGCACCGATGCATTCTACGCGCGTAGCCCCATCGGCGAATTGACCGGACAGCGACGAGGACGGCGCGGGCATCAATGTGAATCCGACCGCCGGACACACCACCACGGAAGCCGCAGGGACGTCCACCTTCACCGTCGTGCTCAACAGTGAGCCGGTGGCGGACGTAACCATCCCGCTGTCGGTTGACGACACAACCGAAGCTGCGGTGGCTCCTGCCTCGCTCGTATTCACGGCCGCCAACTGGAACGTTGCGCAGACCGTCACCATCACCGGACAGAACGACGACCTCGACGACGGCAACCAGGCCTTCACTGTGCTGGTGCAGGCCGCCACCAGCGCCGATCCGGTGTACAACGGGCGCGACGGCACCGATGTCACGGGTTCGAACACCGACAACGACGCGGTGGGAGTCACGGTGACTTCGGACGCCTGCGGGCTCTTCACCTACGAAGCCGCGGGCGCGCCGACTACATTCACCGTGCGCTTGAACTCCGAACCCACCGCGGATGTGACGATCCCTGTAGCTTCCAGCAACACGAACGAAGCCACGGTCTCCCCCGCGAACCTCACCTTCACGGCATCCGACTGGGACACAGATCAAACCGTGACCGTCACCGGAGTGGACGGGTTCGGAGGCGCGG
Source organism: uncultured Leptospiraceae bacterium (assembly GCA_964585735.1). GTDB lineage: Bacteria > Spirochaetota > Leptospiria > Leptospirales > Leptonemataceae > CAZPFB01. Next base: position 10,832 of record CAZPFB010000130.1, read on the forward strand.
GCAACGACGTGGCCTACAACGTCAACCTGGGCGCCGCCGCGAGCGCGGACGGTGGCTACAACGGTCTGGTGATAGCCTCGGTATCGGGCATCAATCTGCACAATGACAGCTTTGGCGTCGCAGTGCGGAGTACCTGCCAGGACACTTCGACCTCGGAAGGAGGTGGCACCGGCACCTTCTACGCCACGCTGCGCTCGCAGCCCACCGCCGACGTGGTCGTGACGGTGAACAGTTCGGACACGACGGAAGGTACGATAGCAGGCACATACACGTTTACGAACGCCAACTGGTTCACGCGGCAGTCCGTCACTATCACGGGCGTCAATGACGACATCGATGACGGCGACATCGCCTTCAGCCTGAGTTTCACGGGCGCAAGCGCGGACGGCAACTTCAACGGGGGCCTCACCGGTTCGCTCAACCTCACGAACGTCGACAACGACTCGGCCGCCCTGGTCATTACGCCGGTCGTTCCACCGTTGCCGCTCACGACGACCGAAGCGGGCGGCACGGCGCAGTTCACGGTGCGCCTGGCCACCGAGCCGACAGCAGCCGTGTCGGTCAGTTTTGCTTCGACGGACGGCACCGAAGGAGCTGTGACCGCCGGGAGTCCGGCCTCATTCGACAATACGAACTGGAACGTGCCGCAGACGATCACCGTCACCGGCCAGGGGGATGACGGTGACAGCTCCGGCACGACCGCCTACGCGATCTCGGTAAATACCGGCGCGAGCGCGGACGCGGTGTACGCAGCGCTCGTGGTCGGGAACATTTCGGCGACCAACAACGACTGAAAACGACTCCACTCAAAAGGTGATTTGCAGAGCAACGCGGCCGCCCTGCCCGTCGCCTTGGAGGAGCAAACCCGCAACCTGCGCGCCCGACCCGCCCGCCGCACTCAGGCGATAGGGAAGGAGCCACCGGAAGTACGCGAAGCTGGCGGCCGCACCCAGAAGCGAGGCGCCCGCGTAGCGATAGAAGGTCCGCCTGCGATAGTCGGTGAACTCGTCTTTCGTGTAGATATCACCCGCGTAGCGAACGCTCTGCGTGGGAGTCAGCCGGAATACGGCCGGAGCCAGAAAAGAGCCGCGAACGTACGTATTCAGGATTCCGTACGCCTGGTCGGGATTGAACGACGGGTCCCCCTGGCGGATGGCCTCCAGTTGAAGTTGGTAAACGACCAGATTGTCCGTGGACCGGTGGCGGTTTCCCCAGTCTGTGAATGCTGTGGCAGTCGTCAACTGCCGTAGAAGCAGGAGGGCGTAGTAGCCATTGGCCGCGGCAAAGGGAAGACCAGCCGCAGCGTCCGGACTCTGATAGAGGCCACAGTAGAATGGAATGAAGCTCAAGGCAGCGGCGTTGAGTGGGCCCGGGGTCTCCCGGGGCACGCGCGCAATCCGCTTCTGCCCTCCGTCCCGCTCGATGTCCAGGATGTCCTTCTTTTCGATGGAAACCAGGCCCATCCGCGTTCGGACGACCACCGCCGCCTCGGACTCGTCGATGATTTTCCCCTCGATGACCTGACCGCTCGTGAGACGGAGCGCATCGGCAAATACCGGTCCTGCCACGAGGCAGAGGAGGAAAACGAACGGGCGAATCCGACCCATGGCTGCTGAAGCGAACACGTCATAGGCCATCGTGTCAAGTGGATTCGTTCTTCCTTGGGCCAAGGAAAACAGTGGACAGGCCCAAAACGTATTCGAAAGTAAATGGATATGCAGTTCGTTCGCTCGGTGTGGCGGTCCCTGGCCGTTGCGTTTCTCGCGGCCTGCCTTTCCATGGGCTGCTCGGCTTTCGTGGTTCGCCATACAGATAACCAGGGGAAGACGAAAACCTACGTAACCGATACCATCTTCGTGGGAACCGGCACAGTTCTGGATTGTTTCATATCGCCGCTGTACTGGACGGCGGGACTTTTCTACTTCCAACCGTACGTGCACGCCAAGGGTGCGAGCATCTCCTACCCCAGCTTCTTCGGTTCCGGGTGCTTCGGGCGCGGCTACAACAAGGGAAGCGGCTTCTGGGGCACGGCCACGCTCAACCTTCCCTACCTGACCGATTCGAACTCGGGTTCGCCCACGGTGAGTTTTGTGGATCTCAATCAGAAGGAAGTGGGGCTTTTGGGTGGCCATGTCGAGATCACGCGCGTGACGGATCGCATCAACTTCTCGACTCGCTGAGCGCCACGGCGATTCGCCATGGGTTGAGCTTGAGGGGGTTGAGGCTCTGGGGCATGAGCGGGTAGCCGGTGGGCGCGTGAGCGCGGAGCAGTCGGCTACGACAGGGGCGAGGTGAAAGGGCATCGAATAGGCCCCGGACGGGGGGCGTGAGTCCGCGCCAGCAGGGCCGCGCGATTTTCGGCCGCATGCTGGGTGCAAATACCGCTCGATGAGCATGAGAATCGCCTGCGCCATCCTGATGCTCGTCGCGCTCGGCTCTTCCTGCGCGCCCCGCGTGGAACCGGCGCCTGATCCTCGCTTCGCTGATGACATCATCCTGCCAACAGATCAACCAGGCTCCTTCGAGCCGCGCATCCTGCGCGAACTTCGTTTCGGGGAAGCACAGCACGGGTCCGGTTCACGATGTCGAGTATTTCCCCGGCGGGAGAGCGGCCAACGCGCTCTACTGGAGGCAGCGGTCACTGGAAGACCGATTTCGCCACGTTCCGACAATGCTCTCGGATGAGGAACTCAGAGAGCTGCGCAAGAAGTACGGCGAGCGCGGGCCGTGATCCCAACTGCCCCCGTCGCCCTCGATGTCTCTGCCAGACCCGTCGGCGCAGTGGGCCCGGCCAGGAGTGCAAGCCAAGTCTCGGTGGCAAGCTCCTGCCCACCGCAACACAGCCGACGATCAGGGAGGAACTTGAGATGTGCATAGAATTGAGGTGCAGTCGTCACCAGCATCGACTCGCGCTGCGCGGGGCCGGGACTCGTGCGCGCGCCGATGGCGATGGCGATGGCGATGGCGTTCGTTGCAGGTGACGTACTCACGCAGGCCGCGCCGCCCTTCTCATCTGTAGTGCTGATACTAAGTGCTACACAATATCTTTCTTTGCGAGCGAGGAGCCTGCGTCCCGGCCTTCGCGTCTCTGCGCCTCCGTCCGTCGCGCCGCCAGGACGGCCGCGCCCCACGGATTCGGACAAGGAGGTCCGTATCCGTGGGCGGACGGTGACGCTGAGACATCAGCGGGGCCGGGACGCAGGTGCGTAGCTTAT
>CAZPFB010000131.1:0-13844 GCA_964585735.1 uncultured Leptospiraceae bacterium
ACCTCCGAAATCAGGTCACCCGAATTTGTGTATCAGATATCGGGGACAGGCCACGACTTGCCTCCCACATCGCCCTCGACAAAACCCGTCAGTCGATTCTGACTTCTGATCCCCCTCACAACCCAAACCCTATCAGCGACAACCCCATGAGTCTGCAGGCCCCCCCGCGCTCGCGGCCAACCGCCTGACCGCATCGGCCTTCAGAGCCCCAGCACACGCAGCAGATCGCGCAGAGGCATACGTGCGGCGGGCAGCCAGGCAAGCACTCCTACCGCGAACACTCCGTATAGCCACGCTTGGACGCGTCGGTCCAACGGCCGGCCCTCGCTCCGACGCCGTTGCGCAAAATAGTACACGCAAGCCAGACTGAAAGCGAGCTCGATGAGAATGGCCACGTACGGCGCGCGGCCGTACAGATTCATAGCGACGGGCCACGAATCGGGCCCGGCGAACTGATGTTCGAATCCGACCACGTAGTCGCACAGAACGTGAACGACGACGAGAGCCGCACACCAGAGAGCCACGCGGACATTGCGAAAGACAATCAGCACCACACCCGCCGTTGCGCCCGCCTGAAGAAACGCGGGCAGGAAATTGTGACTGTAGTGCATGCTCACGACCAGGTTCGAGAACGAGGCGTCCAAGATCGAACCCGGGCTGGGCGATTCCAGACCCAGCAGCGCAAAGATCAACCACAGGAATTCCGGCACATTGGCGCACAAAAGGAACAGCCAAAATGGCGCGGGCACACGCCCGGCCCGGGGAATGAGCGCTGCGGCGTAGTGGCCGACGATCACTGTCGGTCTCCTTTCAGGACGATGGCCTGCACGGCCCAGAAGAAGATGGCGTACACGCCGATGAGCACCAGGATGAGGGAGGACACAGGCTACTGGGTGCGGTCCCCCGCATCCGTGCGCAAGATCAATTTTTCGGCGAGGGCGGGAATGGGTCGGTCCCCTTCCGCGGCGAACCCTCTGGCCAGATCGACGAGCATACGCGTGCGAGCGAAGTTGCCCAATCGGCGATAGGTGTCCGCCAGTTCCACCAGGTTGTCCAGGTGATCGGGCAGCCGCAGCCGGAAACGCTCGCCGAAATCCGCCGCCACCTCCAACTGTCCGGCCTGCGCCGCTGCCCGCGCGGTTTCGCGAAGGGCCTCGGTGTCCAGAGGAGCCAGGTCGCAGTACGAGCTGAAAGCGGCGACGGCTTCTGCCGCTCTGCCGTCCGCGAGCAGACGGCGCGCGCTTACCTTCGCGTTCTCGTGGTCGGCGGGCGGAGTCGCCTGCGCATCTTCGCGGTAGGCGATGCGCATCAACGAAAGATCGTCGGAAAGCGACCCGCGGGCGGTCAGCTCTCGTTCGATCCTGCCAAGGTCGCCCTGCGCCAAACGTACGACCTCCAAAAACAGACGCTCGTCTTCGTTGATCGTGCGGTGACCCCGCTCGTCCACCGCGAGCACGAGGTCGTCGCGGCCGTCAGAGCCAACGATCAGAATGTCTTCATTTTGGAGTTGCGCCACGTTGACCGAAAGTACGCCGCCGAGACCCTCCACGCCAATCTTGCGCAGTTGACGCCGGTCTTCCAGAAAAAAGGTCTCTGTGTTGCGGAGCAGCACGAGGCCTGGCTGCTCGGCATTGACGAAGTAGAACGCGCCGGTACCCTCGTCGACGAGGCCAATGACCGCAGAAAGCAGCATGCTGCCCTGAAAGGGAACGAAAGCGTTCTGCAACTCCACGAAGCAATCCTTCAGCCACTGTTCCGGGTAGCGCTCGCGCATGGCGGTGTTCCGTGTACGCGAAACGAGGGATTTGAAGACGGTTCCGAGCACGAGGGCGCCTCCGGCCCCCTGGATGGACTTGCCCATCGCATCGCCGTTCACGAAAACCACGAAGGGCCGCCCTCGGAGCGCAAATCTGTCGGCCACGCAGAGGTCACCGCCGATTTCGGCCTCCCACTTGCGAAACAGGAAACGCTTCTTCTGGCGAACCAGCGCGCGCACGCTGACAGCGCTACTGCGCACTTCGACGCTGCCGAGGGGTTCGAGCAGAAGCGAGGTCAGGAAGTAGTCTCCGTCCTGTTGCTCTTTCAGGGTCCGAACTTCGGACAGGGTGTCTTCCAGCCTGCGCGTACGGTCGGCCACCTTCTGCTCGAGCTCCTCGTTGAGGGTTTCCACCGAATTGTGGACGGTCATGAAGCGGTTGGCCAGAACGCCCGCGATCCCGACGACGAAAACAACGAAGCTGTAGCGCGCGAGGTGCGGATTGTTGATGAAACCCATCGAAGCAAGGATGTCGTGAATGGCGGCAACCATCAAGAGCGACACGCCCGCGCTGATGTAGCGCGCGTCGCGGTTCCCGCGCAGCGCCGTGCGCACGATGAAGTAGATGATGTAGGCCATGATCGGCAGGGCCGAAATCTGCCAGACCCACAAGCACCAATCCGCCACGACACGGGAGCCGACGAGCGTGACCAGCGCCAGAACGCCGGCGTACGCCGCCATAAACTGAGCAATGCGGGAGTTCTTTCCGTAGAAGAGGTGCGAAAGGAAAAAGAGCAGGGCCGGCCCCAGACCGAAAACCGCGATCAACTCGCTCTTGTGACGCCAGAGCACGAGCTCGCCGAACAGCCAATCCCGCGACGGGATGCGGAAGAACCAATAGAGGGAGGCCAGAACGCAGAAGATACCGAAGTGCAGGTTATGGCGATCGACCGAACGCTTTGCAAACAACAACAGATGATACAATCCAACCACAAGATAGATGCCGATGAGCGTGAAATTCAGAGCCTCGCCCGCCAGGTGCTCACGATGAATGCTCTCCACCGGACCCAGCCTCACCGGATCGAGAACTTCGAGCGCGTAGGCGCCGTTGGAGAAGAGCGCGATGGCGAGCACGTTCGGGCCCTCGCGGCGAAGGAAGCCGGCCGGGACCTCGTAGATCGCGTGCCTCTGGAAGCCGGGCACGTACGGGGTGACGGAGCCCGTCTGACCGACCAGCCGATCGTTCCAGTAGATGACCACCACGTCGGAAAGCCAGCCGGGATTCACAGCGAGGCTCTTGTCGCGAGGCCAGCGGTTCAGCACATTGGCGGGAACTTCCTGACGGACCACCACCCATCCCGTGCGTATGCCATCTTTGCGCGTAATGAGTCGCGGTAGCGAGATGGCCGGCCAGGTGCCCGGCGGTTCGCGCAGCCAGGAATCCTCAAATCCTCGACGGAACTCCCAGCGATCGGAAAGTGTGTGGTGATCTCCCAGAGTCAGCCCGCAGGCCGACAACGACATCAGAGCCAGGCCCAGCAGGCCCAAGGCAATCGAGCGGCTGCGGACCCGAGGCGACGCCACCGCCACGCGGCGCCTCACATTCAGGGAACGGCCCGCGTGCGAATCCAAGGCTCCAGGTCTCCGGTGAGGCGTTCGAGGTACGTGTCCCAGCCGTCACGGCCTTCGCGCGGCGCCCACGGTGCGAATTCTTTGTCGTCCGCGATAGAGTAAGGTCCGGGCTTCACTTCGTAGCAAACGACATCCTCCGAGAGGACGACCAGTGTGTGCCAGATCCCCGGCGCAATGTCAATCCCGAGAGCTTGACCCTCCGGACCCAGGAGCGTGACCGACGCAATGGCGCCGCCCTCCTCGAAAATCACAAAGGCGACCAGACCTTCGAGAACCAAGAACGCCTCGGACTTGGGCGGCAGCAGATGGCGGTGCGGAGTGATGTAGGTGCCCCGGCACATCACGTTGAGGAACCTGTGCGGATTGTCTTCCAGGCTTGCATGAAAATTGTAGTTGGTCCGCAGCCGCGGCACACTGTGCGCGCGCGCCCGCAATTCGGCGAGCATGTCACGGGTCAGAAGCTTCACCGCATTCTCGGGCGGCGGCAGGCTGGACATGACGGACAAAAAAGGCGTGTCGTCGGGGCTGTCTTGCACAATCTTGCCGCCGATGGGAAGGACAGCCGGACCCACGCTGCTCTTGAACGAGACCAATCCGTACGGGACCTGGTCTGCGGTGGTCGAAGACGACGGTCGCACGGTGTACCTGTACCTGAACCCCGTGGGCGAGTCCGGCGCCACGTCGCGCGCCGTTTGGGTCCGCAATCACCTCCCGGCTCCGGAAGACACCGACCGCGAGGCCATGCAGGACGGTCGCGCTCCTCTGCTCAAACGTTCGGCCTGCCGCCACCCGGAGGGATTGGGGCCGCTGGCTCCCGAGGAGCTCGACGTCGTTTGGTTCCAGGAAGGGAACGCGGTGGCGCTCTTCGTCGGCGGTCAGCCTGAAGCCCTCATTCCCCCGTGGTCGGGCATGGACGGTTTCTTCGGCTACGCGGCGCAAGCCGTCGGAGCGGACGCGGGAACCGTCCCCTTCCCCGAGGATCGCAGCGGCCTTCAGGCGCGTTTGGACGAGAACCTCGCCTTCTGGACAGCCCGAACCGAGCGCGCCTTCTGGAGTACCTTTCGCGATCGTATGATTGCGCACTACGAATCGGTGTACGGTCCCCATCGTCAGTACTATGCCGTCACCGACCGGGACTATCCCCCGCTTGCGGTGGTGGAGTTCGAACTGCACGATGAGGCCGTGTACGCTTCGCTCGGCATGTCCGCCCAGAATCTTCCCGACGTGGAACTCTACGAGGAAGAGCCGCAGCGGCACGTTCGCACGGAACTGATCTGGAGCGAGCCGCAGGCCGATGCCTCGCTTCCGGGACTCCTGGCCAGAGTCGCCCTCTATCCGTGGCTCGGTTCCGCATATCTCGGACCGGGCCACATGTACCGCACGGGCATGGACGGCACCGACCGCGCGTACGTCCTGTTCACGCCGGAATTTCCGATCGCCCGACCCGCTGAGATGTCGTCGGACGGCTACCCCGTTCGGTTCCTGTACAGCTTCGCCATCGGCGACGAATGGCTCCCGGTGGCCAAGGCGAAGGGCACCGAACATGTGCTTTCCAAGCTGCGGTCCCCGGGTCAGAAGTCCTGACATGCACATTCGCGAGATCCTTCAGCAACCCAAGCCGCTCATCAGCTATGAGTTCTTCCCTCCCAAGACGGAAGAGGCTTCGCAGACGCTGTTCCAGACGATCCGGGACCTGATGCCGCTCAAACCCGCTTACGTCAGCGTCACCTACGGCGCGGGCGGCTCCACGCGACAGCTCACGCACGACCTGGTAGTCCGTCTCCAGAAAGAAACCGAACTGACCATCGTTTCCCATCTCACCTGCGTGGGCGCTTCCCGAGACGACATCCGCGGCATTCTGGAACGCTACAACGAGAGCGGCATCCACAACATCATGGCGTTACGCGGAGACCCGCCTAAGGGAGAGAGCGCCTTCACGCAGCACGCCGGCGGCTTCGCCTACGCGGCCGAACTCGTGGCGTTCATTCGCAAACACTTCCCGCGCATGGGCATCGGCGTGGCCGGTTTTCCGGAAGGTCATCCGGCCACTCCGAATCGCCTCGTCGAATTGCAAAACCTCAAGGCCAAAGTGGACGCGGGCGCCGACTACATCTGCACGCAAATGTTCTTCGACAACCGGGACTTCTACGACTTCTGCGAACGGTGTCGGCTGGCCGGAATCGACGTTCCCATCGTGGCGGGGATCATGCCCATCACGACGCGCCGTGGCATGGAGCGCATGGCCGAGCTTTCCCTCGGCTGCCGGTTCCCGGCCCGTCTGCTCAAGTCGGTGGCCCGCGCCTCCAGCGACGAACAGGTGGCGGCCGTAGGCATCCACTGGGCAACCGAACAGGTGCGCGATCTGATCGACAACGATGTGGCGGGCATTCACTTCTACACGCTCAACCGCTCCGTCCCCACGCTGAAGATCTACGAGGCCCTGGGCGTGAGCACCTCCTTTTTCGAATCGGCCCGCCGCCGGGAGTCCGATTTTTCGATCGCCGCAATATACCATACCAGGTATAGTATATGAGCGGCTCTGGGCCGCGAGGAGGTTCCATGTATCTGGCCGAAAGTAGGAAATGGTATCTGGAGCGGGCCATCTGGCTGGTCGCAGGCGTTTTTGTCCTGGCGGCAACCACGCTGTCCGTCGTTCATTCGCCGTATTGGCTCATTCTCAACGCGCTGGTCGGCATCAATCTCGTCATCTTTGCGGCCACAGGCTTTTGCATCATGGCCAACCTGCTCGTCCGGCTGGGCCTGCGCCCGTTCTGCGCGAGCGAAGGCGGTCGGTAACGCCGGTTTGAATGGAACCGTAGCGCCCGCGGAGCCACCTTTCGCGTGATATTTTACTTGCACGAACTTTGCATCGCAGCATAGTGTGTGTATGCTCACACTGGCCGCGCAGACACTGCTCGCCGGCATGGTGGCCACCGCCTGCATGTCGGTGGCCATGTGGGCCATTCACTCGTTAGGGCTCTCGCGCGCCGACATGATACGCGCGCTGGGCAGCCTGCTGACCAAGAGGATCGAGAACGCTCTCCTGCCCGGAATGGTGACCCATTTCCTGTCGGGCGTCATGTTCGCCTTTCCGTACGCCATCGTGATCGGTTCTTTCCCGCTCGGCCCCTGGTGGTCTTTCCTGACGGCCGGCGCCATACTCGGACTGTTCCACGGTTTCGTAGTGGGATTTCTGTTGGTCGCGTTCGTCGCCGAGAACCATCCCCTGTCCGAGTTTCGCGAGGTGGGCGTATCCGTGGCGGCGGCCCACGTGGCCGGCCACGTGGTCTACGGCGCAGTCGTGGGACTCGTTTGCTGGGGCACCGGGATACGCTGGGGGCTGATGCAGCTTGCTCCGGTGAGCGGGTGATTGACCGGGCGTTGGCCTCGGACCGGGTTGCGGGTTGGAGTGTCCGGTTGATCGGTGCGCCCATAGTTCTGATACTGAAAGCGGCACGCGTCAGGTAGACGAGCGGAGGCGACGGACCACGGCTTAAAGGGGCTGCGGCTTGTCAACGCAGGCGGGCCTTCTCTGTTGGGGCCACGGCCTTCTTCGGCAGCAATCGCTCACAGCGCCCATGGTACGCGGCAAGCGGACGCCAAGATCACGAGAACCCTCCGGCGTTTCGTCGCGGCCCGCGGACCTGAATCGGCACGCTTGCGCTCACCCCTTTCGAAAGACTCCGGTCTCGCGAGCGATCGGGTTCGGGCTCTCGTTCGTTTCCGGAACGGCTTTCCCCTGGGATGATGGCGAATGCATTCGGGCTCACGAGCGCTCTCGGCCCGCGCGCTTTGTGCGGCCGAATAGATCGGGACCAAGCACGCTGCCTCGCTCGGGACCTGGAGAGCGCGCGATGAAAGTACAGGGCTCCCCGACGCAGGGCGGCAGTCTCTGCAACACCGTGGCGCCCATTTCAAGAGGCTCTTGTCCTGAGTGTGCTCCGGCGCGAGATCGCGTTCGTTTTCCGAACAAAGCCTTCCAAGGCCCTTCGACCAACGCCGCAACCGGTGGACTTGCGGAACTCCGCCGTTTTCTCCTTGCTCCGGGGGAGCCGGGCTCCCCAATCCGGCGCATGAAACCAAACAAACTCGCTCCTCTGGCGTGCCTGCTGCTGTTGTGCGGCGGCGCCACCTGGAGCACCCTCTCTGCAGGACCATCCCCTCTGGAAGGCCGGACCTACTCTTGTCGCCTGTACGCCCAAGGACCAACCGGCGAAGGCGAAGGGCTGGAACTTGCCTTCGCAAAGGGACAGTTCACCTATACCGAAATAGACGGCAACACCGGCGAGAAGACCGTCAGCAAAGGCCGCTACACACTCAGCGGGGAAAAGATCACGCTCAGCCCGCCGGCAGCGAAGCGGTCGGCGCTCTACTATAAAGACAGCCGTATCTTTCCAAACCTCCCAGACTTCAACATCTACAAGAAGGACCCGGGAGTCCTCAAGAAGCTGGACGAGGCCCTGAAGAAGCACAACGGGGAAGTTGAAGTCCCTGGACTGCCCAAGGACCCGATGCTGGTCTGCGAATCGAAGTAGCAGAAGAAGCGACGCCCGTGGTGCCGGATGAATCCTCGAAACCGATTCATCAGGACGCAGGTCAAAAGCAACCCACGGGCTCCTTCGCCACAACCGTTCACCGCGCCCCTTGTACGCGGCAACGTGACATCAGGATCACGAAACACCTCCGGCGTTTAGGCGCGGCCGACAGATTTCAATCGCCACGAAGGCGCTCGCCCCATTTCAAAAAGGCTCTTCTCTCGACGGCGAACCGGTACGAGATGCGTTCGTTGTCCGAACGGCTTTTCCTTTGGAAGGAGTGCGAATGCGTTCGTGTTCATGGGCGCCCTCGGCACGCGCGCTTTGTGCGGCCGAACGGACCGGGACCAAGCACGCGGACTCGCCCGGGACCTGGAGAGCGCGCGGTGAAGGTGCAGGACTCCTCGAAGAAGGGCGGCCATGGCCGTGTGGGATCAGGAAAACACTCGCTTCCAGAAATACCTTCTTGGGTAGGCACTGGGCCTATTCCACGGGGTCGGCGCCGGGCGCTACGAGGTCACCGGCTCCTCTCCGCTGTCATCGCGCCCCAACACAACCTCGCCACCTCGAGCGGATCTCGTCCCTGGCACCGGCGGGTTGTCCGCCGCACGATAGGTGAAGATCAACGAAACGCGCGTCGCCGCCGATTCGTTGCGTCGGGCCGCGTGCAGCGTGCGGCAGTGAAAGAAGAGCGCGTCGCCCGCCTTCATGGGTAGTTCCACTGCGGCGGTCAGCACCTCCTGGTTTTCGGGCAGCTTCTCGCGGAGCGCAAGGGCTTCGTCCAAGCGCTCCGGTCCCAGAATCAGGCGATGCGAGCCCGGCACGAAGCGCATGCAACCGTTGGCCACGGTCGCATCGGTCAATGCAAACAATATGCTAATGAGCTCCGGTCGCCGGAAGCGCCAGTAGCGGCAGTCCTGATGCCACGGAGTGTCGCTCGAGTAGGCGGGCTCTTTGGTCATCACGCAGTTGTGATGCGCGAGTGAGAGCACGAGGTCCTCGCTCAGAAATGCCCGCAGGCGAGAGATCACCGACTCTTCGTGCGCGCACGCCCGGAAGGCGGCGTCTCGATCGTATACTTGCAGGAGGCGACGGATCGTCCCTCCACCTTCGACCGTTCGATCCGTGGGAGCGCCCGGATAGCCCAAGTCCGCTTCGTATTCGACCGGTCCGTGACCCCCGCTGCACTCCTGGTGCGTCACGGCGAGCAGATGCTCCAAGGTTCCGGCACTCAAAACCCCGGGAACGAGCACGAAACCGTCCCTTTCCAGGGCGTCTCGCTCCAGCGCCAACGTACTGTGGCGGCCCGGGCGGGCGACATCTTCCATCAACCGGTGGCTGTCTCCAGGCGAACCCTTCATCCACTCCCAGGGAGGCGAAAGCCCGCTTACCGGGCAACCATTCTCGAGAAGCGCTCGACTCGGCTGTCGCCCGGAAAGTGTTTCTCCATGCGCGCCCGGAGCAACTCGGCCCGCTCCCGGTTTCCTGCCCGACGGTGAAGGTCCGCCAAGTTCAACAGATAGGAAAGTCGCAGGGGACTTCTCAGCAGCGCCGCTTCGGCCAGGTCCAGGGCCTCGTTCAGGTTCCGGAGCCCTTTGTGGGCGAGCGCTCCGAGGTGCAGGAAGTACTCCTGACACGGGTGCCGCTCCCGCGCAATCGCGGCGCGTTCGGCAGCCTCTTGCAACCGCCCCGCGCGCAAAGCGGACTTGATTTCCGATACCTCCGCGACTTCGCTCGAAGGATCTGCCACCGGCGCGGGCGGACCATCATAGTAGAACGCGAGCAGAGACACGTCGTCAATGGGATCGCCGAGTTCCAGCAGACGCTCGTAGACGCTTTCGAGCCGGCCCCCCGCCACTTCGACCACGCGCAAAAACTGACTTTCGTCGTCGTTCATGGCGCCCCGGCGTGACTCCTCCCGGCAAACCCAATCGTCCCGACCGTCGGATCCCACAATGAGCGTGTCGCCCGGTCGCATCTGAAACGCGCGGATGACGAGGTCTTCCTCCTGCAACTCGACGCCCAACTTCGGCGTTTGCGGCACCTCCTCCAGGAAGGAAGCCTGCCCGCCGCGGAGCAGAACACTGCGCGGGTGATCGGCATTCACGAACAGGACGAGCCCGCCCGCCTCATCGATGAGACCGAACACTGCCGACACCAGCATGGACCCCTGGAACGTCTCAAATACTTTGCCCAGTTCAATCATCGCATTCTTGAGCCACCGTTCCGGAAGCTGCGCGGACACCTGCGAATTCAAACGTGTTCGTTCGAGTATGGCACGAAACACCGAACCGAGCACGAGCGCCCCACCCGCTCCCTGGATCGATTTGCCCATGGCGTCGGCGTTCAGGAACACGATGTAGTCCCGATTCCTTAGCTGGATGCTGTCCGAAATGCAGATGTCCCCGCCGATGTCTTCCTCCCAGTGGCGGAAGGTGAAGCGCTTCTTCTGTCTCAGGAAACTGCTGCTGCGAATGAAGGACCCGGCGCCTCTCGAAGTGGCCAGCGGCTTGAGCAGGAGCGAAGTCAGGAAGTAGTCGCCGTCCTGCTGCGCCTTGAGCGCTTCGACACGACCGAGCGTCTCCTGCAGCTCGCGCGTTCGCTCCGCCACGCGCGCTTCCAACAGATCCGCATGCTCCTGGAGGCGCTGCTGTGCCGAGCGAATGGAATCCACCATCCCGTTGAAACTCCGCGTGAGGTAGCCGATCTCGTCGTCCACATGCACCGGGACGTGCACGTCCAGACCGCCCGCATCCACGCGACGCACTCCTTCGATGAGCCGTTCGAGTGGATTGACCAGCGCGCCCAGAAAGAAGAGTCGAAAGCCGATGCTGGCGATGAGCATCACGACGAACAGAATCCAGACCAGCCGTTCGGCCGGTCGGTGCAGGTACTTGCGCAGGTCCACATGCGCAAACCCGGCTTCGTAGAGTTTTCCGCCGGGTCCGGGCACCGCATAGGCCGTCACGCGATCTGCGCCCTCGCCTTTGGATTGAATCACGCGGGCCAGGCGAGCTCCACCGGACTGCATGGATTTCCGGATCCGGTCGGGGACACCCTGGCGATGGAGGTCAGAACCCGCGTCCCCAAGAAGCGCAACCGGACCGGCAGGATCGTGGCGGACAAAATAGCGAATCGCCTCTGGTCGGTACGAAGCATCCACCGCCATCCGCGAAGCATCCCGCATTCTCAGGCGGTCGTACGACTCCTCGCGGTCCAGCAAAGCGTAGTAGGCCGTGTATTGGAGCAACGTCAGAATCGTGGCCACGGAGACACCGACGATCTTCGTCATGAAGGTCGTCCGATCTCGGGTCGTGTTGATGAAGACAACGACGATGAAGAAGAAGCCCAGGATCGTGACCAGGGAGAACACATTCTGGAAGACTCCCTGACTGAGTTGACCGGCCCGCGCCATCGTATTGGCGACTATGGGCGCGATCGCGGTCACCAAGAACGCCGCGAGCATCGCGGCCACGGCGCGCCGCTCACGGCCTTCCGCAACCAGAGTTCTCCAGACCCCCGCGGCCAGCGTCGCCAGTGCAAACGCGATCACGAGGAGCGCTCGCTCGAGGCCCAGATCGCGCGCCGGGAAGTCGTAGAGCATGCTGTCGAAGTCGTACACGCTTTCGCGGCCCCACAGAGCCACGATGAACCGGACCGTGGCTGCGATGTGAACCGCCCACATGACCACGAGGATCAGGCGCGCATGGCGCGGCGCCTGGTTGTGCGGCAGATGGAGGAAGAACTGCGCCATGTGAATCAGCGAAGGAATCGCCATGGCCGCAATGCCGAAGCGATGATAAGCGGCGAGCGGATGGTACAACGAAACACCCACCACGTAGGCCAGGTTGTGCAGGCTCATGAACGCAAAGGCGAGACCCAGATGCACGGCCGTGACCGGACGTTCCGGCACGCGAAACATCATCACGGCCGCGAGCGTCGTGAAGCCGGTGGCGATCAGCATGCCGACCGCGTAGAAGTTGAGATGAATCGGGAGTTCCATCCTCCCGACCAGAACCAGGGATCGGCGCCATGGGAGGCAAGTCAGTTCGACTGCGGCAAACCGCACTCACCGCAACAGCGCGGGAGGAAACACGAAGTTGATACCAATCACGCCGCCCGAATCGAGCACGGCCTTCGGTGGAGGACCGAAGTTGCGGCCGCGGATGGCCATCACGCACGACTGCGCCACGATGGGCTGGATCACCGGCTCGAAGACTTTGATGTCGCGCACGTTGCCGTCTTTGTCCAATAGAAAGGCCACCGAAACCACCTGCGGCTTGATGCTCTGCTGGAGCGTGTAACCCATGGAGTCGTAGCGCAGCGTATTTTCCCCCGGCGGCGCCCAGTGCGCGCGGATGGTCCGCAGCATGTCCTGGAAGTAACGAAACTCGGGGAATCGCTGCCTGGGCAACGAGACCTGTCCGGTCCCGCCGAAGTTCAGCCGCATCTCCTGCTGGAAGTTGTAGTTCCCAGGGATGCGGAAGCGTCCGCTGTGACTGCTGTCTTCGCCGCTCCCGCGTTCCCCCGGCCGCTCGGATCGAAAGCCGGGGCCCTCGAAGGCCGCGCTTTGCGAACGGTCCCGACCCGCGCCACCGCTGCGCGAAGGGCGATCGACTTCGAGTACGTCGTCCGGGGAAGTTGTATTGAAACCGCGCTTGGAGGTGATCCCACCCTGGCCGCCGGCCGTCACATCGGAGAGGGCGCGCAACTCGCGCTCGCGCGGCGGGGCCGCGTACTTCTGCTCCACCAGCACGGGAATGAGGTCACTGCCCAGGGCGGCGCGCTGCAGCGACTGCGAAAGCGAATCCAGCCACTCGCGCATGCTCACATCCGAAAAGGCCAGGCCCAGCAGGAGAAAGACAGGCGCGGCCGCCAGCACGAGGCGACGGTCATCTTCGTCCGCGCCCGGAGGCCGCCAGCGCGCACCGAGCACGGCCGAGAGGCCTCGCCGACGCTGCCTTCCCTGCGCTGTGGCCTCTACGCTTCCAGATTCTACCATAGCAGTCAAGTACGGCGCGCATTCGGCTGGTCAGCGAGTCGGAAACAGACCCGGTTGAACCGCAGCCGTCGAGAATTCACCCGCCAGCCCAAGATGCTCGTACGCCTTCTGCGTGGCCACCCTGCCCTGCGCCGTTTTCTCCAACAGACCCCGGCGCAAAAGGTACGGCTCCAGGTCCTCCTGCAGAGTTCGCGGTTCTTCGTCCAGAAGCGCCGCCAGCGTGCCCAAACCCACCGGCCCGCCGCGGTAGCGCTCGATGATGAGACGCAGGAGGCGCCGGTCGTGTTCGCCCAAACCCATTTCGTCGATGCCCGCCTGAACCAGGACGCGGGCCGCGAATTCCCCGCTGACGGCGGGGACCTTCTCGACAGTGGCATGATCCCGAATCTGCAGAACCCAACGATTTGCGGTGCGCGGCGTGAAGCGCGATCGGACGGCGATCACCTCCGCCGCTTCCGGCTCCAGGGTCAGATTCAGGAGTTGGGCCGACCGCTGTACGATGCGCGCGATCTGCTCTTCGGTGTAGTAGTCGAGCTTGAAATCACGCAGGAACCTCTGCTTGAGCGGACCGGAGAGCATGCCGGTTCTCGTGGTGGCCGCCACAAGCGTAAAGGGTTTGAGCGAAACTTTGATACTCTGCGCGGAGATGCCCTCTCCGATCACGAAGTCGATGTGACCGTCCTCCATAGCGGGGTACAGGATCTCTTCGCAGACCGCGTTGAGGCGATGGATCTCGTCGATGAACATGACGTCGTTCTCTTCGAGGACCGTGAGCATGCGGGCCAGGTCGCGAGGCTTGGCGAGCGCGGGCGCGCTGGTGGCATAGAAACGCGCGCCCATCTCGGAGGCGAGGATGGAAGCCAGCGTGGTCTTGCCCAGGCCGGGCGGGCCGGTGAAAAGGACGTGCCCGAGCGGTTCG
>CAZPFB010000132.1:0-13815 GCA_964585735.1 uncultured Leptospiraceae bacterium
AACATCGCCCGGGCCATTCAGGCTGCAAAAGGTCAAGAGATGTTTACTTTTCTGCTCACCGGCCCCACCGGCGGGAGCATCTTCGCCGAGCACCGGGCCCTTCTGGATCACGTCATCCGCGTTCCCGCCGAGGAGACGTCGCGGATTCAGGAGTGCCACATCATGATTGGGCAGATCCTGTGCGCCATTGTCGAAAAGAAGCTCTACGGCTTCGACTGACAACGGACATGGAGCACACGGTGGCCTAATGCCGGGCGCACCACCGCGGGAGTATTCTCGAGAGAAGGCAGAAGAGTCTTTGGAGATGGGGCGAGCGCGCTGGTGCCGATTCAAGTTGGCGGGCCGCGCCTGTACGCCGGGGATGGTTCGTGCGCTTCACGAACCGGTGCCGCGTACCGTGGGCGCGCTGGGGGGTGTGGCCGATGTACAGGTGGGCCCATGGTGCAGGGAGCTGTCATGGGGCGGGGGGCAGCGCGAGCCGGAGCGGACGTCTCCAATCGAGGACAACAGCCTTTCGCCGCGCGCTCTCGAGGTCCCGGGCGAGAGCGCGTTGTTGGTCCTGATACGGTCGGCCGCGTAAAGCGCGCGTGCCGCGGGCGTTCTGAAACACGACTGCTCTCGCTACCTTCCAGAGGAAAGACCGATCGGCATACGAATACGATCCTGTACAGGAGTATCGTCGAGAGAGGAAAGAAGAGAGAAGAGTCTTTTGAAATGGGGCGAGCGCGCTGGTGCCGATTCAAGCTGGCGGGCCGCGCCTACACGCCAGAAGGGATGGGAACACTTCACGCCACGGTGCCGCGTACCGGCTTTCCTGTAGAATGCGTAATAGGCAAAAAAGGGGAGGACATTCGTCGGGCCGCTTCTCGGGTGGCACCTATGATTGCCCAACTGGAAACTCGGCATGAATTCATCATGAAGATCTTCAAGATCCCCGTTGTGGGTGCATTCCTCGTGCTCCTATTGCTGCTCGTTCCTGCCCAGCTTCTGGCAATGGTTGTCGGGCACTTTGCCGGCTGGGAAAAACATCACACGCAGGCGCTGTACCTCGGTTTGGCTGCCGCCGTAAGCCTTGTTCTGTGGTTTCTTGGCACCAAGTTCAAGATCCTCTGGGTTCCTCTCTGGTTGATCCTCCTGGCCTTCCTTGGCCTCACCCTCTACGGAGTGAAGCTCTGAAGCCAGCCAATCGCACGCCGGCAGGACCTCGCCCAGAGGTGTCGTGGCCGATGTGCACAACCTTTCGCCGCGCGCTCTAGTCCCGGGCGAGAGCGCGTTGTTGGTCCTGATCCGCTGGGCCGCTAAAGCGCGCGTGCGGCGGGCGTTCCTGAAACACGACTGTTCTCGCCACCTTCCAGAGGAAAGACCGATGCGCGTACGAATGCGATCCTGTACAGGAGTATCGTCGAGAGAGGAGAGAAGGGAAAAGAGTCTTTGGAAATGGGCGAGCGCGGGGGGTGCCGATTCAAGCAGGCGGGCCGCGCCTGTACGCCGGAAGGGATGGGAACACTTCGCGCCACGGTGCCGCGTACCGTGGGCGCGCTGGGGGGGTATGGCCGACGTGCAAGAAGAGCAGTCGTGAGGCAGAGCGCCGTCACGATTGGGGCGTTCCTTCACCAGCCTCAAAGCGCGCGGAGGGGCGGCCCTTTTGAAATTGACGCCGCCCCGAAGGGCGAGGGCCCATCCCCCCGATGGCTCTTTTCCGCCGCACCGAAGCTGCGACCATCGGCATAGACCTGGGCGGCAGCAACTCGTTCGCCTGCGTGTACACGCTCGAAGGCCGGCTGGTGGCGCAGGACAAGATCTCCACGGAGGCCAAGGGTGGCTTCGATCACGTCATCGGGCGATTGCGCGATCAGATCGAACGCCTTCGAGCGGCCGCGATGGATGCAGGGTGCTCTGTGGCCGGAATTGGTTTGGCCGTACCCGGCATCGTGTACCCGGATGGTTTCCTGTCCGTGGCGCCGAACTTGGGTTGGCGGGCCTGTCGTCCGCTCACCGCGCTCGGTCTCACCGCCAAGACAGGAGAAAGGCCATCGGCCGTGCTCCTCAACGATGTGAATGCTGGCTTGATGGGCGAGTTGTCGGTGCTCCCGACGCCGCCGCGCTGCGCGGTCGCCTATTTCTGTGGGACAGGTATCGGTGGCGCGGTCGCCTACGAAGGTAGACTGCTCACCGGTTCGCACGGGGGCGCGGGCGAAGTGGGGCACATGATCATCAAGCGCGGCGGCCGTCGTTGCGGTTGTGGACGCCGCGGTTGTCTGGAAGCGTACCTGGGCAAGTGGGCGCTCAACCACCGAATCGTGCGCGCCCTCAAACGCGGGCAGCCCACGAAGCTGAAGTCTGACATCAAGTACAGCCTCAAGACCGAACCTGTGAAATCCTCCTCACTCAAGAAGGCGTACGAAGCTTCGGACGGTTTCACGCGCACGCTGCTCGACGACTACTACGTGAAGCACCTGGCCGCGGGCATTTCGCAGTCGGTGAACTTCATCAATCCGGATTTGGTGATCCTCGGCGGGGGCATCATGGAGGCGCTCGGCGGGCATCTCCTGCCCAAGGTTGTCTCGCGGCTGGCCCGACACTGCATCAACGATACACCGGATGTGCGGTTGGCCGCGCTGGGTGACGAGGCGGGCCCGCGCGGGGCGGCCTTCGAGGCCCGCGCTGCCATCGCCGAGAGAGGCTGATGTTCTTCTTTCTATTATATGGGGGCCTGGGCGTGTACCTGATGCTCCTCTCGTTTGGGGTGCTCCACCGGGAGTATGCCCGGACGTTGGACGCGGGTCGGCGGCTCGGGATTCGGATCCTGGCCGGTGGTCTGCTCGTGCTCGGAGGCTACTACGGCTTCCACGCCTACTTCTTCTCCACCCCCGCGGGCAAAGAATACCGGGAGCTGGAACGGCGTCTCCAGCGCGACGCGCTTCAGAATCCCGGCCGCTGATTGCCGATAATCAGAACAGTGGTTTTGCGCTCGCAGTGTGGTCTGGGCGGCGGGAGCCGTCGGGCTGCTTTTTGGGGGAGGGGGCTCGTCGCCTGCGGGCTTTTGGTGTGCCTGCGTCCCCTCGCAGCCCAGCCCACCCTGCGCGTGGAGGAGATCCAGGTCGCCTCCTTTCCCGAGCTTCAGGTGAAAGTGCGGCTGGGAGTGCCGCAGGGGTCCGCGGGCGCTGGCTCCGCGGGCGAAGGGCCTGCGGGCCGCGTGCCGGAGCGCACTCCGGCCGATGGCGCCTTCACCGTACACGAATTCGTCGGCCCGCTCGAAGTGCCGGCCACTGTTTTGGAAAGCGCCGTCGTGGGACAGGAGTCGTCCGCGTTGCGACTGGTCCTCCTTATCGATTCGACCCGGTCCGTTCCGCCGCGCACTTTCCGGAGATCTCTGGCGGTGGCCGAACGACTCACGCGCTCGCTCGGCTCCGAGGACCAGGTCGCCGTCTACAACCTGAACGCGCGGGCCCACCTGCGTTCGGACTTCGCCGCACCCAACGGGAAGGCAGCTCAGGCGATTCACCAAATCCGCCGGACCGGCCGGGTCACCCGCATCTACGATTCGCTGGAGACGGCCATCCGGCGCGCTCGTGAGGCCCAGGTGCCCAACGGAAACGGCAACGGTGGCGCCCGCACACCACCCGGCCGGGTCAGGTCCGCGGTTGTGCTTTTCACCGACGGTCGTGACGAAGGCAGCTCCATCACCTGGGACGACTGCCGTCGCCTGGCCGAACTTCCGGGAGAAATGCACATCCCGATTTTTGTCGTACTCTACGGCCGCGCAGCCAACTCCCGACAGTTCGCGAGGCTCGCCGCGCTCACGGGCGGACGGTTGCATCGTGGGTTGTCCGAAAGCCGCATCGAAGCACTGCCGCGCGAGATCCTGCGCTCGCCGGTCCTGGTCCGGCGACTGCGCGTGCGCTCGGAGATGCCCTCGAAGAAGCAACTCTTCCCGGGCGACTCGGTCGAAGTGCTCGTGACCTACTCGCAGTCGGGACACAGTGCGACCGCCCGCGGAAGCTATGCGATCACCTGGGAAGTCTTCTGGAAGCTGCTGTTTCGCTCGCCCTTGGGGATTTTCGCGCTGCTTCTCTTGGCGGCCGTCCTGTTGGGTCTGGTAGTCGGCACGACGATCCTTGCCTCCCGTCGTTCGCTGGGCGCGGTGAGCGCGGCTTCCACTTCGGGCGCCGCGGGCTCGGGCGTGACTCACGCTGCCGGCTCTGCGGGCGCACTTTCTCCCTTCCCGGCCGCACTCGGCCAGGGCGAAGACGAAGCACCTCCCGCACCCGCGGCCACGCAGGTCACGATGAGCGCCCGCGAAGCTGCCGCTCGCGAAAGATTCGGATTTCTGCGAAACTACTCGTACCGAATGCTCCAGGACGCGCTGCGCGAAGCACAGGCCTACGAACGCGCGCAACTCGTGCAGGTGGAAGTCCCGGAAGGAAAACCGTTGCGCGAGTTCGACCTGTTCTTGGAACGAACCGTGCTCGGGAGTGGTCAGTGGTCCGACATCCGCCTGCACGATCGGGCCGCAGCACCCGTGCATGCGCGCATTCGCAAGATCGACCACCGCTTCGTGATCTACGACCTGTCCACGGGAGCTCCCACGTACCTCAACCACAGACGCCTGCTGCGACCGAGGGCGCTCCACGACGGCGATCTGCTCCGCATCGGTGAGAGCACGTTTCGCTTCCGTGGCGCCTGATCCAGAGGCGTTGCGGCGCGGAAGTAGCCGTGGCGGTGGAAGACCTTGTGGTTGTACTGCTCGGTGGCCGCGCGAAACGCCGGGTGGCGCGTATCGAAAGGCGAAGCGCAGCCTTCGTGGATCCCGTGCTCGAAGAGTTCGCCGAAACGCTCGAAGGTGGCGGGCGTGAGTGACCGTTCACGAGCGTCATAGTGATGCACGAGCGGAGGCACGGACAGGGAGCGCCACCCGTCCCCGGGCTCGGCGCCCGGAAGCGAAAGCGGTCCGCTGCCCGAGCGCGCCTCCCGCCACTCGCGTTTGTGAGCCGAAGCAGGCCGTAGAAGAACCCACGACCCGCGGATCTCGACGGTTCCCTTTTCCACGTAGGCAACCTGTCGCGCGTGCGTGCGTGTATGCTCTGCGTAGAGATGAATCTTGGCGTAGGCGTTCGGTTGCGACTCGCCGACTTCGATCCACTCGCGTCCCTGCCAGCCCACGGACCTGTCGGCCACGCTGTAGCGCGACTCCACCGTGCGCACGTACGTGCCGTGCAGTTCTTCGAGGGAGACGCCCGGTTCGCCTACCTCCGGGAGCGTTGAGATCCAGCGCGGCGGAGAGGCGCAGGCCAAGGCCAGGAGCGGCAGGCACAGCGACGCGAAGACGCGAGGGCCGGACGGTCGGCGCGGTGCGGGTCGCATGGAGCGAGAACGCGCGCACGGAGCCGGCGGTCACCCGGAAAAAGGCGCCCCAAGAAGAGCCCCCAGACGGGATTTTTTTGGTGAGAAAAGCCGGCGCGAGGCCTGTTGACAACATAGGGCGGTGCCGCCCGGTGGGACGGCGGGGGACTGGCTCAATGCGCGTGGTGCGAAAAGCAAAGGCGGTTGTTCTGACTCTCGCTCTCGGGAGCCAGGCCGCTTGTCTGGACTTGGCGCCCAGTCCGTTTCAGGAGATCGGGCCGCTGCTGAGTGCGTATCTGCGCGCACAGACGAAAACCTACATTGCCGTGGGCGCGTCCGGTACTGTTCTCCGTTCCACGGATGGCGTTACTTGGACCGCGCAGACATTCCCGAACACCCTGTTGGTGAACGCCGTCACTTGGACCGGACAGAGGTTCGTGGCGGTGGGTCAGGGGACCACCGCTCCGGTCGGGAACGCTCGTGCGTACCATTCCACGGACGGTCGGACTTGGACCGAGTTGGTGACGCCCTGCGCTTCAGGAGCGCAAGCCGGAAACCTCACGGCCGTTACGACCAACGGGACTCGCGTCGTGGCGGTCGGTGCAACCGGGGCCTCAGCGCCCTGTGCGGTATTCTCCGATGACCACGGGCTGACATGGGCTTCGGCCTCGGTGCCGGGTGGCGGCGGCGACTTCCAGGGGGCTGCGTTCGCAAATTCGAACTTCATTACTCAGGGACCCTCCCTGACCCCACACCGTAGCCCGACCGGCGCAACATTCACAGCAAACGGCGGCACGCCCCTGAATGCCGTAGGAACCTTCAGCACGCTTGCATACCTGCCCACTCTCGACAGGCTTATCGTCACGGGGACTGGCAACGGCAAGGCCGTGCAGGCCGCCCACTCATCAGACGGCGGTGCCACCTTTGGAGCGAACCAAGACATCTTCGGCGGAAACGGCTCCAACCAGTACGTGCGCGCGATGGCGGCATCTTCGACGCGGGTGGTGGCGGTGGGCGATGTCAACATCACTCAGTGCCGCTTGGACTTCACGGAGAATTTCACGACCTTTGCCTGGCAGAGCCCGGAGATCTTCATGGGAGGCTGCACGAGCACCCAGTTCAACGGAATCATCCATGACGGAACCCGCTTTATCGCGGTCGGCGCGTCCGGGCGCATGGCCACGTCAGCCACCGGTTCGGCAAATGACTGGACGATCACCACACCGGGTGGCGCGGCCAACCTGAACGGGATCGCCATCGGGATTCAGTGACGCGGCCATCGCGTTGTTTTCGCACATCCAGATTATTCTGCCCGTGATAGGGCTCCTGGTGCTGGCCGGAAAGGTCAGCGGCCGCAGTCCCGCGTCGTGGAGCCGGTTCGGGCTGCTTTCGGCCTTTGTCTTTGTGGGCCTGGCCTGCCTGGATTCCGGGTTGCAGCCGACTTCCGCCGGGCTTGGCATTCTCGGGAGCGCGGGCCTTTTGCTCTGGTGGGTGCGCGACCGGCCCCTGCTGTCCTTGGCCATCACGTTCGGCCTCCTCTTTGCACTGGATGCAGCATCTCGAATCGGTGCAAGCCACGCGTCCTCCATAGCCTCCAGAGGCGAAACGCGAACCCTTGTATTCGTGGGTTTCAGCTATGCGCTCTTTCGACTGCACGATGGCTTGCGGTCTGGACCCGCGCTGCGCTGGAATGCGCTTCTGACTCAGGTGTTTGCCTTCCCGACGCGGACTGCTGGCCCGATCCTAATGCGCGGCGAAAGCGCCACGAGACACAGGCCCTTTTCTCTGCGGAGCGCATTCTACAGACGAGGCCTGTGGCTCATGACGCTCGGGCTCTTCAAGGTCTTTGTGGTTATGCCAACATTCAACTTTCACTTTGAAACAGGGCTCCTGCACTCCCCGGCACAGTTTTGGCGCGACCCTGGCAACGCACTCCTCACCGGCCTCTACCAGTACGGGCGCGTCTACTTGGATTTTTCGGGCTATACGGACATCGCGGTCGGCGGGTGCGCCCTCCTGGGGTTGCGTGTACGCCACAATTTTCGGCGTCCCTTTCTCGCCAGATCCCTCAGCGATTTCTGGCGGCGCTGGCACATCACGCTGTCCTATTGGATCCGCAAGCACGCCTACCTGCCGCTGGGCGGCAGCTGGCGCTCGCCGAGCAGGGTGGCCCTCAACCTGACTTTGTGCATGATCTTGGTCGGCTTGTGGCACGGGTTGCGGCTGAATTTCTTGGTGTGGGGGCTGCTGCATGCGACCGGGTTGCTTGCGGAACGCTTCGCAATTATGCCGGCGCTGAGAGCGGTCGGTGTTGCTTCGGCTCCGCCGGTGCGAATCTTGCTTTGGTTCTGGACTCAGGGGTTCGTCACCCTTTCGTGGCTGGCCTTCTTCGCGTGAGGAGAGTGGAATGCGGGTGATACGATTCACATTGCTGTTCACCCTGGGTGTGCTCGCCGGCCTACTGCTGTTTGTGGGCACGTACCAGGAAGTGTCGGGCGCGGGATTGCTTCGATTCGTGTACGAGAGATTCTGATGAAGAGTCCGGATTTCCCCAGAAGCGTCGCGACCAGTGCGCAGCTGCGTCCCTTCTATCTGGGCCTGCTCTTTGGCTTTGCGATGTTCGGTCCCGCCACCTTGGCTACATGGCTTCTAGGTTACACTTCGGCCGGCGGCCGGATGCTTCCACCGTTCGCACTGCCGCGCTCTTCCGACATGGGCTTCTACGAACCGCTGCTCGCTCTCCAGGTGCGCAGTGCGAACCGCCAAAAACGGGCGGTCTTGGTGGGCAGCTCTGAATTTCGCGGCGCGCCCTCCGTGCCTGAACTCATGGAACGTATTGCCGCCCAGTCGGCCCCTGGCTTGCCCGCGCCGGTCACCGTCGGCTTTCGTGGCTCGGCCATCTGGCGAACCGTTCTCCTTCTGGAACGCCTGCACTACTACGGCTTGGAACCGGAGCGCGTGGCCGTCGTTGCCAACCCGTACTACGCACACGCACGCGCGCCCGCTCTTGTCGAGTCAGCGAGCGCTTATTTCCCGGATCGGGAATCGCTGGAGTTGCATCGCTGCCGCGTCCCCACTTCGGTTCTGCGTGCTGCGGTTCCCGAGAGCGGATCCTGTAGCGGTGCGACCAACGTGCTTCGGCAGGCAACCCTTTTCCGGCGGCAGTTGGCAAGGACCATCGGCGTTCCCCTCACGCAACTGCTTCGCTCCGGTCGTTGGGCAGGCGGTGAGGCGGCAATGGCCGGCTACGTGGAAAGAGAAACGGCCTCCCCATCAGCCGCAAGCTTCCACATTCCGAGGCACGGAGACTTTGTCGATTCGGTGCATGCTCTGGCGCGTGCTCTGGAGCGACACCCGCGTGTCCAGCTGATTGTTCTCGTGCTCCCGCTGAACGAAGCCTTTTATCGAAGACACGGTCTGGTGGCCGCTCGCGAAGAGGCCACCTTTCGCGGCGTCTTGGCTCACCTCGAAGGTCGAGCCACGATCACCGTCCTCGAACGTCAGCGGGAGGGGAGGCTCTTTGCGGATGCGGTCCACTATACCGCCGAAGGGCGGGATCTCCTTGCGCGAGAAATCCGCTCGGCCGTCGAAGCGCTCAGAAGTGCCGACTGAGCAAAATGGTTGGCGCCCTCGTGCGCGAGCCCGATTTGCCCGTCGTATGAGGGCGTCCCTCATCATTTCCCGGTCCGTCGGTCGCCTGCCTGCGCTCCTGGTCCTGTTGATCCTTCCGCTCGAGCGGTCCTGGGCCGCTCCACCGGTCCCTTCTTGGAACGTCGAACGGGAATTCCGGACCGTCATCGAAAACGACGACTTCTATCCCCAGGGTGCCTCGGACCGTTTCTATACGAATGGTACGCGTTTTGAGAAAATATACACATACGCAAGAATGGGGGATGGGAACGATGCCCCGGACACTGCGCTGCCCGGCTTTCTGTGGGCGCCGTGGTGGGACATCGCCAGAAGGGGCACGGATCAAATCTTCGAGGGGTTCTCCCTCGGACAGAACATGTACACACCGTCCAACATCCGGCGGACGGAAGTTCAGATCGGCGACCGACCTTACAGCGCGTGGGCGCACGTCGGCGTACTCTGGGGACTGAACGAGATCAGCCGACATCGACTCGTGCAGCATCGTTTCGATTTCGATTTGGGCGTCGTCGGCGATCACGCTCTGGGCCGCGAACTGCAAACGATCATCCACGAGTACGGGACCCACGCTCCCCTGCCTCAAGGATGGGGCAACCAGGATCGCAGTGACCTGGGCGGAAGGCTGGGCTACTCGCAGAAGCGAATTCACCGGACAGCTCGGTACTTTCAGGCGGGGACGGAAGGCGCTTTGAATCTGGGCAACGTCCATACAAACTTGAAGCTGGGGGCGATTCTGAAACTTGGTTGGGTGGAATTGGACTCGGAGGTCGGCGTGCAGCGCGGCTATTGGCCCGAACCCATCCTGGCCATGCAGCGCGCGACGACGTCTCCGGCGGCGTGCGGCGGGCCGGTCACCCCGGAGCCTGCGACACGCGGCACACTGTACCTGTTTGCGAATCCTTCGGTCACGTTGGTTGGACACAACGCCCACCTGCAGGGGAGCCTGCGCGCCAAGAACATCGCTTCGCCATCCGAGTACAACTATGCGGACTACGAGTCTTTTGCGAACCTGACGCCGCAGGCCGATCCCATCGGGCGGGTCGTGGCGTACCACTTCTTCTTCGAGAACCCCAACGGTTTTCTGAGGGAGGCTGCGTTCGCACGGTATGAGTATCTGTACCGGCCGCTTTTCAATCCGAACAACGTCGCTCCCAGTGCGACCGACTTTCTGATCTTCAACACTCTGTTCAACGGCGGTCAGTCGCTCCGCCCCGCCGAACGGGCTTTCCTTCTGGACCGCCTGTTCGTGAACCCACCGCAAACGGAGACCGAGCGCGCTTTCGTCGTTTCTTCTCTACTCAATGATGGCCGGCCGTTGGACGTGGGTGTGCGCTGGCTCGCTTACTACAGCCTGGTCCTGCGCATGCGCGGCAGCTACGACCTCATTCCCGATTCGCTGGCCTTCTACCGGATGTTTCTGCGCAAGCGACCCGGAGACGTGTACGTAGTCGAGAAGCGACCGTACTTTGGCACGCTGCGCCTGGGGCTTGCCGGTTCGCTGGGTGCGTTTTCCTTTGCGTATGTGATGAGCATCCGAACCGCCGAGTTCCGCGGAAACCGCCACCTGCGCCAACTCCACCGGTTCGGCGAACTGCATGTCAGCTACCGGTGGTGACAGCAGGGAGCAGGACCGTCAGGTGAGCATCAGAATGATCAGCCGCCCGAAACAAAAGCCTGCAGATCGGCCAGTTCGTCGCGCACGCTACGAATGATGATCAGCTCAACACCGAAAGTCGAATTGTACCACCTCTGGAACTGCGGCTGATCTTCGGCTTCAAAACGGGCCCACTCCGCGCGTGCGCGCTCCAGCGCGGCCAATGTCTGCTTGCAGCCGCGGATGACTCTGGTTCGGATGGGGGCGTTGTCGATGACTGGCCCCTCGATTTGTGATGAACCCATACCGCCCCTCATCCGTCGTAAAGAGGATGCGCCCGGCCGCCCTCACTGCCGCTCTCCTCCTTGTCCACGCCTGTCAGCTGGCGGTGCATGGAGCGGACACAGTCTCCAAGCAGAAAGCGGAGACGCGGATCCGTAACTCGATCGGCCTCAAGGCCACTGCCTGCGGAATCTTGGCGCCGCGGGCCGTCGCCGTAGCCATGTTGGGCAATGCCCCCGTGGACCCGCCCAGTGACTCTTTGTTGCCGGCGCCACGTGAGGACGACGACCGGGATAGCATCCTGTACGAAACGGGTGCAGTGGACTCGTGCGTGCGCGCGCTGGACTTCATGCCCTGCCCTGCGGGCCGGCCGAACACCCTGGCCTTTGACAGCGACTTTGTGGAGATCGTCGTTTTGACCCGCCTGCTGCACTGCACGTTTCGTCCGGTCAATTTTCTGGAGTTCCGGGAGCCCCTGGAAGGGAGGTTGTTTTGAACTCCGCGATCGCC
The DNA here is from genome assembly GCA_964585735.1 of uncultured Leptospiraceae bacterium. Taxonomy (GTDB): domain Bacteria; phylum Spirochaetota; class Leptospiria; order Leptospirales; family Leptonemataceae; genus CAZPFB01. The sequence continues at coordinate 11,378 of CAZPFB010000132.1, forward strand.
CGCGCCTTTGTCTCGCCGGGGACGCTCCTGGCGATTCTGTTATGGTTGCTCAATGATCTGTACTTGAAGAAGGAGCACGCCGGCTGGATCAGCGGCAAACTCGGCGACGCTGCCAGCCTTTACGTCGTGCCACTCTGCGTTGCCTTTGTCGTTGTCATGCTTCTGCGAGCCGGCGGCCGGTCTCGGGGTTTTCGTGCAGAGCGCCTCGTCTACCTGATCGGCGCGGTGGCCGTCGGCATTCTCTTTGCTGCCATCAACCTGGACCAGGGTCTCAACGATCGCTTCACCTACTTCTTCTGGGGGCCTCGGGCCCTGCGGGGTACCGCGGATGTCACGGACCTGTTGGCGTTGGGAGCCCTGGTCCCCGGCTACTACTCCATCCGGCCTGCGTCCCCAAGTGCACGAATTCGCTTTCGGCGCGCACGAATCGTGGCGGGCTACTGCATGGTGCTGCTCTGCGCGGCGGCCGGGTGGAACACAAGTTGTGTGGAGTGCGGCGCCGTTCGTCAGGATGACGGCACGCGGCTCCTGTTCTTCTTCGCCTCAGGCTCGCATCTGCTCGACCACGTCAGCCCGGCGGAAGGGGCCCGTATTACCAACAACACGACGGCGAACTTCCGCTGGGAATTCCGAACGTACAGCGGCGGCACCGACCCGGCCTTGCTCAACGACAGCAACAACTGCGCGGCGAGCACTTACGCGGGTGGGACGTTCCGCACGTATCGTCTTCAGGTGTCGGCCGCTGCGGACTTTCAGAATGTCCTGCTGTCGGTCGAGACTACGGAGACGAGTGTGGACCAGTTGATCAACCTCGGGGCCGGAACCTACTTCTGGCGCGTGCAGATGCTCTACACGAACGCTTCTCACTGCTCGGAAGCCGAGGCGCCTAAACACTTTGACCTGCCGAGTTCCTTTACTGTCATTCCGTGAGGCGGGCAGGTGATGGAGGCGTGCCCGGCAGCGTTGGCGGGGCGCAGTCGAATCATCGTCGGCGGGGCGCAACAGAGCCAGCTTCTGCCCGCCTCACCAGAACCACCAGCGGCGCTTGCGCGTTGGCTCTCCCTTGAGAGAATCGCGCCACTCGGTGAGAAACCAGAGCAGCCGGTAGTCCATCCAGCGCCGGTCGGGAATGCCGGGCGTTTTGCGACACCTCCAGCCGACATGGCCTCCGTGCTCCGTCAGTTCGGCGCGGATGTTGGGTTTGCTCGCCCAGTTTGTTTCCTTCCAGCCGACCATACTGATCAGCGGATCGTCGGCGGCGTGAAGCACGAGGCCCGGCGCTTCGATTCCGGACACGAAGCGACGCGAGCTGCAATGCTCGTAGTACTCCGGCGCGCCGGGGAAGCCCATCGTAGGGGCCACGTAAAGATGGTCGAACTCGAACCAGGAGGTCACGAGCGGAAGCTCTTCGATGGCGCGCGGGATGTGGTCGAACTTGCCCTGCTTGCTCACGCGGAGACGCGCCTCCCGTAGGAAGCGATCCCGGTACACGCGCGCTGAGGGACTGTCGAGGACCTCACAGGCCGTGAACAGATCGAGCGGCGGGCTGACGGCCACGAAGACATCAGCGCGAATCGGTTTCTCCCAGCGTCGCCTGGCGCGTCGCCTCCTGCGCAGAGTCTTCAGGAGCCGTTGCTCGTTGCGCTCTGCCTGGTCTTCGCCCATGAACTTGAGAGTCAGGGAAGCCCCCATGCTGAAACCCACGAGCGCCACATGGCGCGAAATCTGCTCGCGCGCGTAACGCAGGACCACTTCCAGATCGATCGTGAGCCGCGCGCTGTAGAGATAGCGTGAAAGAGATTCTCCCTCGCCGCAGCCGCGCAGATTCATGCGGAGGACATGAAAGCCCGCGCGGAGGAGCTTCTCGGTCAGTTGTACCATGTAGTACGAGTCGGTGCTGCCCTCCATGCCGTGCACGAGCATCGCGGCCGGTCGCACGTCGCTGCCCGGTCCGGTGAAGCGGTGGATGTGAACGAAAATTCGATCCCCCGTCCCGCACTCGGTCGGGATCACGGCCGCTTCGCTTCGGATTCCGCGCAGCTTGGGTCGATAGCCGGGCAGAAGGCCGAGCAGGTTGGAGGCAATCGTCTGGTAGTGGGGATTGCGGCCGAACCTCGGTGGAACAAAGGGCAGGCCTTCCACGGGGATAAGACCCCCTCCGCTCTTGCCGGGCTCAAGTCTTTCGCGAAAAACCGTATTCAAAAACGCCGCAGGCGATGGGAAAAAATGCTCGCAGGGGCCGCCCGGTTTCTTCTTCTGAGAAGGATGATTTCCCGTCCCACGACATCGGCCGGTGGCCCCCGGACTTCACGATCCGCTTTTGCGCCGGGCGCGGCCCTCGTGCTCATCAGTCTGATATGGCTGCCTGCGTCCGCTCCGGCGGGCGCCGAACCGGGCGCGCCCCCTGTGCCCACGCCCAAGGACGCGCCGGCCGAGCC
>CAZPFB010000133.1:0-13225 GCA_964585735.1 uncultured Leptospiraceae bacterium
GACGATCCAGTATCGAAATCCCAGAATGAAGGCGACGAGTGCCGTGGCTGTCAGCGCTCCGCCCACCAAGGCCGGGCGCCAGTGAACGGGTGCGTTCGGCAGAACGCGGTAGCCCAGCACAAAAGCCGCGAGGACCATCGAGAAGAAGATCAAAGAAAGGACAACTCGCAGCAACAGAGACTTGGCCCATGGGTAGCTGGACAACTGCACGGGCTCCATGCGAAACGTCGGATGTCCCTGCTCGTCCAGAGTCTGGAGCACCTGTGGCGCGCGCAGAACGGCGATTGTTTCTCGTTCTCCGACGAAAAGGAACGATCCGTCCTCCAGCCGAACGTGGCCGTTGAAACTCACGCCGCGGAGTACGGGTCCCTGGGGCCGCAGCCAGGTTCTGCCATTGTCAGGCGTGTAACGGAGAAGCTCTCCGGAGCCGTACACGAAACCCGACCCATCTGCCTCCCAGTGGATTCCGTGGATGGCATCGCGACCGTTGGCCCTCAGGTTCGCAAACACGCGCCCCTCCGGTCCGTGAAGCCAGAGTGCCCCCGACAGGCCGCCGAGCAGGAGTCCGCCACCCGGGTGCGGGCGGAGTGTTTCGATTTGAATCCGCCTGCGGCCGTAGCGTGTTTCGACCGCCGTCCAGCGTTTGCCCAGATCGTTCGAGACCAGGTATGAACCGTTTCCGGTCATGTAGAGGACAGTCCGCCCGTCGCCACCGCCCGTGGCGCCCACCTCGAAAAACCGGCTGAAGACGCCATCGAGGCGCCGCAGACGGAAACCGCCGTCGATGGTTCCGGTGAGCAAAAGCGAGCGCGTACCCAGCGTTGCCAGAATCAGCGCGGTACCGTCCGGCGCGAGGTGGACGTCCTCGATGAGAGCCTGCCTGAGTTCGGTTTCCACGAAGCGCAGCAAGCGGTAGTCCCACGAACGTCCCGCGTCGCGCGAGTAGAAAAGGGCCCCCGTTTCTGACACGGCGTAAACGGTGCGGCCCAAGACGGCCACGCGGTGCACCAGGGCCAGGTCGGAACTCTCCAGTCGAATGATGGGATCCTGCTTGGCCACGATCTGGTAGTAGTGGCCGCTGCGCCCGCTCTCCACGTCGAAAACGATATCTCGAAACTCCGCCTGATGAGAGACTCGGGTCGAGAGGTCGATCGTGTGGTTTGTCTCTCCGGTTCGGAATCGGAGGAGACCGTCGCTGCCGGCCATCCAGATGCCGTGCTCACCGGCGGCCACATCGATAAGAGCGGGCGCCTGCAGCCGGCTCATGAGCGGACCGAGCAACCCGCTGGCAAAGATGATGCCGGCAGGCACCACGACCAGCGAAGACACGAAGATGCTGAAGCGGTAGATCAGCGGGCGCGACGAGGCAGCACGATATATGTAGTTGAACGAATCCTCGAGATGGCTGAGCAAATTGGTGGCGGAAACGATCATGATGACCGCCCCCACCGTTGCAATCGCGGCCGCGCGATCCAGGATCTCGTTGAGGATCAGCGCGAACTCGGTAATGTCCGACATTCCATAGGCTGCCATGAAGCGGGCCAGGTAGGTCCGAATCGTGTCCTTGTCCACGTCCGCGTAGCGAACAAGCACCGCGAGGAAGGGAATGATGGAAAAGACAATAGAGTAGGCGATGGAGTTGGCCCGCATGAAGCAATCATCCGCCAGAAAACGGCGGGTGGCCGCGCGCAGGGCGCGCCACCAAAGTCCGAACATGGCCAGGCCGCGCACCTCGCCGCTGCGCCGCGCGTCGGTCCAGTGCGCCGGTTTTGGCGCGGGGGCTTCCTTTTTTGCTGCGGCGCGGGCCATGAATTCAGAAAGCCAGGGTCGGGATCACGCGCCACTGCGCACGGTCGCCGGGGATGCGCGCGAACGTGGGATGTCGTTCGTCCAGGTCGAGTTCAGAGATGGCCGTGCTTTTGCTGTCACGGCTGCCCGGATAGTAAGACTCGACGATCATGCGCAACCAAACCTGGCTGACATGGGTCGGGAATCGCGGAGATGGCGGAAGGGCCGGCAGGAAGTCCAGACGAATGCGTTGGGGGAGTGGGGAATCCTGGAGCTCCGCTGCGCGCCGCGCCCAGAGGACTGGTTGTCCCGGGAAGCGGTACTCGCGGTCCACGTCGACCAATGCCTGGAGGAAAAACAGGAGCAGGACGCGGCGCGGACGGCCGGTTGCGGAAAAGGACTGCGGACTGGATTGATCCCCGGACCAGATGACGAGCTCGCGCGGCACGTTGGGCTTCGGTGGCTTGCCAGGAAAATGCGACAGGCCGATTTCCACGGTGAGGTGAAGGCTCTGCGGGTCGGGGATCGAAGAGGAGAGATCGGAAGGCAGCGCGTAGCGTCCGCGGCCGATCACTCGGCCGCTGTCCTGCCAGGCCGTGTTCGTACGCCGATCGAACACGGCGTGAGCATCCTTTTCCAGGTCGAGGTAGGTCGTTGTGGAGAAGGCGACCCGCTCGTACAGTTCCGTGATGCGACCCGCGCGCGCGGATGCATTGCTGCCGAGCAGTGCTCCGCCCACCAAGATCGCCAGAACCACGCACGACGCGACGACGTTGCGTTCCAGGCTGCCGACCCGTGAAGTCGCGTTCGGTTCGTTCGTGCTTGACGTTGTCGGGGACGTCACAGTTTCACAGTATCCGTCGCGGCCCGAGCTTTGATGCAAACCTTTTTCCTGAACCCCCGCGCCGCATTCCGCACCTCCGAGGTCGGCGGCCTGTTGGCAGTGCTCGCGTTTCCTGTCAGCATCAGCCTCTCTCAGGCCGGTGTCTTTCTGGCCATGCTCGGTTGGCTGTGGTTCGGGGCTCTGTCGGCCTCGCGAACAACTGTCGAAGGAACGTGGCGCATGCCGCTGCGCTTTCCTCTGGAACTGCGCGTGGGCTTGGCCATCTACGCCGTGCTCGCTCTGTCGCTCTTGGTCAACCTCTGGTCCCCCGGCGAGTTGTCCGCGTTCGAGAGATTGCGGCGCGGTTTTCGTGCCGAGCTCAAGGACGTCTTTCTCATGTCGATGGCCTTCTGGGTGCTGGCCTATGCGGATAACGAGGACGGTCGCCGGCGCCTGTACCGCGCCCTGCACATCGCGGCCTGGATCATCGTTGTGGCCGGAGTGGTGGCCGCGTTCAGCAAGTTCAGGCTGGCCAAGTTTCCCTATCATATCGTGCACGGCTGGGTCCCCACGCCGACCGCGCGCTTTCAACACCACGCCACGACCATCTTGGGCTCCAGCGGGCATGCCATTCACCTGTACATGCCCATCGGTTTCATGGGCACGCACTTGACCTATGCCATGCACCTGGCTTTCGTTTTTCCTTTTCTGTTGTTGCGGGTCCTGAATCCGTTCGTAGTCTCGCCGGGCGCACTTCTGCGCTGGGCCACAGGCCGGCGTGTCCTGGTACTGATCCTGGCAGTATTCGTTCTGCTCTTGAACAACGGGCGTTCCGCCATCCTGGGTCTGGTCTCGGTCCTCGCGCTCGTTCTCTACTACTTCACGCGCACCTACTGGAACGCATATCTTCGTCGCCTGCTTCTGATGGCGGGCGCCGGGGCGGTGCTGGTGGGCGCTCTGGTGGTTGGTTCTCCCGCCGTGAACGAGCGCTTCGGTCGTTTGGTTTCGGCGGTGCTCGGCGCCGGCAAGCATACAGACTGGCAGAGGATCTTCGTTTGGCAGGGGACGATGGACATCGTCGCTCGCCATCCTGTGTTTGGTGTGGGCGCGGGCGCCTATCCAGCCGCCATCGAAGAAACGATTCTCCGCCTCAGCGTGGAGAAGCCGCGGCTGTGGTATGCGTACTCGCTGACGCAGCGCGGACACGCGCACAATGATCCGCTGCATCTGCTTGCGGTGGGTGGGCCCGCGGCGGCGGCTCTCTTTCTCTTGATGGTATTCCTTTTGGTCAGGCGGGCTCTGGCTCGTGCCCGCTCACAGGAAGACGAGTACTGGAAGTGGGGCGCGCTCGCCATCTTTGCCGCCGGGCTTTATCAGTGCTATTTCCAAGATGGGGAGGTGCTTTTGCCCTTCTGGCTCTTCGTCGGAGTGCTCCTGTCCACCGAAACCGAAACGAGCGACGCCAGTAGCCAGAGCGTGCCGAAGCCGTTGACTCAACGCTCGAACAAGTAGGTCAACGCGCGAACAGGTAGAGGTACGCTCCGTACCCTTCCGATTGCATTTGCTCTTTGGGGATGAATCGCAGCGCCGCGGAGTTGATGCAGTAGCGAAGCCCGGTGGGCGCGGGTCCGTCCTCGAACACGTGACCGAGGTGGGAGTCTGCGTGGCGGCTGCGCACCTCGACCCGCACCATGCCGTAAGCCCGGTCTTCCTTTTCGACTACGTTGGATCGAACGATGGGTTGAGTGAAGCTGGGCCAACCCGTTCCCGAGTCGAATTTGTGCGTGGAGCTGAAGAGCACTTCGCCTGAAACGATATCCGTGTAGATGCCCGCACGCTTGTTGTTCCAGAATTCGTTGCGAAAGGGCGGTTCGGTGGCATCTTCCTGAGTCACGCGGTACTGGGTGGCCGAAAGCCGTGCGCGCAATTCGGACGGACTCGGCTTCTTCCACCCCTTCGGCGGATGGGAACCGACAGGGGCAGCGGCCAGAGTCATCTCCGCCGAAGTGTCGGTCGATCCTTGGCTGCTGCGTCCCCAGATGCCTTGCAAGAACGAATCTCGACCCGAACCCCTCCGATAGCGCTGGTAGTGGCCAGGACTCTTCTTGTAGAAGTCCTGGTGATATTCTTCGGCGCGGTAGAACGGGCCCGCCTCCAGGATGGGTGTAACGATGGGCCTGGAAAAGCGTCCCGAGGCCGCCAGTTTCTCCTTGGAGGTCGTTGCGGCCGTGCGCTGTGCGGTGTCGTGAGCGAAGATGGCCGTGCGGTACTGCTTGCCTCGATCGACGAACTGTCCGCCGCCATCGGTCGGGTCTATCTGGCGCCAGAAGGTTTCGAGCAACTTCTCGTAAGTGATCATTTTAGGATCGTAAACTACTTCGACGGCTTCGTAGTGGCCGGTCCGGCCGTAGGACACGTCGTCGTACGTGGGATTCTTCTCCGGCCCGCCGGTGTAGCCCGAGTAGACGGCCTGCACACCGGGCAGTTTTTCAAACGGCGGCTCCATGCACCAAAAGCAGCCTCCCGCGAATGTGGCGCGCGCCAACCCTTTCGGTGGCGGGCCCGACTCGGAGGTGCCGCGCCCGGAAGCGGGCCCGCAAACCAAGAAGAGCAGGGCCGCGGCCATTACTGCGCCCGGCCGAAAGAGCCGACGCGGGGAAAGAAAGGAAGGTAAGCGGCCGTCACCTCGTGCCATCCCTGCTGGTGTACCGCTTGCGAAATGCTGCTTGTTCATGAATCGGGCGTCTCCTATTGTTGCGTTCGGTAGGATGCCAGATTCGCGATTGCGTCACGCCGGAACCCAAGCGGGCGAGGCCCCACCGGGGAAAATTGCTGGCCCCGGCGCCCCCAGGCACCGTTCGTTGCCAATATCTATGGAAAGGACCGGCCTCTCGAGCCAGCCCTCTCGGCTCGCTCCTCTGCCAGTTTGGCACCGGCTCCCTGGGAACTGAACGCGCATGTTGCAAAAGGCTCTGACGATCGTATTCGGATCCAAGCACGAGCGGGATATCAAGAAGATTGTCCCCATCGTAGCGCACATCAACGCCCTCGAGGCCGAGATGCAGGCCCGTTCGGACGAAGAACTGGGGCAACTGACAACCCAGTTCCGACAGCGCCTGGCCAACGGGGAGAGCCTCGATGACCTCTTGCCCGAGGCGTTCGCGGCGGTCCGGGAGGCCGGCTGGCGGACGTTGGGTCTGCGCCTCTACGACGTGCAGCTGATTGGCGGGATCGTCCTGCATCAGGGAAAGATCGCCGAGATGAAAACGGGCGAGGGCAAAACCCTCACTTCGACTACCGCCATCTACCTCAACGCGCTGGCGGGGAAGGGCGTCCATGTCGTGACCGTCAACGACTACCTGGCCAAGCGGGACGCCGCGTGGATGAAGCCCATCTACGACCTGCTGGGTGTGACCGTGGGGGCCATCCAGCACGACCTCGACTATGAGGACCGCCAGGCGGCGTACAACGCGGACATTACCTACGGTACCAACAACGAGTTCGGCTTCGACTATCTGCGCGACAACATGGTTACCGAGGTGGCCTTCCGGACGCAGCGCGGTCACTTCTTTGCCATCGTGGACGAGGTCGACTCGATCCTGATCGACGAAGCCCGCACGCCGCTCATCATTTCCGGCCCCACCGAGGAGAACATCGACATCTACCGGGAGGTGGACAAATCCATTCGACGGCTTCTGGAGGCCGAGTCCAAGGCGCCGCCTCCTCCGCCGCGCATCGTCGAGCCGGGCAAAGAGGAGCCGAACCTGATCCCCGGTTTCTACTACGACAGGGACGAAAAGGCCCGCAACGTGATGCTCACCGAGGCGGGGATTCACGAGCTCGAGCAGTACATCGGCGTGGAGAACCTGTTCGCTCCCGAGCATGTGGACTTGGTGGCCGCCGTGAACCAATCCCTGCGCGCGCACCTGATATACAAAGATGAAGTCGACTACATTCTCAGGGAAGGCGAAGTCATCATCATCGACGAGTTCACCGGGCGCACCATGGAAGGCCGCCGCTACAGTGATGGTCTGCACCAGGCCATCGAGGCCAAGGAACGCGTCGAGATCAAACAGGAGACGCAAACGCTCGCCTCCATCACCTTCCAGAACTACTTCCGCCTCTACTCCAAGCTTTCGGGAATGACGGGAACGGCGGATACGGAAGCTGAGGAATTCAAGAAGATATATAAGCTGGAAGTAGTTGTGATCCCCACGAACGTGCCGGTCATTCGGCGCGACGCACCGGACCGTGTCTATCGAACCGAGCGGGAAAAGTTCAACGCTATTCTGGACGAAATCAGAGAGTGCCATGAGTCCGGACAACCGGTCCTCGTCGGAACCGTTTCCGTGGAGAAGTCCGAACACCTCTCCGGCCTGCTCCGCAAAGCGGGCGTCCCGCACAGCGTATTGAACGCGAAGCAGCACGCGCGCGAAGCTGAAGTGGTGGCCAACGCGGGGAAGCCGGGGACCGTCACGGTGGCCACCAACATGGCGGGCCGCGGGACCGACATCGTGCTCGGTGGTTCGCCGCTCTACCTAAGAGATCTCGAAGAACTCGAAGAGACCGAAGAAGCATTGGGCCGCTTCAAGTCCGCCATGCTCAAGAAGCGCTTTGATGAGGCGCGCGGCATCGTCGCTGAAATTCGCGGTAGCGCCAAAGAGAAGCTGGCCCGGGAGATCCTGGATCGAGCAGAAATCTGGTTGGAAATCCACAAAAAGGTGAAAGAGGCGGGCGGCCTCCACATCCTCGGAACGGAACGCCACGAGGCCCGGCGGATCGATAACCAGTTGCGCGGGCGCTCGGGCCGTCAGGGAGACCCCGGATCGAGTCGCTTCTACCTCAGCCTTGAAGATCCGCTGATGCGTATCTTCGGCGGCCAGCGCATGATGAACATCATGGAGCGCCTGGGGATGACCGAAGGCCAGGAACTCGAAGCCGGCATGGTGGACCGGGCTATTGCTCGGGCCCAGAAGCGTGTGGAGAGCCACAACTTCGACATCCGTAAGCATCTGCTTGAATATGACGACGTGATGAACAAGCAGCGCGAGTTCGTCTATAGCGAGCGCAATCGCATTCTCGAAAACGAAAACGTGCGGGACCACCTGCTGGCGTGGGCCGAAGACATCGTCGAGCAGCAAATCATGGAGTACTGCGAGGGCGACGATCCCGCCCGCTGGGATCTCAATTCCCTCATGGAGTGGCTCGGCCAGGTCTTGGATGTGCAACTCGAACTGAAAGGCGCCGACTTCCGTCGTGTCGCCAACGCGCAGTTGGCGCTGTTCAACCGAGTGTGGGAGGAGTGTCGTCAGGCCTACGATCGTCGTGTGGGCGCGGTCGGTGGGGATAACTTCAGCTACGTCGAAAGGCGGATTGCGCTCGACGTCATTGATGCGCGCTGGAAGGAACATCTGCACATCGTAGACCAACTCCGGGAAGGCATTTGGTCCATGTCCTACGCCGAGAAGAATCCCCTCGTCGAATACAAGTTCGAGGCCTTTCGACTCTTCGACGAGATGACTCACGCCATCAAGGCGCAGGTGACAGAGTTTCTCTTCCGGGTCCAGATCGAAGGAGACTTGAACTCGCTCGGTCCCACGCGGCGCACGCAGGGGGAAGCAAGCCACCAGGAGTTGGAGTCGTTCAGTGGCTCTTTCTCGGGAAATGGAAGCAGCGGCTTCGGCGACGTTCGACCCATGTCGAATCAGCGCAAGACGCAGACGAACTCCTCCTCCGGCGGCGGCGCGAGCAAGCGTAAGAAGTCCAGACGGAGTCGGCGGTGAGCATGGTCAGGGTCGGAGAGCAGGCGCCGGACTTCAAGGCCACCTCGGCCGAAGGGGAGTTCAGCCTGGCGGGGCAACGCGGCCGAAACGTCGTGCTCTTCTTCTATCCCGGGGACTTCACCTCCGTCTGTACGAAAGAAGCCTGTGAATTCCGCGACTATTCCTCCGAGTTCGAATCGCGCAACGCGGTGGTCGTGGGAGTGAGCCCGGACGATGCGGAGTCCCACCGGAAGTTTGCGGGCCAGTATCGCCTCAACTTTGCCCTCCTGTCCGATCCTCAGGGAAAGCTGGTGGATCGGTTCGGCATCCGACCACTCCTGCCTTTCTTGCCGCGCAAGCGCGTGACCTTTGTCATCGATGGTGCCGGAATCGTGCGCGCGGCGATCGACAGTCTTCTGGACTACCGCGGGCACGTGGAAGGCGCGCTGAAGGCGCTGGATCAGCTGAAGAGCTGACAACAGTTGTTCGGGTGACCTGGTGGGTCGCGGTTTGGCGGCTTGGCAAGGGAGCGTTCGCGCGCCAGAGGATCGACGAGCGCCGGCAAGAGTGAGACCCTGCTCTTCGGGTGATTGCGATCGCCTGGTGCGGCTTTCGTTCCCGTTGGTGCGATAGGTGGGCAGCGCGAGTTGCCATAGTTCCCAGCAAGGTGCTGAGAAAGTCGAATTTTCCTGGCTTTCTGTGAGGTGGCGGCGCATGGGTGTTGCATGCGCGGTGAAGACAACAGCCAGGAAATTCGGACACCGGACGACCTTCCATACCGCCGGAACAGCTTCTGCGAGCTCTCGTGTTGCAGATGGTCTACAGCGTCCGCAGCGAACGCCAGCGCATGGAGCAGATCGACTTCAATCTCCTGTTCCGGTGGTTCGTCGGGTTGCAGATGGACGATCCCGTCTGGAGCGCGACCACATTCAGCAAGAACCGAGATCGTCTTCTGGAAGGAACGTGAAATGGATGGAACCCCGAAGATGGTTGCGACTTTGCGGAAGCTCGGGATCATCCCGCACCTCGCCAAGAACCCGTCTATGGGAAGCCCTCTGGACCGGCCGACTGTGCGCCACGAAAGCCATGAGATCAGTCAGCGCTCACGCAAGAAGACCTGGAGATCTTTGGGTGGCTGAAGACGGTCGGTCCCATGAGAAAGACGCGGTTCGGAGGCCGGGCGCGTGTTGGTTGGATGTTCACCTTGTCTGCCGCTATCTACAATCTCGTCCGGATACGCAGCCTATGTTACACATGATCCACTCCCGCTCCCCACCGGGGCTTTGCCACACCGGGATCATCCATTCATCCCTGCTTGCGTCACAAACATCCCGGCCTCACCCACCCGGAATCAGCACCTCTCAACTCCGAGGTTGGAGTCAGTTCAAGCCCGGCTGTTGGTTGGAATCAGCAAATACTCTATAGATCCCACCTTTTGCCCTGAGAGCATCCTTCCAACCCTGCTCCGGGTTCGGGTGAAAGACGATATCTGCCGAAGCGCGATGGGTTATCCAGGACCCCAAAGCCATCTCCCGCTCGAGTTGCCCGGGTCCCCAGCCCGAGTAGCCGAGAAACAGGTGGATCGGGATGCGATCGTCTGGCGGAACCGCGGTCCAGTTCTCGTCTTCGAAATGGGAATCCACCTGTTTGAAGAAGGGCTCGAAGCAGACCCCCGGAACCGGGACTGCCGCGGAGGCCGAGGGCTCGTGGCGGGAGTCGGTCCCGTGCAGAACGAACAGGTATTCCTGCTGCACCGGGCCGCCCACGTACACGGGGACATCCCGGGCGGCGGCCTCGCGGAACTTGGGAATTATGTCCCCGAGCGTAAGACGCGAGCGCCGATTGACTACCAAACCGAACGCACCCTCATCGTTGTGTTCGATCATAAGAACGACAGTCTGGAAGAAATTCGGGTCGGACATTCCGCTCTCGGAAATGATGAAATGCCCCTTCAGGGACTCTGGTGTCGGTCTCTCCTCGGCCATCCCTCGGAAACATCCCGAGTCTCGTCCGCGCCGTCAAGGGGAGTGACCTGCTTTCGCCTGTTTTTCTCACAATTGTCAGTCAGGCGGACCCGACCTTTCTGATTGAAAGAAACAGCCCGTCGCCTAGGGTTGCCGGACCGCCTCTTGCGGGCCCCGCCTATGGACATAGACCTGCGACAGCTCAAACTCACCGTTCAGCCCCACGTGATTGCGGGCCTTTTGAGCTTGGACGACGATTCGGACATGAGCTTCGGGAAGCTCGATCACCTCATTCGCGCCGATCAGAACATGACCACGCTGATTCTGAAGGCGGCCAACTCTTCGCTGTACTCGCGGGGCAATGAGATCCGCACGCTTCAGCATGCCATCGCCATGCTGGGATTTCACGTCGTTCGTTCGCTGGCCATGGTAGCAACGTCGCAGGAGTTGTTCAAGGCCGGTAACTACGCGCGCTTCAAGCGTCTCGTATGGGAGCATTCGATCGTGACGGCCATTACAGCCCGAGACGTGGCCAATCGCAGCGGGCATCAGGACCTGGCAGAAGAGGCCTTCATAGCCGGGCTGTTGCACGACATCGGCAAGGTTCTGCTCACGACGATCGATCGCAAGAAGTTCATCCAGGCACTGGACATCGTGCAGGAAGGAAAGAAGACCTATCGGGAAGCGGAGGACCAAATCTTCGCCACGAACCACCTGGCCCTGGGGCAGAAAGCGGCCGAGCAGTGGAAGCTGCCCGTCGTGTTCACTCCATCGCTTGCGGAACACGACAACGCGGAGCGGATCCAGGGCGCCAACCTGGAGGAGACCTCGGACCAGTTGCTGTGCATCGTCGCCTATGCAAACTACCTGGCCAAGAAGAACTCGTACGGACTCTTCATCGAAAAAGAAGAAGCTGTGGGCGCCGCGGCGGGAGCAAAGCTCCCGATCGAACAGAAGTATCGGCAGTACTTCACGGAGGGGTACGGGAAGATCATCGAGCGCGACGAATTCTACAAATTCTTCATGTCCTTGGTCTGATGGGAGGCCGGTCCTTTCCGTCTCGGATCGATGGGCGTAAGGCAATGACCATGAATGCGGCTATTCAAAAGCTGGATTCCCACTCGTTCGAACACGAGATCTATGACCTGTACACAGGCATCGAGAGGGACCTGAGGACCTGCATCTACGAATTGGCCGAAGACATGGCCCTTCCGCACCTGAAGGGTCCGATTTTCACGATGACTCACGAACTGGCCGCGAATGCGTTGAAGGCAACCTACAAGAAGGTCTACTACGAGTTCTTCGTCAAAGAGATTGGGCTGGAGTATGTTTCCTACGAAGACTGGCTGCGCTTGTTCCGGACGGAGATCGAAGCCCACCAGGCCGAGAATTTCGCGCGGCTGTGCCGGGATCAGAAACTGCATGTGACCGTGCGCGGTCGGCGCGAAGGGGATAGCTTTCGCATTGAGGTGCTCAACGATGGCGCGCCCTCCGAGGTCGAGTTGCAGCGGCTGAACAAGAGCATCGATACGGCGCGAAACGCGGATGGGCCGGCGTACTATTTCATGGACGATGACGCCGAAGACTCTCAGAAAGAAGGCGGCGGGATTGGGCTGGTCATGCTCATCACCAGCCTCAAGAACATGGGAATCCATCCGGACGCCTTTCAGATCGAGATTCAAGGAGAACGAACGCGTGCGCGTATAGATCTGCCGGTGACCTTTCTGACTGCGGGATTGGTGAGCGGCTGAGCGGAGGTCGTTACACCGCAGCGAACGTCGGCTCGTGAAGCAGCTCGACATCAATCTCCTGTTCCGGTGGTTCGTCGGGTTGCAGGCAGACGATGCCGTCTGGAGCGCGACCACCTTCAGCAAGAACCGAGTTTGTCTGCTGGAAGGAATCGCGGCGGCCCTACTCCGCTCCAAACCGCTACGGCCTCCTGAAACACACACCCGATCGGGCGAAAACCACCAGGCGCGCCCTTCCAGCTCCCGCTACGCGTCAAGTCTTACGGCATGAATCAGTCTGCGCTGCACTGGCGGATCCAGATCGTGCGGTAGAAAGCCTGTTGCTTCACAATCCTTCCTGTTCCAACTCTCGCATGAACTCACGCCGACCAATGCTCTCCGACGCGCGGCTGTAGGTGCGCTTGTCGTTCAGGACCTCGCGAAAGCGCGCGCGTTCGGCCGGCGACATCAGTTCGAGCACGTACACCGCGATGCGCTCCCCGAAGGTCTCAAAGACGATGCGAATGCGGTCCGCGGGCGCGAGGCTCGACTGGGTGCCGCTGCCGGTTGCGGTCGGCCATTTCTCCCAGGCCCACTTGCGAAGCAGTCGGAGTGTATGTTCCGGGCGTGTGACCGCAGCCTCCCTCAGAAGTCGAACGGGCAAATCCGCAGACTCCGGGGTGTCGGCCTGGGCCCTCCGGTCCGAAGGTCGCAAGGGAGAAGGGGTGGACGGTTTCCTTTCCAGAGGAGTCGGCGCGGTCAGACTTCCCCCGCCGTCCAGACGACGGAAGGCGGGCGGGCTCACGTGCCTTTCGGGAACCGCGGTACGGCCGCCTTGACGTTCGTGGTCTCCCGGGGAATTTGCGCCACCGGATGCGTCGTCGGGGACCTGCGGCTTCTGCTTGGCCGCGCCTGACCCGCGCGAAGGAAAGTCCGCTTTTTCGAACTCCTGATCCGGCTCCCAGCTTTTCATTTGTCGCAGCGACCTTCCGAAGAAATATGGCGCGACGTGACCGTCATGTCCAGTGAAAATAGGACAGGCTTGGCCGGTGAGATCGCACGTCGGCGCTCGTTCGCTATCATCGCGCATCCGGATGCCGGAAAGACGACCCTGACCGAGAAGCTGCTGCTGTACGGCGGCGCCATCCAACTTGCCGGTCA
>CAZPFB010000134.1:0-10378 GCA_964585735.1 uncultured Leptospiraceae bacterium
CGTGGAGCCGCGAGGCAGCAAACAGTGCGCCGAAGGCGCACACTTCAATCGCGACGGCCGCAGCAACGGCTGCGGTCGTCGCCACCGCTATTGCCGCGAGCGCCTGGGAGGCGCGAGCTGCACCCCTGAGAGCCGCGGGGGTCCGCAGGCCGAGTTCCCTCTCGTGCCCGCGCGGCGGGAAGCCGCGCGGTAGCAAAAGAGTGGACGAGTTGAAACCCACCTTTAGTCATCACGACGGGATCGCCGAACAACCCCGTGGGCTGGCGCAGATGGAGCGTGGTCCTCCGCTCTTCTCCTATAGAAGGCTCCAGCGTGACGGAGTCGCTTTCCCAGTGTGTCCAGCACCTACTAGTTGCGTTCCTCCATATTCTTCCTTCTGCGTCTCCAGCCTGCATTTCCTGACCAGGTTTGTTCCTGTCATGTCGATCGCGGAATTGATGACTTCCGATGCTTGTGCCGGTGTTATGGAAAAATTGGCTGCACGTTCCCGAGCTTTTGTCCTTGGGAATCTCCGGAAGATGATAGGTTGACGTTGTAGTCCTCGGGACTGTTCCTGATTCCCATGGCAAAGGTCAAGAGCTATAAGCCAAAAGAAGGGGCAGTCGAGGACGTTCGATTGTACATGGTTCAGTGCATCGAAGCTCTGCGGTGGCTAAAAACGCATCAACTGGCTATCTTTGGACTGACTGTCGGGGCACAGACTTTTCTTCTGACATCGAATGTCAGTGTTACGCACCTCGGACGCATTCTGTTCAGTATCGGGATCGCCCTGGTTTCTATAGTTGTTCAGTGGCTTTCCTATCTGGACGCACTGAAAACAAGAAACCGAGAGAACAGAGCTTTCGAGGTTCTGTCGTCCGAGCTTAAAGGGGTTCGTTGGGGGCGTGACGCACAGTCAAGGAACGAGAACAAGGAAGGTTTCAAAGCGAACTGGAACCACGACACCGTTCTTTCTTTTCACGGTGCGGACGTGTGGTTCCTTGTGGCATATGTGTTGTCCCCGGTGCTCATGGTCGTTCTGACAATCTTCGCCTACAAAGCTGCGCCGGAATGTTGCCTGAATCCCAGTGGACCTTAAAAGGAGGCGTGATGGACGGGCTCCCCGGGGAAACGGCTTATCTACTACAGGATAAGATCAGGCGGGTTGTGGCACTACTACAGGCGAGCAAGGACCAGAAAGTCAGGCAGAAGGAGACAGACGGGCCGCAGTGATAATTCAGGCCAAAGTTTCGGGACTTACTTCTTCAGCCTGGGCACGTAGCGCGCCCGAGGCGCGGCAGCAAGTCGTGTGGACGAGTTGAAACCCACCTTTAGTCATCACGACGGGATCGCCGGTCAACAACCCCGGACTCCCGAGGCAAGAGCCAGGCTGACGAATCTGCTCATGGTCGTGGCCCTTCTCGGTAGATCTCAGCGAAGCGCTCGGTCAGGGTCCGATTTCCTCTCCGAGGCTCTTGGCGCACCGAAATAGGGCGCCAGCGGAACTCCGGTATGGCCAGTCGCGCAGGCCGTAAAGTATGAGATTCTCCAAGCTCTCGATGCCCTTGGCGCCGGTGGCACCCAAAGCCACGTCCACTGTCCGTTGCCCCGAGAGGATCTGACCTCCACATCTGAAGACCTCCTCGCCTGTGGCGCGAGCCACGCCCTGGATGTGGAAATCGGCGTAGACCACATAATCGAAGACGCCCCCTCCCATAGCCGGAAAGCCTCTTGCTTGTGAGACCAGCGCGACAGTGCGGTACGTCACCATCCGGCGAATTACGATTCCGGCTTCCGGCTCGGGGACCAACCGAATCCGGGGCAGGAATCTCGCAAAGACCTTGCGGGTTTCCTCGTCCATCTTGGTGTACAGCCGTTCGGTTGGCTCGAGGACCACCAAGCATCGCTTGCGATCGCACTCCGGCGCTTTGCGGAGGGTCTTCAACCGTTCGATGAGGGTCGTCTCCTTTTGCGTGAGCGTGCCAGGCGCCATGACCGGAAGAGCAAGAGCGCCCGTTGGGTGACGCTGTGATTGGGCGTCCTCGAAAAGGAGGATGGTCGGCGCGAGTGCGAACGCAAGATTGTTCGGCGTTGCTCTGAAGATGTCGCGGCGAAAGGTAGAAGTGCATGCGGAGGCCAACAGGAGCGTGCCGACCAGAGTCTGTGCAAGTCGAAGGTGCGTTCTCGTGAATGACATGGGCTCCGGCCAAAGTCAGAATCCAGCTCAGCTACCAAATCCAACCTCCCCCGAGGAGGCTGGCAAGGCGACTTTGCTCGGTCCGCGATCGGCCCAAATAGGATCGCTGGGGGCGCACTAGTTTCGTGGTCCGGGGGCTCGATGAATCAAGAGCATTTTCGCTCGAATGCACTGGGGGGTCGGAAACCCACATGAAGCCCTCATCCTCCGGCCGGAAGAGCCTTCTGGGGCGGACTGGCCCCGACCTCGCGCCATTTCCGCAATTATTTGCTTGCATTTCTTGCCATAATGCGCAAGCATGTCATTGCGCAATGGACGCCACCAAAAAGCTGACCGTTCGACAATCCGGGGAGGTCGCAGCGTGATTGAACGCCGGGACGTGTTTCAGGCTCTGGCCGACCCAACGCGGCGGGCGATCCTCGTGCTGCTTCTTCGCAGTCCGACGCCCGTGGGCGCGCTGGCGGAGCGGTTTGCCGTGACCCGGCAGGCCATCTCGCTCCACGTCCGGATTCTCGAGGAGTGCAGCGTCATCAAGGTCCACAAACAGGGCCGCGAACGAATCTGCGCCCTTCAGCCCGGAGGACTGGCGGAAGCAGCAGACTGGCTCGAGCCGTTCGTCGATCTCTGGCGGAAGAGATTCGATCAGCTCGACGGTATCCTGCGCGAGGAGGAGGAAGATGAACATGATGCTGAGTGAAACAAAGTATGTAAAAGATGCTGTGAACAACCGCCTGTTGGTCGAACGCGACTTCGCCGCACCCGTCCGTCGGGTCTGGAAGGCCTGGACGGAAAGTGCGCTGCTCGATCGCTGGTGGGCACCCCTGCCCTGGCAGGCCCGCACGCGCCACATGGACTTTCGTGTCGGTGGCTACTGGCTCTACAGTATGAACGGCCCCGAAGGTGAGCAGCATTGGGCGCGCGCCGACTACAGCTCCATCGAGCACGAAGCGGGATTCACCGCCCAGGACACTTTCTGTGACGAGCATGGCAAGCGAGACGACTCGCTACCGGGCATGGGCTGGGACGTCGTGTTTCAAAGCCTGGGTGTCGACGCCAATGCCGGAACCCGCGTAAAGGTAACGGTTACTTTCGCTTCGAAGGAAGCGCTCGAAAAGATCGTGCAGATGGGCTTCCAGGAAGGCTTTGCGATGGCGCACAAGAATCTCGATCAGCTTCTCGCGGGAGAATGGCAATGAGCAGGGCGATGACGGCGGCAACTACCAACGGCAGGCTCGGCATCGTGCACGCGGGAGTCGTGGCCGGACCGCTCTTCGTGGCCACCGCGATCGTTCAGGCGTTCACGCGAGACGGCTTTGACCCCGTGCGCCATCCGGCAAGCATGCTGTCCTTGGGCGACCTCGGCTGGATCCAGATCGCAAACTTCGTTCTCGCGGGGCTGCTCTTCATTCTGTGCGGCCTGGGTCTGCGGCGAACGCTCGCGACCGGAATCGGCAGGACGTGGGCACCGCGCCTGTTCGTGCTGTACGGCGTGGCGCTGGTCATGGGCGGAGTCTTCACGGCGGACGCCGGGCTGGGTTTTCCTCCCGGCGCTCCCGCCGGCGCACCGGCGCAAATGAGCTGGCACGGAATGATCCATGCCATCGCCCCGATTCTCGGGTTCGTCGCGAACACGGCGGCTCTGATCGTTCTTGCGCAGAGGTTCGGTTCGCAGGGAAACCGCGCCTGGCAAACAGCGACGTTGGTCATCGCCATCGTGTCGTTCGTCCTGGCCGCTGTGCCGAACTTCACCGCTGATTGGGAGCGGGGTGTGTTCAACTTCCTGCCGCTGTGGGCGAGTGTCTGCCTCGGACTTATCTGGACTTCGATCGTGATCGCCCGGGTCGCGCAGGACCGGTAGGTTGAGGGTGCTGGCGCTGCGTCCCGTCTCAGCGCCACCGTCCGCCCACGGAAACGAGCCTCCTTGCACGATTTCGCGGGGCGCGGCCGTCCCTGGCCCCAGCCGCACGCCGGACGGAGGCCTCAGGTTTTGGTTTGTGTGGCCTGCGCCGCACGCACAATCGGCAGATGGCGCAGGTTCTCGATCGGATTGTCGTTAACCCCTCCGTCATGGGTGGTCGTCCTACCATCTGCGGCATGCGGGTCACGGTCGGAACGCGCGCGGTGGCCCGCGAGGTTTGGGCGAGCATGCGGCTGCCTACAGGGCGGTTTGCCGCACCGGCCCGAGCAGACCCGCGACCTTTCAGCAGCTCCCGCAACAGGACACCGGATCGCGCGCTTTCTGGAAACATTCGCCCCCTTCCTTCCAAGAGAAGAACGCCAGGCCGAGCGCACCTGCCGAATCCAGATGGCGGATTCCGAACCAGGCGTACAGCAGGCCCGAGGCAAGTAAGATGACGGACATGTAGATGCAGGTTTTCGTGCAGGCCGCGTCTGCAAGGATGGCGGGCGACCCCATGGAGCGACCGACGCGCAGTTTTCCCCACATGAGCGCCCACATCGTTCCCAGCGAAGCCAGGGCGATGATGATGCTCGCCGGCGATACTTGAGGTTTGTGTTCGATCCAGGCATTGTAGGCGGCCGTCACAAGCAAGCCAATTGTCAGCACGTAGAATGCCGTGCCGGTGATTCGTAGCGCAGTTGCTTCAAAACGATCGCGCTCCTCCGAACCGCGGTTGCGCAGACGCAGCACCAAGTGCATGATACCGACTCCGGACATGACTTCAATCAGACTGTCCAGCCCAAAGCCGAGCAGGGTGAGAGTCTCGTCCGAGGTGCCGAACCATAGCGCGACCACGCCTTCGGCCGCATTGTACGCGACTGTCGCAGCCGCGAGTATCAAGGCCAGTCGTGCATGACGATGCCAGGCAGTGGGTTCGCTTGTGGCTTCGGAAGGCATCATCTGCTGCCTTCTTCAAAGGCTCCCATGATTGTGCAGCGGTCTGTTGGTTTCTCTGCCATACACGACTGAATCAGGCGGGCGAGAGCCGACTCCATCTGCCTCAGAGCGCGGATCTTCTCACGAACCTCGCCCAGTTTCGCTTCGGTCTTGGGGCGTACGGCATCGCAGCGCTTGGGACCCGTGAGCCGCAAATACAGGAGTTCTTTGATCTGCTGCAATGTGAATCCGAGGTTCTTCGCCTGTCGGATAAAGAGGATACTGTTGAGGTCGTCGGTGGAGTAGACCCGGTACGATTCGGTGCGTTGGGGTTGCCGAATCAGGCCCTTCCTCTCGTAGAAGCGCACGGTCTCCACGTTCACTGATGCGCGTGATGCCAATTGGCCGATCGAGAACGTTTCCATCACGACTATAATAGCAACCGTACCTTGGTACGGAGTCAAGTTCCCGGGTGGCTTTTTTGTTGGATACAAGTCTGTGTCGGTTTCAGTCCCAAAACTAATCCTCGCGCGCAAAGGTGTAGTGGGCCTTCACCTGTTGCGGCGAGCGGCCTTTTTCGATTGCACGCGGGCCGGTCGCCTGGCCCCTTCTTCGGATGCGGACCTCCTCGCCTCGGCTGCTGCACCTTCTGGGCCTGGGCGACCTGTCGGGGCGCGGCTGGCGCATCCACTACTCCTTCTGGTCCGTTCTGGCGATGGGTTTCTTCCTGTTCGGGGACCAGCAGCTGCTCGCGCCGAACCTTTCGCGCATCGGCGCAGAGTTCGGATTCCGGACCGCGGAGGACTACCGCTGGTACATCGGCGCGTTGCCGGCGCTGCTCTTCTTTGCGTTGGGTGGTCTGGTTTCGGTGGTCATTGGTATTGCGAGCGATCAGTACGACCGACGCAGGCTCTTGGTCTTCTGCGTGTTGCTCGGTGAGTCGAGCTGTCTGGCCACGGCGTTCGCGGCAGAGTACTGGCAGTTCCTCGTACTGCGCACGCTGACCGGGATCGGTTTGGGCGGGTTCTTTCCGGTGCTCTTCTCGTTCATCGGCGACTACTTCCGCGCCGAGAACCGCAGCCCGGCCGCGGGTTGGCTGGAGTTCTCCATGGGACTGGGCGTGGGCCTGGGGCAGGTCACCGGTGGTTTCTTGGCGGAAACACAGTTCTGGGGACTGCCGGGGTGGCGCTGGAGCTTCGTGCTCATGGCTGCCCCATCGTTTCCGACGGTACTTCTCTACTATGTTCTGGGCCGCGTTCCGGCGCGCGGTTCGGCCGAACGCGTGGCCGACCGGCTCGGCGCAGAAGCGGCGCGCGCGCTCGTGTTGGAAGAGGAACACCATCGTGTGAGCCGCGAAGATTTTCGGCGTATCTTCACCAACCGGACCAACCTGCTCGCGTTGCTCCAGGGTCTTCCGGGTATGGTGCCGTGGGGGTTCCTGTTCGTGTACGTCGTCGACTTCCTGGAGAAAGAGCGCTCCTACCCCGTGGAGCAGGCCACCATCGTGTCCCTCCTGTTCGGCATCTCGGCTATTTTCGGCGGCCTCTTGGGCGGCTTCGTGGGTCGCTGGGCCTATCGCCGGCAGAGACGCCTCGTGCCCATCGTGGGTGGCGCGTCCGTTCTCATCGGCACGCTGCCCTGCTATGCAATCATCAACCTTCCGAATGGACACCTGGAATTGCTCCTGGTCCTTGCTGTCGTGGCCGGTTTGACTGTGAGCATTGCCGGAGTCAACATCCGGGCCATCCTGATCAACACGAACCTCCCGGAGAATCGCGGTTCGATCTTTGCCGTGTTCAGTCTGGCCGACAAGCTGGGTGCGGCGTTCGGTCCGTTCCTAGTCGGGCTCCTACTATTTGCGGGGTCCGGCCAACTGGCCTACAACCTCGCGATCTCGTGCTGGATTCCGTGCGGGATCCTCTGGTTTGCCATGGCGCGGACAGTCGAAGCTGACGAGGATCGCGTCGAGAGCGAACTTGCGGCCCGTGCGCTTGCCCGCTCCGCCAGACCACTCTGATTTCAGCGCCGGAGGATGATGGACCGTTCGCCGCGGCGCTCATGTCGGCGAAGGCGGGCACCTCCAGAATGCATGCTTACCGGGTCGGGGTGCACAGCAGCGGCCCCGCCTCCTCCGCATTCCAGACTTCGCTCCCTCCACGCCTGGCGCCCAGCTTCAACGACACCTCCATAGAAGCCGGCGACCGCGTGCCGAGCAGAGCCAGTGGGATCTTTGCTTCGAAGTCCGGACCGAGCCCGACGCGGATCCCCGCCCACTCTGCCCGGGGGAGCGCCGTCCATTTCTCAAAGGGGGTTCCGTCGGTGAAGCTCGCCAGGGCCACCTGCGACGAGCCCCGAAACTGAACCCAGAAGTTGCGCCGCTCGCTCGGCAGCCGCACGTGAATCGTTATGAATCCGGGAACATTGTCCCGGATGGGTTGGTGGAAGCGACCCAGGACGTACAAGTTGTCGCGATCTGCGTGCGCGCCGAGAAGCGCAAGGTCGAAGATGTCCCGGTCGGCCTGAACGTCGCCTGCGGGATCTTTCAGAAGACGAAGCGGCAGGCTCAAGAGGTCGTCCCCCACGCCGTCGATGTGCGGCGCCGTCCGCTTGGCATAGAGCCAAATCGGCCCGAAATCGTCGGAGTTCCAGACCTCCCTTCCCGCAGTGCGGCCTCCCGCCATGTAGGAGAGCTGAAAATCGCCGTGGATGCCGAAGTCGGCCGGTGCAAAGCGAGCCTCGAAGACGTCGGCCAGGGCCAGCTTCACGCGCCCACCGGGCACGTTGCTTTTGCGCCAGCGTTCGAAGGGCTCTCCGTCCCGGAATTCGGAGATCCATACATTTAGCATATCTATAGTGTTGGCCTGGATCCAAAAATTGCGGCCATCGGGGGAGCGCAGGTGCAGGGTGTGCAGGGCCGGACCTTTCTCCCGCGCCCGGAATTGCGCGCGAACGAATACGGTCCTTTGCCCGGACTCCGGGGACAGGTGGATGGCGCCCGAGTCGATGTCGGTGGAGGCGGTCGCTTCACCCCGCGCGTCCAGCACTTCTTGTTCCGGCGGCGGCAGATGCAGGTCCGTCACCCCGTCCACTACGGGACGAGGCAACGGACCGGGCGATTTTGCCTGCAGCGGGTCGTGTCCGCTCGCGACTTCCCACCCGTCCGCATAACCGTCGCCGTCGGAGTCTGCGCGCGCGGGGTCCGTGCGCAGGTAGTGTTCCTCCACGTCGATCAGTCGGTCTTCGTCCCGGTCAGCAAACGAGGTTGGCGAAAACGTGTGGTAAGGTCCGGTCAACACCCAGCCCGACAGGAACTGTTTCCAATCTCTGGCCTTCCCGCGATCGAGAAACGTAAACAGTTCGGTTTCGGAGAGGCGACGTTTCGCCTGTAGGATGTCGCGGAGCAACCTCGCGTAGCCGGCCCTTCCCAACTCGCGATGCAATAGGTACTGAACCTTGAAGCTCTTGTCGTACAGAACGCGGCTCGACTTCCGGCCCGGGGCGAATTCGCGAAGCGCGAAGTCGTCGGCCCAATCGGTCTGCGCCCACGACCATGCCGAGCGTACGTTTCGCAATTCCTGGGGAGAGAGGCGCAGGAGCCCGTGCTCGTGGAGAGCGATGGCGAGGTAGCTGACGACTCCCTGGTCGAACCACTCGACCGAACCACCCGCGAGGCCGAACCACAGGTGACCCAACTCGTGAAATAGCAGCGCCGGTGATTCGAGCGCGCCTTCCAGCGAAACGTTGACATCCTCCGGAGAGTGTATGGATTCGCCCCGCCCGTGGATGATGATTTTTCGGGAAGGCAGGCGCAGCGGGCGCTCAAGCAGTCGTTCGACCGCCGGCAGGTACGCCTGCGACATACGGCCTACGTACCGTGCGGCCAACTCGTGGCGGGGTTCGTGACGCACGATGAGCACTGCCGGCCCCGCAGACAGTTTCAGCGGAAGTTCGAGCGAGCGGGAGAGAGCCGGGTCGTTTCGGTAGCTCTTCGCGTCCGCTTCGCGAAAGCCACGCTCTTCGCGTCGCGTTGCTGGTCCTTGTTGCGCGGGTGAAGAAGCCGCGAGTAGCAATAGAAGAGCGGGGCAGAGCGGGCGCAGCACGGAGCCGAACTTGGCAGCACAGGGACGACCATGCAAGAACATTGGGCGCGCAGGCTCTCGCATCGTCTTGGTCGCCTCGGAATGTCGTGATCTAGGGAACTGACATCTGGAACTTCGCCGCCTGATCGCGCAGCCTCGCGCGCTGGGTTCCATCACAGGTTTTGTACAGTTCGCGGAAGGCCTTTTGGGCCTGGTCGAGTTGTCCGGCCAGCGCGAGGTACAGAGGCAATCCCAGGTGGTGCGGCGTTCCTTTCGGCAGGGTCTTCTGCTGAAGGGCGTACTGTGCGAGCGCTTTTCGGGAGCGCACCGATTCGAAGAGGGGAACCACGTTGGATTCGAGAAAACCTTCGAGGTCGGCCGAAAACGCGGCGAAGTCCGTTTCGGGCGTCAGGGTGTCCGAGGGGCGGAGGATGTAGCCCAGGTCGAGAAAACAATCGGTGTAGTACGGGCGCACCGGAACATCTCGATCCGGCCAGAAGGCCCGGAAGAAGTCCGCGTCGAAAAAGCCCGGGACCAGGGTGAAGGAAACGGCGCGGTCCCACCACCCACTGGAGGAACTGAGACTGAGGACCTGCCCGATCTGATCTACCTGGCGGTATGCGCCCCGATCCCCAACCGCAAACCCCAAAGGAGCCAGGTGTCTGTGCAGGGCCTCCGTTACCAGGCCCACATACCGCTTCTGCATCGCGTGGTACTCACGCTTGGCCCGTGCATTCTGGCGGAAGTTTTGCAGACGGGCGACCGCACGACCGCGCATACGGTTGAGCAGGACGCCGATCGGCGCTGTGCTGGCCACGACCCCGTCCACGTCGAGCCCCAGTTTCTCGGCCAGGGCAAGCTGGCGTGGAAGTACGGCGGGGTCTGCAGTGACGCGATGCATCAAAGACCGCCTGGCGGCTCGGCCATCGCCCTGTCGCAGCAGCAGGAAGGGAATTGCGTAGGGGGAAGCCGCGAACACGTTCTTGAATCCGTCGTAATTGCGCTGGATGTAGCGCGTGAGAGTGCGCACTTCCCGGATACGATCGAAATGTGGGATCAGCAAGTCGCGGACGGTCACTGCCAAGAGATCGCCCAGCCTGGTGAGGTCCGTGTAACGCATGAGGTAGTAGAACTCATCCCTCGGACCCCCGTTCAGGTCCGCGACGCTTTCGCGCAGAATGGACAGCGACTCTGCGGGCGCCCGGCCCTGCCCGTACAGGGGATGAGCGTAGTCCTGAAGGTAGAAGCCCAGCAGGAAACGGAATCTCCTCTCGGAAACCGAATTGT
>CAZPFB010000134.1:10388-13077 GCA_964585735.1 uncultured Leptospiraceae bacterium
TTCCAGTTCTCTACGAAGAGGATCTGTATCAGGCCGTCGGCGACCGGGCGCATCCAACTCGAACCCTTTCTTTGAAAGCCGGCCGCCTTGAGCAGCGGTTGGACCGCTTCCTGGAACACAGACTCCTGAAGCTTCTTCAACTCTGGGTTCGGCTTGCTCATATGCCCCACGCTCTCTACAGCTCGATTCGCAATCCTTCCCGCGCGTAAATCGCGCCCGGCAGCTCCCGCTGTAACCGGGCTTCCATCGTTTCGAGGAACTCGTCGGTGGCATCGGGGTCGTGGTGCGTGGCGATGAGTTGCTTCACGCCCGCCTTGCGCGCCACCTCCACAGCCATCTCGATCGTGGAATGACCGAAGCCCTGCTTGGGCACGTGTCCGCCCGTGTAGTCATCGAGCGTGTATTGGGCGTCGTGCACGAGCACATCGGCGTCCTGCGCGAACCGGATCAAACGCGCATCGCCGCCCAAGTAGCCCTCCGTGTCCGTCGCAAACACGACCGACCTGCCACCGTGGTTGATCCGGTAGATGTAGATGCCTTCTTTGGGATGGGCCTTGCCGCGATGGATCTTGATGTGTGGCTGGCCGATGCCCAAGTCCAGAGGAGTGCGGCTCGTGTTGATCAGCCGGGGCTCGCTTCCTTCGAAAACGATTGTATCGGAAATCAAGAGCGAGGTCAGCACGGAGAGCGCCGGCAGTTCGTCCATGTCGACGGGGAAATAGGGTGATTGAAAGAGCACCGTCCCGATGTTCTCCTCGAGCGGGTCGGGGCCAAACATATAGATTCGCGAAGAACCCAGGTAGATAGGCTGGAAGAACGGCAACCCCTCGTTGTGGTCGTGGTGCAGGTGAGTGAAGAGGAGTGTGCACTCGATCGGTGTGCCGGTTTCCAGGTGGGCGGCCATCAAGTCCTTGCCGAGGCTGATGATTCCCGTTCCCGCATCGATGATAATCAGCCGATGGGCAATGCGAACCTCCAGGCATGTGGTGTTGCCTCCGAAGAGGATCGTGTCCTTGCCCGGAACGGCGTGTGAGCCCCGGACGCCGCGAAACGTGATGGAGAAGTCCGACATACCGTCAGTGAGAGGTCTGTTCCGTGCAGACGGCAACCGAAATCCCGAGCGGGAAGAAATTCAGGTTCACGAAATCGGGGTAGGCGGGTCAAGATGGTGGGTCACATAGTCGTCGGAATAGGCTTTACAGGGGCCGGTCCCGCCGCCATGAACTGCGATGCGGCCTCACAACCTGGGGTGCGTGTGCAGGATATGGAGAACTCGAAACAGACAAGCGAGCATTCGATTCCGGTGAAGCTCGGTTACGGAGCGGGTGACTTCGCCAGCAGTCTCTTCTTCACGGTCAGCACGTTCCTCCTGTTGAACTTCCTCACCGACGAGGTGGGCCTGGGCGCGGCGCTGGCGGGCCTCGCGCTGCTCGTAGGAAAGATCTGGGACGCTGTGACCGACCCGGTCGTCGGCTTCCTCTCGGACCGAACCAAGACCCGGTGGGGGCGACGCAGACCGTATCTGCTCTTTGCGGCCGTTCCCTTCGGACTTTCGTTCCTGCTCATGTTCACCAATCCGGGAATCGACCGTTCGCAGCAGATCCTGATTTTTTGGTGGGCCACGCTGGCATTCATGTTGTTGTGCACATGCTATACGTTTGCCAACATTCCCTACAACGCGCTCCTGCCTGAGATTGCCAGGGATTTTGATGAGCGGACCTCCTTCATGGGGTTTCGCACGGTCTTCTCGGTTGCGGGCACGTTCCTGGGCGCGGGCGCTTCGCTGCCGCTGGTGATGGCGTTCTCGGCGGCCGGCGGCCGCAGTTCCGGTTTCGTGGCCATGGCGGCCATCTTCGGCGGGCTGATGGCCGTTTCCGCAATCGCGCCGTTCTTCGCGGTGCGCGAGCGTCCGGCACCACCGGAAGGCGAGCAACCGAAACTTCTTCGTTCGAACCTCGAGGCGCTCTCGAACCGCCCGTTCCTTCTCATTCTGGTTCCGTGGCTTCTCAATTCGATGGGCGTTGCCGTCATCCTGACCACGCTGATCTATTATTTTAAGTACATATACAAAAATGAGGCGATGGTTACGCCGGCCATGATCGTACTGTTGATAACGGCCGTCGTTTGCATCCCGGTGACGGTCTCTTTTTCCAGAAAGGCCGGCAAGCGGCCAACCTATTTGGCCGGTATGTTCATCGCAGCGGCGGCCGTGCTGGTCTTTGCTGCGGTGGGCCAGGCCCTGCCGGTGTACTTCGCTTTTGTCACCATGTTCGTGGCCGGCGTGGGGTTTTCCACGCACTACGTCCTGCCCTGGTCCATCGTGGCGGACGCCGTCGAAGGCGACTACGCGGACACGGGAATGCGGCGGGAAGGCGTCTTCTACGGGCTGTGGACCTTCGTCGTGAAAGTGGGCGGGGCGCTCGCCGGGGCATTGTGCGGCGGAGTTCTGGACCTGGCAGGCTACGTGGAGCCCGCCCAAACGACCGCGGCCGCACAACCGGACTCCGCGCTGGTCGCCATTCGCGTGCTGATCGGTCCCATCGCGGGCGGGCTCTTCGTGCTCGGGAATATGGTGCTCTACTTCTATCCCATCGATGCGGAGCGCTACGCGCGGATCAAGATGCGCGTGGCCGAGCGCGAGCAGTCTGGGGCCCGATCGGTTCTGTGAAGGCCGCCTTTTTCTTCTTGA
>CAZPFB010000135.1:0-2421 GCA_964585735.1 uncultured Leptospiraceae bacterium
GCCGCACAGATTGAGCGGCGCTTTGAGTCAAGAAGGGGGAAATGAGCGCTTACGAATGAAAGCACGCGTGGCCCGGGCCCTCCTGAACTCGTGCGCATTCGCCACCTCCTGAGACTCTTATCCGCACGCTCTCCCGTTTTCGATCACTGTCCCATGCTGGAATGCATTCGTGAGAAGAGGCTTCGGAGGTGCGGGCGACGACCACTTTGCGGGCCTCTTTTATCCTCTATCCAGTCGCACGCCTTCACGCCTTCAGCCAGCACTGCGGGTTCGATGCCCTGCGATTGTGAGATGTCGAATTCTTCGAGCGTCTTGAGCTCCGGACACGAACGCGAGCTCGGGCAGGATGATCGCATTCAAGGCAAGAGCGAAAGAGCCTTGCTCCAAGAAGGATGGCAGAGCAATCTCTCGGCGGCGGTGGGGCTGAACTCAGTCGCCAAACGTGTGAGCGCGCGGCAATCCGTAGCGCTCCAGTATCCGTTTCTGCACCGCGGGCCGCTCCCGCAGGCCGACATAGATCGGCAAACCACCGGCCACGGTCAGCCGCGCATAGGGCGCGCCACCTGCCACCCTCTGCTTGAGGTACGCATGGAAGGCTCCGAGGTTGGCCATGGGCCGGCCGTCCACCTTCTCGACGACGACGAACGAGAGCTTATCATAGCCGCGGTTCGTTGGATCCGGCAGTACCTCCGACAGGACAATGAGGCGATCGGTATCCGGGCTCGCGCGATAGCGCTTCCTCTCGAAGAGATGCGACACTTCACCTGCCGCGGCACGCCAGCCGTCCCCAAAGCGTCGACGCAGCAGCGGCACAGAGAGCTCCAGAAAGACAAAACCGCCTTCCATCAGGTAAGCGGGCGACGGGTCCCCCATCCAGGGAATCCGCTCGGCGCCCCCCGCGTACGGCTGGAGGCGGAGTTGCAACTGGAGAGTCTTTCGCTCGCGGATGACGGAAAGGGAAAGCGCTCCACCCGGCTGCCGGAGTTGCCCGTCCGGACGACGCGCGAACAGGAGAAGCCCGCTCTGGCGCCCCCATTGCGCGTCGTCGTAGAAGCCGCGCGAGTCCAGAGGAATGCCGTCGATGGAAACGAGCACGTCATCCTTTCTCAACGAGCCAAAGGCAGACGTGCCCGGCAGAACCCGCGTGACCAGGACGCCGGTGGTCCGGGCGTCCAATCCGTAGTGTTCCCTGAGCACGGGATCGACGAGCGCCGCCACCGCGAACCCCGCCGCGGGGAAGGCAGGGCCGGCCGCGCGCTGTTCCACGAAGGTCCGGACGAGAGGCGCCGGGATCGCCTCGGCGCGCGTCTCCGATTCGCCGTAGCTGATGAATCCCGCGAGACCCCCACCCCGAAGGAGCAACCCCCCGGCGCGAAACGAACTCGTGACGCTAAGCCGCACGATGGGCAGATGGGTGACGCCGTAGTCGCTGACGGCTTCGACTCCCTGGATGCCGGCCCTCTCGCGGTGTACGCGGAAGAGTTCGTCGAACCGGGCCGCCTGCAGACTCTCTCCCGGCGCGGGCTCACGACCCCACGAAAGCGGAGACAGGTCCTCAAAGAACGCGGAGTCCTCCACCGTCAGGAGTGCCAGATTGCTTTCGAGGTCCAAGCGCGCCACGCCCGCCGAAACCTTCTTATAAGAGGAAAACTTGCGCACCTCCAGAAAGCCCGCGTGGCGCAGGTCGCCCGCGGTCGTGAGAATCCGCCTCCCTTCCACCACAACGCCGGTGAGGACGAACTTCTGCCCGGGCTCTCGGATCCAGGGCCGCAGCGGGTCGACGATGACCGGTGACACTTCTACCTGAACGACGGAACGACGCAGAAGTGCGTCGTCCGGATACGCGGGTGCCGCACCCAAAGCCCAGGCGGCGATGACCGCCAGGCCCAGAGACAGCGCACGCCCAAACGCGGGAATTCGAAACCGCCTCACCGTCCGGTCTCCACCCTGGTGGCCGGCAGGCGACGGTCCGATACGATACCGAACCGAGCCCGAATGCGCTCGTTCGAAGCTCGGATCTCAGCCGAGCGCAATACCAAAGGCCGATCCTCCGAGCGGAAGCGAATCACCACGTGCTCCGTGCTCGCCACCGACGAGTCCATGGTGGCAACAAAATCCGCGTAGTCCCGGACGGCGCGGCCGTTCACCGAAAGCACGACGCGGTGCAGAAATTCATCGGCGTAGCGGTTCACCGGATCTGACAGGCGCCGCGTCAATACCACATCCCGCCGTACCTCGCGGTGCAGATCTCGCAAGGCGAAGTAGTCGTACCGGTACAAAATCTCCGTGCGACCGAGGTTGGTCCACGTTCGGAGGTACGCGTCACGCAGGTCGGCATCGAGCGGTTGGAAGAGAAGTCCGGCTGCGAGGAAGTACGGAGGCCTTTCGTCGTGGTTGGGTCGCTGGTATTCGAGCAGGTTG
>CAZPFB010000135.1:2431-12997 GCA_964585735.1 uncultured Leptospiraceae bacterium
GAAAGAAACGGCGATTCGCTTTCCGTCGCGCAGCAACTCCGTCTGGATGATGGCCCCTGGCATCAGATTGTCCACCAACTCGGCATAGTTGAACTGCCCTCCGTCCACGCTCACATCCCCCGTTTCCGAAAGCAGATGGCCATTGATGGAAAGGAGCACGTCCCCGGGTCGGATGTGACCATCCGCAGAAGAACCCGGCATGATACGATAGACCAGCACGCCCGTTTCGGGTGTGCGCAGCCCCGCTTTCTCGAGGCCCAACGCTTCACGCAGCGACGCGCTGGTGGTCTCGAAGTCGAGCGTCCCCAGATCGATGTAGCCGTCGTAGCGGCCGTCACGCGCGTCGGCCAGGAATCGCTGCACCACCTCCGGCGGAATCAGGTAGCCGAGATTCTGGCCCTGGCGGTACACTTGGAAGGCCACGCCAATTACGCGGCCATTCTGGATGGCGGGGCCGCCGGAGTTCCCGGGATTGATGGCCGCGTCCACCTGGATCACACGGTGCCAGTCCACGCGGGAGTGCGAATAGCGATCCATCCCGATGCGCGAAACCACCCCGCGCGTAATCGAAATGCGGTCGCCTCCGATGGGAAAGCCCAGCACGACGACCGGCGAGTTCAGTTGCGGCAGCGGACCCATCTCCAACGGGCGGGCGCCTCGAAAGAATTCCCCGTCCGGCACCTCCAAGAGTGCCAGGTCGCAATCATGCGCAATCACCTTCACGCGCGCTTCGTAGTCCGTCCGTTGGTTGGGGCGCTGCACGCGTATGGTGTTCGCGCGACTGACCACATGCGCATTTGTCAGCAGAAGATTTCCCGGCAAAACAAAGCCTGTTCCGCCCGACCGATGGACGGCCGAGGGCTTCCAGGGGGTTTCGGCTGAGTAGGCGAAGAACGTGGTCTGGATGCGAACGACCGCGGCCGAAGCGAGCTCTGCTGCCGATGCTGTCTTCGTCCCTGTTTCGCCGGCCAGCGCAACTGTCGTCCGCGGCACCGAGCCCACGTGGGAGGCAACGAACGCGAGGCCGAACCCCAAGAGTCGGCTGAGCAGGAGAAAACGGTGCCTCTTCATGCGCGCGCCAAGTCCACAGCAGGCAATACCCGAGGTCCACTCCGTTTTGAAATCGCCGCACCCAACGGCCTTTGCCATTGCTTTCTCCGGCCACCAAATGATCTTCAGGCCGGACGCTCTGGGAGGTACTGGCCCAAGCTCCCCGGTTTTCCGCCACCTAATCGCCCAACTTCAAGCAATACCGAAGATCAGCGTGGCGAGCGAAGTCCGGCTGTCACGCTCTTCTCTTCGGCAGGCTAGCGGGCATACCTTTCGCCCAAAATGAACCACTAAACAGGAGAGGATTCATCAGAAGCAAAGCGCCATGATTGGGCATGTCAGCGGATGATTTTCAGGCATATGGAATCGTAAGCGATGCCAAGACTTGGCGCTCCGCGATCTGCGCAAGACGGGCAGCGATAGAGCCGATATGCCGGCCACAGATCTGCTCACTGCCAAGCATCACAGACCGCAAGGGGATGCGGCGAATGGTCTACGCGTTTATTGATGCCCAATAGTAATCAGATCACGAACTTGTTCCGGACCTTGCAGTTGGGGCAGATGCAGACCACCTCGCCCTTGACCCGCCGCTTGCCAGCAGCGTCTTGGAGCCTTCCTACGGCCGTGAACTCAAAAGGAATCCCTTCCGGGACATAGTGCCCCTCGCCATACCGCGCCGTGCCCTCGATACGATTTCCGCAGGCATGGCACTGCACTTTGAGACGGATCACTTCAGCCATTGAATATCTTCTGCCCAATATTGGGCTGCAACTGCAGCTCGCGGCGCCCAGCGGGGACGCATTTCGGCTCGCCGAGGGCGCCATGCTGGCATGCGCACGCTGTCCGACATGTGCATGTCAAAATGTCCCCCTATTCCGCCCCTTGTCCAGCGAAAACGGCCACCGGTGGTTCCTGTCCGCGCCTAGATGGAGCCGGCCCACCCCGGTTGGCGCTCTCCTGTCACCCGCTGCCGGAATACTGACAGATACACAGGAGATCGGCTCGGGGCGGGCTCGTAGCCCCTTTTGGAGGGCGGGGCCTGCCGCCGTTCCTTATCTTTCGGCGCAGGGGCCAGCCCGCGTGGGCGCTTCATCATCGAACAAGCCCTTGAGAAT
Source organism: uncultured Leptospiraceae bacterium (assembly GCA_964585735.1). Lineage (GTDB taxonomy): Bacteria > Spirochaetota > Leptospiria > Leptospirales > Leptonemataceae > CAZPFB01. The sequence continues at coordinate 4,597 of CAZPFB010000135.1, forward strand.
GCGTCCCCGGAGGCCCAAGATCGAGCGCGCCGCGGATGGCAGGAGCAGGTGGCCCGGACCACGTTCCCAAGGAGGAAGGCCAAGGAAAGGAGGCGCGAGGCAAGTGCGTGCAAAGGCCGGGAATCGGCGGCCGGACGGCGTCGGATCCTGTCGCGGACCTGCTCGGCAAGAGCCAGCGCAGCCCGTAGTGACCATCCGCGGTCATCTCGGATGGCAGAGGGGTGCTCGCACCAGGGCGCATGCTGGCTTTGGGTGCCCAAGAAGCGGCAGCGGCTCGGCCATGCGGCAGAAAAACGGCATTTACGCTCCGGGGCCGCGGTCGGGCGACTCGGTCCGAGGTCGCTGCCAATCCGATCTGGGGCACCGCAGGGAACCCGCCCAAATATGGGCAAATAACGCCGAAGGTCTGGGATGTATGTGCCCCGGTTTGGGCGGGATCGGGCGAGAGTGGCCGCGGCGCGCGCCGGCGGTTTTTGCAAAAGGGAAGCCGCCGGGATCAGGCCTCGGCGGCTCAGGCAGCCGACCGGCCCCCTACCCCTCCTCGAGAAGGCTGCGCAACATCCAGGCTGTTTTCTCGTGGATCTGCAGGCGCTGAGTAAGCAGGTCCAAGGTGACCTGGTCCGCGGCAGCATCAGCGGCAGGGAACGCGGCACGCGCTGTTCGGATGACGGCTTCATGCCCGTGCACCAGATTGCGCACCATGTCCTTTGCCGACGGGACGCTTTTGTCTTCTTCAATAGAAGTGAGTTCGGCCAGCCGGCGGTAACCGGCCGGGGCGTACTCCCCGAGCGCACGGATCCGCTCGGCGATCTCGTCGATGGCCGCCCAGAGCTCTGTGTACTGCGTCATGAACATAGAGTGCAGCGAATCGAACATGGGTCCGGTGACATTCCAATGGTAACCGTGGGTCTTCAAATAGAGCGTGTAGGTGTCCGCGAGAAAGCGATTCAGATGCCCGACGACCGACTGTCGGTGCTTGGCTTCGATTCCAATGTTGAGTTCCATCCTGGCTCCTCTCTTTTCCTGTTCGCCTGAAGGCGCAGTCTTGTGGCGACCACCACCCTCTTTCTGTGCGGGCGAGCCCCGCCGCAAGAGCGCGCGAATTAGAATGATTCTAAATGGCAGGAAGGGACGAGAAGCAGAAAGGGGCCACCAAAAAACCTGCCGGCGAGACCGAGCAAATATCAGGAACTTGGTTGCTTCTGAGAACGGCCCAGCTCGCCGCGATTTTGGAGGGTGGCACGAGGGGAAAAAGCCGCCGCATGACCGCGGCGGCTTCGCAGGCAGCCGTCAAACGGCGCCCTGAGCGCTGCTGACGGCGCGCCTCGGGCGCGGCGTGGGACGAGAGGTTCGACCTGGAGACTTCGCGGAGGCCGACCGAGAGGTTGTAGCTTCCTCCGCGCGTTTCTGGGATTCCCGGGCGGCCCGCTTGACCATGTAGAGATAGTGCTTCACGTACTGCGTGTACGGCTCCGGGACCCGCTTGGGATCAAAGGTGCCAGGCTCGTCAAAGAGCGGCCGCAGCAGCGTGGAAGGAAGGTCCCCCTTCTCCGAAGCCATAAGGATCTCCAGGCGACGACAGATCTCCTGATCGTTCACTTCTTGGACGTGGCGGCGCATTGCAGCGAGCAGACGCCCCACCCCCGAGTTGTTGGACTTTGCCATAATTGGCCCTCCTCGCGTCACAGCGAACCCCGAGCCCGGGGATTGATGCGGCGCACAAAAAGAGCCATGTGCCTGGAGCGGCGCACAGTGACAAGCCACTTCTGCCTTTTCTGCCCCTCTGCAGGGGCCCCGGGCGGATGCGAGTCCCGCCGGCGGGATGCGCACGAACGAACCGATGCTGGGTCCCGGTGATGCGCCGATTTGAGCCTCTCGAGCAATCGAGCGAAGTACGGTCGGCTGGTTGCGGCTCGACGACGCGGGCTGTGCCCGGTGCGGGGACCCCGGTTTCAAACGCGTCGGTTGGGACGCACGGTCCACCACGGCTCGGGTCTTTCGCGCAACGAGGTTGGACCCCGCGTGGCTGTGCGCACCCGAAGACGATGCGAACCGCTTGCGCGGGTTACCCGGACGCTGGATTCCCAAGGACCGCTGGAGGTCTGCGGGCGAGAGCGCGGCGACGGTCCTGTCCGATCCGCCCCGGAGGGGATCGCCGGTCGCCAGAGAGGCCCCGAGAGCCAAAGCTGCCAAGAAAGCGTCCACTTCTGCCACATTTCAGGGCAAATCAATGCGGATCGCAAGCTTTTTTGGCCGACCAACCAGTGATTTTTATGCCTAATTTCAGGCAGTTTTTGCCTTGCCGTAGTTCTCGAGCAGAATCTGGATGGCCCAGTACTCCAACTCGGCGGCGCGGTCGCCCTTGGCCTGACCTGAACGAACGCCGGCGAGGGTTGCGAGACGAAGGGCGTCGTCCTTCGCGAGCTCGGACCGAAGGGCTTCCAGACCGGCCCGGTCGCGGCGAAGGACGAGGGCCGCGCCGCGATAGAGACTCGTCAGGTCCACCAGGTCCGCTTTGGCTGCTGCCAATTCCGTTCGGTTCTGCTCGTTGCGCACCATGAGGTCGAGGAACGTGCGGATGAAGTCGACCTCTTCGGCCGTGATCGCATCGGCCCCAATCAGGTCCCGCACTCTATCGAGTTCGAGCAACCGCAGATGGATCCGGGCACGGAAGACCGGATTGCCCGAAAGCGCCCTGCCCTGTTCGGTTTGGGCCAGGTCGCTGGCCCGAACGCGGGAGGCATCCACCCGGCCGGCTTCTCCTCCCCCCGCGGGTGCGCGTACGACCAGGATTTGCGCATCGGGATACCGGACCCGCAGGGCCACGGTATCCATGCGCGGAAGATCCGACGAAACGACCATGTATCGAAAGGCGACCCGGGAATCGTCGGAGCTGATGAAATCCCGAACCTGCCGGCAGTGCCTCACGTACACCGGGAACGCGTCGGAGGAGCTGGGGCAGGCAATGCCCACGTGCTGGACTTGGCCCCCCGGGCCGTGGTAGGGGATCCGCAGGCGCCCGCTGCGGTTCTCGACCAGATGGAAGGTGTCCGCAGCCAGGGCCGGTCCGAACTCGGGCCCCACGAAGAGCACGGCCGGAACCGGCTGCTCCATGGTTTCCCGGCCATGGGTCTGCACGACCTCGGGACGATTGTCGGCCCCGAAGACCACGGCCGTCAACCGGTCCGGGCGGACCTTGACGATGCGCCCACCCGGCGTTCGGAGTTCGTCCACGTTCATGCCCCTTCCCGCCCCTCCCCCTCGCCTGGCGTGCCGAGGAATCCAAACTTGTCCATCTTGTATTGCAAGGAGCCCCGAGAAATCCCCAGGGCGCGCGCCATGTGCACCTGGTTTCCGGCATGAAGCGAGTAGGCTTCCATGAGGAGCTGTCGCTCGAGTTCCTCCGAGCGGCGGCGCAGGTCCAAGCCGCTCCCGGGCCGTACTTCGACCGGGCCCGGGAAGGTGAGGTCCTGCTCCTCGATGCGCTCGCCCGGCGCAAGCAGGAACGCCCGCTCGACGACCAGGGCCAGCTCTTCCCAATTCCCGGGCCAGCGGTGGGCGGCGAGGGCGCCCAGAGCTTCCGGGGAGCAGCGAACCTCGCGGCGGTGGACCCTGGCCAGGCGCTCGAGCAGCCGGTCGACCTCCGCACGAAGCTGCGGCTCGGATTGTGTCCGGAGCGGCGGCAGCACCTGGACTCCGTCCCGAATCCGGGACCAGAGCCCCGGGTCGAAGCGACCGGCCCGCGCCATCGCTTCGAGGTTGCGGCACGACTGCAGAATCCAGAAACGCCCCCCACCCTCCTCGGCCGCGAGGAACGAATGCAGTCGCAGCTGGGCAGGGCGGGCGAGCGCGGAGACCTCCAGAATGACCAGGGCGCGCTCCGGGCCTTCCACGAGAGGAACCCGAGTCGGATCTTCCCCGCCCAAGCGCCGACCGGCGGCCTCGCCGAAAAGCTCCCGCAACTGCACCTGCTCCGAAAGCCTCCCGGGCTCCCAGAGGGCAGCCGCCCCGGGCCGAAGGAACCGGACCAGGGCGATGGCGCGAGCCAGCGCCTCGGCGCCGCAACCCGGCTCCGAGAGCAGCAAGAGCGGCCCCGAGCGGCGCGCGAGGTCCAGGGCCTGCGGACGCAGCCAAGCGGGCAGGGGCGACAGGGCGCGCTGCTCCACCGCATCGACGCGAGAGGCGAGGTACCCGCACAGGGCCGGCCCGAGAAGGGCGGCAGAGGCGGCCGCCGCGAGCTCGACCACCGCCACCCATTGCACGTCGCCGGGGCGATGGGCGAGGACAAAGACGCGGCGCCCCGGGCCATCACCCGAGGACTCCAGCTCGACGAACCCTTCCGTGAGCGCCCTGGACCAGGCGCCTCCCGGCTCCGCCAGGAAGGCGTACCTTTCGGAAGCCACGAATCCGGCCCGCTCGACCAACAGGAACGGCCCGCCGTCCGTGCGGCGAAAAAGAGTGGCGGCAACCTGAACCGCTTCGAGGAACGGAAGTTCAGGAGGGAAAACCGGCGGCCCGGCTCCCTCGGCGGACGAAGTCGCCCACGAGACGCTCAAGTTACCCCGCATTGTCGGACATCCGACATCGACACGCGCACTCCGCCCCAGGCCGGGCAAAGGGACTCACATGTCGGATGTCCGACCGGCCCGGCGGCAAGAGGAGCGACCTTTTTTCCTGCTCGCAAAAAAACGGTGTTGACGTCGAAAAATTCCATAATTATGTCGCTTATCCAACGATGGGTACAAGGTACACGATCGCCGTAGCCAACCAGAAGGGTGGCGAGGGCAAGACGACGACCGCCATCAATCTGGCCTTTGGGCTGGCCAAGCGCAAGCTGAAGACGCTCCTCGTAGATCTCGACCCGCAGGCAAACACAACCGGCATTTTCGTCAACCCGGACCGTCTCGAAAAGTCCATGTATGACGTGTTCCAGGGCCAGGCCACGGTCAAGGAAATCATGATCCAGACGGAGGAACCGCAACTGTGGATTGCGCCGTCAAAAATCACGCTCGCCGAAATCGAGCCGCTCTCGGTGAACGTGGACGCGCCCTACATCATCCGGGATGCGCTGGCCGGGCTCGACGATTTCGCCTTCATCGTGATCGACTGTCCGCCCAGCCTGTCTCTATTCACGATCAACGCCCTGGTCGCCAGCACCCATGCGGTTGTGCCGGCGCAGGCCGAGAAGTTCTCCATCGACGGCATGAGCGGACTGCAGAACACCATCAATTCGATCAAACGGCGCATCAATCCGGATCTGCAGATCGCGGGGGCGCTGGTGACCCAGCTCAAGCCCAAGACGGTCCTCGTGAAAACCATTCTGCCGGTCGTCTCTCAGTTCTTCCACGTCTTCGAGTCGACAATCAGTGAGGGCGTAACGGTCGGGGAAAGCCATCTGGCCAAACAGAGCATCTACGACTACGCGCCGGATTCCAAACAGGCCGCCGAATACACGGCTTTTGTGGAGGAACTGCTCCATGAGCTCAAAAAGTAAGAAGCTCGGCTCCCTGGCCGACATCTACCAGGCCGAGCACCTGGACGGCACTATCACCCGGATTCGCCTCGACCGCATTCACCCGTCGCACGAGCAGCCGCGTCGGGACCGCCACACCGGCGTCGACGAACTGGCCGCCAGCATACGAAAGGACGGGCTCCTTTCCCCGCTCGTGGTGACTCGGGACGGGGAGGGCTATCGCATCATCGCAGGGGAGCGGCGCTTCCACGCGCTGTCGCGACTCGGCGCGCAGGAGGCGGAGTGCCGGATCATCTCCCGCGAAGAGCGCGACTATTGGCGGATCTCGATCATCGAGAACCTGCAGCGAGAGAACCTTTCTGCCCCGGAGGAAGCCGCAGCGCTCCTGCGCCTCAAGGAGCAGGAAGACTACAGCGACGCCGAGCTCGCCCTGGTGGTCGGGAAATCTCGGAACTACGTCACCGAGATTCTCGGAATTGCTGCCCTGCCCCAGGATGCTCTTCAGGCCTGCCACGCTGCCGGGATCGAGAACAAGAACCTGATGATTCAGGCGGTGCAGGCGCACCGCAAAGGCCATCTGGGCGATTTCTTGGAAGCCTTTCAAGCCGGCGCCATCCGAACCGTCCGATCGGCCAAGGAATTCAACCGAGACGACGCTGCCGGATCGCCCACGGCGGCGAGCGGCACGGGGAAGGCCAAGCGGGCGCTGCCCGACCGGCCGGATGCAGACGATTTCGACTTCAGCATACGCAAGAATGCTCTCACGGTTCGCTGCCCGGACGCGGAATCCGCGCAGGCGCTCAAGGCCTGGATCGAAAAGCGCTACTTCTGAAAAAGCAAGCGCACTCAGGACCCTGGGCGGCCCCGAGGGTGTCGCGCGGCAAGGACGCATCTGCGCCTTCCGGGGCGAAAGCACCGGTGGCGATTTGGGCCGGCCGCCGCGATGCGAGCGGCACCATCGCCGCTTGAAAGCGCGCGCGACCGGTCTCTCCAAACAACAGAGCGTTCACATTGCTTCCCAGGGAATCCAGCGGACGTCCACGCATCCCCGCTGTTGTTGGGAACCGATCGCATTCGCACTACAGCTGGCGACGCTGGCCGGTCGCGGCGGAGCAGGTGCTGCGCCTCTCTGCCGAGCCTCAGCAACATTCGCCTGTACCCAGGCGATAACTATGCCTGGGTACAGGCACAATTACGTCGAGAGCCACCTTCGCGCGCGGAGAGAATACCTGGTGAACCTAAATACTTTTTCGCCGCATAGTACGGAAATCGTTTGACACAGCCATGAATGAGACATAATCCAAGCGAGCTTCGCATTGATAGGAGAGGAGGGCGAATTTCCCGCGCTGTGCGCACCCTCCTCGCAGCCGCTCCACCCATGAGACATAAAAACCGGGACCAGAGCATCATCCAAAAAAAAGCCCCTCAAAACAGCTTGAGGGGCCGGGGCTTCCATAGGGAAATGTTGGTTAGCGACATAATACGGCACCTGTACAGGAAGTGTCAACAGAAAGAAGCCCCCCGAAGCGAAAAAAATTCGAGAGGGCTATTCTCATGCAGGAAAGGGAGCCGCAGTACTTCAAGTTCGTAACCGCACTGATTGATTCAGGGAAGTGGGCGACCATGACCCCCGCCGCAAGGGCGCTTTACCCCGTCCTGCTGCGGTTTTCAGACCGCCACTACCGTGAGGTCTGGCCGGGGACCCAGACTCTCCTGAAACTGACCGGCTTTAAGCAGAAAGCCAGTCTCCGGAAGGCACGGCAGGAGTTGGTGGAGCTCGGCCTGGTGACCGTCGCTCCAGGCGGCGGCCGGAAGAATTCCCGCTACCACTTCCACTTTGACTGGGTCACCGCGGCACCCCGGTCGGGGACACAGGAAAGCCCCGGTGCGGGGCGCCCGGTCACGCCGGCCGGGGGTACGCCGCCCCTCGGAGAGGGTGGGGACAGCACCCCTCCGTACAACCAGATCCACATATCCATCAACAATCATGCAGATTCCGGCGGTGCGCAGGCGGAGTCGCTGAAGGACGGGGGGAAGCAGGCCGGCAAGGAACCATCCGGTCTTGCACTTCTGCGAGAACGGTTTGGCGCAGACTCGGTTCGGCTGGCCCTTTCCGAATGCCGGTTGGCCGGACTGCCCGCCTCAGCGGAGAACGTTCAAAAAATACTTTACCGAGGTGAGAGGCCACAAGGAGAGTCTTGGGCGGATGTGGAGGAGTTTCTCGCGTCGCGGATTTCACCCGGAAGCCTCGAGATGATTCGCGAATCCCTCCTCGAGGAGAGGGACGGAGTGCTCGTGTTTCGGGACAGTCTGCCGGAGTATCTCAAGCAACTCCTGCGCCATTTCGACCACAAACTCTTCTTCGAGCCCCGCTCCGCCACATCCAGACGTGATTTCTGGCGGCCCGCTGCGCCTGGTGGTTTATGAGTCAACTGGTACGCATTTCACATCCCGAACTTTTGCTGTTCTCGGCCTGGAGCGCACCTGGCCAGGTGGAGGAGAACTCCGGCCGGGTGCTGCGCTGGCGCAGCGACGATCTGGAGACGCCTACGCTGGTCGCCTGCACGGCCACCTTCGACAGCCTGCGCTCCTTCAACTCGATCGAAATCGAAACGCACCCGGAGTTTCCGGAGTTCTTCCCGAACACATTTCGCATCGACATCTCCAGCGATGGGCAGGTCTGGGAGCCGATCATTCGCGAGTCGGACTTTCGCGCGGGGTTGCGCAAGAGTGGTCGCTGGAGTTTTTCGCTCATTTCGGCGCGGCACATCAAGTTCCTCTTCTTGGCAGACAAAGCCGACGAGAATGGGCGCTACCTTTCCGCCTTCGGCGAACTGCGCGTCATGATCTCGGGCATCGTGGATGTCGAGACGACCAGCGAGCTCGACCGGCTCTGGGTGAAAGAGAACCTGGTGGACGAACGTCCTG
>CAZPFB010000136.1:0-12929 GCA_964585735.1 uncultured Leptospiraceae bacterium
CAAGTTCGGGCCGGACGGCATTTCCCTTTCGTTGCCCAGCCTGCGCGTGCAGGTCAAGACGATCCCCGTGCTCCAGATGACACAGGGCATACGCCGCTCCAGCGTCACGTTTGCGCTGGAAGCAGGCAGCGAGCTCATGCGGGAGCGCATCCGCAAGAAGTCGTCGGAAGAGAACCTTCACTACCTGATCCGCGAGATCTTTTCACGCGGCTGGGACCTGGTAAAAGTCTACTTCATGGTGGGTTTGCCGGATCGGGACGGCACGGAGACCGAAGATCTCGTGCGTGCTCTGAATGCGCTGGGGACACTCGCCGAAGAGTGCGGGCCCCGCAAGAACGTCAACGTCACCATCTCGCTGTTTGTCCCCAAACCCTTCACGACCTTCCAGTGGGAAGAGCAGCGCTCACCGGAGTACTTCACCCTGGCCATCCGTCGCATCAAAGAGGGTCTGCATTCCCGGCGCGTGCACCTCAAGTACCCGGACCCGTGGATGGCGTACGTCGAGGGTCTGCTTTCGCGTGGCGACGCGCGCGCGGGCCAGTGGATCCTCGAGGCCTACCGTCGCGGAGCGCGGTTTGACTCGTGGGACGATGGCTTCCGGCACGCGGTGTGGCAGGAGGTGCTCGAGCTCATTCCGGCGGACGTTCGCCAGTTGTGGTTGGGGCAGCGACCGGGAGGAAGCGAAGCTCCCTGGCACGACATCGTCGAAGGAAAGACACTCTCGCGCGAGAAGCTCTTCCAGGACTTCCAGAAGTTCGAGAAGGTTACCGAGGAAACGATGGACCCGCCGCATCCGCAGGCACTGCGCGAATCGGATTTCCCGCCCGAGCTGCTGCAACCCGTTTCCATCCCGGAGGAGAAGTTCAAGACGCGGGCCTTCTTGGAATGGGAGTTCAGCAAGGGGGGCGCTCTCATCTACGCTTCGCATCTAAACTTGGTGGAAGTCTTACGGAAGGCCGCCCGTCGCGCGAGCCTGCCGATGACCTTCTCGCAGGGATTCAACAAACACGAGAAGCTGCACCTCGTGGAAGCGCTGCCGTTGTACGTTCATTCGGAAAGCGAACGGATCTTCGTGGAGTTGTACCGCCCGGTGGACCCCGCAGAGACGCGCGCGGCGCTCGAACGGAACCTGCCGGACGGCGTCCTGGTTCGCTCACTTACCATGCACGATCGCCTTCCCCGGCGCACGGTGCAGGCTTTCCGGTACCGGCTGGAGTTTGCCGTGGAAGGCGCAGCGAGTCGCGCCGAAGAACTGTTGCGCGCCGCGCCCGAAGTCCTGGTCGTGGAAAGGAAGGAGCGCAAGCGCAAGAAGCTTCGCAAACTGCGCCGCGGGGAAAGCGCCATGCGCCGGATGGAGAAACGCCTGGGGCCGGCGGTTTCCAATCTGACGCGCGAAGGCGCCGTGCTGCGCTTCGAACTGGAGTCCCCCGATCAGGGCGCCGCTTCGCTCTCGGATGTTCTGACCCGCTACCTGGAACTGCCCGTTTCCGTTTGGAACGTGGAAGTGCGCATCGTGCGTGAGGGCGCAGTCTTTGCGGGCGGCCACGCGCAACCTGCGCCCGGTTCATAGGGCGGGCGCGGGAACCGGGTCTGGAGGGACCAAGCGATTGGTCGAGATTGTGCTGGTGCAGGGCGGACCGAACCGGACTATCTGGTGGCCAAAGCCACGGCGTCCGACAGCTCCTGCATGCTGAAAGGCTTCGCGCAGACGGCAACCGCACCTTCATCCAGCAACTGCTGCGCCTCCTCGTTGAGGCCGAATCCCGTGGCGATGACGATGCGAGCTTCAGGATTGATTTCGCGGATCTTCTGGAAGGCGTCGCTGCCGCTGACGACGGGCATCTTGAGGTCCAGCAGGACACAGTCGATGGAACTCTTGTTGCGTAGATAGAGGCCGATCGCCTCCGCTCCATTCTCCGCCAGGATGCAGTGGTAACCCATCACCTCCAGCATCTGCCGCAGCGGCTCACGGAAGGTTGCTTCGTCGTCTGCGATCAGCACGGTCCCGCGACCGGCCTGAATGGTTCCTGGCGCTCCGGGAGCATCTTCCGCGGGTGGGAGCTTACCGAGGGGGAGGTAAACCTGTACTGTCGTTCCCCTGCCGGGTTCGCTCTGGATCTCCACTACTCCTTTGTGATTGCGAACGATTCCGTACACGACCGCGAGGCCGAGTCCGTTGCCCTTGCGATCGGTGTCGAGCTTCGTCGAGAAAAACGGATCAAAAGCGCGGCGGAGCGTTTCCTGGTCCATGCCCACGCCGTGATCGGTCACTTCGAGCAGGACGTACACCCCGGGTGTTAGCTGGGGGTGGCGCCCATAGAAAGCCGTATCAGGATTCGTGGCAGCGATGGAAACGGCAACCTCTCCGCCTCTCTCCATCGACTCGACCGCGGAGAAAAGACGATCATGCGGCGAAGCTCGGGGCGAACGCGCCACATTTCGTTGCTTTCGCGGGTGAAGTATTTCGCGCGACGATCCGGCGTCACGGTGATCAGGCGCTCGGTTGCGTAGAGCCCCGCGCTGGCCACTTCCAGAGCCAGTCGCGAGGCGTCCGTGGCGAAGGTCGTCGATCTTGCCACTGTAGCTACGGCCCTGGGCCAAGTCATCGAGGAGCATCGTGAGCGAATAGGCCTCTTCGCCCGTGGAGCAACCTACGACCCAGAGGCGAATACCATCGTCACCCGCTGACGCGAAAATCTCCGGAAGGACGGTAGACTCGAGGAAGGCATAGACCTCGCGGTCGCGAAAAAATTCGGTGGACCCGATGAGCAAATCCGCGCGCAGGGCTTCCAGTTCGTCGGGGGCCCCCTTCAGGCGCTCCACGTACCGGGCTGGGGATTCGATCTGACGGAAGTCCATTCTTCGGAATATGCGGCGCGTGATCGTGCTCCGCTTGTAGCCTGAGAAGTCCATGCCGCCGTTGCCGCGCAGGAGCGTGAGAACCTCTTCCACGAGGGAATCGTCGAAGTTACGGAGCAATTGCGCTTCGGCTTCCTTGTGTTGTACCAAGATCTCCGGTATCTCCCGCGGCTCGACGACGCGGTCGCAGGCGCTGGCGGCGATGGCGGCAAGAGGCATGTCCGGAACCGAAGCGGACTCAGGCTTTTGTGCAATGGTGAGCCCGCGCGCGGCCTGAATGGCCCGCAATCCCTGAACACCATCCGAGCCACCGCCGGACAGGATGACGCCGATGGCGTGTTCTCCCAGCGATTCGGCCATGGAACGGAAGAAGAAGTCGATGGGGTGTTCGAGGTAACCGGACTCCGAGAACGGAGGCCCGCGTTTGGCGGTATCTCGCGCAGAAAGTCGCTGAGGGCCGCCAGGCGGTCCGAATGCGGATCCTCTGCCCTGCACGCCTCTCAAGCGGGCTTTCGAATCTGCAATTCGCGTTTCAAGTAGATCTCCAGATCTTTCAGCTCGATTGCGCAAACGACAGGAGCAGCGATCGAGAGGATGCGCCGGGCGTGATCCACCTCCCGGTGGCTCGAGGCCCCGAGCAGGCACAGGAGGTTCTGGGCCCGCGTCACCCCGACGTAGGCGATTCGCAGTTCTTCGTCCGTGTCGTCGTTCGCGCCGCCTCGACCCGTCCAGCCTCCGGCCAGATCCAAGAACACGACGGGAAATTCCAGACCCTTTGCCCGATGGATGGTGAGGACTCGCTCGGCCGGAAACCCCGCGCGTGCCCACAGTCGTCTGCGGAAGTTGCTGCGCACGAGCAGGAATGCGTCGCAGTTGGCCGGCAACAACCGGACCAGCGCCGACTCTCCCCCCGTTGGGAGCTGGAGGGAAAGAACCGGCAGGCCGGGTCGAGGGGCCCGGCCCCTTACAGCGGTCACCCTCTTGCGCAGCTTCCTGCGCGAGGAGCGAATGATGCGAATGCCGAGCTCGATGATGGGTCGCAGACTCCGGTAGTTTTCCGAAAGGCGCAAGCGTGCTGCGTCGCGAAAGTGGCGGCGAAAATCCAGGAAGGGGCGAACGTCGGCGCCGCGGAAGCCATAGATGGCCTGCCAGTCGTCACCGACCACGACCAGCTTCGGCGGGTTCAGCAGCTTCAGAAAGCGCAGCTGGCGTGGGTCCGTATCCTGAAACTCGTCGACGATGACCAGCCGGTAGCGCTCGCGCAGTGCCTCGACATCCGGGCCGGGTCGGCCCACGGCCGCCACCATACGGGAAATGAGATCGTCGTATTCGAGCTGTCCGGTGGCGCGCTTGTGAGCCGCCAGGGCGCGAAACACCCGCAAAGCCTCGCCCGGAAACTCGCGCCGAAACACGTCGGGCCGGCGCAGGAGCAGTTCGTACGGTGTTCCCTGCAGAGCGGGCCCCAGTTGCCGGAGTTGATCCAGCAGAAAGGTCTCCTTCTCCTTCTCACCGAGCACCATCACGCGACGGCCCCGCAGGCTCGCGTCCACTTCGGGAAGTCTTCGGTAGCAGAAGGAATGAAACGTGGACACCTCCATGCGAGCGGCCAGTTCCGGGCGGAGGCGGGAACGGATTTCGGCCACGGCCTTGCGACTGAAGCTCAGGAAAAGGATCCGCTCGGGTGGAACGCCATCTGAAAGGGCCGCGTGCTCGGCCAGAGCAATGACCGTTTTCGTTTTGCCCGAACCGGCCGCCGCGATCACCTGTCTCACGGGCGCCCGGTGCTCCACGATACTCCTCTGCATGGGCGAAAGCCCGCCAAGTGGATCTGCTGCCCGGTCGCTGGGATCGAGACGGCTGGCGGTCGCGGCTTCCATGCCAGCGTTGGGTGCGTCTCGTACGTATCGTTGCGAAAAAAATCCGCGCGCGGTAGGGACGAACCCATCGGGCCCAACATTCAGTCGCCGGACGCCAAATCCGCGATGTCTTCGGATTCGAACGCGATCGTACCGCTCCGGCCGCTTCCGGCCACCTTCGCCATCGCGAGGGCCACCGACCGGGCCTCAATCGGACGAAAGCGACGCAGCGGACCGAGGAACGCAAACCCGAGCGCACGTCCCACGAATTCGCCCACCTTTTCGCCCGGGCGGACCTCGGCGCGGTCGCCCAGGAGCAGGGAAGGGCGAAAGACGAACAGGCCCGGAAAACCCAAAGTACCGATGGCCCGCTCCACTTCGCCTTTGACGCGATTGTAGAAGATCGAGGAAGTGGGATCAGCGCCCAGGGCGGACACCAACAGAAATTGCTCGGTGCCCGTACGCCTGAGGACACGCGCCGCGTCGAACGGATACTGATAGTCCACGCGCCGAAAGGCTTCCTGAGAGCCCGCCTTCTTGATGGTGGTCCCCAGGCAGCAGAATACGTCGCGCACGCGAACCTCGGCGAACGACTCCGGTCTTTCGTAATCGACGAGTAATTCGGACGCGCCCGCAAGGTCCGGTGCCGAGCCCGCGCGACGAACGGCCAGGAGTACTTCACTGTAGGCGGCCGACTGCGCAAGGACCGCCGAGAGTTCGGTTCCGATGAGCCCGGTGCAGCCGAGCACAATCGCCTTCGGTTTGCTGCTGCCCCAGATCATCGGCTGCCCTCGTTCATTTCTTCGGTCGATAGATGTGCGTGCTCGTGCCCAAGAATACTTCGGCCGACTCCATCAACGTCTCGGAGAGTGTGGGATGCGGATGGATGGTCAGCGCGACGTCGGTGGCCAGAGCGCCCATTTCGATGGCCAGCGTCATCTCCGCGATCAGCTCGCCCGCGCCCGGTCCCACGATGCCCGCTCCGAGCAGCCGTTTGCTTTCAGGATCGAAGAGCAACTTCGTCATCCCCCCCGAACCACCCCCGAGCGTGAGCGCGCGACCCGAAGCAGCCCAGGGGAAGCGGGCCACCTCGACGGTACGGCCGAGAGCTTCCGCGCGAAGTTCCGTGAGTCCGGTGTAGGCGATTTCGGGATCCGTGAAGACGACGGCGGGAATGGAATTCGGTTCGAACGCCACCTTATGTCCGGCTATGGCCTCTACTGCCGTGCGTCCCTCGTGTGATGCTTTGTGCGCGAGCATCGGCTGTCCGGCCACGTCGCCGATGGCGTAGATGTTCGGTTCGCTGGTGCGACGCTGCTCGTTGACTTCCACGAACCCGTCCGGCCGGACGCGCACCGCGGTGTTTTCGAGGCCCAGTCCCTGAAGCGCCGGTCTGCGGCCCAGACTCAAGAGAATCCTGTCGAAGACCTGCTCTGGTTGCGCAATGTTCGGGCCTTCGAAGCGCACTTTGAGTTTTCCGCTCTGAGGCACAACGCTGGCAAGTTTCGCGTTCAGGAGGATCGCTTCGAGGCGCTCGCGCAGCGTCCGTTCGAGCGGCGCCACCAGGTCGGGGTCGGTACCCGTTAGCAGAGCTGGCAGCATTTCGACAACTGTGACCTTGCTCCCCAGTCCAGCGTACACCGTGCTCATCTCCAGGCCGATGTACCCACCACCCACGACGAGGAGTCGCTCCGGTACGTCGCGGAGTTCGAGAGCCCCCGTGCTGTCCATGATGCGGTCGCTTTCCGGCAGGCCGGGTATACGCACGGGCAGAGAACCGGTGGCGATGATCGCGTTGCGAAAGCTCAAGTCCTCGGTCCCCGATTCGGTTTGAATGCGCAGGGTGGAAGCATTCACAAACGCTGCCGTTCCGCGGATGTGGCGCACCTTGCGGCTTTTGCCCAGTTGTCCGAGGCCGCCGGTAAGGCGTTCGACGACCGAATCCTTCCACGCGCGCAGCCTGTCGAGATCCAGCTCCGGCTTAGCGAAGCGAATGCCGATGGTTTCGGCGTGCCGGGCCGTGTCCATGACGTGCGCGGCGTGCAGGAGCGCTTTCGACGGGATGCAGCCTTCGTAGAGGCACACGCCGCCGGGGTTGGCGCGCTTCTCTACGAGCACGGTCTGCAGACCGAGGTCTGCGGCCAAGAAAGCCGCGGCGTATCCACCCGGTCCGCCGCCGATCACAACCAGTTCCGTCGAATTGCTCATCGTTTGCTGGCCTCAGAGGAGAATGTTCAGCGGCTGTTCGAGTCCGTCGACGATCCACCGCAAGAAACGCGCGGCGTCGGCACCGTCGATGATGCGATGATCGTACGAGATGGACAGGGGCATGATCAACCGCGGCTCGAAGGAACTGCCGCGCCACACCGGCTGCTGCTTGGCGCGACCGACCCCGAGAACCGCCGAGTCGGGAAAGTTGATGATGGGCGTGAAGTACGTGGTGCCCAGGCCTCCCAGGTTCGTCACCGACAGGGTTCCGCCCTGGAGTTCATCGGGCTGAACTTTGCGCTCCCGCGCGCGGGACGCCAGGTCCGAGATCTCGCGCGCGATCTGAAGCAATCCTTTCTGGTCAGCGTTCTTCACCACGGGAACCAAGAGTCCCCGGGGTGTATCGACGGCCACGCCGACGTTGACGTAGTCCTTGTAGATGATCTCGTCGTGATCCATGTCCGTGGAGGCGTTGAACTTCTCGAATCGGCGCAGCGCAAGGGCCGTGATCTTCACGACCGCGGCCGTGACCGTGAGCTTGGCTCCCTGCTTTTCGAAGACCTTGGACTTCTCCCGGCGGTACTCTTCCAGGTCCGTGATGTCCGCTTCGTCGAACTGCGTTACGTGCGGCACGTTGATCCAGGACTGAACCATCTTGTCCGCGGTGCGCTTGCGCAGCGAGCTCATCGGTTCGCGGCGCACCGCGCCCCACTGGGTGAAATCCGGAAGCTGCGGGCTTTCGCCCACATGTCCGCTGGTCGGTTCGCCCATGCGGCGCTGAACCACGCTCTTGGTGTAGTCCTTCACATCCTGCATGGAGATGCGACCGCCCGGCCCGCTCCCGCTCACGCGGCGGATGTTGACGCCCAGCTCTCGCGCGAGGCGTCGCGTGGAAGGAGAAGCGGGCACAGGCTCGCCCGAATCCTGCTCCGCCTGCGCGCGTGACACGGGCCCTGGTTGCGCGCGCGCGCCTGCGGGCGCCGGTGGAGCCGTGGGCGCTGGCGCAGCGGGAGACGCCGCGGGCCCCGCGGCAGTTGCCGTTTCGGATGCGGGCGATGCTTTCGTGGGCTCGGCGGCAGGCGGCTGCTGCCCCTCGGCACCCTCCGCGAGCACGACAATTACTTGTCCTATCTTTAGCTTCTGGCCGACCTTGACGCGTACCTCGCTCACGACTCCGGCGGAGGGGGAGGGAACTTCGACCGAGGCCTTGTCGCTTTCGACTTCGATGAGCGGCTGCTCGGCCCGCACCGTGTCCCCGGGCTTGACGAGGACCGAGACGACATCGGCGCTGTGAATGTTTTCGCCGAGCTCCGGGACCTTGACTTCAACTGCCATCTCAAATGCTCCAGGCCGAGTGCATCGGGTTCATCTTGTTCGGGTCGAGGGCAAACCGCTCCATGGCTTCGCGTACGATCTTTGCGGGAACGCGGCCCGCGCCCGAAAGCCCGGAAAGCGCGGCCGTCACGATGTAGCGTTCGTCGACTTCGAAGAAGTTGCGGAGATCGCGGCGTCCTTCGCTGCGGCCGAACCCGTCTGTACCGAGCGCGGCGAAGGGTCGGCCAATCCATCGCGAGAGTGAGTGCGGCAGCAGCTTCACATAATCTGATACCGCCACGACTACGTGCTCGCGCGCAGAAAGCATCTCGGATACGAAAGGTCGCTTTGGATCTTCGGGGTTGAGGAGGTTGTGCCGGTCGACGTCGAGGGCGTCCTGGTAGAGGTTCTTGTAACTCGTGACGCTCCAGACATCGGCGCCGACGTTGTAGTCGTCTTCGAGGATCTGTGCGGCGCGCAGCGTGGCGGCCATGAGGGAACTCGACCCGAGCAGTTGCACCTGACCACGCCCGCTGGGCTTGCGGCTCTCCCGAAAAAGGTACATGCCACGCAGGATCCCGTCCCGCAGTTGATCGACCGGTTTGGGCGGCGCGGGCATTTCGTACGCCTCGTTTCCGGCTGTGATGTAGTAGATGCAGTTCTTCTGTTCCACGTACATGCGCCGCAGGCCTTCTTCGAGGATCACGGCGATTTCGTACGCATAGGCCGGGTCGTAGGCGACCACGTGGGGGTACGTGTAGGCCAGCAGATGGCTGTGGCCGTCCTGGTGCTGCAGGCCCTCACCCGCAAGCGTAGTGCGACCGGCCGTCCCGCCGATCAGAAAGCCGCGGCACCCCATGTCTCCGGCCGCCCAGACGAGATCTCCGATACGCTGGAAGCCAAACATGGAGTAGAACAGGAAGAAGGGGATCATGTTGACCCCGTGCGTGTAGTAGGAAGCCCCGGCCGCGATGAAGCTGGACATACCGCCCGCCTCGGTGATCCCTTCCTCGAGGATCTGGCCGTCCTGGGCCTCTTTGTAGTAGAGCAGGGTATCTCGATCCACCGGTTCGTACTTCTGGCCGACGTGTGAGTAGATGCCGACCTGACGAAAGAGAGCGTCCATTCCAAAAGTACGCGCTTCGTCGGGAATGATGGGCACGATGTGGCGCCCGACGTTCTTGTCTCGGAGAAGCTTGGCCAGCATGCGTACGATCACCATCGTGGTGCTCGCTTCTCGGCCTTCGCTGGCCTCGTAGAACTCTTGGAAGACTTCCGCTTCCGGAAGGGAGAGGGGCTGCGCGCGTTTTCCCAGGCGGCGGGGCATGGAACCCCCGAGCCGCGTGCGCTTTTCTTTCAGGTAAATGATCTCGGGGCTGTCTTCGGGCGGTCGATAGAATGGCGCTTCCCCGACGACATCGTCCGGGATGGGAACACCAAAGCGCGAGCGGAACGCGCGCAGCTCCTCCTCGTTGAGCTTCTTTTGCTGATGAGTGATATTGCGGCCTTCGCCGGCCTCACCCAGCCCGTAACCTTTGATGGTCTTGGCGAGAATCACTGTAGGCGCGCCTTTGGTTTCGAGCGCACGACGGTAGGCCGCGTACATCTTTTCCGGATCGTGTCCGCCGCGATTGAGCTTGAAGATTTCTTCGTCGGTGAGCTGTTCGACCATCTTGGCCAGTTCGGGGTACTTGCCGAAGAAGTGTTCTCGCACGTACGCGCCGGACGTGGCCGAGTACTTCTGGTACTCGCCATCCACGACTTCCTCCATCCGCCGAACGAGGAGGCCCTTGTCGTCTTTTTCGAGCAGCGGATCCCAGAACGCGCCCCAGATGACCTTGATCACGTTCCATCCCGCGCCCCGAAAAATGGCCTCCAGCTCCTGGATGATCTTGTAGTTACCGCGCACCGGGCCGTCGAGGCGTTGCAGGTTGCAGTTGATGATGAAGGTGAGGTTGTCGAGCTGCTCACGGCTGGCGAGCGTGATGGCGCCGAGTGTCTCCGGTTCGTCCGTTTCACCGTCCCCCAGGAATGCCCAAACGTGTCCGGTGTTGGGCTTGAGTCCGCGATCCTCGAGGTAACGATTGAAGCGCGCCTGGTAGATGGCCATGATGGGAGAAAGGCCCATGCTCACGGTCGGGAATTCCCAGAAGTCCGGCATGAGGTACGGGTGCGGGTACGAGGAAAGGCCGCCACCCTCTGCCAGCTCCCTGCGGAAGTTGGAGAGCTGTTCCTCGGTGAGCCGTCCTTCCAGGTACGCGCGCGCGTAGATTCCGGGCGCACAATGGCCCTGGATGTACAGGTGGTCCCCACCCGACTCGTCATCGCGCCCGCGAAAGAAATGGTTGAAGCCCACTTCGTACATGGTGCAGGCGGAGCCGTAGCTGGAGATGTGGCCGCCGATTCCCATTTCGTTGCGATTGGCCCGAATCACCATGGCCATGGCGTTCCAGCGTGCCAGGCTGCGAATGCGTCGTTCGATCTCGTGGTTGCCCGGGAAGCGCGGCTGTTCGGACGGCGCAATCGTGTTCACATAAGCCGTGTTGGCTGCGTAGGGCAGGTGAACCCCGAACTCGGCGGCCCGGTTCTGAAGCGCGCGCAGAATCCGCAACACCTGCGTCTGCCCGCCATTCTTGATGACATAATCGAGCGAATCCAGCCACTCCCGAGTTTCCAGCTCTTCGATTTCGGAGGGTAGGGTTTCGTCGCTCATGGTGGTGCGCTGTGCCGGGCGCGTCTGCGTGACGGCGACCTGAAACCTGACGCGCACCGGCCGCCGGTCAATCAGAAAAGGGAGGCGTTTGCTAACGCGGGTGAACCCGCGCGGCAATGGCGGCCGTCACCGCTTCGTTGTGACGGGCCACATCCTCGGGCAGTTCATCCCACTTCCAGGCAAAGGCACGGTCGACCCATTCCTCGATCTCGCATTCCTTCTTGGAGAAGGGCGGGAAGCGCTCGTTGTGCAGGCCGGGCACGTCCACCCAGTAGCCCGAGAAGGTCAGCACCGACGTATCCGGGTCGAAGAGATCCTGGGCGGGGGCGGGGTCGCTCGTAAGTCGATCGAGACGCAGAGGTCGGAGTTCGTAGCTGGAATACTGCGCCGAAGTGAGCGCGGGCGGCAGAAGGACCTGGCGATTGTGCAACTCGGGCGGGTCGTCCTCTTCGCTGGCGTGCGGAAGAAACTGCCGCAGCACGTGTCCGGCAAGTTCGGTGAGAACGGAGATCTGATAGCGACCGGCGGCCGGGTAGAGCGCGTGAGAACCTTCCGCCACAGGGACGATGGGGTGGCCCTGCACCTGAGGCGCGCGCGGATGATCGGAGGCGTAAACCACGCGGCCCGAACTCCAGGCCATGAGCTTGTCAAAGAAGCTGATCGTCTGGTTCTCCAGGTGTCCCGACACAACGACCTTCTGGGGTCGTTCCGAAGTGTCGAAGACTACGGTCATGCTTTCCCGATCGAAGATGTGCGGACCTACATTGAGCATCTTGGCGATTCCCGTTTTGGGATCGAAAGTGTAGAATGTGTGATAATTGATGAAAAACCTATTGTTGGCCGGATCTTCCATATAGGAGTAGTACACCACCGAGCTGCCCGCGCTGCCGTGGACCTTTCGGTAGTCGCTGGATCGCAGGCCCATGCCGGACTGGTTCAGGAGGTAGTCGCTGTGGCCGTTGTAGCGCAGGAACTCTGCCAGCGCACTGACCGGAACCTCCTGATCGCCAAAGATGGTGTTGACCTGAACCGTCTGACCCGACGCGACCAGTTCCTGGGCGTTGAGCAGTTCTCCGAGGGAGACGGGGAAGTACTCTTCCTTGTGGCTGAAGAGGAAGATGGGCGCGTGCCGGCGCGCGAGTTCGTCGATCTGCTTCGGGCTGCGGGAGAGCTTTGGCTGAACGTAGACAAGCTGCTTCCAAATGTCGCGGCCCTCGGACTCAGCCACGGCAAGCCTGACTTCGTAGGCGCCGGCAGGGCGGTCCTGCATGCGCACAGCAATGCGCGCATCATCGCCGATGGTCCCGGAAGCCACGAGCTCCCCACGAAACCGGAGTTCGAACAGGATGGGCTGCTTGGGAATGCCCAGGGCGCTGAAAAAGGTGTCCGGTTGCTCCTTGAGGTAGGGCAGTTCCACGACCAGGTGCTCGCCGACCTCGATGATTCTAAACATTTTGTACATGCTAAAGGAATGGGACATGATCAGAACTCCGTGATTTGTGCGGACGGCCGCGCCGGCCCGCTGTTTTGTAGGGGAAGACCTTCATGGGCGTCATTCAGCGAAAGTGCGCCGGAACGTCGGTTTCGGGAATCCAAACGCTTGCCGAACCGCCGGAACAACCGAACTCTCCCCAGCCCTGCTCGTTTGTATGCACGAGTTCCCTCACGTGCCCGGTGAGATCGGCAAAAGCCGTGCGCGGACGGCCGACTTCCATCCACTGCGAAGCGGGCGGGCCATTGGAGACGATGACGGCCATGCCCTTTGTCTCCCGACCGGGCCACGTCCAGCCCACATGGTTGTGCGCGCCCCAATAGTCGTACTGCGGTCCACCGGAGAAGTTGCGGCGCGCAAACAGGTAGCGGTCGATGAGAAAGCGATGCGACGGAAGTACGATCGTATGCCGATTGCCGTCCCGTCCGAAGTCTTCGTAGATGGCGCCGTCGTAGTCCGGCAGGAAGACGCAGGGGTACCCTTCGTT
>CAZPFB010000137.1:0-12516 GCA_964585735.1 uncultured Leptospiraceae bacterium
TAGGTGACTGCGAAAGTCGAGTCAATCCGTGTTCTGCCCCTGGTGGTCGGCCCTGTTCCGGGGGTCGTCCTCCGGTTTGCCACGGCATGGCAAATGGTCGCGGCCATGCTCCGATTCTCCGAATTCACAGCAAAGGCCCAGAAATTCCGCAGGATCTTCTCGGTCGAGGAGTATCTCGCGGAGCAACGCATCGGCAATGTGGAGGCAGGTATTCACGGCATAATGATACTGGACTACTACATCACCGACCTGGTCGCTGCGTACGGCGAAAAGCGGCTGCTTGCAGAGGAGCGCCAGTTGATTCGCGAACTGGTCGCCGAAGGGCTCATGACAAACCAGAGCACAGCGGCAGGGCGCTTCTTTGCCATCGGTATAAGTCCGCACGCGCCGGGACAGAGAGGAGTCCTGATCCACGAAATCGGTCACGTGCTCTATCGATGCAACGATGATTATCGCCAGATCGTGGCGAATGTATTCGACTCTCTTGCGGGTCGGCAGCAGGACATCGTTCGCAGCTTCCTCTTCGACCGCGGTTACACAGAAGAGGAACTGCTCAATGAATACCAATCCCATCTGCTGGACGGATTCCCTCCCTTTTTCCGAACCATGTTCGGCGACAAGCGCTTAACCGAGTTCGTCCAGCAGCACGTCAGAGGCTTGGATGCTATCGCGCCTCCCCCCCCGTCGCCGCCTCGGGCCCGGCTGCGGTATCCAAGGCCGGGAGGGCGCTTGCTGCGGGGGAGAAAGCCACCTGACACGCGAGATAGGCGTGGTGATCCGGAGCCTTTGTGAACCCGCTGATCCGGATGGAGCTGTCCATAGTGATATCGATAACATACAGGTAAAGTCTCTTGCCATCCCCAAAATCAAGAATGGCTTCGGGAGGTCGGCAATTCGGAACGAGCAATTCGACAGAACCGTGGGTTTGGCTCTCTTTTCCAATCATGATTGTTACGTGGCCTTTCATCTGTCTCCTTCCCAAGCAAACGACCGAACGGGCCGGGGCATTGTCAAGCCCGAGCCGTGTCTTGAGACAATAGCTGCTGCTTTTGATACGCTGGCTGCAGCGGACCTGCGCATCCAGGACGACCTCGTCATCAGCCGTCTCCCGGCATGAAAGCAAGAGAGGGGACCCTGGAGATCGTGATCGCCATGAGCGCCGGATCCCATCACATCCAACCGCCTTCTGTAGGACTGGCCCAAACTCTCTGGAGACACGACCATGGTCTCTGCAACCCTCGACCGACGTCCACTTCTCGCAGTTCGCGGGACCCAGTTACCGCATGCATTCCGCGTCGCCAAAGTGTTAGACGGCAAGAGCACTGATGCGAATCTCCTTGACCGACGCCATAGATTGCACCATTCTCTTCCAATGGACTCCATTCAGGCAAGGTTGACCGCGAAGATCCGAAAGCGGTTGCAGTCTGCATGACCTCCCAAGAGGACGCAAAGCAGCGCGCAACCGACCAAGAGGCCATGCGCAAGCGTTCGGCACTGGCCACCGTTTTGGGCCCGTGTGCCACCTGTGGTGGCGATAATCGGACGATCGCCAGATTCTGCAAGTACTGCGGCCAACCGATCGCAGCGCACTCACTGGGGAAGGCTGTGACCCTCGACGTTCGATTGGGGCTGAACGGAATCATTGGGCGGGACAGGATCAAGAAAGAGATCGCCACGCTTGTGAATCTCATCAAGATTCGGACGGAGCGTAGGGCCGGGGGACATCCGGTCGTGCCGCTCAATCTGAATACGATATTCCTCGGGAACACCGGGACCGGCAAGACCCTCATCGCGAAGGTCCTTGCAAGCACATACAAGGAGCTGGGCATCCTCTCGCGCGGACATATCGTTGAGGCCGACGCGAAGGCCTGCGCTCAGGGTCCACGGGGGCTGATCAAGACGGCGAACGGGGGCGTGTTGCTAATCGATGAGGCACACCGGTTGGTGCGCGAAAATGCTGCCTTCTTTGCGGATCTACAAAACGAGATCGAACGCGGTCTGAATGACGAGGTGATTATCATCGCCGGACTGGCCAAGCCCGTGGAGGAGTGGCTGGCGGACAATCCTGAATTTGCGGCGCGCTTCAACCGGACATGGCTCTTCGAAGATTACACGGGCGAGGAACTCGCCGCCATTGCCCGCTTGGTGTTCAGCAAGTTCCAACTGACGTTGGACGACGAGGCAAAGGATAAGCTGCTCCAGATCACGCGGTCGAAATACGAAACGCGCGCGTCGGATTTCAAGAACGCCTGGTACGTTGTCCGCGATCTATTCGAGGAAACTCAGGGCAGGCAAGCCAATCGCTTGGCTGCCAGCGGCGACCTGAGCAGCGCGACCCTTGCCACGATTACGGCCGATGATCTTCCGGGGGACATGACAGCGCGAAAAAGCGTTGCCGACTCCATGAAAGAGATGAGTGCCCTCGTGGGCATGGATACTATGAAGGCGGAAATCGAATCGCTCATCAAGTTTCTTCAGATGCAGCGGAGACTTAAGGAAGAAGGTAGAGCACAGACCGACGTCGCAATCCATTGCATTCTCACCGGGAACCCCGGAACAGGGAAGACCACCGTAGCGCGGATTCTGGCCAATGTTTTCCATTCCATGGGCCTACTTCCGACGAACAAGATGGTGGAGGTTGATCGAGCTGGGCTGGTTGGCGACTATGTTGGCTCCACAGCCCTGAAAACGCTACAGAAGATCGATGAGGCCATGGGCGGTGTGCTCTTCATCGACGAGGCATACACACTTGTGCCAGAGGGCGGGGATACGTTCGGGCAGGAGGCGATCGAAGTTCTCCTGAAGCGCATGGAAGACCGCCGCGGGCGGTTTGTCACAGTCGCAGCGGGTTATAAGAAGGAAATGGAACGCTTCATTAAAGCAAATCCGGGGTTGCCTTCGCGATTCAACCGGTACTTTCATCTTGAAGACTACACTGCCGAGGAACTCGCCGAAATCTACACGCGCATTGCGCAAGCCCAAGGGTATACGACCGAAGATGGATTTCGGCAGGCCTTGACGGACGGCCTTGAGCAAATCACCGCCGTCAAGGATCGGGAATTCGCCAACGCCAGGACGGCGCGCAACCTGTTCGAGAGGACTATCCAAAGACAGTCGGAACGCGTCATCAAGAACGATACGGCGGACTCCTTGCTCCTGATGATTGAAGATCTGCCGACCGAGCAGAGAATCCGCCGCAGTCTCGACGAGATCCTCGGGCAACTCGACGGCTTCGTCGGTATGAACGAACTCAAAGTGGAGATCCGCAAACTCGCCAAACACTTGAGCATCGAAAAGGTGCGGTCCGCGCAAGGCCTCAAGACGACGCGGAGCGGAAACCACATGGTGTTCACGGGGAATCCGGGGACCGGTAAGACCACGGTGGCCCGCATCCTGGGTGAGGTATTTTCGGCCTTGGGGCTTCTTCCTCACGGCCGGGTGGTCGAAGTGGATCGCTCCCAGATGGTCGCGCAGTACGTTGGCGGCACGGCCCCCCGCGTCATGGAGCTGTGCGACAAGGCGATCGGTGGGATCCTATTCGTCGATGAGGCCTACACCCTTGCGCCGCCTCCGGAGGGCGGGGGCGACGGTTTTGGCAAGGAGGCCCTCGAGGCTCTGATGAAGCGGATGGAGGACGATCGCGAGCGGCTTGTCGTCATCGCCGCCGGTTACAAGGATGATATGGACCGATTCTTGGGAACCAACCCAGGACTCAAGAGCCGCTTCAACCGATTCTTTCACTTTGAGGATTATGAGCCCGATGAACTGCAAGCTATCTTCTTGCAGATGGCGACCGGTATGGAGTACACTGTAGACGCCGAAGCGGGTGTTCGGGTGGGGAAGATCTTCGCGGATCTCTACAGAAGGCGAACGAAAGACTTTGCCAACGGCCGCGACGTTCGCAATCTCTTGGAGAACACCCTGCGCAGGCAGTCCGATCGCATGTCGGGCGCCGCGGGAGAACTCACCAGGGATATTCTGATGACCGTCACCGCAGAGGACATCGCCTATGAGCTGCCTTCGGAAACCACGGCCGAGGACGCACTGGCCGAACTCGACGAACTCGTCGGACTCGACGACCTCAAGGCCGAGGTGCGCAAGCTGGTCAACCTGATTCGCGTCCAACGGGCTCGTCAGGAGGCCGGGGCCGAGGCGACCGATGTGGGCATGCACATGGTTTTCACGGGGAATCCGGGCACGGGGAAGACCACTGTTGCCCGCATCATAGGCAGGGTGTTTTGCGGCATCGGTCTTCTGCCCGTCAGCCATGTGGTCGAAACGGACCGTTCCGGGTTGGTGGGTCAATACGTTGGTTCGACGCCGAAGCTGACCACCGCGAAGATAGATCAGGCCATGGGCGGGATTCTCTTCGTCGACGAGGCCTACACACTGAAGCAGGAAGGCGGGAGTGACAGCTCTGGCCTGGAGGCCATAGACACTATCGTGAAACGAATGGAGGACGACCGCGGTAAGTTCGTCGTCATTGCGGCGGGCTATAAAAAGGACATGGACCGCTTCCTTGCCGCAAATCCTGGAATCAAGAGCCGCTTCAACCGATATCTTCATTTCCCGGATTACCAACCGGCCGAACTGCAGCGGATTTTCGAATCCCTCGTTAAGAAGCGCGACTACCGACTAACCGACGAAGCAACCGCCATCCTCCCGGGCGTATTTCAGACAATGTACGACAGGCGTGACGCTAACTTTGGCAACGGTCGCGATGTGCGCAACCTGTTCGAGGACGTGCTGAGCAAACAGGCCGAACGATTGGCGGCCAAGATGGACGCGGGCGGTGACATCGATCCAGGCGAGTATTCCGAGTTTCAAGAAGAGGACCTGCCCGTCGAGTTGGGGGACGCCAGCGCCACCACTATCGGGGAGAGCTTTGCGAAACTGAACAGCCTGATCGGCCTTGGGCCTGTAAAAAGGGAAGTTGAATCGATCGTGGCCTACCTCGAAACTGAAATCGCGCGCCAAAAACAAGGGGGCCAAGTATCCGCGCTGGCGCTGCATTATCTTTTCTTGGGGAATCCAGGCACAGGCAAGACGACCGTGGCGCGCATAATCGCCGACGTGTTCAAGGCGGTTGGCATCCTGCCGCGGGGGCAACTGGTTGAAACCGACCGTTCAGGTCTGGTCTCGGGCTACGTAGGGCAGACTGCCGGGAAGACCAACGCGGTAATCGACAGCGCGCTCGGAGGAGTGCTCTTCATCGACGAGGCCTACGCGCTCGCAAGTGGCGGTCCGAGCGACTTCGGCCAGGAGGCCATAGACACCCTTCTTAAGCGGATGGAGGACGAACGCGGAAAGCTCATCGTAATCGCCGCCGGATATGAGCGTGAAATGCAGAACTTCCTGAAAAGCAACTCCGGCCTGCGCTCGCGCTTCAGCAAGACCATCGTGTTTCCCGACTACGAACCAGCCGAACTGCGCAGCATCTTCGTTGCACTGCTCAAGAACAAGCAGATGCAGATCACGAAGCCGGCACTGAAGATGGTGGCGGAACATTGCATGAGGATCTACGCCGAGCGGGGTGCGGACTTCGCCAACGGCCGCACTATTCGCAACTATTTTGAAGCGGTCCTTCAAAAGCAGGCCGTGCGCGTTCAGTCACGCATCCGTTCGGGCGGGTTCAACCAAGAACGCATCAACATAATCGAAGAGTCGGACATACTATAGGTGCTGGCCGATCCGGGCGTCAGAGGGGAAAACATGATTGATTGTGCGTCTTGTCACAGAGAGATCGACACCGACTCAGTGTACTGCGATCAGTGCGGCACCGAAATTCTGATTTGTCCGACTTGCGGTGAAATCGGGACCACGAAGTTCTGTCTGAAGGATGGAACGCGCATGAAGGCGAACAAGGCCGCGGTCACCGTTGCGCCGCTGGGCACCGTGGCCGATCCAGTAGCGGTCGGGGCACCCGCTGGCCTAACGCAACGAATTGTGGATCCAACCGCCTCCCCGGTCGGGCTCCGGCTGCGGCACGCTTCTGGCAGCGTTCTCACGGTCAACAACGGTGATGTGTTGGGTCGGCGGGAAGGTGCGCACACAAAGACCTGCCAGGAGTGGAGCCACATTTCCGGCAGGCACGGGCGGGTCAGCGAACGTGATGGGAAGTGGTACTATCAGGACCTGGGCTCGACGAACGGCTCCTACATTAACGGGGCGCGCATCGAGGGCAACAGGAAGGCCCCGGTCACGGCTGGCGACCGGGTCAGGCTAGCTGATCAGGAGTTCACGGTTCTGTGACGGCGCAGCGCATGGTCACGCATGCTGCCAATCAGAACACGCCGTTTCGGCGGAACCAGCCGGGGCTTCAGTGACACCAATCCTCCGTGAAGGCTTCGTTGGGGCAGCCATACGAACCACAACCCGAACTCCCGCATTGCTGGCAAACGTGGGAAACACATTCGCACTTTAGGCACAGGCGACCGTGGTCCGGTTCCCAGAAGGAGGTTGCATCTTCCGCAGGCTCCTTGCTCATGTTGAGAGGACAATCCGCTTTCAGACACTCAAACGAGGCGCAATGGCGACAAACGAAAGAGATGTATCCCCCGCAGGAGTCGCAATCTTCTTTTACTCGCGTCAGAGGCCCTAGGATGCGCCCTTGCTTGGCCAGAAAATCTTGGCTATTGCCGCCCGCGGCCTCCCACCAGATCGCGACTTCCGATTCATCGTCTTCCAGACAATCGGAAAAGATCATCTGGAGATTGGCAGGCAATTCCAATACTTGTGAAGCGTCAAGCAACTCGACCCCCTTATGCTTTGAAAAATGCCTAAATGGTTTGATTCGATTACCCCCGAGAGAAACGCGCAAAGTGTTGGCAAAACGTCGGTCGGAGTCCACGCTCGCGCCCAACTCGAGCACGCTCTTGGAGAAATCCCTAGCGCCAATGCTGGTCAAGTAGTCATGCAGGCCATCGTTGGGATCCCGCAAGTGATCAATCAGCAGTTTCGGGGATTCGTCCAATACTCGCTGAATATCAGCGAGGCTGCTGATTTCGTTCCCGTCATCCAATCTGTAGGGCTCGCCGGGGTTCAGAAGGAGAAGGAGCCGGAGATAACCTCTGGCTTGTTCCGCAGCATCCCCGAACTGCTCCCGCAGATCGCCCATTTTGAGCGCCAGATTTCCATCAAAGCGCTCAACCCAGCGCTCCAGCGTCCCGCGGTAGAAATACTTCTTCGCTACGTCGGGTTTCGCTTTCAATGCATCTACGAGTTCCTTGATGCCGCGCACCGTCAGCTGGTCATCGAATCTGAACGGCTCCACATGATGCAGCGGTGAACCGCGGAATACCTCAACAGATTCTCCCCGCAGCCAGCGCTGCACCTGATCGTGGCCCCAACGTTTTTCATGGCGCACGGTCAGAAGTCCTTCGATGAGTGTCCGAGCGCGCGCGCTCAGCCTCTTCCCGGCTTCCCGCGTTAGCAAATCCTCTGCAACCCGACCCTCAATCGTATCCCGCATGATGTGCGCATCGTTGCGGCCCGCAAACGCATCGTCGCCCGTCATGATAACATACACCGAGGTCCCGAGCGCGTAGTAGTCCACCTCCGGTCCCACGAGCAGCGTCTGCCTGCCCTGGTCCAGGCCCACGCCGTACAGCTCTGGCGCCGCGTAGCCGCTGGTGCGGGCCACCAGGCTCGTCATGCGCTTGGTCATCCCGCCCTCCATATCCAACGCCGAGGAAATGCCGAAGTCCCCAATCAGGAGATCCGTGCCATCCGAATTGCGGAAATACAAGTTCTCGGGTTTGAGATCGCGGTGGATGATTCCGACGTCATGGCATTGTTTGAGCCCGTTCACCGTCTCGCCAATCAGCTGTAGCGTTTGTTCCTCGCTCAGCGGTAAGTAGCGCCAGGTGCCATCGTCCTTACGGTCTCCCAGGGAGCCGCCCGCCGCGAATTCCATGATCTCGTAAGAGCGACCTCGATGCTCGCCGTACGCCAGCACTTTCACCACATGGGGATGATTGAAGGCCAGTAGCTTCTCCAGAATATCCGTCTTGGCGGAAAACTTTGGATAGTAATACTTTATGATGCTCAGCCTGCCGTCTGGACTGCGCCCGATATAGATTTCGGATTCGCCGCTGCGTGTCTCCAGCCGCTTCTCCACCCGATGGCCGCCCAGTTCCTCATCTTTCGCAAGACCGCCGCCTGTGAAGGCCGCTTCACCCACGTGGTCCGCATCGGTCATTCGCGGTGTCACTTCATCCCCCATGCGCTCGGTGCTCATCTGGACCCTATGACCTTGTGCATCACGATCATGCTGACTACCTCGGCGAGCCCTTGCCCCTCGAATGCGCCCAATAGGACCTACGATGCTTCCCGAAAAACGCCCGACAAGAAGTTTTCGCCGCGGTGCCGCGTGGGGGCGTCCCAACGGTCGAATACGCGGCCGGTCAGTAAGTGCTTGCTTCTCATTTACAGTTGACCGGCCATGGGTCCGGGAGACTGGCAACTTGAGGTTCCCTGTGGCTGCGCCGAATGGACTCTTCCCTGTTCAAGTGGGGATTTGGCCGAAGGTACCGAATTCGATCGCCCGCAAATCGCGAGAGGCGGCGGTTGGCAGTGTGGCGTTGTGCCTGCAATGAACCGCGCAGAGGAGAATCGCAAACAGACACAGGCACAGGAGCACCTGCGCCAACGGGAGCCGACAGCGCATCCTGGGGCCACGCGATGCGAGTCCTGCAACAGTGTGCTTCCGGTCGGAGCGCTTTTCTGCGGCCAGTGCGGGGCCGCGGTTGGCGGCCAAAAGAAACCCTGCCCGCGCTGCGGGGAAGCCTGTCTCGGTCAATATTGCGGCCTGTGCGGGTGCCACGTCGAGCCAATCCGGTGCCCCGGATGCAGCGCCCAATATCATGGTGACTTTTGTCCGCATTGCTCCCGTCCGGGAAGCCGGCTCGCGGAGGATTTTGTAGCCTTTGTCGAAGGCGCTGCGCAGCCGATCATTGGCGAGATGGCGGCAAGCGAAGAGGCGGCCCTGTACGCGGAGCTTCGGGCGGCAGTGCCGGACCTAGACCGCGAGAGTGAGAAAATACGCCAACGCGAAATCCTTCTCAAGGAGCGGGTCCGCTTTCAAGAGCGCGAAGAGCGCATTCTGCAATTCCACGCTGGAGGACTGGGCGCTTTTCAGGTATTGCAACAGGAGGAGCTCGAACGCGTGCGCACCGCGGTGGAAAGCCTGAAGAAGCACAATTCGGCCTTGATGGAGAAGCTCCGGATGGCCGCAGAAGAACGTGAACGGATTGTTAGAGAGCAGGATGCTGTCCTTCGGGAGCTGGAACGCATGCGGCACGAGCATGAGCGGCAGCGGGCCAAGGAGCGCGCGCAGGGCCGATCCGAACGGGACACTGCACAAAAGGAACAGGACCGGCTTCACGCCCAGACGCAACAATTGCAGCATCGGCAGGCCGAGGCGGAGCGACTTATCTATGCCGGTGTTTGGGTGAGCGCGGGTATTACGCATGCGGGTGCGACATTTCGCAAGACCCTGAAACTGGATGGAACTGGAGACCGCGTAAGCGGAATCGAGCATCACATACAGGCGGAGGGTGAGGCCATGTACAAGTATGAAGGAACGATCAGCCAAGGTACGGTGAAGCTCCAGACCACAGGAATATCCAACAAGAAACTCGGATTCTGGAATTCGCTCCGGGGCATTGACTTCGTTGCCCAGACTATTGTTGGAACTATCTCGCGAGATGGAGCAACAATGAACGCTTGGATCAGAAGCGCGGAGGATTTCGAGGCTATTTATGTACGGCAAAGCTGAAGGGCCCGGAACGATGCCGAATGGCCGATGAACATCGTGAACCTGTTTCGCCAAATCCAACACTAAGAAGGCGGACTTCCCGAAAATGAACAGGGGGCCAACATGGCCAGGACACGACGCAGCTACCGCGAGACCGCCTGACACTGTCCGTTAAACCGGGGCAGCGTCGGAGTCCTCACCTTCGGGAAATCCCCGCAAACGATGTCCATAGTTGTCCTCACTCCAAAGAACGCCGCGGATGCCGTCTTGCAGCAACCTGGGAGATTCCCCGCCCTGGATTGCAATGACTCCTTCAATGGCCACATCCCATACGGCCTTCTGGGCACCGATATAGGCTGGCCAATGGTTCTGGAGCAGAATGGGAGCGAGGCCTGCGGCCCGAATGTCCTTGTCGAAGACACACCGCAACGTCGCCTCTGTAAACCGGTTGTTCCGGAATTCCGTTGGAAGGCGATCCAATCCGGAAGCATCCATCTCGTTGGCGCTGAGAGATTGGACCGCGCGGGCGAAAGGCGTCAAGGCTTCTTCAAGCATGCCCACTAGTGGATGACCGTCCATGAGCGACGCCTTCAGGACGGTCGGGGCCAGCAGCGGCGTTCCTGCCGAGTTGACCAAGAATGCAAGCATCGCATACCACACGCTCCAAGCGCACGATACTCCGGTATCAAAGGAGGCTTGGCGGGCGCGGAGATGGTCCTCGACAACCGCCGGATCAGTTCCATCGAAGATCAATTGGAGGCCGCGCCACAAGAGTCTGTCGACTGGAAGCTGACGGTTCAGCCGGGGCAGCTCTTCTTCCATAGCAAGAAGGCCTTCCCTCCTGCCTCTCTCGGCTAATCGCGTAAGGAGGGTCAGCATCTCCCGCCCGTCCGGAATAGGAGGAAACATGCGGTCAACGGCTGATACATCGTTTTGTTCGGCCACTTGGACAGGGGCCGGTTTTTCACGTTCGGAAACCATTTCATCTCCCTTCTTCGAGGCCGAGCCCGAAGCATTGCAGATAATCTTACCCGATGATGGCAGGAATGCAAGCTTTTACAAGCCGCGACCCAACCAAGGCCGGTTGGCCCAGCCAGGATTTGGCTGGCCTTCGGCCGCAGGAGGGAGTACGATAGCCCCTTATATGGGAACAAAGAACAAGCCACTGCTGCTCGCTGATGCCAGCTCGGAGGAACTTGAAGGCATTGCGAACTTCATTGCCGTCACCTCATCCCTTGACCAGGATAGAAGCGATGCCCAGATGATTACCAAGGCTTTATCACTGCGTTTGCTCATCGTGTCTATGGGCATTCCGGAGCGCATTCAGGCGATTCACCGCCTCCTGGAATACCGAAGAAGCGACGGAGAAGTCATGATGGACGCCTTGGATCTCTACTACCGGGTCATCTCGGCCCGGAGGCCGCGCGGACGGTCACGTGTTGTGACGTTTCCGGCGTCGGTCTTCGAGACGCATTCGGAAGCTTGAGTGAGCGGAGCCGCAAACTGCCTTGCTTGGGATCCTTTTACCGGGGCACGGTTTTAAATGAACGAAGGAAGGCGGCTCTGGCAACCTTCTACCGTCCCGAAATGTGCCCAACGGACATTGAGGGCGGCTTTTCGCGGAGCCCGCTGAAACCGAGACTGCTGATCGAGCACCTGGGGAAGCGGGGTCTGGGCAAATTTTTCCCGATCATGGGGGATTGGCCACCTTTTGAGGAGGACGAATTTCTTGTGGCCCATGAGGAGCGGTACGTCCGGGATTTCTTCGCCGGCCGGGAGCCAGCCGCCTCCAGTTCCTTCTTCCGGTGGAGTCGCGAGTTCGCAGATTCCGTTCGTTACACAAATGCGAGTCTCCACGCGGCCATTCTGCATTCGGTCACAACGCAGGAACTTGCGCTGAGCCCGACATCGGGCTTCCACCACGCCACTCCCGCGGGCGGGGACGGATTTTGCGCCATGAGCGGACAGGTCATCGCCTCGGCGAAGCTATATCGAACGTATGGATGGCGGGGCGTCTACGTGGATCTCGACGCGCATTTTGGGAATTCCATTCCCGACAGCATGACCTTCACGCCGGATTTGGGCGAAGCTGTGATAGCCAACATCAACCCTTCGGGGCAAAATCCCGTAGACTATCTCCGAAACCTCCGGCTGCTGCTCGTGGCACTGGACCACCGAATCCAAGATGTGAGCTATGTCGTCCTCTGCCATGGGGCCGATTCGCACGAATGGGACGATACGCGGGGCGATCTGCCTACCGAAGTCTGGCTGGAGGCGGCAAACAGCGTTTACGATTTCGTCAGGCACTATCGCCTCCCGCTCTGCCTCTCCCTTTTTGGCGGCTACAGAGAGGACGATTTCAATTCCGTTCTCGAACTCCATACCGCTTCGCTCACGCTGGCCTTGGACCGGCTCACCGGGACCCGAATATGCTGCCGGCCCATAGTCAGACCGCGCGGGGGCGAGACCGCACGCGGATGTGGATGACGGCCATTTCATAGAGGGAGTCTTACAGCGCAACAGTCTCGTTGGGGCAACGAATTTGGAGGGCAAGGCATGTCTAAATATCCCCTACAGTTCTGGTCTTTTAACAGACGCTGGGATGCTTCAAGCATCATGGATGACACGACACTCTGGAAGGGTCCATTTGCTTGGCCGGGGTTTGGCGGCCCCGGTCAAGCAGAGGAAATCCCCGATGTGTCTGGCGTCTATCTTTTCACGTTTGAGTATCTGGACGGGTACATTCTTCGCTCGGCAGG
>CAZPFB010000138.1:0-12403 GCA_964585735.1 uncultured Leptospiraceae bacterium
GTCATCGAGGGACTGGAAGAAGGATTTTGGATTTCCGATGCCGCAGAAAGCCCCCAGGGGGACTTCTCCTTCCAGGGGAGGGCGCAACGCGGTCGGCACGTGGTCGGCATGGAAAATCGCCTCGTGGTCGACGAACATGGCGATGCGCTCCTCGAGGAAGCGCAGGTGATCCGGAGCCGCCTGAGCCACTCGGGTCAGAAGCACCGTGTCCGCGCGTTCGAGTGCCGACCACGGTTCGCGCATGCGCCCCCAGGGCAGGAGTTTCAGCTTGCGACCGCTCGCAGTTGCATCCACGAGCACCAGTTCGTGGTCACGGAAAACCGACGGGTTCTGGAAGGCGTCATCGAGCAAGACCGTGCTGGCTTCCCCGGCAAACTTTTCGATGACAGAGGCGCGGTCGCGACCGACGGCGACGCGCAGACCGGGCGTTCGCGCGTACAGTGCCGCCTCGTCGCCGGATTCCTGCCAACCGACGAGGGTATATGTGCCGTCGGAAACGAGCGCGCCCCGCCGCGACAAACGCCCGCCATAGCCGCGCAGGATCACGCACGGTGCGGCCGCATGTCGCGCGAGCAGCCGCACCACCGGAGTCTTGCCCGTCCCACCGACCGAAAGATTGCCCACCGAAACGACGTGAAACTGCGGGAAGCGCCGTTGGCGCGCAAGGCGCCGTGCGTACGTCGTGCGGTGGAGGTGGAGGTAGACGCTTTCCAGGACTCCCACCGCGCCTCCAGCGTCCCTAGTCGGCGAACTGCATGTCGTACAGTTTGCGGTACACAGCGCCCTGCTCCAGCAGTTGCGCGTGAGTACCGCGCTCCACGATCCGGCCCTGGTCCAGCACCAGGATCAGGTCGGAATGAACGATGGTGGACAGCCGGTGGGCGATGATGAAGACAGTGCGATTGCGCAGCAGCTTCTCCATGGCCTCCTGAACGAGCTTTTCGCTTTCGTTGTCCAGAGCCGAAGTCGCTTCGTCGAAAATCAGGATCGGCGGGTCGCGCAGGAGCGCGCGCGCGATCGCGATCCGTTGCCGCTGTCCACCGGAGAGCATGACGCCCCGCTCCCCCAGGGCCGTGTCGTAACCATCCGGGAGTCCCATGATGAAGTCATGCGCGTTTGCCGTGCGCGCCGAATCCATGATGCGCTCCAGGGAGATATCCGAGCGACCGTAGGCTATGTTCTCGCGCACCGACGCGTTGAACAGAAAGATGCTCTGCGTCACGATCCCGATAGAGGTCCTCAGATCCTTGAGGTTGAACTTCCGCAGATCCACGCCGTCCACTTCGATTGTGCCGGAGCCGGGGTCGTAGAAGCGCGCCAGCAGATCGACGAACGTGGACTTCCCTGCTCCCGAAGAGCCGACGAGAGACACCGTCTGCCCCTTGAGGACGGTCACATCAACGCCCCGGAGCGCAGCTCCCGCTCCTCCGGCGTAGGCAAAGCTCACGTCGCGGTAGCGGATTTCACGCTGAACGCCAAGAAACGGCAGCGGACGAGGGTCCTGCCGAACGGAGGGCTCCAGATCCAGCAGGTGGAAGATGCGACTTGCGGCCACCGCGGCATTGGCCAGCAGGTTGTACATGATTGAAACCTGCTTCAGCGGACGCATGATGAAGATCAGAGTGAAGAAGAAAGCGAAGAAAAGGCCGCGCGAAAGACCACTGCCGGGTGTCTCCTGAGAGCGCACGATCTCGTGCGCGCCCCACACCAGAAAACCGATCACGACCAACGTGCTTACGAATTCGGTGATGGCAGGGCCCACCTGGTGATAGTAGTGGCCACGGAAGGTATTCTGGTACAGCTCGTTGTTGATGTCGCCGAAACGCCGCCGCTCGAAAGACTCCATAGAGAAAGCTCGAATGACGCGAATGCCGCTGATGATCTCCTGCACGTGAGCGCCCAGGTCGGCGAGCCGGTCCTGCTGCCCACGGGCTGCGCGACGCACGCGGGCGGCAAAGCGGCTCACCGGCGTCATCAGTATGGGAACGATGAACACGGTGATCAGGAGCATCTTCCAGGAGATGGCCGCGAGCAAGGCCACGTGCGTGAGTATGTAGAAGAGATTCACGAGCGCGTCTTCGAATTCGGACGAAATGGACCGGCCGACCAATTCCACGTCGTTGATCACGCGACTCATGATGAATCCTGTGCGCTGCTGCGTGAAGAATTCGATGCCGACCTCATTGAGCTTCGCGTAGAGCTGCATGCGGATGTCGCGCACCGCCATCAGACCGGCCGTTCCAATGAAGTACAGGGCACCAATGATGCACAGGACTTTGATCACGTAGACCGGCAGCAGCACGGCGCAGAGGAGCAGAATTGTTTCGGTCGAGGATCGGCCGTCAAAGTGACTGTTGGCGCGCAGCTTCCAGCCGGTGGTCATGGCGCCGAGGCGTTCGTAAAATTCGAGGCGCTCCCCGCGCTGGTGTGCCGCGTACCGGGCCCGCTCGGCGCCGCCGATCGTAAATACATGAACGGGCCCGGCTTCGCCGAGCGCGTTGAAAATGGGCACGAAGGCCGTGAGCGAGAAGAGGTTGGTGAGGGATACCAAGAGCGACAGGAGCACGCCCGCGCCGATCCGAAACCAATAGCGTCCCAGGTAAGCAAACAAGCGCCGCAGCAGCCTCCAGCGCTCCGAAGGCGAGGGCTCCTCCGAGGATTGCCCGCTGGCCCGTCCGTTTGCCGATTCCGCGCCGACCGACGGGACCTGCTCGTGCTCCGAAACGCTCGGCATTGTCACCTCAGAATCGAATGTCTCCAATGCCGAAGACGAAATTGAACTTCTCTTCTCCGGGGATGGCCGCGAACTTTCCGTTGCCTTTGTAGTACATCTTCTGCGCCATGAACAGGCGCAGCGGCAGAACCGGTATCTGGATCCGCAGCCCGAAGCCCCACGAGTACAGAGCGCGGTCCAGCGCCACGTTTCTCTGGGACAACACCGTACGTTTTGGGTTGTTCCACTCGGTGATGGGCGCGTACGGATACTTGGTTTGTGTAAACGGATTGTAACGTTCCGTATAGTAAAGGGCGATGGGGTCGCTGCGGCCGCGCAGGGTGTTTACGGCTTCCTCGTAGCCGTCGATGTACTCCTTCTCGTCCCCGGTGAACTCGCCGAGGTTGTTGTAGAGGGAGCCCGAGTCGAAGAAGAAGACGAACCACAGGACGGAAGGCTCGATTGGGAAACGCAACTCCGTGTTGCCCAGGAGCATGTGCGACCCACCGCCGAACCGGTACCAGGGGTCGGGAAACAGCGTGTCGTTGAAGTAGTCGTACCCGCGCACGGTCTCGTAGCCGCCGATGAAGAGCCGCTCCTCCGGCTCGATGAAGGGGTTGATCTCCTTGTTCTGGACCGGCTTGCGGAAAGGAGAAAGGGCCCCGCTCGGGCGCCCGCGAACGCTCCCGCTCCAGGGCGCGGTTTCGTGCGTGAACACGCTCGAAAAGCGCACCTCCTGGACGACGCGCCACCTGCGCAGGGTATTGGCGCGAAAGAAGCCGCCGAAGGTGTAGTCGAACCACCACCAATAGTAGGAACCCGTCGCGCGATAGCGGTTGAAGTGGTCCTGCCCACCCAGAAGCTGACCGACGGTCTCGATCGAGAAGTCCAAGTTGAGGCCCGTGGTCGGGTTGAAGACACTGTCGCGCGTGTCGTAGACGAGTCCGTGGCGCAGCGCCGATCGGAATTGCCAACCCAATTCCACGTCCCGGAGGATCGAACTGGCCACGAGGGCCGTGGGACGCGAAGCCACCGACCAGGACGGCGAGTAGCTGTGGTAGTGGGCCCAGTTCACGAGAAACGTGTGCGACGTGCCCACGGCGAAACCGATTCGCGTCTTGTCGTAGCTGGACTGCTCGATCTGGTTGTCCGTGGGGTCGTTGCTGATGGCGAGGCTGGCCGCGTTGCTGATGACCCGTAGTTCCCAGAAGGCGCTCACCGTGAGCGACCAAGGTCGTGGGGCGCTGCGGTAGCAGTCCTCTTCCTCCTGAACTACCGAGGCCAACAGGTTGCGGATGCGAACTTTGACAGCGTCCAGGTACTCCGTACTGGTGTCCGTCGTATTCTCGCGGGCGTAGCCGCGAATGAGTTTACCGAATTCGGCGTAGTTGTTCTGGAGCGTGGCGGCCACGCGCTCGATGGCGTGCACGTCGGGGGCTTCGTCGAAAGCCTGGAGCTTCTTACGCCAGAAGGAGCCCGTCGTGTTCTGACAGGTTTCGTAGATCCACGGGTCCGTCCAAGAGATGCGCACCTGCCTTCGCAGGGGGCCGTATTCCAGTCGGCCGCTGATGCGTTGGCCCGTCCCGTTGAGGTTGTTTTCACCGACTTCCGTGAAGATGGAGAAACCCGACTGGCTTCCGAAGCCGCCGCCCATGGAGATCGTGCCGGTGGGCTGCTCCACGACATCGAGAATCAGGTTCATCTTCGTCTCGTCCGAACCGGGCGTGCTCTTGACGTTGACTTCCTTGAAGTAGCCGAGGTTGGCCACCTTTTCGCGACTGCGCTGGACGAGCGCGGAGTTGAAGCGCTGGCCCTCTTTTACCAGAAGCTCGCGCCGGATCACGGCTTCCTGAGTCTTGACCATGCCCTTGATGATGATGCTCTCGATGTATGCGAGGCCGTTTTCGCGGACGACGAAATGCACATGGCGCACCACGCGGCCGGCTTCTTTGGGGTTCTTCGTCAGACGCGCTTCCAGTCCGCCCAGGTCCAGCCATCCTGCCTCTTGTTTGCAGCGCCGGTCCCGGTCGTTTGCCGGCGCGGCAATGGAAAGGCAGCGCCGGTACTCGGCCAGAGCTTCGCGCCGCAGCGGCACGTTCACGAAGACCGGCTGCACCTGCGCGAAAACGTACCCCTGGCGGGAGTAGAACTCCTGCACCAACCCACGGTCCCGAAAGTACTTCCCTTCGTCGAAGATCTCGCCCAAGTCGCCCTTCGAGTATTCCATGAAGCGCAGCAGCACGTCCGGCTTGTAGATGGGCTGGAGTTGGTCTTTCGACTTGAGTTTGCGCTCCGGCGGGTTGGCTTCGAGGTTGATGTGCCTCGGATCGTGTTCGAGTGAGTAGCCGCCAAAAAAGCGGATCTCGTTCTCCACGAGCCGGTAGGTGACGACGACGACCCGCCCTTCTTGGGGCTTGGCCGGGTTGCGCCACCGGATCTCGTACCCGGTGGCTGAAGGGTCGATTTCCGCGTCGAGGAAGCCGCGACTCTTGGCGTAGGCCAAGATCTTGTACTTGTCCTCCTCGAATTTGCTCTCCCGAAACTGGCCGTCTTCGATGAGCCCCGATTCCTTCTGCTCGAGGCTCGAAAGGATGTCCTCCGGATCGAGTTGGCGCGTACCCAAGATGTTGATCTTGGCAATGGGGATGTTTTCCCCCTCGTCGATGATATAGAAAACATCCACCGTGTTGGTGGACGCGTTCACCGCCCCCACCCTGTACCAAATTTCCGCGAGGAAGAAGCCTTCCTCGGTGTACTTGCGCTTCAGGGCCCCCACCCCTTCGCGCACTTTCTGGAGGGAGAACACGTCCCCCTCTTTGAGGGGGATCAGTTTCTTGAGATCGCTCGGATAGAGTTCGTCGGCGCCGCGCATCTCCAGCAGGTTGACCCGCGGCAATTCGACCAGCTCGAAGGTGACGGCCACGCGGTCCCCTGAAACCAGTCGCATACGCAGGACCACGTTGGAGAAGTAGCCGGTCTTGAAGAGGGCCTTGACATCCTCGTTGATGGACTCCCGGGCCAGGGGCTTGTTCACCTGCATGGAGAGCAGGGCGTACAGCTCCGAGCGATCTGCGTTGCGAACGCCCTCGAACCGAATGCTCTCGACGACTTTGCCCTCGTAGCGGGTCCTCTGGGACAGAATCGGGACCAGAAGAACAGGGACCAGGAGGAGCGCCCACCACCCCGACCGACGCAGGACTCGCCGGCCCGTACTTGTGTTGCGCAGATTCAAAACCCCAGATCTCGTTCCGCGCCGGGCGAAACCGGCGAATCTGGGCCCACAAAATTACGGTTCAGGTCTCCGTCATTGCAAAAAAAGGGGCGGGCTGCCCCCGGAGGGGAGACTCCTCGGGAGCAGCCCGTTGACCGTCAACCGGCCGCCCGATTCAGCAACTGGCGGGCGTGCTCGAGCACAACCATACCCGGCCGGTTTCCACCGAGCATCCGGGCCAGTTCGTGCAGGCGCCGCTCCCCGTTCAGCCGCTGGACCGTGGCAATCGTTCGGCCTTCCAGAAGTTGTTTGGAGATGTAGAAGTGGTGATCCGCCTGACCGGCAACCTGGTGCAGGTGAGTAACCACAATGACCTGACTCCGGGCGGCATGACCGCGAAGCCTGGCTGCTATCGAATGGGCCACCTCTCCGCCCACCCCGCTGTCGATTTCGTCGAAGACGATGGTGGCGACGGGCCGGTGTTCCATAAGAACTGACTTGAGCGCAAGTGTGATCCGCGACATCTCCCCGCCGCTGGCGGCCTTGCGAAGGGCGAGTGCCTCTTCCCCCGCGTTGGCCCGGAGGAGGAACTCGACGCGGTCTAACCCTCGTTCGGTGACCGCGTAACGCGCCCGCCGATCCCGGGAGCCCTGCTCCGGAAGCGCCGCTGCTTCGGGGTCCAACTCGCGACGAACGCTCACCAACAGTTCGGCGCCGGGCATCCCCAGTTCGGCCAGCTCCCCTTTGAGCTGCACCTCCAGGCGCCCCACGGCGGACCTGCGAACGCGGGAAAGCTCCTCGGCAACTTCCCGCAGTTCCGTATCCACGGCAGACAATTCCGAGAAGAGCAACTCCGCCTGCTCGTCGCTCATTTCGATGAGTGAGAGCTCCTTGAGGAAGTCGACCTGTGCCGCGAGCACGGTTTTCGTGTTGCCTCCGTGCTTTTTGAAGAGGCGCCTGTAGCCCGCCAGTCTCTCCTCTACGTCCTCGAGTCGTTCCGGCGAGAATTGCAGGCCGTCCTTCTGATCTCGGAGGAAGTCGGCGAGACCTTCGATGCGGTAGCGCGCTTCCTGGAGCTCCGCACACTGTCGGTCGAGTTCCGCGTGCAGGCCGGCGTGGGCCTCCAACAGGCTCTCCGAACGATACAGCGCGTCCAGCACGCTGGACTCCCCTTCGCGGAGCAGTCCGTACACCGTGCTGACATCCGTGAACATCCGGCCGCTGTTCTGGATGAGGGCTCTTTCGTGCTCCAGGTCCTCGAATTCACCTTCCCGCGGCTCGAACGACTCAATCTCTTCCAGCGCAAAACGCAGGAAGTCCAAGCGGCGCTCCCGTTCGCCAGCCTCCAGACGGACTGCGCGCAACTGACCACGAAGGGCCGCGTAGCGTCGATAGAGGTCGGCCGTGCGCCTGCGCAGCTCCTGCGTCCCGGCAAAGACATCCAGGCCGTCGAGATGGACATCCGGATCGACGATGCGCTGGTTCTCGTGTTGTCCATGAACCTCCATCAATTCCTGAGACAGAACACGGATGTCCGCGATGCGAACCGAGTTTCCGTTGAGCGTGCAGCGACTGCGACCATCTGCTCCGATCTCACGCGTGACGGTCAGGAAGTCCTCGGGGGCCATGCCACGCTGCGCCAGATACTTCCGGACCGATTCCCGCTCCTGGACGTCAAAAACGGCTTCCAACACCGCGCGGGGCGCACCCGACCTAACGACGCCCTGGCCCGTCCGGGAGCCCAGCACGGCTTCGAGTGCCTGGAGAATGAGCGACTTGCCGCTCCCGGTCTCCCCGGTGAGGACAGTCAGACCGGACCCGAACCGCAACCGCACACGTTCCAGAATGCCGAAGTTCTCGACCTTGAGTTCGACCAGCATGCGGCCATGATATACTATACAGATTTTTAGGCAACAAATATTTGCTACTCGGGCGAGGATTCCTGTCTTTCGATTGCTGTTGACCCACTCCGGGCACGGGGATGAGCGGTTCTCGTGAACCTTCGCAGCCCGGCACTTGTGCTCATCCTGTCCGTCGCCTGCGCTTTCACGGGGGTCGGCCTTTGGATTCTGGCGCACCGGGCGGCGGTCGGGGGGTTGATTCCGGGCTACCCGGCGCTCCAGCACGCTTTGCTTCTTTCCTTAGGGTTCATCCTTCCCGCGGCCCTGACGGCTCCCGGACTCGAGGTCGGGCGGCGCAGCCGATTCTATCCGGCGCTCCCGGTGGCCGTTGCGGTGGTCCTCGTCGTTTCCTGGCTTTCGTTTCGCATGCCGGTGGGTGCTGCCGGGTTCGTACTGTCGGGAATAGGCCTGTCCGTGCTGTGGATTCGGGGGGAAACGCAGGTGCCGGCGCGCTTGGGAACTATGGCTCTTGCGCTGGCGATGGCGGGCTCCACTCTTCTGCTCGTACTCGAACTCGTTGATTTTGCCGCGCCGTACCAATTGGGCTCTTCTTTGATTTTCCGCGGCGCCCTTCCCCTCATCGGCCTCGCCCTTTTGGCCGGTCGCTTGGGGTTGGAGGCCGGAAACGGACCCCTTTTAAGGATGAATGTTGCGCTTTCCGGGTTTGCGGCTGGTTTTGCTCTGGAGTTCGTGAGCTCCGTGTTTCTGAGAATGCCCGCGTCACCACGGCTGGCGAGCGTGGCCCAGGGCATTTCCGGGCTGTGGTTGCTCTTCGAGCTGGCCCTCCTTCGCCTGGGGAAGACGGCTCCCCGTGCAGTCGCGCCACCCGAAATGCCACCTGCGATCGAAACCGTATTCTGGCTTTCGCCTGGCCTCAGCCTTGCGGCCGGCCTCTTCTGGCCGGAGGAGGCGGCGCACACCGTTCACTTCGGTTTCGTGGGTAGTGCTTCGCTCTTGGTCGTTTTACCGGCGCGTCCTGGGAGTTCGTCGCTCGTGCGTCGCCTGGCCTGGGCCGCTGTCGTGCTGTGTTTTGCGGCGGCGGCCACGCGGGCCACAGCCCACTTCTGGCCGCATATATATCGCTCACATATATTATATGCATCCTCAATGTTCCTGCCGCCGTTTCTATTCCTGGCGACGCTCCGCATTCGAGAACTACACCGTTCCGGGGCGGCCGCTTGAAAGGCGCGTGGCGTGTACTGCCGCCCGCGGTGCTCTTCTTCTGCGCTTCCCTTTCCGGTCAGGGCGACCGGGTCGTGCTCAGCAACGCACAGTACCGACACCTCGAAATGGGTGGCCTGTCCTCGGGCGCTTTTGGCACGGGTTTGTTCGTATCCGGTGGCTTCGACGGCACGGTCCTCTTCCACGACGCAAATGGCCGACCGAGCGGTGCTCCACTGCAACTCACGGGCCGGCCCATCGACGCGCTGCTCGTTCTGGCGGATGGCAGCCTGATGGCCTCTTCGGCCGGTCGGTTGTTTCGGCGAAAGGACGGTCGACTGGTGTCCGGCTCCGTAGAGACGAGGGGCAGCTTCGTGGCGCTTGCGGAAGGCGCCTGCCCGGGTGCCGACGTGTGCGTGTTGGCCGGAGATGACCGCGGCCAGGTGACTTTGTTTGCGGCTGAGACTCTGCGGAGGATCCGCTCGACCGAAGCGACCGGCGGTGGAATTCGCGGCCTGGTGGCTCTGCCGCGCGGCGGCTTTGCCACGGTAGCCGATGACGGGTTGCTTCGGGTCTACGTGGGCGATGGCAAGAGGCCAACGCTCACGAACTCGCTGGATGCGGCGGGTTCGAGTCTGGCGCTGTTTGCGGACTCCTCCCCGAAACCTCCGGCAAAAACTGCAGACGGCAAACGGGCGCCGGAGTTCCTCCTGGCGTGCGGCACGACGCGCGGCGAACTCCATCTGTTTGAACTGCGCACGCAGCCGCCTTCCCTTCACAAAAGGGCCCGCCTGACGCTGGGCGGGTCTGCCGTGAGCTCGCTGGCCTTCTCGGCGGCGGGCAGCGAGATCCTTGCGGGCTTCTCCGGCGGTCGCCTGGTCCTGGTGCGCCTGGTCGATGATTCGCTGCGCATCGTT
The DNA here is from genome assembly GCA_964585735.1 of uncultured Leptospiraceae bacterium. Taxonomy (GTDB): domain Bacteria; phylum Spirochaetota; class Leptospiria; order Leptospirales; family Leptonemataceae; genus CAZPFB01. The sequence goes on from CAZPFB010000138.1 coordinate 9,904, forward strand.
TCTCGGGACTCCCGCGACTTCGAAGGACACCTCGAACGCATCGTTGCCGTTCGCTCCGGCGCGACCGGCTGGCAGACCGCAGGCCAGGAAGGCCTGGTGCGCAACTGGACCGCGGACGGTCGCCCGCTTGCGCCGGACTACCTGGGGCACCGCGATGCCGTGTGGGCCGTTCGATTTTCGGGTAACATCCTGATTACCGGAGGAGGATCGGAAGGCCTCGAGCCGGGCATCCGTCGCTGGTCCCTCGAAGGCGTGCCGCAAACCCCGGCGCTGCGATTGGGCCGCGAAGAAGTGACCGCCATCGAAGTATGGCCGTCCGGGGCGTTCGTGGTGGGGACGCGGGACAGCCGGCTGCATCGCTTTGGCGGCACCCTGGCCCGTCCCGCGTCCGTGCGCCTGACCGGCGTCCCCACGAGCTTGGCGCTGCTGCCGCAGGGACGCCACATCGTGGGCGACGATCGCGGCCGGTTGCTCTACTTCTCCGCCCGCGGTGAAATCGAACGAGAAGTGAAGGCGCACAAAACCCGCACGAGCGCCCTGGCGCTTGCCCCGGATGGTCGCCGGATCGCCAGCGGCGGCTGGGACAACACGGTGCGCCTTTGGGGAGTGGACGGGAGCGAAATCTGGCAGCGCAAGGATCACAAATCGGCGGTCAGCGCTCTGGCCTGGTCGCGGGACGGGCAGTGGTTGCTTTCGGGTTCGTGGGACCGGCGCATCTTCGTGCGTCGCGCGGCAACCGGAGAGATCGAGCGCACCTGCGAAGGCCATGAAGACTGGGTGCGGGCCCTGCGCGTGCACCCGAGTCGGGATTTGTTCCTGTCCGTCGGCGACGACCGCCGGCTCATAGCCTGGGACTTTGCCTGCCGCAAGCAGGGAGAGCTGCGCCTGCATCGCGACATCGCCGTGACCCTCGACATCTCCGCGGACGGTACGCTCGCGGCAACGGGCGGCCGGGACCGACGCGTCTACGTAGTCCGACTTGCCGATTGGCTGCGCTCCATGACGCGAAAATGAATTGGAGCCCCACCTTCGATGTGGCGCCGACCGTCTTGCGGGCAGCACCCAGACCCTACGGGCCTGCGGTGACGCAGATAACGGCGGCGCCGTTGATGTTCTTGAGGCCCACGTTGAAATTCAAGTCATCTGGCCACTGCTTGAACCAGTACCGCGTCGCGTCACCGGAGTTTGCTGAAGACGACTTCAGGGAGTTCGCCCCAGCATTTGGGAAATGACCTGTGTTGATGCGATAGGTGACGAGTAACTGGTCGATTTCGCCAATCGTGGGAACGCGCCACGCTGTGCGGCCCGCAAAGCCGCCGGGGGTTTGTGTTCAGATTGTTGCACGACTGGTAGAGCGTACTGGTGCCCGTCCCGTTCAGTAACCAGCTGGTTGTGTTGTTGCAAGAGTTATCGTTGGCAGAGCAGAACTGGACGGCCGTGACCGCGCCTGTGGCGCAGCCCGTTCCCGAAAGGCCCTGGAAGCACTGCTTCCAGACCAGGCCCGTGGACAGGTCGGTAACGGTTCCATCCCCATTGTCGATTGCATTGTTCACGCGAAGGGTCAGGGGAGGTCCTTCCGAGGGCGCGCCTGCCGGCGGTTCGGCAGCAACGGGCGCCAGCGCGAGTGCAGGGATGATGATGAACCACGCTCCGCACATCTGGTTCGTTCTGCATGCGCCAGAACCGCAAGTCTTTTCGACTTTCCGCAAGGGCAACTACGTAACTTCGATGAATGGTTGTCAGAAGAAGAGGGAAGCGACGCAACAAGCCGCGCGACCCGGGAAAATCCATCCGTGAGCTTTCACGGAGAGAAGCATCGCAACGATACGCATGAATCTACAATGATCCCGAGGCGATGCTCTCCAGAAGCCACAACCGTGAGGCCCGTCTTGGCGCGCACGCCATGCTGGCCTTGTTGCACCATCTCATCCGGATCCGAAGCCCATGGTACGCCTGATCCGTCTCACGGCGGGCTCCGTTCAAATGCAGGCACGCAATCGGCTCGAGCCGGTGCTCACCCCTCCTGCGGCTCGATGAGCTGAAGTCCGCGCAGGGCCAGGCTGTCCGTCAAACGATCGAGGCGATTGCGAACGTCCCGATAGTCTGCATGTACCCGAGTGAAGCCGCGGCGCATTTCCTCCCTCATTTCCGTGCGGAGTCCGTCGATCTTGGAATCGAACTTCTCCTCCAGACTACTGATCCTGGAATCCTGGCCGTCGATCTTCGATTCGAGCTTCACCTGAACGCCGTCTATCCTGGACTCGAGCATGGACTCCAGGGTATCGATCTTGGAATCGATCTTTGCATCTATGCGCTCAAAGTCGGCCCGGGACTCGCGACGAGTATCTGCGGCCGAACGCAGGGTGGCGTAGAACAACCCCGCCATGCCGATGAGGATGGTCGCAAAGCCACCGATCATGGGGAGCAGAAGGGAGCTATTCATTTGTGGGGCTTCTGGGATCTTCATGGGTAGAGGGCCAAATCTCCCATATGGAATAGG
>CAZPFB010000139.1:0-12226 GCA_964585735.1 uncultured Leptospiraceae bacterium
ACTGGGTGGGAGGCTATTCCTCCCGCGACGCCGGTTCCGAGGGCAGGGCCACCTCACAGCAGATCTACCCGATGCACCGCCTGGAAACGCTGCGCCGGGCCATCCCGCCGCGCTATGTTCGCGTCCTCGACTGGAAGCAGTACGGTGAGACCGGCAAACAGGTGAACGCGGGGATCCTGTTCACCTATGCCGACTACCGCGCCGAGCAGGTCGTGCTATCCGGCAACTTCAACAACTGGCAGCCCATCGCCATGCGCCGCAACCCCAAAGGCGTCTTTTATCACATCCTGCCCATTCGTGAAATCGAGCGCGGCCGACGCTTCAACACGGACGACTTCGTGTACCGCTACAAGTTCCAGGTCGATGGGATCTGGACGCACGACCCGACGAACAAGAACAAGCTCGACGATGGCATGGGCGCCTACGCCTCTGAATTTCGACCGAGCGGCGAAGCAGTGCCCCGGACGATTAGCGTCCGCATACTCCGAGAGGCCGAGCGAGGCGACGAACGGCTGGTCGAGTTTGCGATCTTCCTTCCGGATGCACGGAACCTGGCCTTGGTTGGCAGCTTCAACCGCTGGAATCCCGAACACGACCTTCCGGTGAAGGGACCCGACGGCGTATTTCGCTTGCGCCTGCGACTCAAACCCGGCGAGTATGCCTACAAGTACATCGCGGACGGGCGCTGGATCCTCGACAGCTACAATCCGCAGACGCGGTACTTCGCGGAAATCGGAGAGCTTTGCTCCTATCTGAAGATCGAGTAGCGGCGTTTGCCGTCGTCACCCTCATCCTGGGCTTCGTGGGATGCGCCGGTGCGCTGGGCGCTCCCTCTGGCAACGCCTCCACTGACTTCGTTCATCCGCTGGAACCTCCCATCTACTCCTCGGGGAGCTTCGCGGAGTACAGATCGCACGGTCGGTACCACCTCGGATTGGACTACAAGACTTTCAATCGCAGCGGTTTGCCGGTACGCGCCGTGCGTGTGGGCACTGTCATCGCCATCAATGTTTCCGATCGTGGCTACGGCAACGCAATCTGGATGCGCTCCGGCGCCGATCAGTACACCTTCGCCCATCTGCGCGATTTCCGCGGCCGCTTTCCCGAGTTGGAGTGGATTCGCCGGTCGGTCGAGTTGCTCGTGCCGGCCGGGACCAGCCTGAGCCTTCCGGGTTGGTACCGATTTCGTTCCGGTGAGCACATGGCCCACAGCGGGGAGAGCGGCAGCGGCGCTCCCCATCTGCACTTCGAGATCCTGCGCGGCGGACGTTACCTGGACCCGCTTTCGACGGACCTCCGTCTGGCGGATCGCACCGCGCCCGAACTGCTCACCCTTTTCGCCAGTGATCGCGCGACTACAGAATCGTGGGAATTGGAACTCGACCCCACAGCTGCCGCTCCGCAGCCGACCCAGGCAGATTCTAGCGAAACGAGCAAGACCCAAGGCGTGCACGAAGCGCACGTGACCAAGAGATTTCGCGTGAAAGACGGCAGGCCGGTGCTCGTCCGCGCGGGTGGTGTTCGCCTGGCCATCGGTGCTTTCGACACCATGGCCGCGCAGAATCGCAACGGCGTAGCCGGTTGGGAATTGCGCGTCGGGAACACGGTGGTATATCGCAACAACATCCAGCGCCTGCATCTGGGGCAACTCTACCGAGCGGACGAGGTCTACGACCCGGCCAGAACGGTCATCGGCCAGTCGTACGCCTATCGCCTGTACGAAGGAGGCCGCGGCGTACTCCACGGCAAGGCCGGGGAAGAACGGGACTGCCTGGTGGCCGTGCTCGACGCGAATGGGAATCGAGGGGAGGTGTCCGTTCGCCTGCGCTTCCAGGCGGACCTACCCTCGTCCGGGGAACCCAAGACGGCTGGCCTCACGCGCATCGCTTCCGGCCAGTCTGCAGCCTTGCAGGCCACGGCCGCGGGTGGTCGGCTCGTGCTTCGGTTCGCGCCGGGAAGCCTGCATCTGCCGGGACACTTTGCCATCCGACCGCTCGAAGTCCTTCCGCCCGACTCGCTGCAGGCTCCTGACGGCAGGACTGTCTTCCGCCGCGTGGGGCCCATGTTCGAGGTGCTCGCTGAATCAGCGTACTATCGCGCCGGTCTTTCGGGTGAAGCAGAGTTTCCCGCACCACCACCGGGTACCGCGTTGTATTCATACAACCTCACCACCAAACGCTGGCAGGCTCTGGCCTTCGCGCGCGGCCGTGGGGGAAGGGTGGTCTATCGTTTCACGTACCGTACTTCGGGCCCAATCGCGCAACTGACGGACCTGGATGCTCCTCGGATTGCGCGTCCCTTCCTCTGGGAGGATCCCGCCGCAGCGCCAGCGGATCTGCTGGAACGAACGCTCGTCGTGTCGGATCGTGGGATGGGCGTACGTGCGCGGGGGTTCTCTGTGCTCCTCGACGGACGAACTCTTCCGCACCAGTGGGTCGCCGACCGTGGCGCGCTCGTGATCCGGATCCCGCGCAGGCTCATTGATGCTTCGGGCAGCATGCTCGCCATTCGGGCCAAGGATTTTGCGGGCAATGCCTCGGACTGGTGGACCGAGTTTCTCCCGGCTCCCCAGGCCGGCAGCCAGCCTACCAACCAGTAGGTAGGCGCAGTCCGGTCTCGAAAGCAGCGCGAAGGGCGCGCGTCATCAGGTCCGGGTCCCGGCTTCCGGCGAGTTCGCGCGCCGAGTGCATGGAGAGCATGGCCGACCCCACATCCACCGTGGCAATGCCCAGGTTCGCGGCGGTGATCGGACCGATCGTGGAGCCGCACGCCAGGTCCGTGCGGTTGACGAACCTCTGGGTGGGAATCCCCGCCTCTGTACAGACCGTGTCGAACCAGGCCGCCGTTCGGCCTTCCGTGGCGTAGCGCTGGTTTGCGTTGGACTTGATGACGGGTCCCCCGTTGAGGACCGGATGATGATGCTCTTCGTGCCGGTCCGCGTAGTTGGGGTGCAGCGCGTGCGCCATGTCCGCGGAAAGAAAAATACTTTCCGGCAAGGCTTCGAGCAGAGCCGCGCGACCGGCCTCGGCGAGCAGTCGTTCGAGCGAGTGGCGCAGAAAGGGGGACGTGGCGCCGCGCGCCGACTCGCTTCCCACCTCTTCGTTGTCGAACAGCGCGATGCCCACCAGCACACCCTCGGGCGGCTTTGCGTCTCGGAGAGCGCGAGCGGCGGCGTAGCACATGGCCAGGTTGTCCAAGCGCGGCGCGAACAGGAATTCTTCGGCGGCGCCGCCCAAGCGACCCGGCTCCACGGAAGTCAGCATGAGTTCGTGCGCTCGAATGGAGGCTGTGGAAACATCCAGTTCCTGCGCCACGAGTTCCAACAGATCGGTCGAAGCCGTACCGGCGAGTCCCACGATAGGCGGTAGGTGTTTTTGCGCGTTGATCACCAGGCCCTTTTCGTTCACCTCGCGGTCCAGGTGGATGGCCAACTGGGGAACGCGGCACAACGGTCGGTCGATGTGCAACAGGCGCGCGGAAAGAACGCCCTCCGACAGGATCGTAACTCGACCGGCCAGGCCCAGATCCCGGTCGAGCCAGGAGTTGTAGAGCGCGCCTCCGTACACTTCCACCCCCCATTGCGCGAAGCCGTGCCGTGTGAACGTGGCGCTCGGCTTGAGGCGGAGGTTCGGGCTGTCCGTATGCGCGCCCGTGAGACGAAACTTCCGCACACGGCTTTCCGGCAGGCACACAGCCAACAGCGAAGAGCCGCCGCGCGTGATGCAGTAGCGCCCGCCCGGCTCCACTTTCCAGCGCGCTTCTTCCGGAAGAACGGCGAAACCGGATCCCACGAGCATTTCCTGGATGTTTGCCGCAGCGTGGAAGGGCGTCGGAGAGGTATCGATGAAGTCGAGCAGGAGCCGAGCTTCGTTCATGTCGCACGGCCGTCCGGGTGAGTGGACGACGCAAGCAAAATCAAGGCGAACGGTTGACCGCGACGTGCCGCTACCCAATACAACACCATGCCGGTTGGAGGCGACAGGGGACCGCGCGAAGAGCGAGGCGGTGGCATAGACTATCCGTTCCGGTTCAGCGTTCGGGAACTCACGATCGGGGGGGATGCGCGGCCGCAGGATGGCTGGCGTCTGGCCGGCGCCGCCGAGCGCCGGCGCGCCCTCCTGGGAACACAGGCCCACACGGCCGTGCTCGGGGAACGGGCGGAGCAAAGCGATTACCAGAAGGAAGTGGCCGTACAATGGCGTATCGAACGACCGCTGGGGTGGGTCGAGGTGTTCGGCCGCGTCGATGGCCTGCGGACGACCGCCCAGGGGGCGGTCGTCGAAGAGCTGAAATCCACCGTGCTCACGAGAGAGCAACTCCAGGACTTGGAGCCGGAAAGGGCGCACGTGGAGCAGTGCCTCTTCTATTGTACGATGCTCTCGGAGTTGGGGCACCAGGTGCGCTCGGCTTCTCTGCTCTACTATTCGCTGGTCGACGGCACGCTGACGGTGGCTCGCCTGGAATTCGATGTTGCTTCGGCGCGGGAGCTCCTGCTTGCACGCGTCGACGCAAGATTAGAGGCCGGGCGACTCGAGGAAGAGCGCGCGCGGGCCCGCCGCCAGGCTGCGGGGGCGCTGCGTTTTCCGCACGCGACGGTTCGGCCCGTGCAGCAGCAGGTGATGCAGCACGCGCGCGAATCACTCGATGGCGGGCGCATGCTGTACTGCTCCGCGCCCACCGGAACCGGCAAAACCGCCGCTGCGCTCTTCCCTTTGCTCGAGCGGGCACTTTCCGAGGACCGTCGCCTCTTTTTCGCCACTGCGCGTCTCTCCCAGCAGGCCCTTGCTCTGGAAACCGTGCGGGCCATGCTTCCCCCCGGCTCGCCGCTCCTGGCCGTGCAGCTCCAGGCGAAGGAACGTTCCTGTCCGATGCCCGAACTGCGCTGCGTGCCCGGGGTCTGTCCGTACCTGACCGGCTTCGCAGCCAGGCTTCAGGAAGGGAGCCTGCTTGCGCAGTCCGGAGAAAGAGGGGTGTTGGACGGAGACACGCTGACGAAGTTGGCCGTGGATGAGGGGCTCTGCCCGTACGAGGTTTCCCTCGCTCTCGCGCGTCAGGCGGTCGTTCTAATCTGTGACTACAACTACCTTTTCGATCCGCGCATTCGCCTGCGCTTCCTTTTGGAGGAAGGCGACCGCGCTCTTCCGCTTCTGGTTGTCGACGAAGCGCACAACCTACCCGAGCGAGCGCGCGCGATTCATTCGATCCACCTTTCGTTGTCCGAGCTGCGGAGCCTGACGCTGGAACTGGAGGGCGCTCGGGTCTCTCCCGGACTGCCGGGCCTTGGTCCGGACGTGCTCGAACGCATCGACGCTTTCCTCGTTGAGGTGGCCGACGTTTTCGAACAGAAGCTGCGGGCGCTCGTGGAGGAAGGAGAATCCTCCTATTTTGTCGAGAGCCTTGCGCGCTCCGAGGCCGAACGATTGGCCAGTGCGCTGTCCGAGCTCATGCCGGACGCTCTTGCCGCCTACGCCACGAACCGTTGGGTCCTGCTCACCGCGCGGGTCCGAACGGGTCGCCAGGACCCACTGCTCGGCCTTCTCTTCGACCTGCAGCATTTCCTCAATCTGACCCTGGAGGCGCGGGAGGAACTGGCGACCGTGTGGTTCGCCGACGGAACGGTGCGCACGTACTGCCTGGACTCCGGGCCCTTTCTACGCCCTCAGCTCAAGTCCTTTCACGCGCCGTTGTTCATGAGCGCCACGCTTACACCCTTCGACTACTTCATGGAGGCGATGGGCACCGATTCAGGTGAGTCGCTCTCGCTCGAGCTCGATTCGCCATTCCCGCCCGAGAACCGATTGATTGCCCTCGTCCGTGGGTTCGACACCCGCCTGAAGAATCGCGCCCAAAACGCCGAAAACATTGCGCTCTTCATGCGGGAGATCATCGCGGTGCGTCCGGGGAACTACCTCGCGTTCTTCGGGAGCTTTGCTTTTCGAGACGAGGTTGTCCGCCACATGCGCGACCCGAGCCTGAAAGTCCTGATGCAATCGCCGGCCATGGCGACCGGCCCGCTGCTCGAAAAGCTGCGCGCAGCAGGTCCCGGGGAGAGCTACCTTCTGGCCGCGGTCCACGGTGGAGTCTTTTCGGAAGGCGTCGATTTCTCGGGACACCTGGCGTGGGGCGCGTTCATCGTCGGTCCGGGTTTGCCGGCGGTGACCGTGGAACGGGAACTCATGCGCGCCTTTGCCGAGGAGCACGGATTCGACGGCCGACTGCGGGCCTACATTCAGCCCGCGGTGTTCCGCTCCGTGCAGGCCGGCGGTCGGGTGATTCGCTCCGAGAGCGACCACGGTTTCATCCTCCTTTTGGACGATCGCTTCTCCACCGAGGCGTTTCGCTCGCAGATGCCGGCGTACTGGCAAAGAGAATTGAGGGAAACCGACGGGGCTGCCGATCTCGTGCGGAACCTGTGGGAGAAGGAGACGGCCGACTCGCTGGTCCGGTAGCAGGGTTGCGGGAATATGCTTGCCCGCGGGGGAAAGGTTCCCATAGTCCGGGCATGACGGCCTACGAGCTCACCTACGTGCTCGTCACTGCCATCCTCATCTATCGATGCGGCCACAACCTGATCTACTTCCGTAGATCGGGCGGGCACTCCTTCGTGGCTTTCTTTGCGCTGACGCAGTTGTCTTTTGCGGCGTACCTCATCCTTGCTCTGCGGACGATCAACGTGCGGGACGCTTCGGAGGCGCTGATCTACGAACGATTGGAAAACGTAGCCCTGCCTATCATGGCCGGTTGCTTCCTTCTGTTCGCGCAGAACTTCCGACCCGTCTTCTCTCCGCTGGTGTTGCGACTGCTGCTCGGGCTTTTCGGCGTCTTTTCCGTCGTGATCCTCCTCCATCCCACGGCCTACCGCATCGAGCTGTCCGCGCCGAAGCATTTCCCGCTCCTGGGCGTGACCATCTACGAAACGGAGCAACCCTGGATCGTGATTGTGTTCTTCGTGGTCATGTTGGCCGTGCTGGTCCGCACGCTGATCAAGTACGTCTTTGAGGACTCCCTGCACAAGACGAAGTCCAAGTCCCTCGTGCTTGCGCTTACTCTCATCTTGGTGACGGCCATCAACGACATCAGCGTGGCCGCGCGCCTCTGGCAGATGCCTTACCTGGCGCACTTCGGCATCCTGGCAGTCCTGTTTGCCGTCGAGCATCTGTTCACGTTCGAGATGCGCTACAACCCCGAGTTCGCGCCACCCGAGGTCAAGGCGGCCGCGAGGCAGGTGGCGGCGCAGGCCGAGCAGCCCTTTGTGGGAGACCCCCTTTCCGTGCCCGTGCAGATCCGCTGCCTCGGGCCACTGCACATCATCGTTAACGGTAGGGAGGTCCCGTTTACGACGTTCTCGCGCAAAAAGAAGCTGCTGAAGCTGCTCAAGATGCTCCTGCTTCGCTACGGACGGTGGCTTCATCGGGAAGAAGTGCTCGAACAGCTGTGGCCGGAGTTGCCCCCCAAGGGCGCTCTCAACAACCTGCACGCTCTGTGCTTCCGGCTCCGCAAGATCCTGGGCCACAACGAGGCCCTCGTTTTCGCCGAAGACCGCCTTTTCCTGAATCGTCATCTGGTGCAGGTAGACGCCAATCGCTTCGAGCACCAACTCGATCTGGCCGACGCAGCGTTTGGTTCGGGAGACGAGGCCGCCGCGGTTTCTGCCATGGATCAATGCGCTCAGCTCTACCAGGGAGACTTCTTCGAGTTTGATCCGTACTTCGAGGGGGCCGAACTCATGCGCGATCACCTGCGGCGGAGGTATCGTGGCGCGCTCCTTCGCCTGTCGGCGCTCCTGGAAAGGAGCGAGCACTTCGAGCGAATGGTGCAGACATCGCACCGCGCGGTTCAGCTCGATGACGTGGACGAGGAATCGTGGCGCGCTTTCTTTCGCGCCTTACAGAAGGCTGGCCGCAAGAACGAAGCGTTGCGCCAGTTCGAGGAAATGAAGAAGGTTCTCGTGCGCGAAGTGGATGCGGAGCCGGACGGTGAGACCCTCGACCTGATCCGTGCCATTCGTGCGGGGGATGAGGACTCCGACGACGACTGAAGCGCGACTCTGCTGGACGCGGCCTCCCGAGGACGTGCCCCCAAGCAGGCTTGCGTGTGGCCGCATGGCTCCTATGGATTGCTTTCGGGGGAAAGGGCGGCCAGCTTTTCGTGCCATTCGGCGGGAAGCACGCGCGACTGCTGCCGTTCATAGTCATAGCAGACCTGCACGCTGCGGGCCCGGCAGTAGGCCGCTCCTCCTTCCGCAGCGATCACTTCGTAGCCGAAGTCCCACGAGCTCTTGCCGATGCGGGGAACCGAAAGGGACACCTCGACAAAGGCAACAGTGAGTTCCAGCGGAAGCAGGTAGTCCACCTCGAAGCGGGCCAAAATGAACTCGAAGTCGCGCGCGTTCTGGATGCCGAAAGCGCTGCGGAAATACTCCTGGCGCGCCACCTCGCAATAGGTCAGGAAGACGGCATTGTTTACGTGGCCCAGCGCATCGACGTCGCGGAAGCGGATGGGGACCGTGCAACGGAAAGACGGCATCAGGGTTCGACCCACATGCCGTGCTCCCGGATCAAGTTCTCGAGTTCCAGATCCGCAAGGGCCGAGGGCACGTTGGGTTTCACGAGCTCCTTCTCCCGGTAGAGATGTACGTGTCCCGGGCCCGCGCCAACGTAGCCGAAGTCGGCATCCGCCATTTCACCGGGGCCGTTCACGATGCAACCCATGACGGCGATCTTCACGCCTTTGAGGTGGCCGGTACGCGCCTTGATCCGCGCCGTCGTCTCCTGTAGATCGAAGAGGGTTCGCCCACACGAAGGACAACTGATGAATTCCGCTTTGCTCATGCGCAGGCGCACGCTCTGCAGAATGTCCAGGCCAATCCGGGCGCACTCCGCTTCGGCCAATGCCTCCACTTCGATGAGAATCCCATCGGCGATTCCGTCCAACAGGAGTCCGCCGCCGTGCAGCCCGCCCGCGTACAACGCCTCTTCTTCGGTGGCGCAGGAAATCCGCGCGAGCAGGGGGAACAGGTCCGCGCCGCTGCGGCGACGCAGACACGAAAACAGCAATCGGTAAAGGTGCGTGACGTCGGTCTTCAGGGGCTTCACGTAGACCGAGGACGTCCAACCGATGGAGAGGATGGCCCCCGTCCGACACTGTCTGCCAATCGAATCCAGGGTGCGGTCGATCTGCGAAAGGAGTTCGGCCGAAGTCCAGGCGTTCGGGTCCACCTCGATGTGGTAGACTGCGGCCGCTTCCTCGACCGTTTCGCCAACCGGAACAACGTGGTCGCGAACGGTTCGGGGCACATCGCCACGCGCAAGAATGAGATCCGTCCCGAGCGCGCGCAATTCGGAGGCGACTCCTTCGAGGCGACCGTCTACCAGGGTCCCGGTCGCCGAAGCCTCCTGTACGGATACAGCGAGGCGCACGGGTGCAGCCTTCCTTGGTTCAGGGCTTCCGCCCACGTCGGGCAGCTCGATGCCGCGCGCTCCGCGACGCGCAAACTCGTACGGGTTCACAAGAGAGGTGTAGAGCCGTTCCAACTCCTCCGGGGCCTCGAAGCCCGGGCCTGAACGAACGGCCCGGCGCGCGATCATGCGCGCGGGCGGCAACTCATGAACCGAGTCCTCCGTGAGCGAGACGCGAATCGTATCCCCGATCCCGTCTTCGAGGAGCGACCCGATGCCGACGGAGGACTTGATGCGCGCGTCCCGACCGTTACCCGCTTCGGTGACGCCCAGGTGCAGTGGGTAGTTCATTCCCTCGTTGCGGAAGCATTCCACGAGCAGGCGGTAGGCCTGCACCATCACCACCGGGTTGGAGGCTTTCATGCTGACGATGATGTCGTGATAGTTGTACTGTCTGGCTATGCGAATGAATTCCAGGGCGGACTCCACCATGCCGGCCGGCGTGTCCCCGTACCTGTTGAGGATCCGGTCCGAAAGCGAACCGTGATTCGCGCCGATGCGCATGGCCCGACCGAGTTCGGCCGCGCGCAAAACCAGGGGTCGAAAGACATCGTGGATTCGTTCGAGTTCTTCCTCGTACTCGCGATCCGTGTACTCGCGCGTCTTGAACCGCTTGCTGTCGGCGAAGTTGCCGGGGTTGATTCTGACCTTCTCGGCATGCTCCACCGCGATGAGCGCCGCCTGTGGAGCAAAATGAATGTCGGCGCAGAGGGGGAAGGAGAAACCCCGGCCCCGGATCCCGGCGCGTATGTTTTGGATGTTTTGCGCGTCTTGCTTGGAGGGCGCCGTCACCCGCACGATTTCCGCCCCCGCCTGAAACAGCGCAATCGCCTCCTCCACGACGGCCTGCGTGTTCATCGTGTCCGCAATTGTCATGGACTGCAGGCGGATGGGGTTGGAACCGCCAACACCCACGTCACCGACCTTGACTTCGCGAGTTGGGAAACGCTCGGAGCGGAACGCTGACGTAGTATAGCGACCGACGGCTGCGCTTGCCAGTGTGGCCGGGCTCATGAGTCGTCCTGCTGCGGCCCGGTCGGTCCTGCAACCAAAAGGGCTTTGGTTTGACACCATGCCAGCGCAAAATTCGGTGACCGTGTGTTATCTCCAACGTTTGTTCTCCGCGAGGTCGGGGCAGGTTCGCAGGGTGGTTTTCCTCTGCGGGCTCTGATGCTGGTCGCCCTGGCCGCAGCCGTGTCGGCGGGGGCCTGCTCGCGGCCGGCCACCGCGCGTGACAGCGTTTCCGAAGAGGAGCGGGGGCGTATCTTTTGGGGCAGTCCGGAGGAGACGCTCAAGCCCACGCGCTGGGATTCGGGCGATACCACCGTTTCGAATGAAGCCCGCCTGGAGCTGCTCACGCAGCACGCCCGGGATCTCGGTGGCGGCTACGTGGGCGTCGGTTCCGATCAGAACTTCGTCCTCGCTGCATGGGCCAAGTCCGAATGGATCTGGATGATGGACTTCACCCGGATTGTGGTGGCGGCCAACAAAGTGCATTTGGCCTTCCTCCGGGAGGCCGCCACTCCCGAGGATTTTCGCAAGCTGTGGCTCAAATCGCACGAAAAGCAGGCGCTTGCGCTGATCAAGGCCAGCTACGAGACCGCCCCTGACTACTCGTTCCTTGTGCGCGCCTACCGGCAGGCCCGGTCGTTTCAGACACAGCGTTTCGCCTTCATGGACCGGGTTACCAAAGCGCGTGGCTACAGCATCTGGCTCACTGACCAGGCCCAGTACCAGCACATCCGCGGTCTCGCGCAGAAACGTCGCATCCGTCCCCTGGGCGGAGACCTCAATGGAACCGTAACGCTCCGCGGCATCGGGGAGGCCGCGCGGAAGATGGGCGTTCCCATTCGCATCTTCTACCCATCGAACGCCGAGGAGTACACGGTCTTCTGGCCGTACAAAGAGTCGTTTCGCGCCAACCTTCGCTCCCTGCCCGTGGACGAAAGATCCGTCGTCCTGCGCACCATCTCCATCCGTCGACACAAGTTGCCGTGGGCGGCCGGGTGGGAGGGGGTCAGTCGCGTCGGATTTCACTACAACAAGCAGCCGCTCGGCGCCTTCCAGCAGTGGCTGGCCTTGGAGAAACCCGTGAACGTTTTCGACATGCTTTCAGTCGGAGAGATCGACGGGAAGAACGGCTTCAGCATTGCGGGGCAGGCTCCGAATCTTCAGAAATAAGCGCCCGCGGGGCGCCTGTCATGAACACACCCGCCAAGCCATTGATCCTCGATCACCCGAACGCGTCGAATGTGGAACACCCCAAGGAGGGCGTACACATCCTGCATCGCACGCTCGGCGTGGGCGATGCAGTACTGCTCATTCTTTCGAGCGTCATCGGCGTCGGGATCTTTCTAACACCCAAAGAGATCGCAGTTCAGGTCGGGAATCCGCACTGGTTTCTTCTGCTGTGGTTGTTGGGCGCTATGGTGGCCATGAGCGGCGCCATGAGTTCGGCGGCCCTCGGGACCATGATGCCCTGGGCAGGCGGCGACTACGCCTTCTTGAAGAACACGTACGGTCCGGCCTGGGGATTTCTCTACGGCTATCTGTGCTTCACCGCCACGTTCACGGGTTCCATCGCTGCATACGCGATGGGGGTCATGCACTACCAGGGGCGCACGATTTTTGGGCCGGGCGTCTCGGGTTCGATTGCGCTCGGTCCGGTTTCCTTTACGGTGGAGCAGCTTGCGGCCGTGGGGTTGGTGCTGCTCTTCACGACCGTCAACCACCTGGGGACGCGTAAGAGCCTGCATCTGCAGCGTTTC
>CAZPFB010000140.1:0-12222 GCA_964585735.1 uncultured Leptospiraceae bacterium
GGCAGGAGCGCGAAGGCCTGACCTGGAAGAAAGAAGTGCAGCACCGCCTCTTTGCCGGATTCGCTCACCCGGAACACCTTGAAGCAGCCCGACTCCACGACCAAGAATCCGCGGTAGGGATCCCCCTCGGTGAACACCGCTTCGCCGGGTTCGAAAGCCAGGCGACGGGCCAGCGGTTCGATGAGTGCGCGCTCCTCGCGGCTCAGGCTGTTGCGATCGTCCTGGTGCATGGCCGGGTCAGAGCACGCGCGATCAGAATCGCGCCACCTGGAAGCGAACGGGCAAAAACAGTTCGTCGCCCTGCCGCGAACCGTTGCGACGGGGTTCGTCCTCCCACGCGGGCAAGGTGGCAGCCCCGACCGCGGCCCATTCTCGTGCGTACGCGTCCGGAGTTCCCAGATGGCTCTGCTCCTGTTTCCGCAGTCGCTCGTGCTCGGCCCTCCGCCAGAGCCGCAGGTCCCTCCAGGCGATGATCCCCGCAGAGACAATCCCGCCGACTGCCACGCCGATCGTCTCTCCCTGATTCAAGCCCGACTTCCGGCCGAACGTTCCTTTGGCGGCGGTCACAATTCCGTACGAAAACACGCTCGTGATCGGCAGGGCCAGGAGAAAGACCACCTGAAACCTACGACCGGCCGTTTCGCGGTACGGGGGATCGAGAACCGTCATGGGCTCCGGCAGGTTCACGCCGAACTGCCGCAACACTTCGCTCTCGAAGCGCTCCCGATCGGCCGGCGTGTCGGCGGTTTCACTGAAATCGCGGCCCTCGTAGCGGCCGGTGCGCTTCCGACGTTCGGCGGCCTTGCGCGCGCGCGCCTGAACGAAGGCCTCCAGGTCAATACCCTCGGGCGAGGCGAGAATCAGTCCGGCCGCCGGGTCGATCTTACGGCGGAGGTAGTCGGGCAGGAAAGGCGGCACGTACCGCGGATCCCGACTGGTGGGCTTCTTCTCGGCCGAGGGGCCACCCTGGGTCACGCCGGGAATGCTGTAGGCCTGAGCGCCAAGCGGCAGACTGGCTGCGAGGAGCACGATGAAGCACAGCGACGTCGCTTGGCGGCTCACACTCAGAACACCCCCGGCAGCAATTGGTTGAGTCGTTCGCGCTGGGCGGCGTCCCGCTTTTCGGGCGCGGTGATGATGGACTGTCGAATGCTGCCTTCCAGAGGATTGTCGGGCCTTCCGAGCAGGGGAATGATGGCGGCCAGTAGACGCTTGGCGTTCGTCGTATTGGCATGGAAGTGCGCGAGGATCATCTCGGCCGTCACGGCCCCTTCCTCCACCTTCCAGGAGTCGTAGTCCGTGGACATGCAGACCATCTGGTAGTTGATTTCGGCTTCCCGGGCGAGCTTTGCTTCGGGCAGCACGCTCATGTTGATGATGTCTCCGCCCAGCGCGCGGTACATCTGCGACTCGGCGCGGGTCGAGAAGAGCGGCCCTTCCATGCACACCAGAGTGCGGTCGCGGTGAAGCTTTGCCTTTTCGAGCACGGCAGCCTGGGAATAGATGATATCGGCCAAGTAGTGACTGAAGGGGTCACCGAATGTGGCGTGCACCACGATACCGTGGTCGAAGAAGGTGGAGGGCCGGATGCCTCTCGTCCGGTCGATGATTTGATGGGGCAGGACGAAATCCCGGGGCGGGATTTCTTCGCGCAGGGAGCCGACCGCGCTGAAAGCCACGACCTCTTTGACGCCCATCATCTTGAGCGCGGCTATGTTGGCCCGGGAAGGCACCTCGGAGGGCGTCAGAAAATGTCCGCGACCGTGGCGGGGCAGGAATGCGACGCGCTTGCCCGCAAAGCGACCGATCACGATAGTGTCCGAAGGGCAGCCCCAGGGGGTATCCGGGTGCACCTCCCGTTCCACCTCCAGGCCATCCATTTCGTAGATGCCCGAGCCGCCGATGACCCCGATTTCGACCGTATCCGCCATTTCCGGGCTCAGGTCCGGTCGAAAGAGTGGTACGTCATGTTCTTTTTGGCGGCGGGTCGAAAAACCGCCTCGTCCAATGTGTTGATGAAGGTGGGCGGAGGCACGGACTTGCGCGAGGAAGGGTCGGCCTCGGGTCGTCGGACACGGCAGGCGGGGCTGAAGGAAAAGATGGAACTGATCGCACGGGCACGGGAGATGCTGCCTTTCCTCGAACGGGACGGCGTGCGATCGGTGCGTCCGCTCCTCAACGCCCTCTCGGAAGGTGTACTCGTTCTCGATGGATCGGGGAACTGCATGCACGCCAACCGCGCCGCCGAGCGCATCCTGGGTTGGGAGGAGTCCGAGACTCTCCCCGTGGCAGAGCTGTTCGAGGAGGACGCGCTCGGCGGGATCATGGAGTCCGCGCTCAACGGGGACGTGGTTTCCACGGACCGGATTGTCATGCGGCGTCGCAGTGGGGCGGAGTTGCACGCGCTGCTCACGGCCATTCCCGTTTTCGACGGGGATATCGTTCGCAACGTCATCCTCGTCTTCCGGGACATCACCGCCGGCGTGCTGCTGCATCTGTCGTTCGCGGAGCGCGAGCGTGTGCGGAGCCGCAACCAGTTGGAGACCGCCCTGGCGTTGAACAATCAGGTGAACGGTCTGCTCACGCAACTGCTCACGGAGCGGGGCGCAGGAAACACGCTTGAAACGGCGTTGCGGGGAGCCGTGGAACTCTGCGGCGCCGACTGCGGTGTGATCGGACTGTACGACCCCGAGCGCTACCTCGTGCGGTATCGCCATAGCTACGGCTTTCCGGTCGAACTGGCGCATCTGGAGTTGCCGCTGGAAAGAACCCCGATGGGCCGAATGTTTGTAGATCGCAAACCATTAATGATTGCTGACTATCCGGCTTACCCCCTGCATATTCCTGAAATCGCCGAGGCGGGCGCCCGCGTCTTTCTGGGGGCGCCCCTGATTGCGGAGGACGACCTGTTGGGGGCCATTTCGCTCTTTCGCATGACGGCGGAGCCCTTCGGCGATGAAGAGCGCAATATCCTACTGACGCTCGTTCCGGTGCTCTCCGCCGCCATTCTGAAGGCGCGCTACGAGCACCAACTGTCCGTGTTGGCCACGCGGGACGCGCTGACGGGACTGTGGAACCGGAGGGTTGCTTTCGAATCTCTGGCCGAAGAGATCGCGCGGGCCAACCGCTACGGGGACACCTTCAGCGCGCTGCTCATGGACCTGGACCACTTCAAGACCTACAACGACAGATTCGGTCACCTGGCCGGGGATCAGGTCCTCCGCGAATTGGCCGCGCTAATGCGGCACAGTTTTCGGTCCACGGACAAGACGGCCCGCACGGGGGGGGAGGAGTTCCTCGTGCTTCTGCCCCGTACCGCTCTTGCCGGCGCGCGCGAGGGCGCCGAACACCTCCGCTCCAAGTTGGAGGCGTTGGTGATCAAGTTCCAGAACCAGGAACTGCGCGTGACCACTTCCATCGGCTGCGCGGAGTACCGCCTCGGCGAAAGCGAAGAGGACTTCTTCGCGCGACTCGACGGGCTCCTGTACCGGGCCAAACGCAAAGGGCGCAATCGCATCGAAGCTGAGTAGCAGTCCCCGCCCATCGTGCATGGTGGCCAAGTCGGTTTCATATCCGTGTCGTGCTCCCCATTTCCCGCTTGCCGTTGCGCGCGCTTCTTCCTTAAGTACCTCCTCCCGCCCGTGGCGGACCCGTCCGACCGCAGGGGGTAGTCGCCATGCGAACGAAACAGGTTAAGCACCTCATCACCTGGAACGATTGGCCCGACCACGAGATCCGCGAAATTCTCGAACTGGCCGCGGGCATCAAGTCGCGTCGCGTGAACTACCAGGGCTACATGACCAATCGGACTCTGGTCATGCTCTTTCAGAAGTCGAGCACCCGCACGCGCGTCTCCTTCGAGACCGCCATGACCGAGATGGGCGGCCATGCCATCTACCTGGACTGGAACACGACGCAGTTCAAGCTCTCGCACATTCGGTACGAGACGGCGTACCTTTCACGCACGGCCGCCGTGATCATGGCACGCATGCGGCGGCACAGCGACCTGCTGGAATTGCGTGCGGGCGCCTCCGTACCCCTGATCAACGGTTGCTGCGACCTCTACCATCCCTGCCAGGCCATGGCGGACATGCTCACCATATATATGGACCGAGGCGAAGTCGAGGGCGCGCGAGTCGCGTACCTCGGCGCGCACAACAACGTGGTCAACTCCCTGATGGCTGTCTGTGCGGCTTTGGGCGTGCACCTCACGCTGGTGTGCCCGGTCGCCCCGCCCGAGGCCATCGATCAGACGAGCAAAGCTCGTCTCCGGGAACGAGGTCTGTTGGTGGAGACACTCGACCGGGAGGCCGCCGTGAAGGATGCCGACTACGTTTACACGGATACCTGGGTGGACATGGAATTCTTCGACGACCCCAAGCACCGGGAGTTCAAAGAAGAACGCATTCGCACGATGATGCCGTACCAGGTGAATGCCGAACTGATGAGCCATTCGCGCGCCAAGATCCTTCACGACATGCCGATTCACCCCGGCTATGAGATAACGGAAGACATGGTGGAAAGCGAACGCTCGCTCATTTTTGACCAGGCGGAAAACCGCCTGGAAGCCCAGAAGGCCATCATCATCCGGCTGATCGAAGGACGGTAGACCCGCATTGTTCAGGAGAGACAGGACCACGACCCCGCAACAGCCATGCAGACACTCCAGAAGATTGAAATCGACGTCTACTCCGACATCGTCTGCCCGTGGTGCTACATTGGGCAGCGTCGCCTGGAGCAGGCCATCGAGTTGGTGAAAGACGAGGTCGAAGTGGAGGTGGTGCATCGCCCCTTTCTCTTGGATGCGCGTGTTCCACCCGAGGGGCGGGATCTGCGCGAGTACCTCTCCGCCAAGTACGGCGGGGATCCGGAGCGCATGTTTGCGCACGTCGTTCGCGCGGCGCGGCAGTCGGGACTTCAGTTAGATTTCACGAACATTCGGCGCTATCCAAGTACTGTGGGGGCGCACGCGCTGCTGCTGGCCGCCCGGGGGCGCCTTTCCCGCGAAGCGCACGGACAATTGCTGCGCGACTTGTTCGCCGCCTATTTCGTGCGGGGCGAGGATCTCAGTCCCGAGGTCACGCTTGCGCCGCTTGCTTCCAAGCACGGCCTGCCCGCCGAAGCGCTGGGCGCCGCTGAGGATCCGGCCTGGCGTGCCCGCGTGCTCGAGGAGTACCAGGAGGCGGCGGCTTTGGGGATTCAGGGCGTGCCTTTTTTCGTGTTCGGGCGGAAGCTCGCCGCATCGGGGGCGCACCCGCCGGAGGCTCTCGCCGACGCCATTCGGAGATCTCTGGAGGAGGGCGCGCCGGGCTGAGAGGGGGAGGGAGGGGAAGCGACTTTCTGGTTGGCGTCCTGGCCGACCGCCCAACCGTCACGCCCCGGCCTGTTCGCAGCCACAGGTGCTCCGAGCGTGACGGTAGCTTACTTCCTGTCGGCTTCTTTGCGCAATCGTTCGCACTCTTTCTGAATGTGGGCGACCGCTCGGGCTCGATCTTTTCGATGAGCGCGCGCTCATCGCGGGTGGCGCGGCTGGGTTGCCGGTGTGTGCCGTGGGTGTTCGGCCCGGTCTCGGGATCCCGCCCGAAAGCGCAGAACGTCACATACCGAAGCGATTCTTCAGTTCGATACGCAACTCGCCGCTACCCTTGACGTTGATGTCCTGGGGAGGGTGACAAGTGCTCCGGCCTCCGGCCGGTCCCGCCTGCTCGCTGCCTTGCAGGCGGATGGGGCCCTTCAACTCCAGTGACAGGGGAAAAGCGCCCTCATCCTGTACAATCAGAACACCGCGAAGGTCCATGTCCATGGGCTCCTTGTCCCCCACGGTCACATCGACCTCCACATCGAAGTGGGCGCATCGGACGCTCCCGCAGAGCTGCACCTCCCGCAACCGTACGGATATGCGGCGGGTCTTGGAGGGCTGCTTTCTTTTGTTTCCGCGCGCAAAAGCCTCCAGAAGCCCCTCCTCCAGAAAGCCTGCCGGTTCGCCCACGCGCAAGGTACGGCCGAGTAGCGTCTCCCGCAGAGGGTCCCTGTTTTTCAGAAATGCGGCGTCCTTTTGCGCCGCCCTGCGTTCCTTTGGTGTGGGTTCGCCGCCGGCCCGGTAACGGACCTTCAGATTTCCGTCCGTCTTTTCCACGACGTAGGACTTGCCCGAGTGCGGCAGATCTTTCCTCTTCGTGCGCTCGTTTTGCGCCGACTCTTCTTCTGCTTCATGCCAGGTCAAAAGCACTGAACTCGCGCGACCTGAGGCGACGGAGAGCACCTTCTCGGTCATCTCTTCGCGTCGGGTCGAGCGGAAGGTGGACCGGCCGACGACTGTTTCTCCCTTGCGCATCTGTAGGTCGAAGGACATGTTCATGATGAGCTTTTGCCGGCGGGCAAAACCCACCCGCATTGCCTGGGACGTGAACGTGATCGAGTCTCCTGCCTTTTTCCCTGAAGGGCCCGACGAAGGAGCCGCCCCCAAGATGAGCAGGGGGACTGCGGCCAGAGCAAGAAATGCGGTGATGTGTTGTTTCATGATTGGGAATCTCCTTCCGATTCAACCGTCCGCCATTCCTGCTTTCGCACAAACGCCCCCGC
The DNA here is from genome assembly GCA_964585735.1 of uncultured Leptospiraceae bacterium. Taxonomy (GTDB): domain Bacteria; phylum Spirochaetota; class Leptospiria; order Leptospirales; family Leptonemataceae; genus CAZPFB01. The sequence goes on from CAZPFB010000140.1 coordinate 6,583, forward strand.
CTGCCGGGAGAGCCCCCGTCGCCTACCGCCTCGCGCCCGAAGCCTTTCGACCACGCTTGAACCTGTTATCCTTTGAGCGTCCGGTCTTCAGGCGCGCCTTCTGGAATCCCACCTTTGCGTAAAAGCCTCCGTCGCGCTTCGGGTCCGGGTCAAGGGCGGTCGGCCGCTTAACTCCGCGAAACCGAACGCCGCGCCTTCTGAGTTCGGCATGGTTGCGGCTGTAGTGCTCGACAAAGTAATGATAGAGAATTTGCATGTTAGAGTACGTCGTGAATTCCTCGTGGTCGCTCAGGGGTGTGCCGCCCGGGTACTTCTTCTTGAGCCGATCCCACTCTTTCATGAGCGCCTCGTAGAAAGAATAGTCCATGTCGAGGTGTTTGTTCTCGAGGAGGAAGATGATGGCGTGCGGGAAAAACACGGCCAGGTGGAAGGGATTCATCCCCACTTTTGCACTTGCGCCGGCGCCGGCCAGGACCTTCACGGCCTCCAGATCCTGATTCTGAATGGCGAGAGTCAGGGCGGTCATCCCCTCGATACAGGCGCCCTCACCGACGACGTTCAATTCCGGCTTCAGGGTGAGGATGTGCCGCAGAGCCGGTAGATTTTGTTTGTACACTATCATCATCGTGATGGACATGTTGAAGGGTGGAGTCACGGCATTGATGTCCGCGCCTTCGCGGACGAGAAGGTCGAACACCTGCAGCTTGCGTTGGTCCCACTCGCCCAATTCGGGGCGGATCGTGTAGTACAAAGGATGGTGCCCGGCGATCGGTTGGTTCACGAACTCGCGCCGCTTGCCTTCCGGCACGTCATGGATGATTTTTTGCACTCGAACCGCGTCCCCAAGTGTCAGGGCAATGGCGAACTGTTCGGAAGCCGATTTTGGCTGTTCCGGCTGCAGGAGCGCGGCAACCTCGGTGTGTCCGCCCCTCTGCGCGTACTCGTAGGCGGTGAGTCCGCCGCGGTCCTTCAGATTCCGGTCGGCACCGCGCGCGAGCAGATACCGCACGACCTCCTGATGTCCGCCCCCCGCGGCAAACATGAGGGCGGTCTGATTTTCCCAATTCGAAAACAGGTCCACCACCGCGCCCGCCTCAACGAGGAGCCGGACGACAGGCAGATGGCCGATCTTTGCTGCCTGCATGAGGGCGCTGAAAGCTGCGCAGGAGCGGTTTCCCTCGAAAACCAAAATTGCCGGGTCCACGGGGACCCCGTAGGCGATGAGCTCCTTCACAAGACGGCTGTGATCGTCCTTGATGGTCCAGTCGTCCGGGAAGGTCGTTGCGGAGTCCATCCATTGTTTCGTAAGAAGGGTGAGGCACGAGGAGTCATAGGAGTCCGGGTCCACCTGCTTCGGGTTCACCTTCCGCTTCATGAGCAGGCGGATGATGCGCGGGTCCTCGTCACCATGCTCGCATGCCAGCGGGAATGTGGGCGCCTTCCCGAAGGGAGCTTTCACGTGCTCGAGGTTGGTCCCCGTGAGGAGGCGTTGGGCCGCCGCATAGTCTTTGCCCAGAATGGCCATGTAGGCTCTGGTGTCGGCAGCGACGGGTGTAGATGCGAAGAAAAACCCGGCAAACAGGAAGAGCACCTGAAAAGCGAAAGGAATGGTGGCCCGAAAACGCCGCGGGACTATGGGTTCATTTGTTCGATTCATACTCTGCCTTGGACGATTCGGAACACGCCGAGTTCGTCAAACATTTGCGGCCAACCTGGGTCAGCCTCGGCGATATCGACGTCTGCTGCCAGGGCTGAGGGGACCGCGGGAGAACCGGAGACCGATTGCAGCGCGAGCGCGCCTGCAAAGATCGATACCAGCACAGCCGTTTTTCGTTTCATTTCCCTCTCGTCCTCCAGCGGCCTTTGGGAGGGACACCGTAAGCGCCGCGCGTCTTTTCGATCAAGCAAGTTCGGGCCAGGAAAACGCGAGAATCAGCGGCGCGGGGCGGTCCCCGATCAGCGCTGCACCGGCACGACGGCACATCTATCGAAACGTCCCGCGAACGGTTTCTCCGATCCGACCGCAATGCTGAACTCTCCGTGCAGCAGACCATCCTGGAACGTCCCCGTGAAGACGGCGCGTTCGTTGTCGATACTTCCCTCGAGCACTCCAGGACCGTTCACACAATCGCCCTGTTTGCATACGGAGTGGCGGCATCCGAGTATCTTCTCTCCGTTCGGACAACGTCCCATCAGGTACAGCGACTTCGGCCCCACCATGCAGTAGTATCCATCCCAAAGCAGGCGACCGCTGCCGGTTTCGGTGATGAGGAAGCGGCCGGTCATCTCGCCTTGGGTCCAGTGTCCGTCGAGCACGATGCGGTCGATTTCTCGTGTCTGTCTGCCCTTTCCGTGAGGGACACACTCCTTCCAGGAGCCGCTGTGTTTCCACCGATGTCCTTCGACCTGACCCTCCCCGTGGGGCAGGCCGCCCTGGAACTGTCCGCTGTATGTATCGAGGGGAACGCCGCGGAAATTGGTGAGTGTCCCCGTTCCGTTCACGCAATCGCCGTCCGCACAGTGACCCAGCCGACTGCCGCGACAGTAGTAACCGGAATACTCCACTTTCTTTCCGGCATACGCGGTTCCTTTTCCGTGCATTTCGCCGGCGCGCCATCCACCGACGTATCGGTGGGCGGGTCGGCCATCCCGTGCGGTCCAGACGCGCTCGCCGGTACCGTGAAATCGTCCGCCGCTCCACTCCCCCCGGTAAAAGCCGTCAACCAGTCGCAGGAAACCCATGCCGTCCGGGCAGCCTTCTTTGGGACATTCGCGCACGGCCGCGGTACAACCGGCCGGTCCCAGGAGCGAGGCCGAGAAAAGGCCGGCCGGGAGAATCACGGCCACGCAAATACTTGTAGTGCGTTGGTTATTGAGGAATCTCATGTGTGTTCGCTCCGCTACCTGGGGCCTTCCCAGCGTGTGACCTCTCCCTCCGTCCCATCCTCCATGACCGCAGACGCTGGCGTCACTGTCTTCAGCGTGACAGTGCGGGGGAGCTGTGTAGGCATGCATTTCTCCGTTGGCGGACAGGGTTCTTCTTGGGTGACATGTACGTCCGCGATAACGCGTCCGTTTTCCACCCGCCACTTTCCGACGGCTTTCGCTTCGGCCTGACAACTGACACAGAAGTTTCCCGACACCGATCCGTCCTTCTTCAGATGCAAAGAGATCCCCGCGCGCTTGAACAGGATATCCACGGCGTTTTCGCCCGGCTTGGGCAGCGTTCCGCCCGCGACGGTCCTGGCCCCGCCGAACCCGGTCTCCCGACCCACCGTGACTTCTGTCAGGCACGTGTCCTGGTACTTGGAACCGGGATATACGGCGGCAATCTTGAGTTGAAGCGATGATCCCGCGCCGGAGGAAAGCGCGACGGTTTGCGGGCCCGGCCTGTCTTCCAGCTCGACTTTCACGGGCGCGCCTCCATCGACGGATGCTTCGAGCGTCCGCACGCGCTGATTCAGCGCGTAGTACTTCGGATCCCCGTATCCGTTGCGGATCACCAGGGTGCGCGCCTGGGCCTTTTCCTTGAAGCGCAGCGTGAGACTCTGCCCGATCCCCTCCGGGCCGACACACCATGCCGCGCTCGTGCCATCGATGGCGTTGCGCGGGCCGTACTTCGCGGTATTGCCTTCGAGCGTGGCTGACGCGGTGACTTCGGTCACGACCGGATTGGGTCCTGTGCCGCAGCCGGTGGCTGCCAGAAAGAGCAGGGCCGTTGTGATGCAGGCTGCGTCCCGGCCCCGGCTGTTCGTCCGCCGGGCGGTGCTGGTTTGCTTTGCGGTCATTGTCAATCTCCTGCGCATCGTCTTCTCGGGGCTGCGCGATGCCCGTCCGGCCGAACCGAAGGTGGCCGACCCGAAGGCGGCCGGCCGGAAGAACGGCGGCAGAGTCGGCCGGCGCCCCCTCTGCCCACCAATCCATGGGAACGCCGTGCTACTTCCCGTCAGCTTCCTTGCGCATTCGCTCCCCCTCTTCCTGAATCCGGGCGAAGCGATCGGGTTCGACCTGCTGGATGAGCGCCCGCTCGTCATTCGTGGAGCGGTAGCGGTAGCGGCTTGTGCCCTGGATGTTGGGACCCGTGCTGTCCCTGGTGAACGTCATTTCGATCGAACATCCTTTGCCGTCCACATCTCGGGCCGCCACCAGGTAATGAGTGACCTGCCTCTCGCTCGAGAGTTTCTCCTCCGTTCGTTTCTGGGCAGACTCCACGCTGAACGATTTGTCAGGGCCGGTCGGATCCGCGATTTGGTAGCCCCGTCCTGCGAGGTAGCCTTTGACGGAGGGCCAGAGTTTGCGGCAGTCTTTTGCGAAAACGTAGTTGTTGAACTGATTGTCATAGTAGGCATTCCGTTTCTTTTCCCCTGCGGAGGCGCAGGTGGCGATGGTGGATGCCGCGATCAGCAGCGTGAAGGTCAGCAAGGTCTTTCTTCTCAATTTCGTACTCCTCATGTTGTTACTAATGTTGTTACCGAATATGTTGTTACCGAATATGTTGTTGCCGAATATGTTGTTGCCGTCGTTGCGCCGGCCGGCGCTCACTGCCGTGGTTTTCCATCCGCGAACTTCACGCGGACGCGTTCGTACCTGGGCACGGGGTATTTCGAGTTCTTTGCCCCTTTCTTCTTGAGGAAGTCTCTCATGGGGTCCGATTGGGCATAGTCGAGCGGCAGTCCTGTCTTCACAAGCGGTGAACCTCCGAAGTACGTCAGCTCCTGAGCGTTGACCGATGCGCCGCGCTTCAGGAGCAGGTCCACACAGGGAATGCAGTCAAACATGACCGCCGTGTGGATGGCCGTGTAGCCGTCATTGTCGAAGTTGTTGAGCTTGATGCGCAGTTCAGCCGCCAGTTCGATGGCCTGGACGCTTGCGCCCATGGCGGTGGCAGCCACCCTCAGCCGGTTCGTGTCCCCGGAAGCGTCTTTCGTGGTAAGGAGCCCGCCATCAGCCGTCAGCATCCTCTTCAGAAAGACCGGATCCTCACGGAACGTTCGGATGCCGAGCGAGAGGGCGGTGAAGTCATCAACCTGCCCGGTCCGCCTGCCGAACCGGCCGGTCATCGCTGACGGCCCGCCCGGGCGCTGCAGCAGAAGCTCCGCAGTCCTTTTCTTGCGCTCGAGCAGATCCTTCATTCCTGCTTCCGTCAGTTCGCTCTCTTCGAAGTACTCGGGCTCGATATGGAATGCGTAGTGAAGGGGCGAGAAGCCCTTCTTGTTGACCCTCTCCAGTTGCCAGGACCCCGCGCGCTTGAGGAGAATTTGTGCCGCTTCCGCGTTGCCGCGCATCAGGGCGATGTGGAGCGCGATGTCGCCTTTTTCGTCTTCGAGCAGGAGCCGCTTTTCGTCTCCATCGCCTATCGAGAAGCTGCTGTTGTTTGTGTATGCTTTCTTGTGAAGCCCGCCGCCACAGGCTGTGGCGGACAGGGTGATCAGCGCAAAAGTGAGGAGGTGATGTGATTTCATGCCTTTGCTTTCTCCCATGGTTTTGCCCTCCGGGGCCGCTTCAGGGCCGCCGCTGACCGGGCACCTGATTGAGGATGTCCCTGGCCAGCTTCCCGTAAGGAGCGTCCTCGGTCAGCACGGTGAAGAGCGGGCCCCAAAGGATGAGCAGCAGGTGATTCCACTCATTGAACTTTGCCTT
>CAZPFB010000141.1:0-12198 GCA_964585735.1 uncultured Leptospiraceae bacterium
CGGCGATTACATACGATTGGACGGCGTGCTGTGGTGCGCGGTGGCGGCGGTTTCCGTCGCGCTCATTCCCAAGTTGTGGCCGTTCTAATATGGCGACCGGTCACCGCGGGACGTAGGTCACTGTGAGTTCGTAGTCGCTCAGAAGAGCCGCCAGCACCATGACATAGGCATCGCTTCCGTTGCCGGTGAGCGAGCAGGTTTCGTCAGAGCCCTCGAGGTACGGACGACAGTTGTACGCACTGACAGTCGGTTTGCCGGACCAACGGACGTAGAGGTCCACATCGCCGCTGCCTGTGACCACCACCTTCAGATTCGAACCCTGTTTCACCGGAAAGGGACCGTGATAGGCTCGCGTGCCCTTCGTCAAATGTCCCGTGAATGACTCCGTCTTGGGCGTCCCCGTGGTGCCGGAGCCGGGTGCACCGTAGACGGCCCGGACGCCGGTCCGATCGTAGTTGGTCAGCTTGAGGTTCGTGCCTTTCCCGTTGCACTGTGGATAGTGCATGACCGAGTACGCGTCGTACGCGGTAAGAGCGCGCCACTCGTTGTCTTCGAAGCAGGCCCGTGATTCCGGACGCGTGTGCTCGTGGCGAAAGCCCAGCGCATGACCCAGCTCGTGCGTCAGAGTTCCTTCGAGGGTGTTGGTAGCGTCTTCGACGAAGGCCGTGTTGTCGATCATCAGGTTTCGGTACCGACGGGCATCGTTCGGAAAGAACGCGCGCGCCAAATACTTGCCGCTCGTCACCGGCCGAACGTCGAACACGACGTTGTGGTTTCCCGCGCGGCAGTCTACATCCTGCGCGGCAACGTACACGAACTTCACGTCTGCCTCGGCCTGCCAGGCGGCGGCCGCAAGTGCGAGCGTGTCCTTCACCTTCTGCTTCCTTGTCCCAAACGCATTCGAGATGCAGTAGGTGAGGTTGCGCCGCGCCGTCGGATCCCAGATGTTGTCGGCTCCGAACGCTTGGTCGACGATCAGCGTGTTGCGACCCCCCGAAGGCTGGACGGACTCCAGGTACTTGTCGTAGAGTTCCTTGAGGTGCTTCTCCGACGGCACGACCGGGATGTCGTAGTCGATGATGTACGGCCCGTCAGGCGCATCTTCCTGATGCAGCGTGGCCACAAACTGCTCGTACGTCATGATGCGACTTGTCTGTGTGCCGAAGAGGAGAACGCCGGCTGCCGGACCCACCTTCGCGGTCTTGTCCGGCGAGCCGCCCCCGCAGGAAGCGAGTAGGGTGGACGCCAAAAGGAAGCCAACGGGCAGGGTGAGTCTTTTCATGGGCTGAACCTGGTGGGCCGCACCTCCGACTGGAAGCACAAAAATGCCTCCTTGCAGGTGGTTCTTGACGACCGGTATTGGGCAGGCGATCTGCACCAGAACAAACCTTCGGCGCTATAGGTCGACGCGCGCCGCGCTGGCACCGCGGCCTGTCCGTCGCCTGGGCCGCGCCTTCACCGGGCACTCATTTTGGCCGTGCTTGTTGACCTGGCGGTCGCGTGCGGCTCAACGAGCATCCGCGGGGGTTTTCCATTTTTCCCGGATCTTGGCCAGGGCATCCCGGTCGACGTAATCCTCCAGGTAACCGCAATCGGTGCAAACATAGACGTGGCAGCGGATTCCGGTTATGCCGACAGATCCCAAGTAATGGTGATCGGTCTGGTGCGCGTTCCCGCGGTTGGTGCGAATTTCGGTTCCCCCGCACTTCGGACAGTTTCCCTTCTTCATTCTCCTACCTCTCTCGACCAGGTCTCGGGATCCTATCAGCTCTTCGTCTGGCGCGCCACGAAGGCCTCGACTTCCTCGCCGACAGAGAAGGCGACCCGCCACATCCAGGCGGGCCAGTGTTTGGGTTGCTCCCCCCTGTGCCACGCCGCCAGGCAGGAGATGATGTCCGGCAGAAGGATCAGTTGGAATCGATGGCCGAATTCCTCGTGACGCGCCGCTGCCGCATCTGCAAGTCGCTGCAGACCGTCCCGGGCGGCCCGCAATCGTTGGAGGTGTGCTTCCAGAAAAGCGTTCATGGCGTAGGGATGCTTTTCCCGCAGCTCCTCAATCCGTGCGACTTCCGCGTCCTGTCGGCCAACGCCCGCTTCTGCTTTCTCCCCGGCCGCCTCCCATTCTTCGTGAGAAATCCAGCCGTGGTCGCTCGCCCAATCCATGCCGCTCATCTCCGGCGTTTCTTTGTCCAGCTCGCCGAGGCGGGCGCTGATGCGCCTCACTTCTCGCTCCAGCTCCTCTGCGTTCATGTTTCGCGCTCCTGGCGGATTTCGTCGGGCTGTTCGACCGCGGCCCGCATGGCCCGCAGTGAATCGCGCCCGAACCGCCGTTGCAGCCGACGCACGAAGGGATATCCCAGGCGCGCAAACCAGGCGCCCGGTCGCGAAATGGCGAGAATCGAGTAGGTCACGGTATCGTCGGCGCGGTCCCATTCGACGAGAAAGCGCTCCTCGCCGATTTCGGGGTGACCCGGCAGGGTGACGTAGGCAAAACCGTAAAGCGCCCGGTGCTCGTTTTCCTTGTGCCATGCATATACTATACGCGAGCAGAATAAATGCCAGAGGCCGTAGGCTCGGATGCCCACCGCCACGGGCGTACCGTCTGCGATCGGCGGGCGCAGCGGGATTTCGGTCCACGCGTCTGGAAACATGCGCCACAGCTGCAGCGCCTCGCGGGCTCTGGCAAATGTTGCCGCGCCACGCCCGAGGAGGATCTCGTAGGAGTCGATGTGGAAGGTCGCCGGTTGCCCGCGCTGGGCAGGCGGCCCGGCGGTCCAGCCCGGTTCACGGAACGTGGGTTCGCCATGACCGAGCAGCGCGATGACCGATTGTCCGGCCGCAGCATCGGGACGTCGGAACAGGATCATGCGTGCGTCAGCTACTCGCCGCGCGCTTCCAGGTACGCGCGCAGTTCTTCCTGGATTTCGCCCGGCAACGCCAGGCCCTTGCTCACGATGCGCTCGTTGTACTTGTTGAAACTCAGGCGGTGCCGGCTGGTCTTCAAATAGGCCGCGAGCATCTCCGAACTCCAGCGTGTGAACTCGCTCATGAACTCCGTGTCCTCTTCCAGCCGGCGACAGTAGCGGATGAACAGGGGTCGGTTCACGGGCCGGCCGATCGTACGGTAGTAGAGAAACCGAAACGCCTGTTCGCTCGATTTGGGCCGGCCCTCATTGAGGGCCAACTCCACGTTGCGCAGATTGATGCAATCCAAGAAGTCGATGTTGAACATCTCGGACTTCAGGCGACGTTTCAGCGCGCGGGTGATTTCGTTCGTTTCGAACTGGCGGTTGGGGCAGTCGTCCGGGCACTCTTCCTGGCGGTGGATGTCGCAGAAGTGGATGAGCACGCAATCCGCATCCGAGTAGGGCTCGACGATGCCGAAGCTGATGCTCCCCAGGAGCTCGATGCCCACCGGGTAGCCCTTTTCGGAAACCTCGTGCACGGAGCGGCGGAACGCCTGCATCCGTTTGAGGGCGTGTCTGGTGTCGTAGTTGCGGTAGCCGTTCTTGAGCGCGAGGTAACGTTCGATCAGAGTGCTCATGCCGGCTGGAGCCGTCCCTCGCGGCGCACGGCAATGTACTCGTCGTAGGTCATCATGCGGTCGATGAGCCCCTCCGGAGTGATCTCCATGACCCGCGTGGCCACCGTCTGCGTGAGCTGATGATCGTGCGACGTAAACAGAATCGTGCCCGGAAATTCCACCATTCCGTTGTTGAGCGAGGTGATGCTCTCCAGGTCCAGGTGGTTCGTGGGTTCGTCCAAGATCAGGACGTTCGCGTTCGAGAGCATCATGCGCGAAAGCATGCAGCGCACCTTTTCGCCGCCCGAGAGGACGTTGCATTTCTTGAGGCCTTCGTCCTGGGAGAAGAGCATTCGGCCGAGGAACCCGCGAATGTACCCTTCCTCCTGATCCTGACTGTACTGGCGGAGCCAGTCCACCAGGTTCTTGTCGGTCTTGAAGAAGGACTCGTGGTCCTTGGGGAAGTAGGATTGCGAGGTGGTGATTCCCCATTTGTATTCGCCGGAGTCCGCCTGCATCTCTCCGGTGAGAATCTGGAACAGAGCCGTGATGGCCAAACCGCTTTCGGCCACAAAGGCGATCTTGTCCCCCTTCTCGACCCGAAAGGTGATGTTGTTGAGCAGCTTCTCGCCATCTACGGTCTTGCTGATACCATCGACCTGGAGGATGTTGTCCCCGGCCTCCCGCTCCGGCTTGAAGGCGATGTAGGGGTACTTGCGGGAGGACGGTTTGATGTCGTCGAGCGTTAGCTTCTCGAGCTGCTTCTTGCGCGAAGTGGCCTGACGGCTTTTGGAGGCGTTGGCGCTGAAGCGCTGCACGAACTCTTTGAGTTCCTTGATCTTGTCTTCCTTCTTCTTGTTCTCGTCCTTGAGTTGCTTGAGCGCGAGTTGGCTGGAGAGGTACCAGAAGTCGTAGTTGCCCACGTACATCGTCATCTTCCCGAAGTCGATGTCGACGATGTGGGTGCAAACGCGGTTGAGGAAGTGTCGGTCGTGAGAAACGACGAGCACCGTATTCTTGAAGTCGTAAAGAAAATCTTCCAACCACAGTTTGGACGACATGTCCAGGTGGTTTGTCGGTTCGTCGAGGAGAAGCACGTCGGGGTTTCCGAACAGCGCCTGCGCGAGCAACACGCGCAGCTTGAACGTGTCTTCCAGGTCCTTCATGCGTCGGTTGTGCATGGAGTCCGGGATCCCCAGACCGGTGAGAAGGGCTGCAGCTTCCGCTTCCGCCTCCCAGCCGTTGAGTTCTGCGAACCGTTCTTCCAGTTCGGAAGCGCGCACTCCGTCCGCGTCCGAGAAGCTTTCGCGCGCGTAGATGGCGTCGCGCTCGGCCATGACTTCGTACAGGGAGCGGTGCCCCATGATGACGGTCTTGAGAACTTCGTGTTCGTCGTACTCGCGGTGGTTCTGCTTGAGGACCGCCAGCCGTTCGCCCGGGCCGACGAGAACCTCACCGCTGTGCTGATCCGTTTCCCCGGAGAGTATCTTCACGAACGTGGACTTGCCCGCTCCGTTGGCTCCGATGATGCCGTAGCAGTTGCCGGGCGTGAACTTGAGGTTCACGTCCTCGAAGAGTACGCGTTTGCCAAAGCGGAGGGTCAGGTTCTGTACGCTGATCATGATCGGACCTCGGAGGAAGACCTGGCCGCTCACAGCTCTGGGAAGTTCCGGGCGGCGGGCCGGTCGTGAGGTCAAGTTTCGAAAGCGCTTTGGCCGCGTCGAGGAGGATTTGGAGCTTTATGAAAAGGGGCGATCCCGCGCTGGGCGATTCGAGCTTCAGGCGTACCCGAGATCCGAAGTCAGGCGCAGGGTGCCCTTGGCAAAGCTGCCGGTGCCCCGACCTACCTCGCGGCCGCGTTCGTCCAGAATGACGCTGTCCGCCAAGATCAGGTGGGCGGCATTTTGGACCACGTGACCACGGGCCGTTACAGTACCCGTGCGGATCGGCCGCAGCAGTGTGAGGTGGAACGTTGACGTCAGGACGAAGGAGTCACGCACCAATGAGTTGGCGGCGAAGTAGGCGGCGTCGTCGGCCATCTTGAAGTAGACGCTCCCGTGCACCGCGCCGCCCGCGTGCCAGAAATCTTCGCGCATCACGATGGTGACGGTCGCCTCACCCTTGCCCACGACGAGCTTGGGGGCGAAGTAGCGATTGATGGGCGCGCCGTGGTACATGTTCTCGAGGCGTCGGAAGTGGGTGTCCCAGTCGATTCGTTTGGGTTCGGGCATGCGGCAGCAAACGCGCGGGTCGCTCGGCTGCGCAAGGACTTCCTCTCGTGTCGCGCCGCCGCAGTTCAGTCGCGATGGCGCAGCACCGCGAGGAAGCGCTCGCCGTAGCTCTGCAGCTTCTTTTCTCCCACGCCCGGCACTTCGAGTAACTGTGCCGGAGTTTCGGGGCGACGGGCCGCCATTTCGCGCAGCGTGCGATCGTGAAAGATCACGTACGGTGGCACTCCTTCTTCGCGCGCCAGTTGCCGTCGTTCGATCACCAGGCGCTCGAAGAGAGCCGCGTCGTACGCCGAGAGTGGTTCGCGTTCTGGCTCACGCGCCGAACCGGACCTTCGACGGGAACGGGTCCGCACGCGCGCCGGTGGATCCTGGCGGAGTTGGACCGACTTTTCGCCACGCAGCACCGCACGACTCTCTCCGCCCAGGGAGAGCCCGCCGTGTTCGGGGTCAGCGATCAGCAGCCCGTGAGCAACCAACTGCCGAAAGACCGAACGCCACGCTGCATCCGTGGTATCCGCGCCGATCCCAAAGGTGGACAGGCGGTCGTGACCGAGGCGACGGATGCGCTCGTTCGTCTTTCCGAGCAGCACATCGATCGTGTGCCCCGCGCCGAAGCGCTGCCCGGTGCGGTACACGCAGGAAAGCGCCTTCTGTGATTGGACCGTGCCGTCAAAAGTGGCGGGCGGTTCGAGGCAATTGTCGCAGTTGCCGCACGAATCTCCGTACGTTTGTCCGAAGTAGTCCAAGAGCGCCCGGCGGCGGCAGCCGGTCGTTTCGCAGTAGCCGAGGAGGGCGTTGAGTCGGGTGTTCTGTACCCGTCGAAACCTGGCGTCCCCCGTGCCCTGTTCCAAAAGTTTATGTATACTTATGACATCGCCCAGGCTGTAAAACATCCAGGCGAGCGCCTGTTCCCCGTCCCGGCCGGCGCGGCCGGTTTCCTGGTAGTAGCTTTCCATGCTGCGCGGCAGGTCCAGGTGAATCACGAAGCGAACGTCCGGCTTATCGATGCCCATCCCGAAGGCTATAGTGGCGCACATCACGAGTCCGGGTTCGGCCAGGAATTGATCCAGGTGCGCCTGTCGGATCTCGGCGGGCAAACCCGCGTGATAGGGCAGGGCCCGCACGCCGTCCGCCCTCAGGCGATCCGTCACCTGGTCGGCCCGGTTTCGGGTGCGGACGTAGACGATGCCGGATTCTCCGGGGTGTTGGTTGATGAAGACGCGAATCTGTTCGAGTTCGTCGCCCTTGAGTTCGACGCGATACTGGATGTTGGGTCGGTCGAAGCTGGAGACGAACTGCGCCACCTCGGCCGGCCGGCGAAAGAGCCGCTCTACGATTTGGGCGCGCGTGAAGGAATCGGCGGTGGCGGTGAGCGCGACCCGCGGCACGTCGGGGAAACGGTCGAGCACTTCCGGCAGTCGCAGATACTCCGGACGGAAGTCGTGTCCCCACTCGGACACGCAGTGCGCCTCGTCGACGGCAAAGAGCGCGAGCGGCGCGCGCCCGAGGAGTTCCAAAAACCCGGGCGCGAGGATTCTCTCCGGCGCCGCGTACAGGAGGTCGAGCTCGCCCTTCTCGAAGGAGCGCATGACGGCGCCGGACTCTTCTCGGGAGAGCGAACTGTTCAGAAAACTGGCGCGAAGACCAAGCCTCCGCAGAGCGCCCACCTGATCCTGCATGAGTGCGATGAGCGGAGAAACGACTACGGCGCAACCCGGCCGGACGAGCGCGGGGAGTTGGTAGCACAGCGACTTGCCGCCGCCGGTCGGCATGAGCACGAGCGCGTCTTTGCCTTCGACGAGCGTGCTGACGATTTCTTCCTGGCGATCGCGGAAGTCTTTGTGGCCGAACACATCGCGCAGAATTTGCTGGGCCCGATTCACCTGGCATCCTCCGCGGGAGGCCCCTTCGCTTTGTGGGGATCCCATTCGTAGACCAGCATCGGCGCGCCGGTGCTGGGATTGGCGCGCGTGGTGACCACCTGCATCCCGAGGCGTCGGGCTACGGCGTGGGACACTTCATTCTCGTCGTCGATGGCCGCGCCAATCGGAAAGGCCAGAGCGCACCTCTGATACTCACCGAGCACCGCACGGGCCGCCTCCACTGCGAAGCCGCGGCCGGCTCGATCCGGATGAATGACGTAGAGCAACTCGGTCTCCTCCCCAACCAGAAAACCGCACAGCCCGATGCGCCGTCCTTGCTCGAGGACCCACCACAACCCCACGCCAAGTCGGGAGAACGAGTCTTGGCTGGCCCTGGTGATGCCCGTTAGCTCCTCGTCGCTCAGGTTGCGATCGTCGCAGAGGAACCGGCGCACAGTGGGATTCCAGAGAAGGTCGCGGAGCGCAACCAGGTCCCCCTGCTCCAAAGGGACGAGATGCAGACGGTGGGAGTACAGCGTTCGGTCGGAGGGCATTGCGCGAGACCTGCGTCGGTTCCGGCCTTTGGCCCGACCCCTGTGCGGGCGCCGACCGCGGATCGGTGTCGTGAGGTCGCCCCGGGCGCAACAAAGTTCCGAAAGGGGTTGCCGACCTCCGTCCCTGTCGTAGCCTCAAGCCATGCCCGAAGTCGTTTCTTCTATTGTATCGGTCGTGGTCTACCCCGACCGGGCGCGGGTGACCCGCCGTGCGACCGTGGAGCTGCCGCAAGGCCTTTCGCGTGTCGGTTTCCCGGGGCTTCCGTTGAACTTGGACGCGGACTCTCTGCGCGGAGGGGCGCGCGGCAGCGCAAAATCGCGTCTGCTCGGCGTGAGCCTGCAGCGCGTCGCCTCGGCCCGGACTCCCGTGGAAGTAGTGTTGAAACTCGAATCCGAAATCGAAACCCTGGAGGACCGGGACCGCCTGCTGCTCGGAGAAGACGAAGCTCTGGCGGCGGCCTCCGATCGTGTAGAGCGTCTCGCGGAGCAATCGGAGTCGCTCGTGCGTGGCTACGCGCTTGCCAAAGTGGGGATCGAGGCTCACCGGGCGCTCTTTGACTTTGTCGAAGGGAAGTTGCGAGCGGGACGCGAGCGCCGTGTGGCCATTGCCGCGGAGCGCCGCGAACTCGCGCGCGAAATCGCGCGCCGCCGGCGCGAGCACCAGGCTCTCTCTTCTCAGCACGCGCCGGATCGAAATCGGGTGGAGGTCGAGATCGAGGCGTCGGCTGCCGGGAGCTTCACCGTGGATGTCATCTACGTGGTGCCGGGCGCGGCGTGGACGCCGCTCTACGACCTGCGACTGAACGGTTCGCTCGTGGTTGCGTACCTCGCTTCGGTCCGTCAGGACACCGGCGAAGAGTGGAAGGATGTCGAGCTCTCGCTGTCGACGGCTTTCCCGGCGCGCAACCTGATTCTGCCCGAGCCGCAACCGTGGATGCTTCGCCCCCTGACGCCACCACCCATCCCGCAACCGCGCGCGGCGGGACCTGTCGGCGCGGCAGCGCCCATGATGGCGGCGGCGAGCATGCCGCCGGAAGAGGAAGCCGAAGAGCTGTCCATGGAGGCCGATTTCCTCTCGGCAGAAATCCAGACGACCGGTGCTGCCGTGAGCTACACTCTTGCCGGCAGAGCAGATGTTCCGTCCGATGGGACTCCGCGCAAGGTCGCCATCGGCCAGTTCGAGATCCCGCCGGAGGTAGATCACGTCATGGCTCCGGGGATCCTCGAAGCCGCGTATCGACGCCTGACCGTGCGCAACGAATCGTCCTATATGCTCTTGGCCGGTCGGGCGCAGATCTTCGAAGGAGAGGAGTACCTGGGTGTCGTCGAAGTGGAAGCAGCGGCGCCCGGCGGTACGTGGGAACTTTCGCTGGGAGTCGATGAACGGGTGCGCGTCAAGCGTACGCTGGTGCTCGATGAAACCGACAAGAAGCTGCTCGGCGACGTGCGCCGGATTCGCCGTGCCTACGAAATCGAAATCGAGAACTTGGTAGGAGCGCCGGTGCGCGCCGTCGTTCGCGATCGCATTCCCGTTTCGAAACACGAAGCGATCCGCGTGCGTCTGGAATCGTCGAAGCCAAAACCGGACGAAAGCGAACTGGGTGTTCTCGAGTGGCGGTTTGGTATGGCCGATCGCGCGAAAGAGAACGTCAACTTCGAGTTCGTGGTCGAGCATCCAAGGGACATGCTCCTTCCGGATCTGTAGACGGTCGCTGAAAGAGAAAGGGCGTTTGCGGCCTCGTGTCAGGGTGGCGGCGGTCTCTCGCCCTCGACCGAATGCCCGGGCGTCGATTGTGGCGCCTCGACTTTTGCGGGCGCCTGCCGCTGTTGGGCGTACGGGTCGGGTTTGGGGCCGCGGGCTACCATTACGATCAAGCCTGCCAGGACGAACAAGCCACCGATCAACCCCCCGGTCACGAAGAGCATACGGGTGCGACGCGGCAGGTCCGCGAAGGTACCCCCCTGACCGAAGGAAGGATCTGTGCCGATGGAGAACAGCAGGAGCGCAAACCCGAAGGCGCCCAGCGCGAAGAGACGCGCCACCCAGCCGCTCACGACGCTCGTTCCGCCACGAGCGCCCCCGGCCATGGTGAATTCCCCGGTAATGAGCACGTAGACAGCGCCGAGCGCGAGAAAGGCCGCGAGCCCAAACCAGAGGTATCGCGTCGTCGAAGCATTGTTGGTAGGGTCACTCATTGCGATTCGGTCTCCCGTCCGTTCAGATCGCCGTGCCGCCTTGCAAGGGGCAATCTCTTTGAGGGAGAAGTCCCCGGAAAATGGCTGCGGCATCCGCGTACGGGCGGCGCACTTGCGCGCCGGGCTTGGGGTCGCGCCATGTTTCGGCAAGGCGCAGAGAGGGGTCGGCGCCTACCATACGCCCAATTGTTCGAGCTGCCTGGTGGCCGCTGCACCCCAGTTCTGATTCGCCTGAGGGCTGGCCGGGCTCGGATGCAGAATCGTTCCCACCTTCGCCTTGGAGGAGCACTCGCGGACTGTGAGCTCTGCCTGCCTCAGCGCAAAACGCCCGACGCCAATCACCCACTCGGGATTCCAGACCTTCAGGCATTCGCCGAGCGCCTCCCGACAGATGACGAGGAGTTCTTCACGCTCGCCGGCCGGCAGTTTGTCGGGAGTGATGTTGCGACCCGTTTCCTCCAGGAAGGCCAGAGGGCAGAAGTTGACGACGAAATGTTCGCGGAAGAATTCCTCGGCGCGACCGAACCGCTGCCGAAACAGACCCCAGAGTCGCGCGCCGCTGACCTCTTCCCGGGGGCATTCCATGCCCAGCACCGGACGTTTCGGATGCTCGCTTGGGGGTTTGGCTACCCTGCCATATAGAAGGAGCCACTCGCGGACTACCGAAACCGTGCCGAAGGGAATGCCGGTCTGCGCCATGCCGAACGGGCCCGGGTTCATTCCCAAAAAGAGAACGCGCTTGGGCGGCGCTCCGTAGCGTTCCAAATACTGCCGGTGCAACTCCGCGGCGTAGACAAGCGGGTTGTAGACCGTATGCACGTGACCGCCGAAGCGCAGAGCACCGAGCGCGGACCTCAGCTTTTCGGTTGTCTCCCACAACCGGTCGGCGTACCCGGACGTTGCGACGCGCGACACACGACCGTGTTCGCCTGTGACCTTCATGCGCCAACAACAATCACAACCGGCTCGCTCCTGGCGTCCTGCTGCGCCACCGTCGGGTCCAAGGATCGACTGGAAGCGAGTGGTGTATCGGGCTCTGATTGCAGTAGTGCTCCTGGGACTCTCGGCGCGTTTGCTGTTTTGGCCTTCGAGTGAACCGCCAGGGAAGCTGGCCCTGGCCGAAAGCTACTTCCGCTGTCCGTGCCCGACGATTTTTGCCCACCGCGGCGCTTCGGCGTATCGACCGGAGAACACGCTGCCCGCGTTCCGCCTCGCGCATCGTATGGGCGCCGATATCCTGGAACTGGACGTTCAGCTCTCCCGAGACAACGAAGTCGTGGTGTTTCACGACGCCGACCTCGAGCGGGTAACCGGCGTGAGTCGTCCGCTGCGGGAACTCACGTTGCGCGAACTGCGCGCGCTGGACGCAGGCGCCACCTTCACCGACGAGCGCGGACGGCGACCGTTTGCCGGGAAGGGGATCCGGATCGCGCTTCTATCGGAGGTGCTGCGCGCCTTTCCGCGCAAGCGTGTCAACATCGAGCTGAAGTCCCGAGAGGACGACCTGCCGCTGCGAGTCCAACGCGTGCTGTCTGCGGCGCGGGCGCACGACCGGGTCCTCGTCAACAGCGCGCGGGACTCGGTGATGGATACCTGGATGAAGCTCGGCCGTCATCGTGGTGAGGCCGCGCCACCGGGAGCGGTAGGTGCTTCTACCGGGAGAGTCGTGCGGGCTTTGCTGGCATACACCCTGGGTCAGGACTACCGGGCCTCCGTCCACGCGTTCCAGCTTCCGGCGCGGCGCATGTTTGGTGTGGACCTGACAGGCGAGGCCTTCATCGACTTCCTGCACTGGCGCTACATTCGGGTCCACTACTGGACGGTGAACGACC
>CAZPFB010000142.1:0-12184 GCA_964585735.1 uncultured Leptospiraceae bacterium
GGGGGGTGGTGGCCGTGGTTCTGGGTGCGCCCCCCCCCCGGGGGCGCTGGGGGGCCCCCGGGCGGCCCCAACCCGGCGCGCCTCAGAATCAGAACACCTCTTCCAGCACGTGGAAGTGGAAGTCGTTGGTGCCGAACATCAGCCTCTTACCGGAAACGACGGGCGCGGAGAGGATCACTCCATCGAGTTCGAGCTCCCACAGAACACGGCCGGAGTCCGCGGCCAGACAGAGTAGCTTGGGCCTGTTGCCTTTGATGGGCTGCCCGTCGCCGTCTTCGTCCCCGCGCAGGCCCACGTAGATGCGGTCGCCGGCAATGGTGGGCGCGGAGCTGACCGGGTAGTCGAACGTGCGCTTCCAGGCGGGTTTTCCCGATTCGCTGTAGAAGGCCCGAATGACCGTATCACCGGCCGTGAAGATGACGAGATCTTTCCATAGAGAAGGCGCCAGATAGTCGAGCAGGTCCGCGTAGCGCAGAAACGCCATCTTCTGCGAAAGCGGCATGTTGTCGCCGGGGCGGAAGAGCGCCTGCTGTTCCCAGACGGTTTCCCCAGTCTTGCGGGTACGGGCCTTGAAGAGGAGGCGCGGCGGTCCTTCGCGGACGAGTTGGCTTCTACCGTAATAGACGTGCCTCTCGTCAATCGCGGGAAACGAATACCACACCCCACCCGTGGTGACCTTCTCTTCCCAGTCGAGGTAGCGACCGGCCTCGATGTCGTAAGCGGCAAAGTTCATCCCCTTCGGCGCCCAGTAGAGAATGTCGTCGCGCACCTGAAAGGCGTGATGCATCCAAAACGGATTGGGCACCGTCCGTTCCAGTTTTCCGTCCGGTGAAAGCAGGAACATCTTTCCGAGATCGCTCGTGAAGATGATGCGGTTCTTGTACCGTAAAACGAGCGACTGCACCGTCTGCCCGGTAGGGAACGACCACAGCTTGCGGCCCGTCTCGCGATTCAACGCGTACACGCTCCCGTCGTTCGAGCCGAAGTACACGTTCTCCTCGTCCACGGAGGGTACCGAGTTCACCGGGCCGAGCGTCTTGTAGTGCCAACGCTGGTAGCCGCTGACGACGTCGAAAGCGTAGAAGTTGTTGTCGTGGGAGCCGAAGTAGATCGTGTCGCCTTTGACGAGCGGCGGATTGAAGGATTTGGCGGCCTCTGCCTTCCGCTGGAGCAAGAACTTCCACCTGCGCCCGAACGGCGGATAGAGCGCGTTGGGTGTGTAGCCGGCGCCTCCGGGTCCGCGGTACTCCGTCCAATCGGCCGTCTGCGAACAGCCGAGCGCCAGGCCGAGCATCAGCAACGCCGCCGCAATGAGACCCGAGAGGCGCGCGCGACGGGCGCCGGAGGAGCGCGCCGCGGGTGCGCTTACTTTGCGATATCCAATCATCAGTAGTACAAGGGCCGGAGGCTGAAGACACGGCCGAGCAGGCCGAGCGTGCCTGCACGAACACGCTTCCACAATTCGCGGTAGGACGTGCGCAGGTGCGTACGCGCCTCCCTGCGGGCCTGATCGGTGAGGTTCTCCCGAAAGCGGTACTCGTTGTATTTTTCGGCCAGGGGGTGCAACTCCGGAATGCGTCGCGCGTATTCCAGGGGCGTTTCGTAGGGTTCCTTGAGCGGATAGCCACGGGCCGCCAGCCGCAGGAGGGACAGACGGTACAGCGCCTCCATGGCCTGCGGGGCGCTGCCGCGCGAACGGACCAGAAGATACAGCTCGCGGCCATAGCGATAGAGGTACAGCAGAAGCAGGAACGCGGTCACGACGAGCCCCGCAACGATGGCCACGGCCCGCCAGTTGATCTTGCGTTGACCCGTAAGCGGCGTGGCTTCCTTCTCTTTCTCGATGAGTGGGATGACCACGTCGCGGTTGTTGGGATTGAACTGCGGCTTGGGTGGCTTGGCAAACGCCGTCGATTCGAAGTCCACCCAGCCGTAACCGGGGATGTAGAACTGCGGCCAGGCGTGGCGGTGCATGGAGGTCACGAGGTACAGTTGGTCGAGCGGGATGGACTGCAACGGCTCGATGCGCTTGCGCAACTCCTGAAGCCCGCGACGGTGCGCCGAGGTCTGCGTTTCCTTGCCCGCCACGTAGCCCGTCACGACGCGAGCGGGGATGCCCGCCATTCGCGCGAGCAGTGCTGTCGTGTGCGAAAACTCCGTGCAGTCGCCGGTCTTGGTCTTCGTGAGAAAGTCGTGCAATTTCCCCGGAGACGTGTCCTCGTCGAAGCCGAGCTCGTACTGGTAACCCGAAAGCAGACGCTGCACCGCCTCGACGCGATCGGCGTAGGCGGTCTTTCCTTTCAGGGCCTTCTGGAGCGCGGAGCGGAAGGCGGGCGCGTAGCGCGAGTCCACGTCTGCTTTCAGAAACTTAGCGAGATCCTTCTTTTCGGTGGCTGTCAGTTCCGTGACCACCTTCCAGTCGTCGGGCGTGGAAGTGCTCACGAGAGCGCGCACTCGATACGAAAGGTCGAAAGGTTTGTAGCGCGCCGAAAGGCGTGTCGGTTCGATCGTCTCGGGGACATACGGAACGACGCGATCGGGAACCGCCGAGAGATAGCGCACCTCGATGGCCTTGCGCTTTTCGTCGGGAAACGTATTGGGATTCTTCCAGGTTTCGAGAAGTCGCGCGCGGATCACCTGATTGTAGAAGTCGTCGGGTGAGGGACGAAAGCCGGCTTTCGGATCGAATTCGTTCCAGTAGGCTTCGGCCGAATAGATCGGTTCGACCGGGCTGGCCACGATGAGCAGCGCGTACTGATAGCCTCCGTCGCCCTGCGATGGGCTCGTGTCCCGAGTCCATTGAGGCTTGTAGTTGTCGGGGCTGCTCCCGCGCAAACGGTTCTCGCGTTTTTCGGGCGGCGGTTCCTGTTTGCGCTCCTTGTCCGAATCGCTCTGTTCCTTCCCGCTCTTGCCGCCCTGGCCCTCGGACTTCTGCTGTCCGCTTTCCTGACCGGAGCGACCCGATTCGCCCTTCTCGCGTTTGGAGTCGCCCTCACCGGACTTCGACTCCGATTTCTCGTTCTTTTGTCCTTCGGACTTCTGCCCTTGCGATTTCCCGGACTCCGATTTTCCCGACTCGGATTTCCCCGACTCCGACTTGCCGGAATCGGATTTGCCTGACTGTGCGTTGCCAGAATCTCCGGGACGATTGCCGCCGTTACCGGAACTCTGCGAACCACCGGCGCTTCCGCCTTCGCGCCCGCCCTGACCGGAAGGCTCCTTGCGCTGCGAACCGCTCGGATCCTCCTGCGCCTGCGAGCCCGAGCCGCTTTCGTTTCGGTCGCCTGAGGATTCCTGAGAGCGCCGCGGCGCGCGGCCGCCGCCGGGATTGTCGGTGGCTTCACCGCCGTAGCGCGGCGTGCCGCGACCGGTACGGTGCTCGTCCGGGCGAATCTCGCGGACGGTGGTGTCCGTGCCTTCGTCCACGGTACGACCGTCCGGTGTTCGGGGGTCCGTGGTGCGGCGACCGCCGAGCGGCAGACCGTTACGTTCGTCCTGCTCTTCGCCCTTGCCGCCGCCCCCGCGATCGTCATGACCGCTCTCATCCGTGGAAGGCAGCTCGCGCGCTTTGGGCTCCTCGAAGAGCTGATTGAGCACGACGTCGTTGCGCACAAAGTCGACGGGCAGGAACAGCAGGAGTATCACGCACAGCGGCAGCGCCACGGCCGCAAACGTGAGTACTTCGCGGCGGCGCGCGCCGGGATCCTTGTTTCCGAAAGCCGCCAGGTACAACAGCAGCCCGTGCAGCAGAAATGCGGCGACCGCCAGCACCACCAGCGGAACCAACCAGGAGCTGACCGCGCGGGCCACGTCCTCGGAGGCGCGCGCGAAGCTCAGGAGCCGGTAGTACACGACGCCGAGCGCAAACGCTTCGAGCACCGCGAGGCTGATGCCGCGGTAGCCGCCGGAGAAGATGAGCGCGGTGAGGATCCAAGCGCCGAGGCCCACGCCCGTGAGAACGAAACCGTCGCGATTCCAGCCCGCAAAAAACGAAAACAGGGCGGCAATGGCGGCCGGCCACACGAGCATCGTGCGCAGTCGCCACTGGGGCGGGCGGACGTAGAAACCCGCGCCCATCATCACCGGCACGTACACGAACCAGGTGAGGAGCGAAACGCGATCGTACGCGACGACCACGCCCGGATAGAATAGAGGAATCCCGGCGGCGACCAGGAACAGGAGCAACCGCGACCAGAAGAGCTTCACCATGGCTTTCGATTCGAAGGGAAACCAGACGCGCGGACGCGGGCAACACCGTTTTTGAGCCCGCCGCGGGCATGGCGGCTCACCACCGTCGCACCTCCAAGGCCTCCTCGATGAGGTCCACGCCGGAGGCGGCCACCAGAGGCACCTGTGTTGGGCGACGGAGATACCACCGGCCCGGCAGAACGTCGGCCGAGGGGTTGGCAAAGAAGCGTACGACGCGCGGCTGCTTGGCCGAACCGGGAAAGCGCGTGCGGAAGACGACCGTGCGCAAGCCGGGGCGACCGGACGCCAAAGCGCGCGGCAGCTCCGTGTCGTAAGGGGTCGTGAAAATGAAGCGCTGCGAGATGGGCAGCCTCCGCTGCGGCGCGCCAAAGGGCGGCCCGAAGCGAACCGATCCGAGCGCACCCGCAAGCGCGTCCAGGTCGGCCGCGCCCCGAACCATCAATTCCGTCTGCCCCAGGAGCACACGGAACTCCGCGCGCGGTCTGGCAAGGTGCACGGCCCTCACGAAAGAGTAGAGCCAACTGCGCGCGTAGCTCAAATGCAAAAGCGAAACGGCGTCATCGTGTTCGAGGAGCGTGTAGGGCCTGAGCTCCACGAGAAAGGTCTGTGATTGCTCCGGCGACTCGGGGGAAATCCGCGTGATGAGTTCGCTCGCGCGGACGGAGGCCTTCCAGTTCACATCCTTTAAGCGATCGCCGGGGATGTACTGGCGCATGTAGTACTTCTCTTCGTCTCCGGTCGTGCGGCGACTCACGCTTTCGTCCCGCATCTGGGAAACGAATCGATCCGGCGCGTTCATGGGAAACGGCGGCGGCCTGACGATCCAGTTGCGCTGCGGTAGTTCGAGTGCCTCGGCGCGGATGAGTCCGAAGACGTCACAGATGTACAGCCGCGCGCCAGCCTGGAGTTCGCCGGGCAGCGGGAATTCGAGCGGAATGGCCACGACGCCGCTGCGCCCCGACGAGCTCTCGGTGGAGACGTGCAGATAGCAGTCCCTTCCCACCTCCAGGCGACCAACCACACGCGCGTGCAATCGGAAGAACGGCGGCAGGAAGATCGGGCCCACTTTCACGAAGTGTTCGCACGCCGCGCGCGCCACAAGCGCCTGGCCCGCGTCCCAGGTGACGTCGCGGGTGGCCAGACGAAAGGCAATCAGGCGACCGGCAACGGCAAGGACCAGCAGTAGCAGGAGGCCGCCGCCGCCGAATGTCAACGCGTAAGCATTCCCTGACGTGTACGCCTCGGCAAGCAGGTAGACACCGACCGCGCACAGTAGCGTGCCGGAGAGGGTGAGCGGGTACAGCCGGGAGAGCGCGCGCACAAACCGCCTACACGCGCAGTTCTTTGACCAAAGCGCGAACGACCGCGGTCGGATCCCCGGAAGGATCCTCGAGTTCGATGCGATGCGCAAGCACCGGCACCGCCAGTTCCTTCGTCAGATCCACGTCAGCAAAGTCCCGGCCGCGCACCAGAGCGAGAGCGCGCACGAGCCGCGAAAGCTTGATACCCGCGCGGGGGCTTGCGCCCGAAACGATACCGGGGAACTCACGCGTCTTACGGATCAGGCGCACGATGTACTCGGCCACGTCCCGGTGCAGGCTCACACCATCCACCAGCTTCTGCCAGGCGGTCAGCTCACCGGCGTCTACGACGTGCGTGAAGCCACTCCAAGCGTCTTCGCGACCGTGTTTCAGGATGATGTCGAGTTCCTGCTCCTGCGCGGGGTAGCCCAGCGAAATGCGGATCATGAAGCGGTCCAACTGCGGCGCCGGCAGCGGAAACAGGTGCGCGCCGCGCAGGTTCATGGTGGCGATGATGAAGAACGGTTCGGGCAGCCGGTAGCTGCGACCCTCCACGGTCACGATGCGTTCCTCCATGGCCTGCAGGAAGCTTCCCTGGGTCTTGGGCGTGAGCAGGTTGATCTCGTCGCAGAGGACGAAGTGCGCAAAGATCGGACCGCGGACAAACACCTGCTGATTCGTATGCAATTCCATACGATTGAAGCCGAGGATGTCCTGAGGCAGGAGGTCCACGGTACACTGCACGCGATTGAAAGGATCCAGCTTCACGCCTTCGTGCGTGGTCTTGCTGTGGTCCCAGCCGATGGAGCCCGCCAGTGCTTTGGCAAGCGAGGTCTTCCCCACGCCGTGCTCGTCGGCCAGTATGACGTGGCCGCCCGCCAGCTTGGCCGCCATGATGTACTCGAGTTTGGCGGGCTCGATGGTGATCACCGAGCGGATGTTGGCTCCGAGGCGCGCAATGCCTTCGCGCGCGGCCGCAAAAAACTCGGGCCGGTATTCCGTGCCGGGTCGGGTGAGTGTTGGCGATTCCTTGGACAAGCGGTGTGCCTCGTGCGGAGACTTCGATTCGGGACCCGGGGCGTCAACGGATTCTTGCGCCCGGGGAAGGTCGCCGGTCGCCTCCGCGGTCGGCTGCCCCGCCGGTCGAAGGGTGCGCCTCGTCGCGCAGGTGCGCGTACGCTCGCTCTCGACCGATTTCACGCATCACGAGTCGGAACTCCCGGAGCGCCGGCTCGAACTCGGTCAGCCCGCGCAGGCGCGTGTGCGGATTCATCTCCCGGCGAGAACCCGGCTGCGCAAGCGCTTCGAGCTCGGAGATCAGGAGCTCCATCTTGCGCGCGGACAGGTTGCCGAGCAAGAGCGACTCCACAGCAGAAGCCGAGTGCACGAGCACGTGCGCGAGCGTATTGGGCGGAACGCGACCGGTGAGTTGCTGGATGTCGAAGTCGCTCCAGCCGAGCAGTTGTCCGAGCGGCGGCAGAACTTCGTTTTCGGAGACGGCCTCCGGGTAACGCGCGCGCAGTTGCTCCGAACTCTGCTGCGACAGCCCTTCTGCCAGGCGGAAGAAGTCTGCCGGCCCCCGCCCGGAAGCAATGGCGCGACACAGGTCGGCCTCCCCCATGCGGATGAGCCCCTGGAGCTTTCCGTCCTTTTCGACGAGGAACGGTTCAGTGTTGATGAGCACCGAAAGGCCCTCGGCTTCGAGGCGAAAGAGGCCGACGTTGGTTCGCTGCACGGACCAGTTCTTCTCCTGGCGGAGCATGCCCGTGGTCACCGAACGCGTGACCAGAAACTGCTTGAGCCTGGCACGCACGGCGTCTATGGCTTCGTGCAGACGCTCTGCCGCCGGGGCCACTGTAGGCGCCGCTTCGGCCGGCCGCGCGCGACCGAACCAGCGTTTCCAGAAGGAAGCCATGGGCGACATGGTTCGTCGCCGTTTACACAGCGCAAGCAGATGAAGGGGTAAGGCGAGGTGAAGGCCAGGAAGAAAGGAAGCGCCTGCGGGCGTGGGGCGCGGGCATTGGAGCGCCTGCTGCGCAAGCGTCGCCGGCTCGCAGAGAAGCTCCTCAATCTCGACATGTACGACCGCTGGGGGAACCGCTCGGTCCCCGCGCTCAACAGGGAACTGCTGCGTGCTGAAGAGTACGGAAAGAAACTCTCCGCGGTGGAACGGGAGCTGGAGAAGCGATCGACAGAAGCGGGACCGGAAGCCGTGCGCGAGTGGGCGCGGGCACACTTGGCGCTGCTGGAAGATTTCGTGAGCAAACGCAAAGGCCGCAAGGATCAATCGACTGCTTTGTTCGTGGCGCGGCAGGAGCTGGAAGCCTGGCGCGGCGTCGAGGAGCGCGGGACCGGATTCGTGGACCAGAACGTGTATTACATCCACTACGACGAGAGTCTCTATGAGAGCTACTTCGGTGCAAAACCCGCGGCGGAGTTCCGGCGGGACCGACCTTGACCCGGATTGTTCATGAAAGACAGGGTCATGGAGGGGCGCACCCACACCCTGGCCCCGGATGATGCGAGCGCCGTCCCCGGAAAGACTGCGGTCATGGAACGTCCGCTGGATTGCCTTTGGAATAGGGCGAATGCGCCGCTATTCCGGGAAAGCTGGCGGCACGCGCGCTCTCAGCGGCCGATGAAATCAGGACCAAGTTCGCCTTTCTCGCTCGGACCTGGTAGCGCGCGGCGAAAGGTTGGGGCCCCTGCACACGCGGCCGGGCATCTCCATCGGACACGACGTTGCCTGTCGAGACCCCCGGCCGGACCGGGTCGCCTACTTCATCTTGTACTTTTTCTTGAAGCGGTCGACGCGACCCGCCGTATCCACCAGCTTCTGCGTGCCGGTGTAGAACGGGTGGCAGTTGGAGCAAATCTCCACCTGCATGTCCCCGCGGGTGGAGCGGGTCTTGTAGGCAGCGCCACAGGAACACCGGATGGTGGCTTCTTTGTATTCGGGGTGAATTCCTGTTTTCATCGACCTGCTCCGCAGAGGACTGCTTGGGCAGGATGCTGAAAATGGGGCCCGGCGTCAAGAGCAAATGTGGGAGGTGGGGAGTGTGCTGGCTCGGCTGGCCCAGGTGGACTCGGGAGGATAAAAGCTGGCGCCCGCCTTTTGCGAAAACGCTAACAGGAGTCGCCCTTTTCTGGTTGAATCGTTTTCGGTTCCAGGCGTCTAGTCAGGACTCGGGGACGCGGTCGCGCATCCTCACCTGAGCCCATGTCGGATGACCACCTAAAGCGGAGCGACCTCGACACCGATCACCTTCTCGAAGCCCAGGCGGTGGCCCTTCTGGGCTCTTGGAGCTTGGAATACTCGACCGGCGCCCTCCATTGGTCCCCGCAACTCAAGGAGCTTCTCCGGCTGGGCCCGCGCGAGCATCCGAGCGCCCGCAACCTGCTGCGACGCGTCCACCGCGAAGACCGCGGTAAGTTCCGACAGGCCTACCACGCCGTTCGGTCGGGCCGGACGCACGACCTGACGATCCGACTCGTGCTTCCGGGCGGTCATGTGCGACACATGAACAGCCGCTCCAGGATGATTGCCGGCACGAAAGACCGCTCGGGCCGCAGCGTCGGTATCGTCCAAGATGTAACGGAACTCTACGCTGCCGAAGAAGAACTGATCGCGTTGTCCCAGAACTTGGAGGATGCCGCCACGCGCTCCACCAGCGGGCTACTCGAAGAGCGCAACTTCACGGACGCAGTCCTGGAAGGCCTGGGAACGCCGGTGGTCGTGATGGACAGGGCCGGTCGCATCGTACGCGTGAATCGGGCCGCCGAAGAACTTACGGGGCTGCTCGCTTCCGAGCTGGCTGAGCCGCAGTTTTGGAGACGCGCGCTCCCCCCCGACGAACAACACGACGCGCGACGGCTCTTCGTGGAACTGCTCCGCAGCGGACGGACCGCGCAGTTGGAAGCCCACTGCATTCGGGAAGGTGGCGAACGGCGGCTCATCTCCTGGACCACCACGGTTGCCCGAGCATCGGACGGCCGCATACAACATGCTATCTTCTGCGGGATCGACGTGACCGAAACGCGACGCAACCAGCAGGCGCTGGAAGAAGCCAAACGCCAGGCGGAGGCCGCCAATCATGCCAAGGGCGAATTTCTGGCCATCATGAACCACGAACTGCGCACGCCGCTGACTTCGATTGTGGCCGCCGCCAGTCTCATCGAGTCCACGGAAGAATCCGCCCTTCAGGCGGAGATGGTCCACATCATCAAGAACTCCTCCGAGCACCTGCTCAACGTGGTGAACGACATTCTGACGCTTACAACACTCGAAGCGGGCGCGGGGCACACGCGACGAACCCGCTTCAACCTGCGCGAGATGTTCACGACTGCCATCAGCGCCTGCCGCCAGTCCTACGGACGGCCTTTCGTGGAAACGAGCATCCAGGTGGCCGCGGACATTCCGAACCACGTGTGGGGAGATGCAGTTCGCGTGCGCCAGGTTCTCCTCAACCTGCTCTCGAACGCGTTCAAGGTGACCGAGCGCGGCAGTATCCAGTTGCGTGCCTCGTGGCAGAGCCTGGCCGACCGGCTGCTTTCCATCGAGGTGCAGGATACGGGCCCCGGCATTCCCACCGAAAAACAGGCGCAGATGTTCGAGCCCTTCTTTCAGGCGGGCGACCTGCCGCATCCTCGCTTCGCCGGCACAGGACTCGGTCTATCGCTCGTGAAACGTCTGGTCCACCTTCTCGGCGGCCGGATCGAGGTTTACAGCGCGCCCGAAACGGGCACCACATTTCGTTGGCTGCTCCAGGTGACACCCTGCGAACTCTGGCTTCACGGAAAGCGCTTCGGGCAGGCCTGCGCGCTTTGCGCGCAAAACGAAACGCCACCGCTGTGGCCCACGGCCGAGCACGCCATCCGCAACAAGCGCATGCTCTTAGTAGAAGATAATCCCATCAACCGAAAGCTGGTCGCGCATCTGCTGGAGCGCGAAGGATACGGCACCCTCACCGCCGTGGCCACCGGGAACGAGGCGGTGCGCGCCTTCGAGGAGACGCGGCCGGATATCGTCTTCTTGGATCTGCATCTCCCCGATATCGACGGCTTCCAGGTCGTTCGCGCCATGCGCGCCCGGTCCCGGCCCGCCGACGATCCGCTGTTCCTGGCCCTCACCGCGGACACGGGGCCCGGCATCCGCGAGATGTGCATTGCCAAAGGCATGCACGACTATATCAGCAAACCCGTCAGCATGGCCGGCCTGCGGGCAATACTCGCCAAACACCTCGGTGTGCGCGCGTCCTGAACGGGCGGTCCGTAGCGGTACGGTCACAACCCGAAACCGTACGCATTGCCTGCACGGGGGGAATGAGATACTCTTCCGTGGATGCTCGAAACAATCCTGGCGGAATTTCCGCCGGCCGCGCCCGGCGTGATCGCTGTCGACACATGTGGCGAGGCCGCGAACCACGCGCGCCCGGAAGGTACACTGGCGCGCCCCGGAGTGGAGTGCGCAGTTCTGGTTGTGCATCCGTCGCTGGCGGTGCGCGCGGCGGTCCTCGACACGGCCCGAGAGCGCGACATGCACTGCGCGGGTTTCTCGGACCTCGCAACGACCGGTCACTACTTCCGCAGCGGTGGTCGTTGCAGCGTTCTCTTCTGCGCCTTCCCTCTGCCCGACGCGGACGTGGCTTTCGCAGAGTTCGTGAGCCTGCTGCGCGGGAACGAACCGGCTGTACAGATCATTGCCATCGCCCGGGACTCGTCGGCTGAAACGATTCGGGAAAGCATGCGCGCCGGAGTGCTGGACTGCCTCAGCGACCCGCCGGTTCCCGCGGCGGTCCACCGTTCGCTGCTTCACGCTCTGCACGTCCGCCGGCTCGCACTGGCCAACCACACGCTGGAACGGGCCCGCGAGGCGGAGCGTCACCACTACGAAAGCATGCTCGAAAATGCTTCCGCGGCCATAGTGGAGACCACGACCGACCTCGAAGTCACCTATATGAACCGCGCCGCCGAACGATTACTCGGAAAGACGGCGGCCGGTCTGGTCGGCCGCTGCCTCGTGGAATCGCTCTACCCGGACTCGGACTACGCCATGGGCGTGCGCGAGATCTACGAATCCACCATTCGCAGCGGCCTCGTACCCGAGCACGTCTTCACGACGACCGTCTCTCTTCCGGATCACACGTCGCGCTCCGTGCGCTGGTCGGCCCGCGTCTACGACCATGCCAGCCATGGGAAGCGAATCCTCAGCGTGGGGGAGGACATGACCGCGGCCGCGCAACTCGAAGAGCGCGTGCGCTCGCTCATCAACGAACTGAACCGCAAGAATCACGAGCTGACGCTGACCAACGGGAAGAACGAAAGACTGCAACAGCTCGTTCGCCAGTACGTTCCGCAGAGCACCTGGCGACGGGCCGACCTTCATGCGGCGCGTGGTTCTATACAGATACCGATCGAGCAGATGGAGCTGACGTGCCTCTTCATGGACGTGGCGGGCTTCACAGCATTCACGGAGAACTCGCCGATCGAAGATGTCGTCGCGTTTCTCAACGAGGTCTTTGCGGGCATTGCTCGTATCGTCGACTCGTTTGGAGGAGACATCGACAAATTCATGGGAGACGCCTGCTTCGCTGTTTTTGAATCCCCGCTGAACGCGTGCGGGGCTTCTGGGATCTTCATGGCCGGGCAATCACTAATCAGCTGACGGGGACGTT
>CAZPFB010000143.1:0-12101 GCA_964585735.1 uncultured Leptospiraceae bacterium
TGGGTCCATTCCAGAAAAGCGCATCATCGACTCGACGAGCCAATGGACCAGGAAGCAGGCTGACACCATTCCCATGCCGAATCCGGCCAACCACGCGACCGCCGACCGGCTTCGGTAACGGTAAGCGGTCTCGATGACCAGAAGGGGTGTCAGCAGAGAGAACGGCCAAAGCGACTGCGGCGGAAAGGCAAGATACGCCGAAAGCCCCGCTGCAAGCGACGTTGCCACACAGAAGAGGATCTCCCTCCAGCGACCCTCCGGTGCGAGTGTGAGGCCCCAAAGCGCGGAACTTGTCCCGAGGTACGCTTTCATCTCAGGTCAGAATATCAAGTAGCAATCGCCCCCGCACAACGCCACCGGCGCCATGAGGACGGCATCGCTTCCGGGGCAGGTCTTTTTCGGATTCGTCTGTTTCTCGCGCACGCACGCCTCCCGCTCTTCCTGAACCATCCTGCTCACAATGCCCATACAAGCGAGCGCGGCCTCGCACGCGTTCCTTTTGTCCTTTCTGCGCTGCGCCTCCGTTCTCGGCGGTTCATCCCCATCGTAGCAGCCCGTCACCAGGCAGCTCAGCATCAACGCGAGGCAACAGGCGCTGAGCAACCTGATCCACCATCCCCTCACCACCAGCACCTCTCGGGCCGTTAAAGACGATGGCCCCTCGTCGAGGTAACGAAAGCCCACGGCAGATGACACCAATGCTAAAGATACGGCACGCAACCACTGGTGGGACACATGGCGATGCCGGTGAGTAAACCAAGATCATTGCATTTTTTCGTCGGATCTACCTTTTGCTCGTCGCGGCACTCGGCAAGCCGCGCCTGCCCGTGGGCGTAGGCAACCGCCATGCATATCGCCATCGTTTCGCAATCGTTCCTCTTATCCTTTCGGCGCTGCGCCTCCGTCCTGTCATCCCCATCGTAACAGCCCGTCACCAGCCAGCCCAGCGTCAAGGCGAGGCAACAGGCAATGAGCAACCTGATCCACGAACCGCTCACCACCAGCACCTTTCCGCCAGCACGTCTCGGCCAGCGCCCACTGAAGATCGTTGGCGTACGCCCGATCCTCAAAATATCAGGTAACAGTCGCCCCCGCAATGGCCACCCGCGGGCCAGATTGAGTACTCTTCGCAGTTCCGCGACGGATCGGTCTGTTTCTTCTCGAGGCACGCCCGCTTGCCCGCCTGGATCTCTTCATTGAGTAGGATGAGGCAGATGGCCGCCGTTTCGCATGCGTTCCTTTTGTCCTTTCGGCGCTGCGCCTCCGTTCTCGGCGGCCAATCACCTACCGGAACGCAATGCATCAATGACGTGGCAACCAAAAGCGCAAGCGCCGCAGTCGCGCGCCGGAGCATCGGCTTTCCCTGCTCGCCCATCTTCACCACCAACACCTGTCCGAGAGAGCCCAATGCAGGTCGTTCGCATGAGCCTGGTAGCCGAAGTTGTTGAGATGGACCAAGTCAGACCCGCCGAAGAACCACGAACTGGGCATGCTCTTGCGGATCTGCGCGAATGACACACCCGGCAGCGTGGGGTTGACACGCACTTCCGGCTTCGTCCATTTCCATTCGGGGACAGTTATGCACAGCTTGACGTTCTTCAGACAGAACGGACACCAGCCCAGGACGGCAAATACAGAGCACTTGGAACGCCATCCGGAGATGTAAGGCATGGCGGGCCTGACGGTAATCACCTCCGGGCCAAAATCTTGGTAGGCAAAGGCATTGAGGTCGTCGATGCCCGCGTCAAACCTCCAATCGCCCTCGCTCGGATTGGTGTAAAAATAGCGCTGGTAGATGACCTCTCTGCCGCTCGCTACCAGGGTCGTGACAACCTTCTTGACGTC
Source organism: uncultured Leptospiraceae bacterium (assembly GCA_964585735.1). GTDB lineage: Bacteria > Spirochaetota > Leptospiria > Leptospirales > Leptonemataceae > CAZPFB01. The sequence goes on from CAZPFB010000143.1 coordinate 1,846, forward strand.
CTTGTGGATAGCGCTCGTCACCTGAAGGCGGATCTGCTGACCGGCGATCGGGTAAAGGGTGTAGGTCTCATATTGGCTCTTTTTGCGCCAGAGGTCGTTCCCCCCGACCATGGCGACCACCCGACTCGACAGATTGTTGAGAGCCGGTATCACCCTTGCGGTCCAATCCTCCGCCGTCGTCCCGCCTACGGCCGCATTGTGGATTCCGATGCGGTCCCTTCCGTCGGCCCTCTTCCCGCTGCAACCGGTCCGCCACTTGCCAAGGAGCTTGTGCTGCTCCCAATGAGTGAGATCATTCGGGACAGGGAAACCCCCATAAGCAAAATGCGTCCTGCTGTCTCCGATCATGGAGAAAGCGTGTGCGTCGGGATCGAAAGGGGTGGCCGCGGGTAGCCCCTCCTCAGGCGCCGACGGCAGGGCAAACGCCGGATCAAAGCCGATCGGCGACGGTGGATCGGGGGCCTCGGGCGGGGCGTTGGGCGGAGCGGGATTAGGACCTCCTCCGAGGCAATTCGTGATGGCGCACACGATGGCCTCGACTTTCCCTGCCGATAGAGGTTGAGCGCAGACCATAAACACAATGGCGCTGATGGAGAGTGCCACACTATAGGATTCGCGCTTCATTGCGCCGTTCCTCCCGCCACGTTCTGTGGATTCTGCCGGTTCTCCCAGATGGTGCGCGCCCGGAGTTCACCGAGAAGCGTCCGCCTCATCTGGTAGGTTCCCTGCAATTCCGCCTCCAACCAGCGCGCGTCCATCACCTGCTCTTGGTCATTCAGGGATAGGAACGCCCGCAGTAGGACGATGCGCTCCAGAGCCAGCTGAAGCTTCCGCTTTATCTCGTATTTTCGGTACGTCCGGGCGGCCATGGGCGCCTCGCGCACATCGATGAGCACAAGCCGCGTGAAGGCGTACGGAGTCAGATTCTCAAAGCCTTCCTGGTAGATCTTGGCCTGAAACCGCAGCGTGTCTACGATTGGCTCCGGCCTCCTTTCCCACAGGGCCATGGCTTCCCTGTCGCTGGGGTCGGGCGCCGGTCTGCCTTCGTCTGCAATCCGGTCGGCAAGCGCCTGCGCATAGGCGGCCAGGTCGGTTTTCTCGGACGGGCTCAACTGGAGTACCGGGTCCGTCTCATTCTCCGGTGAGACGCAGGGCGACGGACTGCACAGGGCCGCAAGCTCGGCGGCATAGTCACCGGCCCCGAAGCCCGGTGGTCCGGGGTCCGTCCCGTTCACCCGGCCTCCGGCGAATTGCTGCGCGAGCGCGAAAGCCGGCATCTCCGCCGCCCTCTTGGCGACCTTCTCCCGATTGGATTCCAGCACAGCGATGCACTGCACGGCCAGCAGCGCCACGCAGGCGCTACTGACGCGCATCCAGCGTTTCGAGCATTGCATACGCTTCCTCCAGCAGGTCTTTCTTGGCCTCGTTATAGACTTGGTCATGCTCGGGCGGAACATAGGTGTACTCCTCGCCGGACTCAATCTGGGCGTTCGGGAGGCTGGATGCCTCCTGTTCGAACGCGGAAGTTGCGGTCTGGATGGCGGCGGAGATATTCTCTTCGGCAATCGCAGGCCTGTCCGGGCTGTCCTGCGCCCGGATCATGGATTCGGCCGTGGAGATCAAAACAGTGAGGTTGACGCGGATCACGTCCAGATTCGCCTCGTGTTGGCCCGCCCGCACCTGCGCGTGGATCGTTCTGACTCCCGGTGTCAGCTCAGCTGCGTCTCCCCGCCCGAGAACCGCGAGGACGTAATCAGCCGCCAGGCGCGACTTGCGGTCCAGAAGGAAGCTCGTGGGCGTGTGAGAATCGGGTTCCTGTGCAGAAATGCCCACGACCAGACAGATGATGGTTGCAGAGCAAAACGCGGCCAGCTTCAGGCGGTAGCGAACGCGCGGGGGGGGGGGCGACAACTGCATTGCCCATGACGGGGGCCGCCGGGCATCCTAGTCAAACCAAAAATTTGCGCATGCATGCTAAACCGTATAGAAAATGGACTATTTGGGCCCACTTGGCTTCGGCGTGCCTTATTTCTTCATAATGTTGGTGTAGGGCTATGTAGGGCAGTCTGCGGGGTGGGGTCAACTGCACGGGACGCGGTTGCGCCGATCGTTGGATGATGCGAACATCAAGCAGTGACGAATCATGCAGCAATTGATGAAATCCGTAGAAAGCCTTGCAGGTAACCCTGGGTCTTTGCGATAGGGACCAGGCCCGCGACGGCGCGCCGTTTCAGGAGAGCCGCGCCGACTCCACCAGTTTCCTGGACATCGGATGAAGCACGGAGTTCTCGAGGTGAATGTGTCTGTGGAGTTCCTCTTCGAATTCCCGCAACCCATCGTACAGCGCGCGGAAGCTGCCGCAGGCATCCGCGGGAGCCAGGTATCCGCCGGTGATGGTGCGCATCTGTGTCAGAGCCTCCGCGGTTTCCCGATGTTCGGCCTCCATTTGCTCGAACGGTCCGCACCCGGCATGCGACCGGGGAGCCTGCCGCCCGGTCTCCACAGATGACTGCAATTCCTGAATCCAGGGAAACAAAACCTGCTCCTCTTTGGCCAGGTGTAGGTCAAGGTCGCTGCGCAGAGCCTGCCAGGTGTTCCGCAGAAGGTGCAACTCCGGATGCCCGTTTCCATGAACGCGCGCCACGCGCGACACGAGAGCGTCCAGCCGTTTCAATTCTGCGTGCAGGGGCTCATGATACCGCTGCACGATGTGAGCGATCACCAGAGCAGCGCTGTTTGCCTGACCCCAGTCGATCTCCTCCCGGTCTCGACCGAGGCCCTCCAGTTCCGCTTCAATCGCCCCGACATCCAAGCCGCGCTCGCGACAGGCTTCCTCGAGGGTGGCTCTCCCGCCGCAGCAGTAGTCGATGCCGTACTTTTCGAACACCCGCGAACGGGCCGGTGACTGTGCCACGAGTTCTCCGATCGTCTTCATGTTGGCCTCCAAGTCCAGGGTGGTAGCGAAGCGTGCCTCCGTCCAGTAAAAAAGATAACAGAGTCTGAAATCGGCAACCAAAGTGTGTCGGCAGGCGGGCGCGTCTGCACGGGCCCGTCAGTTGCCGGGCATCACGTAGGGTCGTAGCCCCCGCTCCAGGTCGCGCAGGCTTCGATCCTCGAAGCGACGAAACACCGCCTGGGCCCGATCCTGATCCAGTCGCGCGCGGTTGCGTTTCACGTAGGCCCGCGCCTGACGGCGCAGGGCCTCCAGGTCGGGATGCGCCGTGAAGAACCGTTCGCGATCCTCGGTCGTCGCGGTCGTTCGCGCGACGGACAACAGCCGCGCGTACAAAGCGTGCGTCTCGGCATGCTGGAAAGACCGAAGCGCGGGCGCCTCCCAAAGCAACCGCTCCGCATCCGGGAAGGGGGGCAGTGCCTGAACGAAGGCCCCCGGATTCTCGGGACGCTCGGCGCCCGCAATCCGCGCGCCGCGCGCGCTCAGGTTCCAGACGGGCACGCCCGCCCGGGGAATGGCGTCTTCGAACCAGTGGCGATACAGCGACAGAACATAATCGGAAGGCTCCTGGCCGCCGCCAATCGCCTCGACCGAGACGAGCCGGCGTTTCCGCATGACCGCCTCGTTGATGTGCTCGAGGGTTTTGGTTCGCGAAAGCGAAGTGAGCCAACGTTCGTTGTGGTGGGTGCCCGTGGAGTGGATCTCCCGACCGGTGTAGGCCAGGTCCTGACCGAGCAGCAGTATCTGCCCTGCTCCCAGCAGACGCAGCAGGTCGAAGCCGGAGGTGGCGACCGAACCACCCGATTGGACGTCCCCGACGGGACCGACGATGGCTTCCGCGTACGCACTGCCAGGCGTGGTCTCGCGCGTGGTGGTCCCGTCGGGCTGCACGCCGTGGCGGGCGGTGGTCGAAAACACCACCCCCCGCGGGGCAATGCTCCTCAGAATCAGAGGGTGCACGACCAGGTCGGCGAACACGACGACCTCGGAGAGGGATGGTTCGCCAAGGAAATGGAAGAGCGTGTGCTTCTGGGCGTCGAGCGTGATGACGGCGTGCGGCAGGACATTGCCGTTGGCCAGAACCTTGAAGGCGGTGTCGCAGGCGAGGACGAAGGCGCGTTTGCGCAGTTCCCGTAAGAGCGGCAGGCTTTCGCGCAAGGACGGCCCCGCAGCGACCAGCACGGCGGGCCTTCCCTGGAGGCGCCCGCGGTAGTGGTTCACCGCGGCCGGACCCGCCACAGCGCGCGGCAGGCGCATGGAGTTCACGATGATATTGCGGATCCAGTTGCGTTCGAACTCGAATCTCGTGAGCAGGTCGGAGAGTTTGGCGCGCAGGATCTGGCGAATACGCTCCTGCACTTCCGAGAAGAATTCGCCATCGCGGCGCAGCGAAGGCGGATGCGCAACGAAGCGCACGCCAGAAAAGCCGTCCGTCGGCAGTGACTCCAGGTAGGACCACAGCGAGTCGATCAGTCGCGGACCGCAGAACAGATGCCGTCCCGGTCGCGAAAGGAAGAGCCGCGTTTCGGGAGAACCCTGTACGAGCGCGCACCCCAACTCGAACGAAGGATCGACGACGAGCGCCAGTTGTCCTTCGCGCAGGCGCGTATCGAGCGCAAGAAGTAGCGCGGGACTGGCCGCGCCCAAAACGACGACCACGTCGCCGGGGCGGATGCGCGCGGCTTCGAGCGCGCGCTGGGCTTCTCGCTCGGGGTTCCGCCGCGAAGCGAGTTCCACCGGAGCGCCACCCGCCGCTTCCGAGCGGCGCACGGGCAGGCCAATCCCACCGGGACTCACTACGGAAAAAGGACCGGCGTCGCCGCTCGCGTAAAGGTTCAGGTAGGGCTTGCCCGGCGAAAAGTCGGGTCCGCTGCCCGCGGTTTCGCCCGGCGCGGACGCCGCCAGCCGGTCGTTTTCGCCACCTTCGCTCACGCTGCCCGCCTTCGCGCAGGACCCAAAAAAGTGCGCGACGTTTCGCCGGGGGAGGCGAAAGCTGGAATGCACAAATACGACATAATGCGGCGACGGCCTCCCGAGGCGAACGTCGCTGTTCTCATCGGGGTCCCGGGATGAAACTCAAGAAGATTCGCATGGTCGGCTTCAAGTCCTTTGCGGACGAAACGCTGATCGAAACCGGCGAAGGCATCACTGCCGTCGTCGGTCCCAACGGCTGCGGCAAGTCCAACATTCTCGACGCGGTACGCTGGGTGCTCGGCGAAAAGTCGGGCAAGGCGTTGCGGGGCAAGAGCATGGAGGACGTGATCTTCCTGGGCTCGGAATATCGCAAGCAGTCCGGGATGGCGGAAGTCGAGATGGTCTTCGACAACAGGGACGGCGTGCTCGAAATCGAAGGCGCCGAAGTGAGCGTGGCGCGTCGGATCTACCTCAATACCGGCAGCGAGTACCTCCTGAACGGTCGTCGCACCACGCGTCGCGAAATCGAGAAGATCTTCATGGATACGGGCATCGGCAAAGCCGCCTACTCGATCATGGAGCAGGGCCGCATGTCGGAGATTCTGCGTGCCGCTCCCGAAGAGCGCCGGACCCTTTTCGACGAGGCCGCGGGCGTGTCCCGCTTCAAAGCCGAGCGCAAGGAGACGATGGCGCGCCTCGCGGACACGGACCAGAACTTGCTGCGCCTTTCGGACATCCTCAAGAGCAAAGAGGGCGAACTTCGCAATCTGGAACGTCAGGCCGAAAAGACGCGCAGCTACCTCGAACTCAAGGAGCGCTTGGACGGGCACGACCGACGGCTGCGCTACCTCAAGCACGTCGAGCTTGCGGATCGCCAGAAGAAGGTGGAGGAGAAACTGGGCGGTCTGCTCGCCAGGCGGGACGAGATCTTCCGCCACATCTCCGAAAACGAGCGACTGGCCGAAGAGAAGGAAGGAGAGAGCACGCGGCGCATCGAAGAGATGCACCGTCTGGATCGGGACTACCACCAGGCGCTCGCCTCGATGGATTCTCTGCGAAAGAACCTGAGTCGCGTCGAACTGGAGAAACGGGAACGCGCGGGCAAACTCGAAAACCTCATCCGCCGCAGCAAGTCGGAGGAAGGCCTGCACCGCGACGTCAAAAAGCGCCTCGAACAGTCCATGCAACTGGAGCTGGATCTGGACACGGAGTTGCGCACGCTCCGGGAAGGTTCCATCCGCTTGGAAGAAGCCGTCGAAAAGGCGCGCGCCGACCTCGAAACGAGCCGCGCCACGGAAGAGAAGAACAATGCGGAATTGTCACGCCTGGAGAAGGACCACGAACAACTGCTCGAAGAACTCAAGACCACGGCCCGCGTGCTGATAGAAGAACTCGAGCACCACAAGCAGGAGCTCGTGCGCAGCGAAGACCGTCGTGAGTCGCTGCGCGCGGGGATCATTCAGCAGTTGGAAGACGGCGGGCGCCTCGTGGCAGAGGCCCTATCCGCCCTGAAGTCCTCGGATCTCCAGAAGGCCGCCTACACTCTGGGGAAACTGGAGCTCTCGGCCACGGCGAGTGATTTCGCGCAGTACCAGGAGTTGGACGAAAGTTTCCGGGCGTTCCTCTTCGGTCGCACCGGTCTGTTGGCCAAGAAGGAAGACCTGGACCGCCGCATGGACGCTCTGCGCGTACGAAGGGATTCTTTACAGAATGAGAATGCCCGCCTCTACGAACAACGCAAGCTGATCGTGGCGGACATGGAGAAGCAGCGCAATCGCAAGGTCGAACTGGATCTGCAGATTCGGGACTCGGAGGTTCGGCGGGATTCCTCTCTCGAAGCGCGGGAGACCATCGACGCCCAGTTGCGCGAGTCCGAGGACCGGTTGAAGTACTATGGAGAGGAAAGCGACCTGAACCGTCGCGCCATGGAGGATCTCGGAAGAGAGGGTGAGGAGTTGCGAACTCGATTGCAGGAGCTCGAACAGCAGAATGTGCGCCAGACTCGCGAGATCGAAGAGATCCGCACCCAGGTCGAGCAGACGCGGGCGGAGATCAACCGCCACCGGGAGAACTCGCGCAAGGACCGGGAGAGCATCGAAGGTATCCTGCCCGAGATCAGCGAACAGGAGCGCCGCGCCGAGAGTATCCAGGTGGCGCTCAACTCCCTCGAAGAAGACCTCTACAATGACTTCCAGGTGAGCCCGGGAGAACTCGCGGGGGAATGCGCTTCGCTCAAGCTGGATCGCAACGCCGAGGAAACGCAGTTCCGCAATTTGAAGGCGCAGATTCAGGACCTCGGGCAGTTCAACCCGCTCGCCATCGAGGAGCTGTCCCGCGCACAGGAAGCGTTCGACGAGATTCAGGAACAGAAAGCGGATGTGGAAAGGGCGCGCGCCAACATCCTGCGTATTGTGGGCGAAATCGACGAGAAGTCCAAGGAGCTCTTCACCACGACCTTCCAGAGCATTCAAAACAATTTCAGCCAGGTGTTTCAAACTCTGTTCGGTGGCGGGAATGCCAGCCTCACGCTTTCGGACCCCGAGGATCCCCTCGGGAGTGGCGTGGAGATCATGGTGCAGCCCGCCGGGAAGAAGAACACGTCGCTGTCGTTGCTCTCGGGCGGAGAACAGAACATGACCGCCATTGCGCTGATGTTCGCCACGTACCTCGTCCGTCCGTCGCCGTTCTGTTTTCTGGACGAGATCGACGCGCCGCTGGACGACAACAACGTTGGCCGCTTCCTGAGAATGCTGTCCGGTTTCGCGCAGCGCTCGCAGTTCTTGGTGATCACGCACAACAAGCTCACGATGGCTCAGGCCAACGGTCTGTTCGGCGTGACTCAGGAGGAGCCGGGCGTGAGCAAACTCGTCTCGGTGGAGCTCCGCGAGGCGCACCGCGTGGTCGGCTGAAGCCGGACCTGGCATGACCCCCGTCTCCCACAGACTGAAGGCCGAAGAGCCGGGACATTGGCCTCGTTGGCGCATGCGGCTGCACGAGATCATCTTCGAGTCGGACACGAAGGCGGGCCTCGCGTTCGACATTGCCGTCATCGTTTCGGTCGTGGCCAGCGTGATCGTCGTCATGCTCGACAGCGTCGAGGAGATGCACCAGTCGCACCGAGTGCTCCTGAGTCGGCTGGAGTGGACCTTCACGATCCTCTTTACGGTGGAGTACATGCTGCGCCTGAGCAGCGTGCGGCGGCCGTGGCGCTATGCGGTCAGCTTCTTCGGCATCATCGACCTGCTTTCCACTCTCCCCACGTACATCAGCCTCTTTTTTCCGGCCGGTCACTACCTGCTCATCGTGCGGATCTTTCGTCTGCTGCGGATCTTTCGCATCCTGAAGCTGACGCGATTCGTCTCGGAGTCGCGCGTACTGCTGCTGGCTCTGCGCCAGTCCCTGCCGAAGATCACGGTATTCCTCGGATCGGTCCTGACGATCGTCTGCATCATGGGCGCTGTCATGTACTTGGTGGAAGGGCGTGAATCCGGCTTCACCAGCATCCCGCGCAGCATGTACTGGGCCATCGTGACGCTGACCACGGTCGGCTACGGAGACATTGCGCCCAAGACCGCGCTCGGTCAGGCGCTCGCGTCCCTACTCATGATCATGGGCTACGGAATCATCGCGGTGCCCACGGGGATCGTCTCCGTGGAGTTGGCTCAGGCTCAGCGACGGGAAGTGACCGGGCAGAGTTGTCCGGCCTGCGCGGCGCAGGGACACGACCCGGATGCGCGGCACTGCAAGTTCTGCGGCGCGGCGCTGTAGCGTCCGAGATGGGTAGGCGCGGCGGGGGCGCGTGGAGGCGGGCCGGCTTTTTGGCCCGGTGGCAATAGCTACGAGGCAACTTCACGAAGGATGTGCAAGGTTCCGGAGATTCCTGATGTTCCCGGGCTCCCGGATCCGCAGGCGCTCGCCCAACTCTGCGGCCCTGACATAATCGCCCGTCTTCCGCAGGCAATACGCCGCGGCATAGAGGGAGCGGTTGTCCGCGGGATGGCTGCGCAGGAAGACGAGCGCAGCTTCGCCCGCCTGGCCGAGTTCCCCGCGCCGAAAGGCAAGGCGTGCCCGATGCTTCCAAACGAGGGGATCTTCGGGGTCCACCGCGTGTGCCCGTTCCAGCAAAAACCTCCGCCTCGTCGAGTTTTCCCGCCCGCAGGGCGAGAGCGCACTGCCTCAAGAATCGCACCAACTCTTGGCTGCGGCCCGGAGGCGAAGGTGCGTCTTCGCGATACACGAGCCGCATCAGCGACAGGTCATCCATGAGTTCGCCGCTGGCCATCAGGGAACGCACCATCGCATGGAGGGCGCCCCGTCCCTGCTCGACGTGTCGCAGAAACGCTTCTTCGTCCTGGTTGACGACCCTGGCTTCCCCATCGCCCATGATGATGTCGTCACGACCATCAGATCCGAGGATGACTACATCGGATGGTTGCATCTGGAACACGCTCACAGACAGCGCGCCTCCGGCGACGGGCACTCCCAGTTTGCGAAACATGGCGCTGGCCGGGATGAAGGAGGCGCAGCCGCTCCATCTTCAAGGAAGTTGAACGTCGTTCACGCACTGCTTGCCACCCGGTTTCCCGCCGCGACATAACTGCAAATTACCGGCAGCGGACTTCAAAGCCCCCGAAAAGCGAACGTGCCGCCTCTGAAATGCTCCCGAAATGAAGCAGGCAAGAAATTTTCGACCCTGAAGCCGGGCACGAAAACCTGTGGTCGGCTGTTCCCTTGGCCGGCAGTTTTTGCGTGAAGAATCAAGAGTGCACTTCACCTGCACTTCATCGTGGCGTGGCGCGGCTCAGCGCGCGCGTCAGCAACTCGTGCATGTGCGCGCACAGAAACTCGTGGGGCAGCCAGCGGCTCTCTCCTCCCAGGCCGCCTTCGTTGATGAAGTCGCGCGACGCCTTTGCGCAGAGTTGCTCCGGCCGGATCCCCTTGCCATCCGCCAGTCCCGGGTTTGCGCCATGTCGCAACAAGAGCCCGATCGCATCCGGCCGACTGGTCAGCACCGCATAGTGGAGCGGAGTGCGCCCCGCGGTGTCCTGATAGTTTGGATCTGCGCCTGCCGAAAGGAGCTCTTCGAGGATGGTGTACTGGCGTCCGGCAGCCGCCAGGTGCATTGCCAGCGGCGGAATTTCTGACGATGAGCGCAGGCGGCTGAGTAGGTACGCCGCCTGCTCGGGGTTATGAGCCACAATCGCCCATTCCAGCGCTCCGCCGTCGCCGGGATTCGGGTATTCCTTGCGCAGCGGGTACTCCAGGCTCACAGCAAGGTTTGGATCTGCGCCCGCTTGGATGAGACGGCGGGTCACACGCGGTGATGATGTCAGGGCGAGCGGAGTCCTGCCGTACCTGTCCTTCTGGTTGGGCCGCGCACCGCTCCGGA